>JAHALF010000014.1 GCA_018371275.1 Clostridiales bacterium
CTCTTTAAACTTAATATTTAATTCATTAAATATCTATGTCTGGCTCACGATATATACTATATATCGCGTTGTGTTTGTTATTTAATTTTCAATGTACAAACACTCATTCATTTGAGTGCCTATAAATAATAACATAACTAAATAATTATGTCAACACTTTTTTTAAAATTTTTTCTTAATCAATAAATTTATACATAAATTAGCAATATTTTAATTTATATACCTATTAATATCATTAAAATCTATGCTTGGATGCATAGCAATATTAATAGCATTAGCTATTATCTTTGCAAGTCTTTCTATTGTAGCATCTACTTCCTTTGGTGTAACAAATAAATTGCCTGTATAAGGATTTAAAATATTATTAATAAGATTATATTTTTCTTCTTTATCTAAATCTTTTATCATTTGATAAAACTCTTTTCCAGCCTTTACTTCATTTACTAAACTATCTATCATTAAATCTATTGTATCATTAACTAAAGTACCTGCATCTACAACAGTAGGTACACCAATAGCTATAACTGGAACACCTAAAGTTTCTTTATTTAAAATTTTTCTTTTATTACCCATACCACCACCTGGTGCAATTCCAGTATCTGACATTTGTATAGTAGCATTTATTCTAGATGTTTTTCTAGTAGCTAAAGCATCTATAGCTATTACTATATCTGGATTTAATCTATCTACAACGCCTTTTACAATTTCTGCCGTTTCTATACCTGTTATTCCCATAACACCTGGCGATATAGCACTAACCGGTCTTACCCCTTTGTCTATTTCTTTTGGGAGTGTATCCCTTATATGTCTTGTAACCAATACCTTTGATATAACCTTAGGTCCTAGTGCATCTGGAGTTACATTCCAATTTCCAAGTCCTACTATTAGTATGGTAGAATTTTGGTCTAAATTACATAGTTTTATAAGATTTTTACTAAATATATCTGTTATTTTTTCATGTGTTATAACATCATTTTCTTTCATTGATTCACTTTCTATTGTAACATAATTTCCAATAGGCTTACCCATGGTTTCTTGTCCTTTTTCGTTTTTTATATTAACCCAAGATACCTCTATATTATCTATGTTATCTACATACAACTCGACACCTTCTATATGATTATTATCTGTCTCTTGTGTTATCATTTCTGTAACTTCTATTGCCAAGTCTGTTCTTATAGAATAATTGTTCATATAATTTTCCTCCTAATTTAAAGTTTTACACAAAAAGTTGATAACTTGTTAATAACTTGTACTTTTAAACATATATTATCAACATTTCCACTATATATTGTGTTTATATTACTATTTTCGACTAAATAATTGTTGATAACTTTTAATAATTAAAATTATACTTATATCTTTTGTAAAAAAATTTTTATTATACATATTGACTTATTTTTAATTTTATTTTACAATTATATGGTGTTTAATTCCGACAATAATAAGTAGTATCTAGCTTATTATTGTGGTCCGTCCGACAATATTTTACCCTCTAATATTATATTGTTAATTTTATTTATAAATCTAGGAGGAATTTTAAAATGGCAAATATTAAATCTGCTAAAAAACGTATTTTAGTTACAGCTAAAAAAACAATGAGAAATAAAATGATTAAATCTAGCGTAAAAACTGCTATTAAAAAAGTTTTAACAGCTAACAATAAAGAAGAAGCTAAGGTAGCTCTTGTAAATGCTACTAGAGCAATTGATAAAGCTTGTTCTAAAGGTATATACCACAAAAATACAGCTTCTAGAAAAAAATCTAGACTTAGTAAATTAGTTAATAAAATGTCTTAATATTAAGAATATTATATTTAATATTTTAATTAAAAAAGCTCTTTCTTTTTAAGAAAGAGCTTTTTTAATTAAAATACAAATAACTTTTTAAATTAAAAATATTAAAAAATATATTTTAATTTATAGTTATAGACCAGGTATTTTCGTATTCTTTATTAACATCTAAACATATAAGATTATCCTGTTTTTCTATATCTTCTATTATTCCATCCCTAGATGGTAAAGACGTCCAAGGCTCTATACATACAAAATCTACATTAGCCTTTGGTGTATGCCATATACCTAAATACGTCATATATTCATATTTTACATAAACACTTTTATTATCTTTGTCAGATTTTAATGTAACACCTTTTGATAAGTTATCAAATATTAAAGCATCGTTATCAAAAAGATTATGTGTAAGATTTAATATTTTATCATCTTTTAAAGGAAAAGCTTCTTTATGTTTTATAAGCCCTTTCTCTGATACTCTTATATTATTAGGTTTAAAACAATCATCAAACTCTAAATAGTAGTCTTCAAAATTTAAATTACTATTTAATGGAGTTATAAATCCTGGGTGTCCACCTAATCCAAAATACATTTTATTATTATCTTTATTTACTACTTTTGATGTAATAAAAAGTGTATTATCTTTAATTTCATATATTATAAAATATTCAAAGCTAAAAGGATAACTTTTTAATGTTTCTTCAGTAGATACCATTTTAAAAGCTATTTTATTATCTTCTATTTTATCTACTAAAAAATCTATATGTCTAGCTAATCCGTGACCACCCATCTCATAAGTTTTCCCTTTATAAATATATTTACCTTCCTGCATTCTTCCTACATAAGGAAATATATTAGTGGCTCTATTTTTCCAAGATTTTTCATCACCTTGCCAAAGATATTCCACATTATTTTTTTTAATAGACTGTAGCTCTGCTCCAAAAGAGCTTATTTCTATATTTAAAATATCATTTTTTATAGTATAATTCATATTATTACCTCCTATAATATTTGAAGACCTATTTTTTCTGCTTCTTCAAGCATTTTATGTGGCCATAAAGAAGATTGCACTTCCCCTATATGAGCTTTTCTTAAAAAGAACATACAAAGTCTAGATTGACCTATCCCTCCACCTATTGTATAAGGTAACTCTTTATCTAATATAGCTTTTTGAAAAGGCATATTTTTACAGTCATTACAATTTGTTATATTAAGCTGTTGTAATAAAGAATCTTCATCTACTCTTATACCCATAGAAGATAACTCTAAAGCTATATCTAAAACTGGATAATAAACGAGTATATCACCATTTAAGCTCCAATCATCATAATCTGGTGCTCTACCATCGTGTTTTTCACCATTAGATAATTCTCCCCCTATTTGCATAAGAAAAACTGCTCCTTTTTCTTTACAAATAAGATATTCTCTTTCTTTTGGTGTTTTATCTGGATACATATCTAAAAGTTCTTGTGATGTAATAAAAAATATTTCTTTAGGTAAAATTTCTTCTATATAATCATATTGTATAGCCATATATTTTTCCGTATTTTTTAATGATTTATATATAGCCTTTACTGTTTCTTTTAATGTATCTATATTTCTTTCCTCTTTACCTATAATTTTTTCCCAGTCCCATTGGTCTACATAAATAGAATGTGTATTATCTGTGTCTTCATCACGTCTAATAGCATTCATATCTGTATATAAACCTTCTCCTTTAGAAAATCCATATTTTTTAAGAGCATATCTTTTCCATTTTGCAAGAGAATGTACTATTTCTGCCTCTTCATCATTGTGTTCTTTTATTCCAAAAGAAACTGGTCTTTCAAACCCATTAAGATTATCATTAAGTCCAGATTCTGGCTTAACAAAAAGTGGTGCTGTAACACGTAATAAATTTAAGTTCTTTGATAAAGAATTTTGAAAAAAATCTTTTACTGTTTTTATACCTATTTGTGTATTATAAAGGTTTAAAACTGATTTATAATTTTCTGGTACTAATCTTTCCATATGTAAACCTCCATTTTTAATTAATATATTTATAATAACCTAAAAATTATTTATTTACAAGAAAATTATAAATAAATTTATAAATTAAAATAAGGCTATAATAAATAATAGCCTTTATACAATAAATTTATTTACATATTCGGTTTTAAATCAAGAGCTTTTGTAGGACAGTTTAAAACACAAGTTTTACAACGAATACAAACGCTGTTATCAATACTCCAGATTTTACCTTCCATAGCAACAGATATTGCATCAACTGGGCACTTCTTTTCACACAATGAACAATACGTACATTTATCTTCATTATGCGATATATGCCCTCTAGCTTCAAGTTTCTTTCTCAATACTTTAATTTGACCTATTTTTCTTATTAAATTTCCCATACTATAATTCTCCTATATTAAATCAATTATATAATTAAGTTTTCCAATAAACTATTTTATGTTATAATTATGATATTTACTTGGAATAAATATAATTATACTGAAATAATGTTTCCTTGTCAACATAATTTTTATATTGCATATATTATACATTTTTATAATAAAATCATTAATAAGTGTTAGGAGGAATAGTTTGAAAACAATAGAAAAAAAAATTATAGCTGAAATGCACATTTTATTTGCAAAGGCTAAAGAAAGAAAATATTTAGCTGATGAAAAAACTTTAAATGAAATGATAAAAAAAAATTATGATTTAGACTATATTTCAATTACAGAGTTTTATA
Organism: Clostridiales bacterium; assembly: GCA_018371275.1. Taxonomy (GTDB): domain Bacteria; phylum Bacillota; class Clostridia; order Lachnospirales; family CAG-274; genus Tyzzerella. The sequence continues at coordinate 4,531 of JAHALF010000014.1, forward strand.
TAATATCATATATTGGAAAAGAAGAAAAAGTTAATGGAATTAAACTTTCTGAAAAAGTTGGAATGACTAGAGGAGGTATTTCTAAAGCTATATCTAGCTTAATAAAAAAAGACCTTATTATATCTTACAAAGATCATGAAAATAAAAAGAAAATTTATTATAAATTAACTCCTTTAGGAAAAATAATTTATGAAATCCACAAATGTAAAAATGAAGAAAGGAATAAACAAATTATTAATAAAATTAGTCAATATAATGAACAAGAAAAAGATGTAATAATAAAATTTATAAAAGATATGCAAAGCTTTTTAATGTAAAAACAAAATAAATAGATAGATATATAAATAATACTTTATATATCTATCTATTATATAAACTATTTTAATTCTTTAAATTCTTTAAATATATTTTCAAATGTTTCGCGAGAAACAATTTCATCTGGATTAAATTTACCATTAACAAGATGGAATATATTAGTTCCACCAAAAGTATTTACTGCTTTTTGTTGCCAAGGTTTAATAGTGTTAATATCTAATATTTCTTTTTGATTTTTAGTAATATTATTTAAAGGTAATTGTATTAAATCTGCATACCTCATAAGAACTACTGCTAATTCTCCTTTTGTTAATTCTTTATCCGGTAAAAATGTTTTTTCATCTTGCCCAACCATAATTTTATTGTCGTTAGCCCATACAACATATGGCATAAAATAAGAAACTCTTCCTACATCTTCAAATGTATGCTGTAAACTATTAAATGTCTTTCCAGTACGTTTTGCATAATCTCTACCTAATTCTACTGCAAGTTCTGCACGAGTAATATTAGGTTTAATAATAGGTTTATTCTTTGTATCATTTAAAATATATTCTACTGCTGTATCTTTACCCGCTAAATAATCTTCACGAGTTTGGTCTAATAATATATCTGGTTTAAATGGCTCAACATCATAAGGCTTTGCCGATTTTAGTAATGTTGAAAGATCAAAAAATTTATTAGAATATTGTACCTTTATTTTAGAATTTGGTAACTCAAATACATCAACCTCCCCAAAATGGTCAACACTTCCACCAGTAGGTGTACCAACCATAATAGAGCCTATATCTTTTAACATAACTGAATTAATTAATGCCGAAGAAAAAGTATTACTTCCTATTAAAGTATATAATTGTATTTCCCCTTTTCTATATTTTTCTTCAAGAGTATTCATTAAAGGAATTAGAACACCATCAGAGCCTCCTCCATTATAACGCAAATCTAAAATAACACGATCATAGCCCTTTTCATTTAAAGCATCTTCAACTTGCTTTGCAAAAGTTTCCATTGGTAAATTTTCATCCTCACGACAAGAATTATACTGAATATATAATGTACTACTATCTAAAGGTTTGAAAAAATATATTTTAGATCTATCTTTTTCAGTTTCTGGTATAGGTCTTTCAAGTTTAACAAGCCCTATAGACTTCATTGTTTCTGAATCTACAGCATTTAAATTTATATTTTCTTCTTTATCCCCAATTTTTATTCCTAAAGAAATATTTTCTGGTGAATTTAATATATTATAATATTCTAAAATCTCATATATATAAAATGAATTTACAAACTCTTTATCTAAATAAACTTGATTGTCAAAAATAAGAAATGGCATTAATTTTTGTTTTATTTCTTCCATTGAATATCCATTTATAGAAGTTAAAATTCCACCTAACACTTGCTTATTCTCATTTGGAGCTGCACTAATTAATAGCCCTTCATCTACTATAGCAAAATTTAAAGGTAAAAAATGAGCGTCTTCTCCTAACAAATTACCTATTGCTGGCTTTGTATGGGAATCCCCTATAAGTGAAAGTATTTCACAAAGATTTATACCAAATTCAAAATCGTTCATTTTATCTAAGTTACTTTCAACTTCTTTAATCTTTTTTTCAAAAACAGCTTTATCATTTTTATTATACATATTTGGATGTTTATTTTCTAAAGTTGTAATTAAAAAATTTAAGTCATCTTTACGAGCCTCAACAATGTCTTTATTTACATTACTTTCAGATATAACTACATCAGATAAATTTTTAGCACTAACTATAAATGGTGAAAATGTATTAATAAATAATGTTGTTGCTAATAAAATATGATACAATCTTCTTTTTTTCATAATAAAACTCCTTTATTAACATAATTTATTATTATAGTGTATTATCTGTATCCATACACTTATTATATAAGATATAATTTTATTTGTCAATGTAAATTTATTTATATTATAATGTTTATAACTAGAAGTCTATTTATGATATGGTTCATTTTTTAATACCCTTTCAGTTCTATATACTTGTTCAAGTAAACTTAAAATTAGCTCCATCTATTATATTTTCATGTAATCCTAAAGAACCATCTATAACAAATGATATATTGCTTATACCTTTATTTTTGTTGTCTTGTATAAAGTTAACTATAGATATACTATCAAAATCTTTACAATATATACATAATACATATTATATAAAATTTCATATTTTTCCTTTAAAATATATTTAAAAGACTCTTATAAATATATTTTTAACTTATCATTAATAACACAAGATAATAAATTATCACAAGTTTCATTTGATATATGTCCATATTTACCTAATATACATTCTTTTAAAGCATATTGATAATTACCTAACTATAGAATAATTATTTGTCAAGTTACCTATAAGAAAAATTAGGGAATTTCTCTTTTAATAAATTAAGATTATTATTCCAGCTTGAATACGAAAGTTCTTGAATAGGCATAATTGTTACTTTTCGTTTTCCTAATTCATCCCATTCAGTGTATCCCCATTTAAATCCTGCTACAAAAGAGATTGTGTTTTTTGTTATATGAGTAGGCATTTCTACAAGATATGTATATGCTGTCCATACTAACTTACCATTATCGCCTAAATTGTTACAAGGTGCATCATATAGTTCAGCAGGATAGCCATATGCAAAAAAAGGGGAATTATTTTGGCTGTCTCCATCGATAAAAAACTTAGTATATAGTGGTGAGATATCATTTTCAGAGTCAAAATAATCACACTTAAGAATTTGAATCCATCCACAATAGCGACGGTATCCCGTAGCTTCAAAGTCTGTAATATATGCATGAAGAGTAGGATATCCAATACACATATTTATATCCATTCCTAAGTGACTAAGCATATCAAAACCCGATTCAATTACATCATTATTAGTAGTGTAATCAATATTAATTATTCCCTTTCTGTTATTAAGTATAAATTTAATTTGTAATTCTTTCATATAAAAACCTCCATTATAATATAGTAATTTAGTTTTATAATTTAATTCAATCCAACAAATATCTATTTTACATTAATTTTAGTATTCTAGTAAACTTGTGTAAATATTTATAATTTTAATATCCAACTTTTAAAATAGCTAATAATTTTGCTGTTTAATACGTGTCTATGGGCCATTAATGAAATCTTTTTTACATATTAAAACTACTAATAACCTTTATTTTCTACTTTCATTAATTCTAAAAAATGGTAACATTTACTTATGATATGGTTCATTTTTTAATATTCTTTCAGCTCTATATATTTGCTCAAGTAAAATAACACGCATAAGTTGATGTGGGAAAGTCATTTTAGAAAAACTAAGCTTAAAATTAGCTCTATCTATTACATTTTTATGCAATCCTAAAGAACCACCTATAACAAATGATATATGGCTTATACCATTATTTTTATTGTCTTGTATAAATTTAGCTAAAGATATACTATCAAGTTCTTTACCATCTATACATAATACCACTACAAACTCATCTTTTATATTTTTTAATATCTTTTCTCCCTCTTTAAGTTTAATATTTTCCTCATCTGCTAAGCTTAAATTTTCTGGTGCTTTTTCATCTAATAACTCAACTATATTAAGTTTTATATATTTAGATAACCTTTTAGAGTATTCATCTATAGCCATTGTAAAATATTTTTCTTTAATTTTTCCTATACATATTATAGAAACTTTCATATTTTCTCCTTTAAAATAAATAAATTTAAAAGGCTCCTATAAACATAGAAACCTTTAATTACTCTTCAATTTTTATTAATTCTGTTATACCATAAGGCTTTGCTATATGTAAATTAACATCTCTTTCTGCTTTTATACCAAATTCTTCTAAAGTATTAGCTACGGTTAAATAAGCTAAGTCTGGAGTATTATTATCTTGACTTAAATGTCCTAAAAATACATTTTTTAACTTATTATTCATAACACAAGATAATAATTTACCACAAGTTTCATTTGATATATGCCCATATTTACCTAATATACGCTCTTTTAAAGCATATGGATAATTACCTAATTTTAACATATTTACATCGTGATTACTTTCTAAAACAAGTGCAGAGCAATGCCTTATATTTTCTATTACATCTCTAGTTATATGCCCCATATCAGTTGCTACACACACTTTTATTCCATTATATAAAACACTATAACAAACTGGTTGTTTTGCATCATGTGGGACTTCAAATGCTCTTATAAATATATCGTTTAATAAAATTCCTTCATCTTTATATACAAACTTTTTATTATTTTTTGGTATTTTTCCAATTTTATCTGGCATATTATCCCAAGTACCTTCTGTTGCATAAACTGGTAAATTATATCTTCTAGATATAACACCAACACCATCTATATGGTCTGAATGTTCGTGAGTTACAAATATTGCATCTATATCTTCTAAAGATAAATTTATATCTTTTAATGCACTTTCTATCTTAGCTCCACTAAGACCTGCATCTATTAATATTTTTGTATCTTTTGTACCTACATATATACTGTTACCCTTGCTACCACTAGCAATAGGTGCTATTTCTATGGACATATTATTCATTTATCCTTTTTATATCTGCACCTAAAGATTTCAATTTGTACTCCACTTTTTCATAGCCTCTATCAATATATTTTGTATTGGAGATAACTATTTTTCCCTTAGAACGAAGACCTGCCAAAATCATAGCTGCTCCTGCTCTTAAATCTGTAGCCCTAACTTCTCCACTTTCAAAATAGTCTATACCATTTATAGTAGCTACTCTACCATCTAAAGATATATTAGCACCTAGTTTTTTTAGCTCTTCTACATACTGAAACCTATTTTCCCAAACATTTTCTGTAAGAGAGCTTGTCCCTTTTGCAACAGATAAAAGAGTTGTCATTTGAGGTTGTAAATCTGTCGGAAAACCAGGATATACCATAGTTTTAACATTTGTAGCATTAAGGTTTCCATCAGATTTTACTCTTATAAAATCATCTCCCTCTTCTATTTCACAACCCATTTCTATAAGTTTAGCTACTAGAGAATCCATATGTTTAGGTATTATATTTCTAACAATAACATCTCCACCAGATATAGCAGCAGCTATCATATATGTACCTGCTTCTATTTGATCTGGTATTATAGTATATTCCCCACCATGAAGCTTTTCTACGCCTGTTATTCTAATAACATCTGTACCAGCACCCGTAACCTTTGCTCCTAACATATTTAAAAAGTTTGCTGTATCTACAACATGAGGCTCTTTTGCAGCATTTTCTATAACTGTAACACCTTTTGCTAAAACAGCTGCTAGCATAATATTTATAGTAGCTCCAACACTAACCATATCTAAATATATATTCGCTCCTTTAAGATTTGTACCATCTAATTTTACTATATTATTTTCCACAACAACATCTATACCAAGAGCCTTAAATCCTCTTATATGTTGGTCTATAGGTCTTGACCCAAAATTACAACCACCAGGAAGTGCAACTTCTACTTTCTTAAACCTACCAATTAAAGCACCCATTAAATAATAAGATGCTCTTATCTTTGTCACATCATCATTTATAGCTATTGAACTTTTTATTTTTGTAGAATCTATTTTTAAAGTATTTTCATTTAATAAATTACATTTTATACCTAAATCCTCTAAAGTTTTTATAAAACTTGTAACATCTTCTATACAAGGGAGATTTTCTATAATAGAGATACCTTCTGCTATTATGGCAGCTGGTATTATTGCAACAACAGCATTTTTTGCACCACTTATAAAAACTTCTCCAGACAATCTATTTTTACCCGTAACAACAAGTTTTTCCATTATTTTTCATTACACCTCACAATTAATTAAGAACATTATTTTATTATAACATTATTCTTAAAAATATAAAAGTATTTTTTTATCATTTATATACAATTTCTATACTTTATTTAATACTAAAATTTTTTATTAATTTAACTTTACTTGTTGTAAAATAATATTATTAGTGATAATATATTTAAAAGAACTAAAAAATAAAAACCTCATATATAGTAATTAAATATAGTTTTTATTAGTAAAAAATTATGATATATTCACAATTTTTATCATATCTTTTATTACCTGCTTATCTAATAGAATACTATATATTAAAAATCTTTAACTTAATAATAGGAGAATTATTATGTATAAAAAATATTACAAATTAAAAGATAAAAAGTTTATTATTTTTTTATTCTGTTTATGTTTTTTAGTATATTTATCAACTTATCTTGGAAGATTAAATTATTCTGCTAGCATAACAGCTATATTACATGAAGGGAATTTTACAAAAAGTCAAACTGGTGTAATAGGTACAGCATTTTTCCTTGCATATGGTATAGGACAATTTATAAGTGGATTTTTAGGAGATAAATTTTCCCCAAAAAAGTTAGTTTTTATTGGTATTTTTGTGTCTTCAATAACAAACTTATGTATGGCTACAATAAATAACTATATAGCTATGACTATATTTTGGTCTATAAATGGTCTTTTTCAATCTTTTATATGGTCACCTATGATTAGATTTGTAGTAGACTTTTTAGATGATAAAATAAAATCAAAAGCTTGTATATACCTAAACTTATCTGTACCTATAGGTACTATACTAACATATGTTATGACTGCCAGTATAATAGCTCTAATAAATTGGAAGGTTGTCTTTATAGTATCTGGCTTCATTTTATTAGTTATAAGCATATTATGGGTTATAGGATATGAAATAATAGAAAAAAACGCAAAAAGTTATGGTATAGAATATGAAAAACAAATAATAAATACTAATAAAAATAGTAATGATTCAAATCTTTTTTATGTAATACTATCATCTGGATTTACACTTTTATTGTTTAGCCTTATTGTTCAAGGAACTTTAAAAGATGGTGTTACAAATTGGGTTCCTGTTTATATAAATGAAACATATAATTTAGGTTCTTTCATATCTATTGTAAGTACTATAATAATACCTATATTTAATGTTTTTGGTGTATATTTTGCATCTATAATAAATAGTAAAATTAAAGATGAAATTAAAACATCTGCAATATTTTTCTTTATATGTAGCATTTGTTTAACTATATTATTTATATTTTCTGGTAAAAATGTTTATATATCACTTTTAATGCTTGGTATTTCTACTACGACTATGATGGCAGTTAATACTATGCTTATAGGACTTTTACCTACGAATTTTCATAAAATAAATAAAGTATCTTCTATATCTGGAATATTAAACTCTTTTGTATATATAGGCAGTGCTATATCTACATATAGTATTGGTATAATGTCTGAAAACATAGGTTGGAAAAATACAATATTAATTTGGGTTATATTAGCTATTATATCTTGTATTATATGTTTAGCTGTATTAAAAAAGTGGAAAAATTATAGGTTAAAAAACCTTTAATTATATTTATATATTCATAAATTTATAATAATAAAAGGAGAATTATTATGGATAAAAAAATTTATTTACTATCAAAAGAAGGAAATTTTTATAAAGCTAACCTACATAGCCATACAGTTTTTTCTGATGGCAATTTAACACCAGAACAGTCAAAAGAAGCATATCAAAAAGAGGGTTATTCTATAATAGCCTTTACAGACCATAGAATTTATAAAAATCACAAACATCTAAATGATGAAAATTTTTTAGCACTTGCAGGATATGAAATTGATATAAACGAAAAAGGTAAAGATTGGTCCATTACAAAAACATACCATATTAATTTATATGATACAAATCCTGAAGAAAATATAGAAATAAAAGAAAAAACACCCTTACCAGAACAAGACTATAATGACTTTGAAAAACTAAACAAATATATAAAAGATATGAAAGATTTAGGATTTATAGCTTGTTATAATCACCCTTATTGGTCTTTACAAGACTATGATGATATGAAAAAGCTAAAAGGGTTTTGGGGTATGGAAATATATAACCACGGCTGTGAACATGATGGTTTATATGGATATAACCCTCAATCCTATGATGAAATGTTAAGACTTAATAATAAAATGTACTGTGTATCCACTGATGATAACCACAATCATGAACCTTTTGATAGCCCTTTATGCGATTCTTTTGGTGGATTTACTATGATAAAAGCACCTAGTCTTACTTATAATAACATAATAAAGTCTCTTTTAGATGGTAACTTCTATTCATCTATGGGGCCTTTAATAGAAGAAATGTATATAGAAAATGATACTCTATATGTAAAAACTAGTCCTGTTGAAAAAATATTTGTTATAACTAAAGGTCGACATTGCCATAAAAAGCTTGCCAAAAAAGGTGAAACTATAACAGAGGCTGCTTTTAAACTAGATGGTAATGAAGGATTTATTCGTTTATCCATAAGAGATAATAACGGTTTATATGCAAGCTCTAATGGTTATTTTTTAGAAGATTTAAAATAAAAAATTAAATCATATTTAACTTTAAAAAGCTAAAGACAAAAGTCTTTAGCTTTTTATTTACATTTTTTCTGGTGCATTTATACCTAAAAGGTAAAGCCCATTAGCTATAATAGTTTTTGTAGCATAAACTAATGCAAGTCTAGCATTTTTTAAATCTATTTCACTATTTTTTATATTATTTTCATCATAAAATTTATTAAATGCTTGACATACATTAACTAAATGTCTTGTAATAATAAATGGTTCGTATTTATTAGACGCATCTACTATTTTATCTGGATATTGGCTTAAAGTTTTTACAAGTTCAAAAGAATATTCATCACATATTAAGCTATAATCTATATTTTTTAATAAATCTTCATTAAATTCTTCTTTTTCTAATACACTACAAGCTCTAGCATGTGTATATTGAACATAAGGTCCTGTTTCTCCTTGAAAATTTAACATTCTTTCAAGGTCAAAAACAACATTTTTAACACGAGAATTAAATAAGTCATTAAATATAACAGCACCTATACCAACATCTTTTGCAATTTTTTCTTTATTTTCAAGATTAGGATTTTTTTCTTCTATAATATTTTTAGTTTTTTCTATTGCATGGTTTAAGATATCTTCCATTAAAACAACATGCCCTTTTCTTGTAGAAAGCTTTCCATCATTTAAACTAACTAATCCAAAAGGTATATGCACTAAATCTTTTGCCCAATCATACCCCATAAGGTCTATTACTTTAAACCACTGTGCAAAATGTAAATTTTGGTCTAAAGCAGTAATATATAAACATTTTTCAAAGTTATATTCTTTTTTTCTATAAAAAGCTGCTGCTATATCTCTTGTAGGATATAATGTACCACCATCACTTCTTAATATTAAACAAGGTGGCATATTATATGGCTCTAAATCTACAATTTTAGCTCCTTCACTTTCTACTAAAATATTTTTTTCAAAAAGTTCATCTACAACTGGCTGCATTTTATCATTATAAAAACTTTCTCCAGCATAAGAATCAAAAGATATATTTAACATTTTATATACTCTTTCAAATTCTTTCATACTAATATCACAAAACCATTTCCAAAGGTCTAAAGCCTCTTTATCTCCATCTTGCATTTTTACAAGCCATAATCTTGCTTCATCTTCTAAAGATTTGTCTCTTTCACTTTCCTCGTGAAACTTAACATATATTTTACTAAGTTCCTTAATATCATCTTTTTCTACAAGTTCTTTATTCCCCCACTTTTTATAGGCAACTATTAATTTACCAAACTGTGTTCCCCAATCTCCTAAATGGTTAATCCCAACTACATTATAGCCTAATTTTTTATATATCTTATAAAGAGAATTTCCTATAACAGTAGAACGAAGATGTCCTATATGAAAAGGTTTAGCAATGTTAGGAGAAGAATAATCTATAATAACTGTTTTATCTTTTCCCATATTACTATTACCAAAATTATCCTTTTCATTTAAAACATTAGTTAAAACTTTTTCTACATAAATAGATTTACTAACATAAAAATTTATATAAGCATTAACTACTTGTATATTATCTATAAACTCTTTTTTTTCTATTTTTTCTGCAAGCTCACTAGCTATAATATTTGGTGCTTTTTTCATTGTTTTTGCAAGTTTAAAACAAGGAAAAGCAAAATCTCCCATATCTGAATTTGGTATTTCTATAAGATTTAATATTTCATCTTTTTTTAAATCTGTAATACTACTTATTAACAATGCAATTTGTTCTTTAAAATCCATTTTTTCCTCCTGTTATTCAACAAATACTTTTATAGCATTTGGTATATTTTTTATAGCTATAGGTAACATTGGACCTTTTTCTCCATCTAAGTCTGAATATACATCTTCAACACTTTCTATTATTATTTCTCTATCTTGGAAATATAATATTTTATCGTGTTCTAAATATTCCCCTTTTAAATATTTTATAGCAACACTAGGTAAATTTGCTATACCAACATTTCTAAATCCTATAAAATCAAATTGTCCATCACTTATAGAAGCTCTAGGAGATAAATTTTTTATACTTCCTGTTCCAGAACTATTTAAAACTAAAAACAAATCAAACTTATCTTCTATAACTTCATTAGAATTAGTTATTTTCAAATTTATTGGTTTATATGTGTGCATTTCTTGTAATGCTCTTATATAGTAACCTAACTTACCTAAAGCCTCTTTAAAATTTTTATCTATTTTCTCACTAACATTTGCAAATAACCCACCAGCACAAACATTTATAAAATATTGTTCATTACAAAGCCCAACATCTACTGATATAGTTTTGTTATTAGCTATTATTTTACAAGCATCATCTGGTTCTTTAGGTAGTTTTAAAAATGTTGCAAAATCATTAGCAGTGCCAGAAGGTATAATAGCTATAGGTATATGATTTAACTCATACTTCATAAGGCAATTTAAAACTATATTTATAGTTCCATCTCCACCAGATACTATGAAAGCATCATAAAAATCTTTTTGTATATGCTTTAAATGGTCTTCTATATCACCCTGTTTTATACTCCTAAACATATGAACTTCATAGCCTATTTCTTGAAGATTTGTAACATATATATCTAAATCAAATTTAAAGGTTTTATCTCCAGAATATGGATTATATATCAGTTTTATTTTTTTCATAAAAAACTCCTTCCATTTAATATAGATTAACATATTTTTCTTACATATATAATAACATATATGTACTGTAATTTCAAACATAATTAAATTATATCTAATATATATAAAAAATAAATTATTTTAAAAATTATAAGACTTTTTTTTAATACTCTCGTTTTTATTTATAAGAAAATAGAAAAGAGGTGTATTTATGACAAATAGTACCAATTATAAAGTTTGTAGTATGTGTGGCAGTCTTGTAGATAATGATAATATGTTTAATGTTAAAGGTAACGAGATTTGTAAAACTTGTGTTGAAAAAAAGTTAGAAGAAAAAGTTATGATTAGTCCTTTAGGTACCTTTATATGTAGCTTAATACCCGGCGTAGGACAAATATTTTTAGGTAAAAAGCAAAAAGGACTATTTTTATTAAGTATGTTTATCCTAAATATATTTTTATTTTTAGTAGGAATCTTTATGTGTGAAATATTTTACTATTTCCAACCTATTTACGCCATATCAATATTAACAACAATGTTTTTTCCTATTTTAGCTTGTATAACATATTTTTATAGTCTATTCGATGCTAACATCTCAAGAAAATATATAGAAAGCAACACTTATGTTGATAGTTTTATAGATAAATTAGCTTACAACTTTTTTAAATGTAAAACTAAAAAATATTTACAAGAAGAAATTATAGATAAAAGATTACAATAAGGAGATAATTAATATGACAAATGATATCGATTACAAGGTTTGTAGTATATGTGGTAGTCTTGTAGATAAAAAAAATATTTTCAATTTTAAAGATATTGAGCTTTGTAAAACTTGTGTTGAAAAAAAATTAGAAGAAAGAGAAAATATTAGTCCTTTAGCTACTTTCTTTTGTAGCTTAATACCTGGTGTAGGACAAATATTTTTAGGTAAAAGGCAAAAAGGATTGTTTTTATTAAGTATTTTTATATTAAATATACTTTTATCTTTTTTGGTGATTTCTATATTTTTAAATTTCACTATATATTTATACAGTTTATTTGATGCTAATATTTCAAGAAAATATATAGAAAATAAAACTTATATTGATGGGTTTATAGATAAATTAGCTTATAAAGTTTTTAAATCTAAAAATGAAAACTATTTACAAGAAAAGATTATAGATAAAAGATTACAATAAGGAGGTAATTAATATGAATTGTAAATATCATAATAATTTAAAAGGAACAAATACTTGCAGTGCTTGTGGAGAATGGATATGTGAAAACTGTGTTTTAGAAGTAGATGGAAGAATATATTGTAAAGATTGTTTAAAGAGCAAATTAAAAAATGAAAGCTCCTCAGATTTATATAAAGGTTATACATCTGAAAAACATACCGGTACAAAATTATATAAAAGTGGATTTTTAACATTTATGTTTGGTATTATTCCTGGTATAGCACAAATGTATTTAGGTTATACAAAACGTGGATTAATTATATTATCTCTTTTTATATTATGTTATTATGTAGATTTATTTTCCCCTCTAATACTATTAATTTATGCATTTAGCTTCTTTGATTCTTTTAAATTAAAGAACAATTTAGAAAGAGGTATATATCAAGAGGATAATATAACTGATATAAAAAAATTTATGTTTGAAAATAAATTTTTCATTGTTGTATTAAGCTTAATTGTAATTATCCCTGCTATATTTGATTTTTTTGATGATATATTTGATAATATTTCTTATGTAAGTGAAGGTATATGCTATAGCATAGGTCGCGCTTTTAATCTTGAAGACATAGGTGCTTTATGTATAGGTGCTTTATTAGGTATAATTATTTGCATTATTTTTAAAAAACTATTTAAAAAAGATAAAAAACATATAGAAAAAGTAGTAATTAAAGAAACTGATAATGATAATATAAAATAACAATAAAAGGCTAGATGCTCATCTAGCCTTTTATTATGTTTCACGTGAAACAATATGCAAAAAATGTTGTTCCACAAAAATTTTGTAAAAAAATAGATATAAAAAATATATAAAAATGTTTCACGTGGAACATTTTTATGTTATAATTAATTATATTTTATTTTAGGCGGTGAAAAAATGAGTAAAATTATTGCTATTGCAAATCAAAAAGGCGGTGTTGGTAAAACAACTACATCGATTAATTTAGCTGCCTGTTTGGCAGAAAAAGGCAAGAGAGTTTTAGTTATAGATTCTGACCCACAAGGAAATACTTCAAGTGGACTTGGTGTTGATAAAAATGAACTAGAATATACATTTTATGATTTATTATTAGATAATTCTAACTTTGAACAAGTAAAAATAGAATTAGACTTTTTTGAAAAATTACATATTTTACCTAGTAATATAGAGCTATCTGGTGCAGAAATAGAGCTTGTTGGTAAAGATGATAGAGAATATTTACTAAAAAATATATTAGATAACATTAACAATGAATATGACTATATTTTAATAGATTGTCCCCCATCTTTAAATATGCTTACTGTTAATGCTCTAACAGCATCTGATACAATATTAGTTCCTTTACAATGTGAATACTATGCATTAGAAGGATTATCCCAACTTTTATATACAATAAATCTTGTTCAACAAAAATTAAATCCTTCTTTACAAATAGAAGGAGTTGTATTTACTATGTATGATGCTAGGACAAACCTTTCTTTGCAAGTTGTAGAAGAGGTAAAACAACATCTTGGTAAAAATGTTTATAGAAGTATTATACCACGTAATGTTAGATTAAGCGAAGCCCCTAGCCACGGAAAACCTATAAATCTATATGACCCAAAATCTAAAGGTGCAGAGGCTTATATGCTCTTAGCTGAAGAAGTAATCTATAATCAGGAGGGATAATATGATAAAAAAAGGATTAGGTAAAGGGCTTAGTGCTTTAATAAAAGATGAAACTTTATCACCTAATAATATACAAATTGAAGAAAATGATCTTAATAAAGTTATAGAAATAGATATAAACAAAGTACAACCAGACAAATCTCAACCTAGAAAATATTTTAATGATGATACTTTAGAAGAACTTGCATTATCCATTAAAAATGTGGGTATAATAAGCCCTATAATAGTAAAGAAAAAAGGCAATTTTTATGAAATAATAAGTGGTGAAAGACGTTTTAGAGCAGCTAAAAAGCTTAAATTAAAAAAAATACCTATAATTATAAAAGAATATGATGATTTAGTTTCATTAGAAGTATCTCTTATAGAAAACATTCAAAGGGAAAACTTAAACCCTATAGAAGAAGCATTAACATATAAAATATTCCAAGAAAAATTTAATCTTAATCAAGAACAAATAGCAGAAAAAGTAGGAAAAAATAGAGCAACTATTGCTAATGCTATAAGACTGTTAAAACTAGATAATCGTGTTCAAAATTTTGTTATAGAGCTTAAACTTTCTCAAGGTCATGCCAGAGCATTATTACCTATTGAAGATATTGATATGCAATTTGAATTAGCTGAAAAAATTATAGATGAACAACTTAGCGTTAGACAAACAGAAGAAATTGTAAAAAAATTATTAGAACAAAAAAAAGATGAACAAAAAAATAAAATAGAAGAAACTGACCCTATAAAAAAACAACTTTACCTTGATATTTCTAAACAACTAAATCAAATATTAGGCACAAAAGTTAATATAAAAGATAATAAAAATAAAGGTAAAATAGAAATAGAATATTACTCTGAAGAAGAACTAGATAGACTTTTTTGTCTATTAAAAAAAATATAAAAATGGAGGTATAAAATGGATAGCTTTATATTAAAATTAGACCCATCATTTACATCTAATATAATATTTTTTGTATTTATGGTATATGCTTTACTTTTATTAATATTAATTATATCTTTAATTGTACTATCTGTAAAATTGTCTAAAACAAAAAAACGATTAAAAAAATTTTTACCAGATGATAAAAACATTGATATAGAAAGTATGCTTGTAGAATATAACAATAATGTTAAACAATTTTTAGAAAAAGAAGAAAAAATATTAGAAAAAATAGAAGATACTAAAAATTCTTTATCTAATGAAATAGAAAATAATAAAAAACTTATATATCTTACAAATGAAAAGTTAAAAAATGCTGTTCAAAAAGTATCTATAATAAGATACAATCCATTTGAAGAAGTCGGCGGAGACTTATGCTATGCTATTGCATTATTAGATGAAAATAATAATGGTATAGTTTTAAATAGTATATATTCTCGTGAAGCTTGTTATAATTATGCTAAAGAAATAATAAATGGAGAATCTCCTAAGCATAAACTTTCTCAAGAAGAAGAAGAAGCTTTAAAAAAAGCTATGAATAAATAAAATATATTTATAACTCCCCTGCCCTGTATATAACAATATATAGGGCTATTTTATTTTAAAGAAATTTAATATTGTAAACTTTTTTAGAAATATTAGTTGACAATTGTAAACGCGTATGATATTATTAGTTTACAATTAATTTAGGAGGTTTACAATGAAAACAAAAGATATTACTTATATTGCCATATTTTCTGCTATTATTTCTATATTATCTATTATATCTATCCCTACCCCTTGGGGTGTACCTTTTACTTTACAAACATTTGCTATATCTTTAGCTGGATTTGTTCTTGGTAAAAAATATGGTACTCTATCTGTTATAACATATCTTTTATTAGGTGCTATTGGGTTACCAGTTTTTTCTGGTTTATCTGGAGGAATATCTAAGTTTGTATCAGTTACTGGTGGTTTTTTATTTGGATTTATATTTTTAGCTTTTCTATGTGGAACAAAAAAAATTTATTATAGTATATTAGGGCTTTTAATATGTCATTTATTAGGTGTTATACAATTTAGCCTTTTAACTAAAACAAATTTTATAAACTCTATTAGTATAGTATCCCTGCCCTATTTAATAAAAGATTTATTATCTATTTTTTTAGCTTATATAATAAATAAAAAAATGAAACTAAATAAAAAATATATACATATATAAATATATATAAAAAAGGTTGTATATCACTATACAACCTTTTAATGTATTAAAATATAACAGAAACTGGTTCTTCATTATGTATGCGATCAATCGCATTAGATATTAATTTAGAAACTGACAACTGTTTTATTTTAGATATATTTTTACTTTCTTCAAGATCTACAGTATTTAAAACCAATAGCTCTTCTATAGCACTAGATTCTATTCTTTCTATTGCTTTACCAGATAATATAGGGTGAGTACAGCAAGCACAAACACTTTTTGCCCCTCTTTCTTTAAGAGCATTAGCTGCATTTGTTATAGTACCTGCTGTATCTATCATATCGTCTATAAGTATAACATCTTTTCCTTTTATATCTCCTATAATATTCATTATTTCAGAAACATTTGGTTTTGGTCTTCTTTTATCTACAATAGCTAAAGGTATATCTAATTTTTCTGCAAAACTTCTATTTCTTGCAACACTACCTAAATCTGGAGAAACTACTACTAAATCATCTTTATTATTTTTAAATTTCTCTTCATAATAAGATACCAATATAGGCATACCAAATAAATGATCTACTGGTATATCAAAAAATCCTTGTATTTGTGCACAATGTAAATCCATTGTTATCACTCTATCTGCACCAGCACTTGTTATTAAGTTTGCCACAAGTTTAGAACTAATTGGATCACGAGCTTTAACCTTCCTATCTTGTCTAGCATAGCCATAATATGGTATAACAGCATTTATACGACCAGCAGAAGCTCTTTTACAAGCATCTATCATTATTAAAAGCTCCATCAAATTGTCATTAACAGGATAAGATGTAGGTTGAATAATATAAACATCGCAGCCTCTAACTGTTTCGTCTATAGCAACACTAATCTCTCCATCACTAAATTTGCTAACGCTACATTTTGATAAAGATATACCTAAATCATTAGCTACTTGCTCTGCAAGCTTTTTATTCCCGTTACAAGTGAAGATTTTTATCTCGTCTTTGCAACCAAAGTTCATAATATCGTTCCTCCTAAGATAGTAAATATTTTATATCAAATTATAATTTATAACTTCATAATATATATTTTACATTATATTTTTATTTTTTACAATAATCTTTTTCATATTTTTAAATTACAATATATTTGTATATTACTAAATATACACAATAAATCTATAATATCAATATAATAAATATATTATTTTTTAGTGTTATAATCTAACTTATTAATTTGATCTTTTACCCTAGATATAGCTAAAGCATTTTGTGGTACATCTTTTGTTATGGTAGAACCTGCACCAGTAGAAGCATTTTTTTCTATTTTAACTGGAGCTATAAGATTTGTATTGCATCCTATAAAAGCATCATCTTCTATAATTGTTCTATTTTTATTTTTTCCATCATAGTTTACAGTAACTGTTCCACAACCAAAGTTTACATTTTTGCCTACATCAGCATCACCTATATATGTTAAATGGGATACTTTAGTATTGTCATCTATTTTAGAATTTTTTATTTCTACAAAATCCCCTATCTTTACGTGTTCACCTATATTGCTATTAGGTCTTAAATAAGCATAAGGACCTATTGTTGTATAACTGTTTATAAATGAGCTTAAAACAGTAGATTGAGCTATATTTACACAGTCTTTTATTTCTGTACTAGTTATCCTAGCATAAGGCCCTATTATACAATCGCTACCAATAGTTGTTTTTCCTTCTATTATGCAACCTGGCAATATAACAGTATCTTCTCCTATAACAACGTCCTTACCTATATATGTGTTATCTGGATCTTCTATTGTTATACCATTATCCATATGTTGCTTGTTTATTCTTTTTTTCATAACCTTAATAGCTGTTGCTAACTCATATTTAGAGTTTACACCTAAAAATTCTTCATTATCATCAGCTATCATTATACCAACTTTATTCCCTGTATTTTTTATAAGCTCTAATGTATCTGTTAAATAATACTCATTTTGAGAATTATTATTAGAAAGGTTATTTAAAGCAGTTTTTAGTGCATTAGAATTAAAAATATATACACCTGTATTTATTTCATTTATTTTAGCTTCTTTTTCATTAGTATCTTTTTGCTCTACTATTTTATTAAATATACCATTTTCTCTAACTATCCTACCATAACCTGTTGGATTATCTACAAAAGACGATATAACTGTTGCATAATTTTTTTCCTTATTGTGTATTCTAACAAGCTTTTGTAAAGTTTCTTGTTTTATAAGTGGTGTATCTCCATATAATATTAATATATTTTCATCATCACCTATAAAGTCTAATGCTTGCATAACAGCGTGTCCTGTACCAAGTTGCTGTTTTTGATAACAATACTTTATATCTGAACCTATAACAGCTTTTACCATAGCACTTTGATGGCCTACTATAACCATTATATCACTAGCATTAATATCGTTTGATGCCTCTATAACATAGTCTATCATTGTTCTATCTAATACCTTATGTAACACTTTTGGTATTTTAGATTTCATTCTTGTACCTTGACCACCTGCTAATATTATAACTTTTAATCTATTCATTTATTACACCTCTTTTTTGTTTTATGGAACATAAGTTATTGCTTGTTTACCCATCTGTTCCCAAGCTTTTATAAAATCTGATTTTAGGCTTTTTTTTGTCATACCTGGATACATAGGGTCGTTATAGTATATATACTGGCTGTCATATCCTGTTATTAAAACAGAATGTTCTCTATATGTCATTTTTACATTACCTCTTGTTGTATTAAGATAATGAAATTCTTGCTCTGGCAAAGGTCTAAATCTTGTATTTATTATAACTAATACTGGAGATTTTTTATTTATATAATAGTATAAATCATTAAAATTTGCACCAGTAAGATTTAGAGCTTCTCCCCCTATATATTCTTTTAGAAGATTATATATAGGCTCATTATAAACACCATAGCCATCATTTTCAGAAGAGTATATATCCCCTACAAACCCTTGATGTGGATTGCCATTATAAGTATTATTTTCTAAAGTAAATAAAAATGGTTCTTTTTTTATTTTTTCGGCAAGTTCCATTTTATCTACATTTATACCTTTATGATTTAAAAGCATAGCAAGGCTTGTAACCTCACAACCTCTAAAAAGTTCTGGGTATTGTCCTATAAAAGGAACATTTTCTATAAAATCTGTATTTTTTATAATAGTTTGGCTATCCCATATAAAAGTGTTACTATCTCTAAAAAATATAGTAGAGTTTTCATATTTTTTAGCATATTCCAAAGCCTCTTTATAATTTACAAATTTTTTTAAAAGATTATACCCTTGATAAACTTCATAAGGTGGATTACTATCCCACACCCACTTATAGTCTCCTGATTGTTTTATAGAAGAATTTTCATATTTTTTAGCGTATTCTAAAGCTTCATCGTAATTATCAAATATTTCTATTATTTTATCGTTTTGATAAACTTCATATGCTGTTTTACCCATTTTTGTTACATATATTATTTTATCATCTATATTCTTGTTAACAGTTTTATCCATTTTTAATATAAAAAATATTAGTATATTAACTATAACTATACATATAAGCAAAAAAATTATTATTATTTTTTCACTTTTTTGCAAAATCATTGCCTCCTAAGTATATTTTAATAAATAATAATGTTATTATCCCATATATTTTACATTATTTTAATATATATGTCTATATATTTATTAATATCAATTAAGTTATAAACATTAAAAAATTAAATAAACATAAAATTTTAAATGTTTATAACTAAAAATGTTGATTATATAAATTTTTTTTGTTATTATATATAGTGTTAATAACTATCAATTTATTAACACTTTTCAACATTATGTTGATAACTATGTTAATAATTAATTAAAAATATAATTTTTTACTTATTTTACTATATATTTTATGTTAATATATGTTTATCCACATATGTTAATTTTTACATTTTTTTAATACTTATTAACATATGTGGATAATTAATATTAACAAATCTTAAATTTAGTATTAACCTATTATACATAAATTTAATAATAAAATCTTTATACAGGAGGTACAAAATGAATACTTATGAAGACTGTTGGGAAGCCTGTCTAAAGTCTATGCAACAAGAACTTGGGGACTTTGCATTTAAAACTTGGTTTGGCGATTTACAGTTTATATCTTATGAAAATAACACAATTATTTTAAAGTCTTCTGATATATTTTATATAGAGCATATAAAACTTAAATATATGCCTATCTTAACTGCAGTTTGTGAGCAATGCTTTAATCAAAAAAATATAAATATTAAACTTGTTTTAGAAGAAGACTTAAAAGAAGTTTTAAACCAATCAAAAAAACAAAATAGTGAAAATAACTTAAATCATAATTATATATTTGAAAACTTCGTTATAGGTGAAAGTAATAGACTTGCCCATGCTGCCTCTGTTGCCGTTGCAGAAAGCCCTGGTATATACAATCCTTTATTTTTATATGGAGATGTTGGACTTGGAAAAACCCATCTTATGCACGCTATTGCAAACTATATATTGTTAAAAGCTCCAGATACAAAAGTACTATATGCTTCTTGTGAAAAATTTACAAATGAGCTTATAGCCTCTATACGTGAGCAAAAAAATAAAGAATTTAGAGAAAAATACAGAAAAATAGATGTTTTATTAATAGACGATATACAATTTATAGTAGATAAAACCCAAACTCAAGAAGAATTTTTCCATACATTTAATGACCTTAAAGATTCTGGAAAACAAATAATTATATCTAGTGATAGACCTCCTAATGAAATAGAAACTTTAACAGAAAGACTTCGTTCTAGATTTGCTGGTGGTCTTATAGCAGATATAAAAACACCTAATTTTGAAACAAGAACAGCCATTTTAGAGAAAAAGGCAGAATCTTTAAATATATCAATACCAAAAGATGTTTCTCAATTTATAGCAAAATCTGTTAAAAGCAACATAAGAGAACTAGAAGGCGCTTTAACACGTGTTATAGCTTATTCTAATCTTACAGGGGTTAGCCTTAGTGTAGAGCTTGCAGAAAATGCCCTTAAAGACATTATACAAGATACAGATGTATCTATATCAACAGATACAATTTTAGAAGCTGTATCTAACCATTTTAATGTAAAAATAGAAGAAATTAAAAGTAAAAAAAGAAACCAACCTATAACAACAGCTAGACAAGTTTATATGTATCTTACAAGAGAAATATTAAATGAGTCTTTATTAAACATTGGTAAAAGCATAGCAAGAGACCATTCTACTGTTATACACGGTATAGAAAAAATAGAAGAAAAAATTAAAAAAGATAAAAATTTTGAAAACTCTCTTATTATTTTAAAAGATAAAATATTAAAAAGATAGTTATTTTTTTAATAAAATTTATGTTGATAACTAATTTATAACTATGTTATTATCTTGTTGAAAACTATACACTGATTTTTTATATGTTTATTATGTTAATAACTTTATAATTATTTTTTTTTATCAACATATTTTTTAAATTGATTTTTTATTTAGTTTTTAATATATTTTTTAGTTTTCAACATATAAACATACTCTACTACTATATCTACTATAAAATCATATTATAAATATATATTTTTTAAACAAAAAGTTTTTAACATTATTAAAGGAGATTTACTTATGAACATTAAATGTAAAAAAGATATTTTGCTACAAAATATAAATATTGTTTTAAAATCTGTTCCATCTAGAACAACATTACCTATATTAGAGTGTATATTATTAAAAGCAGATAAAGATGGCTTTAGATTAATATCTAATGATTTAGAATTAGGAATAGAAACATCTAATATAGAAGCTGATATATTAGAAAAAGGGCTAGTTGCTTTAGAAGCAAGAATTTTTTTTGATATAATAAAAAGTATGCCAGATGGGGATATATCTATAGAAGTTGATGAAAAAAATGTTACTATTATAAAAAATGGTAAAACTGAATTTAAAATATTAGGACAAAATGGAGAAGAATTTCCTACTCTTAATACAGTAGAAAAAGAAGAAAAATATAGTATAAATTCATCTACTCTTAAAAATATGATAAGACAAACAAAATTTTCTGTATCCACAGATGAATCAAAACCAGTTTTAACAGGCGAATTAATAGAAATAAAAGAAGGATTTTTAAATATAGTTGCAATAGATGGATTTAGAGTATCTTTTAGACGTACAGAAATAAGCAAAGATTTTAAAAATGCAGAAGTTGTTGTCCCAGCTAAAGCTTTAAATGAAATTATAAAAATATTATCCGATAAAGAAGATAGTATAGTAAATTTATACTTTAATGATAATTACATTTTATTTGAACTTGATAGTTGTATAATAGTATCTAGATTATTAGATGGTGAGTTTTTAAAATATGAGCAAATATTTACAGAAGACTATAATACAAAAATAAAAATAGATAGAATAAGCCTTTTAAATAGTTTAGAAAGGGCATCTTTAATATCTAAAGATAATAAAAAAACACCAGTTAAATTAGAAATAAAAAGTAATGATAGTCTTGTTATTACATCTAATACAGAATTTAGTACATCTTATGAAGAATTATATATAGACTTAGAAGGAGAGGGACTTAGCATAGCATTTAATCCTAGGTATTTAATAGATGCTTTAAAAGCTATAGATGATGATAAAATTTTAATTCAGTTTATAACATCTCTTAGTCCTTGTATTATAAAAGGAATAGACAATTTAGATTATAAATATTTAGTTTTACCTTTAAAAATTAATGAATAGCTTAATAGATTAAAGTGGGGATAATATGGAAGAAATAAAATTTAATACAGAATTTATAAAATTACAACAATTTATAAAATTAGCTAGAGTTGTAGGACAAGGGTCAGATGCTAAAATGCTTATATTAGATGGTATTGTAAAAGTAAATGGTGTTACTTGCCTTGAAAGAGGTAAAAAAATAAGAAATGGAGATATTATAGAAATAAAAGATTTTGGTACATTTAAAGCTATAGGTGAGTAAAATGTATGTAAAAAAAATATCTCTAAAAAATTATAGAAATATATCAAAATTAGACCTAGAATTAAAAAATGGAGTAAATATTTTTTATGGACAAAATGCTCAAGGTAAAACTAATCTTTTAGAAAGTATATATATAGGTGCAACAGGAAGAAGCCATAGGACACATAAAGATAAGGAATTTATAAAATTTGGAGAGACAGAAGCCCATATAAAATTAGAAGTGCAAAAAGAAACTATATTTGATAAGATAGATATACATTTAAAAAATGAAAGTAAAAAGGGAATTGCCATAAATAACATTCCAATTAATAAGTTAGGAGAACTTTTTGGGTATCTTAATGTTGTTATATTTTCTCCAGAAGATTTAGGACTTATAAAGCAAGGTCCTCAAGAAAGGCGAAAATTTATAGATATGGAGCTTTGCCAAATAAATAATATATATTATTATAATCTTTCTCAATATCACAAAGTTTTAAAACAACGTAATAGTCTATTAAAAAAAATAACTAAAAATAGAAATTTAAAAGATACATTATTTGTATGGGATAGTCAGCTTATAGATTTTGGTATAAAAATAATACAAACAAGGGAATTGTTTATAAAAAAATTAAATAGTATATCAAAAAAAATACATTGTGATATTACAAATAATAAAGAAAATTTAGAGTTAAAATATAAGCCTAGTGTTATAATAGATGAATTTAAAGAAAAGCTAGAAAAAAATATAGATAAAGACATATTATATGGTACTACTTGTTATGGTCCTCATAAAGATGATTTGTTATTTTTTATAAATGGTGTAAATGCTAGAGATTTTGGCTCACAAGGGCAACAGAGAACAGTATCTTTAAGTACAAAATTAGCAGAGATACAATTAATAGAAGAAGAAAAAAATATATTACCAGTTTTGTTATTAGATGATGTTTTATCTGAGCTTGATAAAGATAGACAAAAGTTTTTAATAAAAAATATTAAAAACTTGCAAGTTATAATAACTTGTACTGGTGTTGAAGATATATTAAAAAATTTAGATGAAGAATATAATGTTTTTAATGTTTCAAATGGTAAAGTAAGCATAAATAATAAATAATATTTATTACCATATTTAAAGTTTAATTTAAAATGTAAATATTTTAAAAAATTTAATAAAAATATGACAAAATATACTGTTAAAAGCCTGTAATATATGATATAATAGATATTATAGGCTTTTAACATTTTAATAAAAAATATTAAATTTAAAATAGTCAAGTATAGGCAAAAGCCATTTAAAATATATTAAGTATTTTGCCTTTTAAAAGGAGAATATAGATGAAACCAGAATATAATGAAAATCAAATACAAATATTGGAAGGCTTAGAAGCTGTTAGAAAACGCCCTGGTATGTACATAGGTTCTACATCTAGCAGGGGGCTACATCATCTTGTATATGAAATAGTAGATAACGCAGTAGATGAAGCTTTAGCAGGTCATTGTTCTGATATAGAAGTATCTATAAATAAAGAAAATAGTATAATTGTAAAAGATAATGGTAGAGGGATACCTATTGGTATACATCCGCAAAAAGGTATACCAGCTGTTGAAGTTGTATTTACTATATTACACGCAGGTGGTAAATTTGGTGGTGGAGGCTATAAAGTATCTGGAGGATTACATGGTGTTGGTGCATCTGTTGTTAATGCTCTTAGCGAATGGCTTGTTGTAAAAATATATAATGATGGTAAAATATATGAACAAAAATATTCTCGTGGAGATGTTGTGACAAAGCTTACTGTTGTAGGTGAATGTGATAAAAATGTAACAGGAACAGAGATAGAATTTAAACCGGATTATGAAATATTTGATGAATTAGAATATAGTTATGAGACATTAAAACAAAGGCTACAAGAAACAGCTTTTTTAACAAAAGGTATAAAAATAACATTAAGGGATTTAAGGCAAGAAGATATAAAAGAAAAGACTTTCCACTATGAAGGTGGTATTAAAGAATTTGTAGAGCACATAAATAAAAATAAAGTTCCAGTTTATGAAGATGTATTTTATTGTGAGGGTATTAAAGATAACATATTTGTAGAAGTTGCTTTTCAGCATAATGATGGTTATTTAGAAAATAGCTATTCTTATGTAAATAATATAAATACAGTAGATGGTGGTACACATATTGCTGGTTTTAGAAGTGCTATAACAAAAACAGTAAATGATTATGGTAAAAAATTTGGACTTTTAAAAGAAAATGAAAAAGTAACAGGTGATGACATAAGAGAGGGATTAACCTCTGTTATAAGTATAAAAATAGAAGAACCTCAGTTTGAAGGTCAAACAAAAGGTAAGCTAGGAAGTAGAGAAGCAAAAAATGCAGTAGATAATGTTTTATCAGAACATTTAACTTATTTTTTAGAAGAAAATCCTACAATAGGTAAAATTATTATAGAAAAGGCTTTAGTTGCTTCTCGTGCTAGAGATGCTGCTAAAAAGGCTCGTGAGCTTGTAAGGAGAAAATCTGCCCTTGAGGTTGGTCGTCTTCCAGGCAAGCTTACAGATTGTAGTGAGAAAGACCCGTCTAAATGCGAATTGTATATAGTTGAGGGAAACTCTGCTGGAGGTTCTGCTGTTAACGCTAGAACTCCAAAAACTCAAGCTATATTACCTCTTAGAGGAAAAATATTAAATGTAGAGAAATCTAGAATTGATAAAATATTAGGTAATGAAGAAATACGCTCTATGATAACTGCTTTTGGGACAGGTATACACGATGATTTTGATATAGAAAAGCTTAGATATCATAAAATAGTTCTTATGACAGATGCCGATGTAGATGGTGCTCATATTACTACATTGCTTCTTACATTTATTTTTAGATTTATGACACCACTTATTGAAAATGGATATGTATATCTTGCCAAACCACCTCTTTATAAAATAGAAAAAGGTAAAAAAGAGTATTATGCATATAGTGATATGGAAAGAGATGAAATATTAGAGCAAATAGGCACAGATGGTATAAAGCCTATACAGCGTTATAAAGGTCTTGGAGAGATGGATGCAGAACAGCTTTGGGAAACAACTATGGATCCAGAAAAACGTATATTATTAAGGGTAACATTAGAAGATGCAAGACTTGCAGATGAAATATTTGATCAACTTATGGGCGATAAAGTAGAACCAAGACGTGAGTTTATACAAGAAAATGCAAAGTTTGTTACAAACTTAGATGTGTAATAAATTATAGAAAGGATAAAATATTATGTCTGAAAATCAATTTGAACATTATGACAAAATAATAGATACAGAAATAGCAGATAAGATGAAAAGCTCTTATATAGAATATGCTATGAGTGTTATTGTTTCTAGGGCATTACCAGATGTTAGAGATGGTCTAAAACCTGTTCATAGACGTATACTATATGCTATGAATAAGCTAAATTTAGACCCTAGTAAAGGATATAAAAAATGTGCAAATATAGTAGGTGAAACAATGGGTAAATACCACCCACACGGTGATTCTGCTATATACGATGCTTTGGTTAGAATGGCACAAGACTTTTCTATGCGTTATATGCTTGTAGATGGGCATGGTAACTTTGGTTCTATAGATGGTTATCCAGCTGCTGCTCATAGATATACAGAGGCTAAACTTAGCAAAATAGCTGTTGAAATGTTATCTGATATAGAAAAAAATACAGTAGATTTTACAGATAATTATGATAGTACAGAAAAAGAGCCAACAGTATTACCTTCTAGGTTTCCTAATCTTCTTGTAAATGGTTCTTCTGGTATAGCTGTTGGTATGGCTACTAACATACCACCACATAACCTTAAAGAAGTAATAGATGGTTTATTAAAAATAATAGATAATAAAATAGAGGAAAATAGAGAAACAAAAATAGAAGAACTTTTAGATATTATAAAAGGACCAGATTTTCCAACGGGTGCTACAATACTTGGTAAAGCTGGTATAAGAATGGCATATATGACAGGTAGAGGAAGGCTTCGTGTACGTTCTACTGCTAATATAGAAACAACTAAAGCAGGTAAAGAAAGAATAATAATAACAGAAATACCTTATCAAGTAAATAAATCTCGTATGATAGAAAAAATAGCAGAACTTGTTAAAGATAAAAAAGTAGATGGTATAACAGATATAAATGATGAATCTGATAGAAATGGTATAAAGGTTGTTATAGAGTGTAGAAAAGATGCTAATGCTAACGTTATACTTAACCAACTTTATAAATATTCTCAATTACAAGAAAGTTATAGTATAAACTTTTTAGCTATTGTAGATGGTGTTCCTAAAACTTTAAACTTAAAAGAAATTTTAGAATATTACTTAAAACATCAAGAAGAAGTTGTTACAAGAAGGACACAATTTGAGTTAGATAAAGCTTTAAAAAGAGCACATATAGTAGAGGGTCTTTTAAAAGCTCTAGATTTTATAGATGAAATAATAAATATAATTAGGTCTAATAAAGATATAAAAGACGCAAAAACAATACTTATAGATAAATTTGATTTTACTGTTGAGCAAGTAGATGCTATATGTGAAATGCGTCTTAGAAGTTTATCTGGACTAGAAAGAGAAAAATTAGATGAAGAATTTGCTAAACTTAGTTCTATTATAGATGAATTAAAATCTATATTAGGTAGTCAAAATAGACTTTTACAAGTAATAAAAGAAGAATTTTTACAAATAAAAGCTAAGTTTGGAGATGAAAGAAAAACAGCTATTGTAAAAGATGAAGGTGACTTATATATAGAAGACCTTATAGAAGATGAAATGAGCGTTATAACAATGACACATCTTGACTATGTTAAAAGGTTACCACTATCCACATATAAAAGCCAAAATAGAGGTGGTAAAGGTATAATAGGTATGCAAACAAGAGATGAAGATTTTGTTAAAAACTTATTTTTAAGTAGTAATCATAGTTTTATATATTTTTTTACAAATAAGGGAAAAGTATATAGAATAAAAACATTTGAAATACCAGAGGCAGGACGTACTGCTAAAGGTACACCTATTATTAATCTTTTACAAGTAGAAAGCGGAGAAAAAATTACAGCTGTTATACCAGTTAAACAAAATAAAAATAATGAAGAAATAGATAAAGATGAATATCTTATAATGACTACTAAAAAAGGTGTTATTAAAAAAACAAAAATATCTATGTTTAATAATATTAGAAAAATGGGTCTTATAGCAGTAAATCTTAGAGAAGATGATGAACTTATATCTGTTAAAAAAATAACAGATGGTAAGCAAATGTTTTTAGCTACAAAATTAGGAATGTCTATTAAATTTAATCAAGAGGATATTAGGGAGCTTGGTAGAAATGCTACTGGTGTAAAGGCTATTACATTAAATGAAGATGATGAGGTTGTAGCAAGTGAAGTAATAGAAAAAAATAAAAAAATACTTATTGTATCTGAAAAAGGATTTGGAAAGTGTACTTCAAGTGATGAATATAGACTACAATCACGTGGTGGAAAAGGGCTTAAAACATACAAAATTACAGAAAGAACAGGTAATGTTATAGATGTAAAAATGATAGATGAAAAAGAAGAGCTTATTATGGTTACATCGGATGGGGTTATAATTAGGATAAGAGCTAAAGATATATCTACAACAAGCCGTGTAACACAAGGTGTTAAGCTTATAAATGTTAATGATGATGTTAAAGTTATGAGTGTTGCAAAAATATCTGAAGATTATATAGAAAATGAAGAAAATATTGAATATGAACAAGTAGAAGAATAAATATTAAGGGTTAAAGATTTATCTTTAGCCCTTAATATTTAAAAAATTTTAAAACTATTAAGTGTATTGATATTTTTGACGAAATAATATAAAAGATTTATTAAATAATTATTAAATATTTTGGAAGGTGAAATAATATGATATTAAATACAAATGCACAAGCACTATTAGCTAATAATGCCTTATGGCATAGGAATAACGCATTGGCAAAAGCATCTACAAATTTATCTACAGGTACAAAAATAAATAAATCTGGAGATGATCCAACAGGTATGGCTGTTTCTAATAAGATGAGATTACAAATAAAAGGTATAGAAGTTGCAGATAGAAATGTTAATGATGCTGTTTCTTTAATACAAACAGCAGAGGCAAGCGTTGGAGAGATGCAAAATATTGCTCAAAGAATGAGAGAATTATCAATACAAGCATCTACTGATACATTAACAGATGATGATAGAAAACTTATACAACAAGAAGTAGAAGAACTTGTGGAAGAACTAGACAATATGTCAGAAAGAACAGAATTTAATAAAAAACGTTTATTAAATGACGATTATGAAGAATTTATCTTTCATACAGGCAATGATTATAGAGAAAATTTAACAGTTAATTTTAGACCAATAAACTCTGCAGTTTTAGGTATAAGCACAAAGCCAGCTCGTAAATATGATGATAATGGTAATGCTGGACGTGATATGATAGATGGAATTGATTATACAACAGTAGAAGGTGCAGAAGAGGCTTTAGAGAGATGTGATGTAGCATTAGATAGAATAAGTGCTTATAGATCGAGTTTAGGGGCTAATCAAAATAGGTTAGAAAAAACAAGTAGTGCATTAGTTATATCAGAAGAAAACGTACAAGCAGCTTTATCAAGGGTATTAGACACTGATATGGCAGGAGAAATGTCAGAGTATACAAAAAATAATGTATTAGTACAAGCTGGTATATCTATGTTATCACAAGCAAACCAAAGACCTAACCAATTATTGTCATTATTACAATAGGTATATAATATGGGTATAAATAAACAAGATTATGTTGCAAAGATAGCCTCTGCTAGTCCATTAAAGTTAGTTATTATAAATTTTGAAATAATATTTGATTATTTAGAAGAAAGTAAAAAAGCTATAAATAATGAAAAAGAATTTGATTTTTATATATTAAAAGCTAGACAGTTTTTATCGGAGCTTAGATGTAGCTTAGATATGCAATATGAAATATCATCTTATTTGTTAACAATGTATAACTATGTGGATAGACAATTAGCAAAGTTTTTATTTAGCAAAAAATTAGAAGACTTAGAAGAAGGTAAAAAAATTTTAAAAACTATAATGTCTGGTTTTGAAGGAATAGAAAATCAAGAAAAAGATAAAAGTTCTATAATGGAAAATACAGATACTATATATGCAGGACTTACATATGGTAAAGATGGAAGGTTGCAAGAATTTGTAGATATTAAAAATAATAAAGGGTTTAAAGCATAAAATAGATAAAATGTTTTTTATAATTTTAATATATTATTGTATTAAAAAGGAGTTATTTATTTATACTTTCTATAAATATTAATTTTTTAATAACTTTAAATGATATTAATTTATTAGTATTTTTTTAAAATGGAGTTATAAAAAAATTTGATGTTAAAAATTTAATATATAATTACCCACAATATAAAGTATTAGAAGATATAAACTTATTTAATTCTGCTAAAGTTGATATAGGTGGGTGTAGTGTTAGTTGGAATGAAGATTTAGACTGTTCAGAATATCAAATATGGAGAGATGATATAGATATACCATTAAATATTGATGACTTTAATAATTTTATTAAGTTTTATAATATAAATATGAAAGATAAATAGACATAATATAACTTTTACATTAAATATACCTATATATTTTTATTATTTTCTATAAAATTAAAATATACTTGCAATATGTTTAGATATATGATATAATTTTAAATTGGAAATAATCCTTGTTCTCTTTTAAGAGAGCCAAAGTCCAAAAGGAGGTGTAAAGAATGAATAAATATGAATTAGCAGTTGTTGTTAAACCAACATTAGAAGAAGAAGCTCTTAAAGCAGAATTTGAAAGTGTTCAAGAAATTATCACTAAATTTGGTGGTAATATTGAAAAAGTTGATGATTGGGGCAAACGTAAACTTGCTTACGAAATTAAAAAATTTAATGAAGGTTTTTATAACTTTATAACTTTTACAGCTAATAGCGAAACTCCAGTTGAAATCGAACGTCGTATGCGTATTAAAGAAAACGTTCTTCGTTACTTAGTAGTTCGTCAAGAAGCTTAATTTTGTGAGGTGCTTTTATGAATAAGGTTATAATATCTGGTAGACTTACTAGAGATCCAGAAATAAGGTATTCCCAAAGTTCAGAACCAATAGCTGTTACACGTTTTAGTGTAGCTGTTAATCGCCGCTTTAAAAAAGAGGGTGAGCCAGACGCAGATTTTATAAATTGTGTTTCTTTTGGTAAGACTGCAGAGTTTATCAGCAAATATTTTACTAAAGGTAAGATGATAGGAATTGTTGGTTCTATTAGAACAAATTCTTGGATGGATAGTGCTACTGGACAAAAACGTTTTTCTACAGATGTTCAAGTAGAAGAAGCAGAGTTTTTAGAAAGTAAGGCAGCTTCCGAAAGTTACCAACAAGAAAGTATGCCTAAAAATAATATGTCTAATGAACAATACACAATGGACAATAACCCACAAAATAATATGCATCAAAATGAGGATTTCTATAGTATAGAAACAAGTGTAGATGATGATAATCTACCATTTTAATAATTTCGTATTAAGTTTATAAGGAGGTAAAACCAATGATTAACAAAAAACGTGGTAAAAGAAAAAAACGTGTTTGTGCTTTTTGTGCTGAAAAAGTAGATTTTGTTGATTACAAAGATACTGCTAAGCTTAAAAAATATATTTCTGAAAGAGGAAAAATATTACCTAGAAGAATAACTGGCAATTGTGCTAAGCATCAGAGAGTTTTAACATTAGCTATTAAAAGAGCTAGACACGTTGCTTTACTTGCATATACACAAGATTAATTTTTAAGGCTAGCTTAAGCTAGTCTTTATTTATTATGTACTTAAAATATTACTTTTTATTATTTTATTTTTTATAATAGTTATCTATTATATATATAATTATATACTATATATAATTATATAATATATATATTAGTATTGAAAAAATAGACAAAATATGCTATAATATATCAAATACTATTTATAAAGGAGGATTTTCATATGGAAAGTAAGGTACAAATTAAAAACTATATGGAAAACTTAGTAGCTAATCAATTGGAAAGTATTATGAAAAAGAATAATTATCCTTGTTTTTGTGATATATGCAAGGCAGATATTACTGCATTGGCTCTTAATCACCTTCCAGCACAATACTGTACAACAGAAAAAGGTGATCGCTATGCAAAGCTTAATTCATATGAATATCAGAGTATTATAGATGTTGTTACAGCTATAACTAATGCTATAGAGATTGTCGAAAAACATCCAAGACATAATATTAATGAGTAAAAAGAATGTTATATTAATAGGCTTTATGGGCTGCGGTAAAACGACTGTTGGTAGAGAACTTGCTAAAAAACTTAATTTTCGTTTCATAGATACAGATTATATGGTCCAAAAAGAAGAAAGTAAATCAGTAGAAAAAATTTTTGATGTATTTGGTGAGCAATATTTTAGAGAAATAGAAAAAAACGTTTGTTATAAAGCTTCTAATTTTAAGAATTGTGTTATTTCTACTGGTGGTGGCATTATTAAACATGAAGAAAATATCGCAAATTTGAGAAAGACAGGTATTATAATATATCTTAGAGCTACGCCAGAAAGAATATATGAAAATCTAAAATATGATAATAGGAGACCTTTATTGAAAAATAAGGACAAGTTTCAGGCTATATGTGATTTATTGGATAAGAGAGTTCATTTATATGAAAAATATGCAGACATTACAATTGATATAAATGATAATTCTCCGTTTATTTTAGCAAAAATTATAAAAAATAATGTAAAAAGTATATTATAAAAAAATAATTAAATAATAAATATAACTTAACTTTAAGGAGGAAATTTTAGATGATTTCAGCTGGTGATTTTAGAAATGGTGTTACAATAGAGTATGAGGGAGATATATTTGTTATATTGGAATTCCAGCATGTTAAGCCTGGTAAAGGTGCAGCTTTTGTTAGAACAAAAATTAAAAATCTTGTTACAGGTGCTGTTGTAGAAAAGACTTTTAGACCTTCAGAAAAAATGGGAAGAGCCCATATTGATAGAAAAGATATGAGTTATTTATATAATGATGGAGAGCTTTATCATTTTATGGATAATGAAAGCTATGAACAAATAGCTGTTAATGCATCAGAGGTTGGTGATACTTTAAAATTTGTTAAAGAAAATGAAATTGTAAAAGTTCTTTCTTATAATGGTAATGTTTTTGGTATAGAGCCTCCTTTATTTGTTGAGCTTGAAATTATAGAAACAGAGCCAGGATTTAAAGGTGATACTGCAACAGGTGCTACAAAACCAGCTGTTGTAGAAACAGGTGTTTCTGTAAATGTACCTTTATTTTTAGAACAAGGGGAAAAAATTAAGATAGATACTCGTACAGGAGAATATTTAGGAAGAGCTAATTAATCTTTTAATATAAAATAAAAAAAGCTATATGTGGATAACATATAGCTTTTTTTATTAGTAATATTTATCAACAATATTAAATAAGTATAATATTATGTTTATAAGAAAGTCAATTAAAACTTATCAACAGTTGACAAAAATAGTATAAAATGATATACTTTCAAAAAAAGTTAGCTAAGACTAACAAAGGAGGTAACTATGGAAAAATATTTTTTTGCTTTTTTATTAACTTTAATAGCCGGATTGAGTACAGGTATAGGAAGTATTATTTCACTTTTAACTAAAACTACTAATAAAAAGTTTCTATCTGTTAGTTTAGGTTTTTCAGCAGGTGTTATGATATATGTATCTATGATAGAGATATTTTTTAAGGCTAAAGAGAATCTTGTTTTGGAATTGGGGGAAAAAATAGGTTATATAGTAACAACTGTATCGTTCTTTTTAGGTATGTTATTTATAGCTATTA
Source organism: Clostridiales bacterium (assembly GCA_018371275.1). GTDB lineage: Bacteria > Bacillota > Clostridia > Lachnospirales > CAG-274 > Tyzzerella. The sequence goes on from JAHALF010000014.1 coordinate 38,802, forward strand.
TAGACAAATTAATACCATCTGATGAAAATCCTCATGAGATACAAAATACTAAAGATAAAAATAATAAAAAGTTGGCTCGTATGGGGTTATTTACCGCTTTAGCAATAGCAATACACAATTTTCCAGAGGGTCTTGCAACCTTTGTATCGGCTTTACAAGAGCCTAGTTTAGCTATACCTATTGTTGTAGCAATAGCTATACATAATATACCAGAGGGCATAGTAGTATCTGTTCCTATATATTATGCAACATGTTCTAAGAAAAAGGCTTTTGTGTATTCATTTTTATCTGGTTTATCAGAGCCAGTTGGTGCAATAATTGGTTGGTTATTGTTAATGCCTATAATGAATAATATAGTTTTTGGAGTCATTTTTGCTATGGTTGGAGGAATTATGGTATTTATATCTTTTGATGAGCTTTTGCCTAGTGCTAGAGAATATGGAGAACACCATTTATCAATATATGGTTTAATATTTGGTATGGTTGTTATGGCTATTAGTTTGATATTATTTGTATGATTTTAGTTAAAAATAAAAAGAGTAACATATTTACTCTTTTTATTTTTAAAATTAAAAAATTATTAATAAAATTGTTTTTTATCCAATTTTGTTAATGCCACCCATGTACTGAACTAAAACATCAGGTATAATAATGCTACCATCTTCTTGTTGGAAGTTTTCTAATATAGCAGATACAGTTCTACCAATAGCAAGACCACTACCATTTAATGTGTGTACCAATGTGGCTTTATCTTTAATGTTATCTTTAAATTTTATGTTAGCACGTCTAGCTTGAAAATCTTCAAAGTTAGAACAACTAGAAATTTCTACATATCTATTATAGCTTGGTAACCATACCTCTATATCATAAGTCATAGCAGAGCTAAATCCTAAATCTCCACCACAAAGTCTTACAACCCTATAAGGAAGATTTAAAAGTTTTAATATATTTTCAGCATCATTTGTAAGTTTTTCTAATTCTTCATAAGATTTTTCTGGTCTAGTAAATTTAACTAATTCTACTTTGTTAAATTGATGTTGACGTATAAGACCTCTTGTATCACGTCCAGCAGAGCCAGCTTCAGCTCTAAAGCAAGCAGTAAAAGCACAATGATTAATAGTTAAATTGCTACCATCTAATATTTCATCTCTATAAAGGTTAGTAACAGGCACTTCTGCTGTTGGAACAAGATAATAGCCATTATTAGATATTTTAAACATATCTTCTTCAAATTTTGGTAACTGGCCAGTGCCATACATACTGTCTTTATTAACCATTTGAGGAGGCATAATTTCTATATATCCGTGTTTTTCTATGTGAGTATCTAACATAAAGTTTATTAAGGCTCTTTCTAACCTAGCCCCAAGACCTTTATATACTGTAAATCTAGCACCAGTTATTTTTCCAGCACGCCCAAAGTCTAATATATCGTGTTGTTCGCCTAAATCCCAATGAGGTTTTGGTTCAAATGAAAAGTTTCTAGGTTCACCCCATTTTCTAATTTCTTCATTTTGTGTATCATCCACACCTTCAGGCACTTTTTCATTAGGTGTATTAGGTATGCTGTATAAAAGAGTTTTTATTTCTTCATCTTCGGCAATAGCCTTCTTTTGAACCACTCGCCTAGCGAGTGGTTTTACATCACAATAAAATGCACAGAATCCAAATGGACTCTGTGCATTTTTTATTTAACCGCTTGGGCAATCACACGGTATGCCTCTATCAGCCGTTCCTTTGACCACGCCGCATTTGCAGGACTGGTAGATGGCAGACAAACGGCTGCGATCCCCGTCCTAGGCTGGCATAATTTGGTATAATATGGTTGTGACGGTTATGCCTTTTCTATCGGTATGGGTCACAACATTCAT
>JAHALF010000036.1 GCA_018371275.1 Clostridiales bacterium
ATCTGCAAACTTCTTCTGTTTTAAATTTAATTTGCCCAAAGGCAACACTCCTTTCTAATTTTTTACATAAAAAAAGCTAGAATAAATCTAGCTTTTAAAATTGCGACTATAAAATTTTACACGACAAGCGAAGTGCTTTATAGTCTAGCTCATTGATAATGACTTTATTTTTTGAATTTAAAGTTCATATAAAATAAAAATTAGAGAATTATATATTTCCTACAATAACATAATATCACATAATATACTATCATATACTATCCTCTTTTAAAAATATTGAAATTTTATTTTTATTTTGATATAATATTTTTGTTGTCGCACCCAAAACTGACAACAGTTAGGGGGTGTTTCAATGAACAACATATCAGATTTATTAATTTCTATTATTGCAAATGTAGTAGCATATTTTATATGTAAATGGTTAGATAATAGAAATAGCGACAACAAATAACCCTTACTACATAAAAAAAGACTTAGAAAGGCACTCTAAGTCTTTTTTGTTCCAACAAACAACATATCTTTGTATAAATATTATATTACAAACTAAGATATTTGTCAACTTTTATCAGAGCCTTATTATATAATTTAAATATATGATTATAGCTATAACCTAAAATCTCTGCTATACTACGCCACTTCATATATTCTAGATACCTTAATTTTAGTATCTTTTTATGATTTTCATCTTCAAGGTTATCTATAACACTCTCTATCTCTTTTCTAAGCCTATCTATTTCAATATTATGTAAATCTATATCATTTTTTAATCTAATTAATTCTAACGCTTTACTTTCAACTTTGGAATTAATATTATTAGTTTTTATCTCATCATAACAAACACTTATATTTCCAACTTCTCTCTGCTTTTGCTTATATTCCCTTTCTAACATTTCTTTTTTCCTTGTACACTTATATGCTCTGTTTAAATACTTTTTTATATCTTTGTATTTATCTGACATACTTCCTCCTAATTTCCTTAAATCACTTTTTAGCTTTATACTCTTCCCCAACCTCTTTCAAATTTTTCTAAAAACTCAATCCTATTTGTAATTTCACATCTTTTATTTTGTAATTTTTCTATTTTATTTAACCTTTTAATCCTTTTCCTACCTGTCCTTGATATTTTAAAGAAATCTAATAATGCTAAGTGCATATATGTTTCTTTAATCACAACTTCATCTTCTAGGATATTATACTTTTCTGTAAACTCTATAATTTTTCGTCTATTATTTGTATATCCTCCCATACCAAAATTTTTAAAACAAAAATAATAAATTTTCATTCTATTTTTTCACCTCCCATTATCTTTTTATCACAATGTTAAAATAATCTTTTTTAAGTGTATTATATTCTATACTATCTATATATCTCTTAACACTATCCCAGTTAAATATATGATTATATACATCAAAAAACGTTCCATAATTTTCTTTATCATAAACCTTAACTAATTTATAGGGTTTTCTTTCAAAATAAAATACAAATTCAATTTTTGTATCTCCACTTCCTTTATCTAAACACCCGTAGATTTCTGCATATTTTGTTGTATGAAATGTATCTGACAACATATTAAGTTTATCTTTAAATTTATTTCTATCACTTTTATTATTTAAATTAATTATTACCATCACATATTACCTCCTGTATCTAATATTTAGCTTTTATTCTATACCTCATTTATTTTTTCTAAGTATATTTTACATATTTTTTCATAAGGACTTCCAGGTTTACAAAATTCTTTAATATTATTTAATAATAGTTTTCTTAATCTTTCATTTTTAGTTTTTAAAACTAAAAGATTAATTTTTAAAATAAAATAAACAATTATCTCAAAGAGCAGTAAAACTACAAATGTATTAAAAATTATATATCTCATCTTTTTATCCCCCTTTCATCTCGTATTTAATTTCAAGTTTATTTAAAATTAATTATATACCACCTACAAGCCTCATTTACACCCATTAAACCATTTTTATATATAAAATATTAAAAGTTATTTAAACGCCTTATATACCCCTTAAAATGAGTTTTAAATCAATGTTATAGATTTTCTTTTTATCTCCTTCCCTTTAGTCTATAATTTTTACTAACTTCTTTTTCAATTTCAATATTAAAATTTTTAGCTTTTTCAAATATTCTACTTCCTATTGCCTCATCAATATTTAATATCTCGAATAATATCTTTTCGCTTGATAATATACAAGGCTTATTGTTTAAGTACCTAAAGTTTATAATATCAAATATTTTTGCTTTATCTACTTCTGTTGGTGTTCTTTTAAAGAAATCATCTATAAATAATAAGCCTATATTTTTTAAATTAAACATTATTTTGCTATATTCTTCTTGTTGTTCATATGTTAATTGTTTTAACCTTTCCAATTCTTCATCACATTTTATATAAGCATAACTAATATTATTTAACTCTCCTATATTTCTTAATATAGCTGTACATATATGTGTTTTACCTGCTCCTACTTGTCCACCTATGTAAAACCAATTATCTTTAAAATTACTAACATAACTTTTAGCTTTTTTTAGTATGTCCTTTTGCCATTCTTCATTAGCTTTATAATTTTTAAATGTGTACTCTGTCTTATTAGCTATTTCTGTTTCACTAAATCTTATTTGTGATAACTTTTTCTTAAAGCATTCACATTCTCTTGAATATGTTGCACCATTTTCTTGTCTTAGTATAAAACCTATTCCATTACATAGCTTACAGTCTTTTAAACCTAATGTATTATCATTTACCTTGTTGTTGACTTTGTACAAATCTTCTGAAGTCCTCTGCTGTTGGTTTATTAGATTCTGTATTGCTTGTAACTTGTCCTTTAGTATATTTTCCAAAGTTTGCACCGCCGTTTCTTTGTTGTTTATACGCATCTAATTGAATAACTGTTTTTATATTATTACCTAACCAGTTATTAAGTATAGCTTCTATGTATTTTAATTTTCTAACATTGTTGGTTATAGCTTCATCTATAGCTATACAAATAACTTCATCTTCCATTCCCTCATCTTCATAGTTTGAGAGTCTTTCTATTTCCAAACTAGAACAAGTTGGAAATGCTTTTAAATATTTTTGAATATAAGATTTAGAGTTATGGTAATGGTTGTTGTCATCTTCTCCTATACTACCACTATCCTTACCTATACTATTCTTACCTAACCTTACCTTACCTGCGTCTCCCAATGGTATACCAACTGGCATACCGATGGTATCCAATGTATATTCCTTGTTTTCTGTAGTGCTTAAAAGTGCCTTCTCTTCTAAGTGTATAGTCTCTTTATATCTATCATTCCTAATATAGTTATGTATTTTCCAATGCTTAATAACTACAACACCACTTTCAAATGGTATTAAGAATTTTTTAGCTACCAAAAGTTTTAAATCATCATCGCTAGCCCCTGTCATTCTCATTATTTTTTTAGGGCTATTTACAAAACCATCATCATCTGCTCTCATTGATAAATCATAATATAATAATCTACTACTTGTTGGCATATCTACAAAGCTATCACTATCAATTATAGACTTTGCAAACATTCTTCTTTCTGCCATAATATCCCCCTTAAATCAAATTAAATTCAAAGTTCTGTCCTTTTTCTGACATTATCTTTAAAAACATCTTTTCTTTTAGCTTAAAAACGTCCGTTTTAAGCCCTTTAACATCTTCTACTACAAATACTATATCTTCAGTTCTTATGTAGCTAAAATCGGCTATATAATCGATTTTACGATAGGTTGTACCATTATATATAAATTTCTCTTGTAATGTAAATCTAGGCTGTAAGACAAGGTTAGTTATTAACCCTGTCTTTTCCATTAATTTTAGTTCTTCATAACGTCTCGCTTCTTTTTTACTGTCAAATGTTATGT
>JAHALF010000015.1 GCA_018371275.1 Clostridiales bacterium
TCAAATCTTTCTCTTTGATCTATAGGGTCATTAAGCTCTGAATAAGCATTTGCAAATTCTCTACCTACAATAAAAAGCTCAAATCTTTCTGTATAATCTGGATCTGATGGTTTTCTTTTTGAAAGAGGAGATATATCTACAGGGTGATCTGTTATAAAAGTAGGTTGTATAAGATTATGCTCTACAAATTCATCAAAGAAAAGACTTAATATATCTCCTTTTTGATGGTGATTTTCAAAATGGATATTATGTTTTTTAGCTATTTCTCTAGCTTCTTCAATAGTGTTTATTTCTTTAAAGTCTACATTTGCATATTTTTTAACAGAATCAATCATAGATATTTTTTCAAAAGGCTTAGAAAGGTCTAAATCTGTACCTTGATATGTTATATTTAAAGTACCTAATACATCTTTTGTAATTGTTTTAATTAAACCTTCTGTTAAATCCATCATATCATTATAGTCTGCATATGCTTGATAAAGTTCCATTAATGTAAATTCTGGGTTATGCTTAATACTCATACCTTCATTTCTAAATACACGTCCTATTTCATATACGTTTTCAAAACCACCAACAATAAGACGTTTTAAAGGAAGTTCTAAAGCTATACGCATATATAAATCTAAGTCTAATGTATTATGATGTGTAACAAAAGGTCTAGCATGAGCACCACCATATATACTTTGTAAAATAGGTGTTTCTACTTCTAAAAAGTTTTTATTATCAAGATAATTTCTCATACTTTTTATAATTTGAGAACGTTTAAGGAATGTATCTTTTACTTCAGGATTAACAATTAAATCTACATAACGTTGACGATATCTAAGATCTTGGTCTTTAAGTCCATGAAATTTTTCAGGTAAAATTTGTAAACTTTTTGAAAGTAATTTAACACTATGTGCTTTTATAGATATTTCTTCTTTTTGAGTTTTGAATACGATACCTTTTATTGAAACTATATCACCTATGTCAAATTTTTTAAATTCTGCATAGTCTTCTTCACCAATTTCATTTTTGCTAACATAGCTTTGAATTTTACCATCTCTATCTTGTATATCACAAAAAGATGCTTTACCCATAACACGTTTACTCATTATACGGCCAGCTACAGCAACTTCTTTTTGCTCAAATTCTTCAAAATTATCTTTAATTTCTTTACTATGATGAGTAACTTCTGCTTTTGTAACTTCAAATGGGTCTTTACCTTTTTCTTTAAGCTCGTTTAATTTATCATGTCTTATTTGCAAAAGTTCATTCAGTTGTTGTGGATTTTCTAATATTTGATTTTCATTTGTATTTTCCATAAAACCCTCCTAATTTATTTCCAATATTTTTAAATTAATAGTACCATCTGGTGTATCAACTTCAACAATATCTCCAACCTTGTGTCCTATAATAGCTGAACCAATAGGAGATTCATTTGAGATTTTACCATTAAATGGGTCAGCTTCTGCTGAACCTACAATTGTATATTCTATCTCTTCTTCAAACTCTGAATCAAAAAGCTTTATTGTATTACCAATACTTACTGTATCTGTTACATTGCCAGAATCTATAACTTCTGCATTTCTTAACATATTTTCTATTGTTACTATTCTAGCTTCTATTTCTGCTTGTTCTTCTTTAGCAGCATCGTATTCAGCATTTTCTGATAAATCACCTTGACCTCTAGCTTCTTTAATTTTTGCTGCAACATCTTTTCTTCTAACAACTTTTAATTCTTGTAATTCTTTTTCTAAATTTTCAAGACCTTCGTGAGTTAAAATTATTTTTTTACTTTCATTCATTTAATGGACACTCCTTAATAAATTTATATAAAATATATAATCAACCTAGTATATCCTTAAAATTATAAAACAACTAAAAAATATTGTCAAGAATTTTAAGATAAAAGATAAATATATTAAAATATAGTATATTTACCTTAATATTATATTTATCTAGACTTGTATAAAATACTATGTTAAAATAGTATAGATTATTATTAAATTTTATAGAGGTGATATTATTGTCAGATAAAAAATGTGAAATAATAGCTAAATCTATTGGTGGACAAGCAGTTATAGAAGGTGTTATGATGCGTGGAAAATCTGTTTATTGTATGGCTGTTAGAAATGTTAATACAAAAGAGATTTCTATTGAAAAAGATAAAGTTAAGTCTTTAGGAAATAAGTCTAAAATTTTAAAGATGCCTTTTATAAGGGGAATAGCCAGCTTTATAGATAGTTTAGTTTTAGGTATGAAAATAATAATGAAGTCTGCCACATTATCTGGGATAGACCAAGAGGAAGAAAGTGAGAAAAAAAGTAAGTTAGATATATGGCTTGAAAATAAGTTTGGAGAAAAGCTTACAGATTATATTATATATTTTAGTGTATTTATATCCATTATATTGTCTATTGTTATTTTTATGGTTTTGCCTGTTTGGATAAGCAGCTTTATTGCTAGATTTTTTAGCATTAGTCTTAGTGGTATTGGTGTTATAGAGGGGTTAGTTAGGATATTAATATTTTTAGGATATATTTTATTAATATCTAAAATGAAAGATGTTCAAAGACTTTTTAAATATCATGGAGCAGAGCATAAGACTATAAATTGTTTTGAAAGTGGAGATGAGCTTACAATAGAAAATGTAAAAAACCATACAAGACTTCATAAAAGATGTGGTACAAGTTTTTTAATTATTGTAATGATTGTTAGTATGATTGTATTTATGTTTTTAAGAACAGATAATGTAACTACTAGAGTTTTATCAAGAATTATATTAGTTCCACTGATTGCTGGTATAAGCTATGAAATAATAAAATTAGCAGGTAGATGTGATAATATTTTTGTAAAAATAATTAGTGCACCAGGTATGGCTTTACAAAAAGTTACAACAAAAGAACCAGAAGATGATATGATAGAAACAGCTATTTTATCATTAAAAGGTGTTTTAGAAGAAGAAGGAAATTGTAATGAGTAAAAAAATAAAGGATATATTAATAGAGTATAAAAAAATATTAAAAGAACATAACTTTGATACTTATTCTTTAGATGTAGAAGTTTTATTGATGAATGCTATAAATTTTAGTAAAACACAACTTTATTTAAAATTAGATTATATATTAAAAGCTGAAGAATTTAAAAGATTTGAAGAATTTTTTAATAGACGACTTAAAAATGAGCCCATTGCTTATATACTTGGTAAGTGTGAATTTATGGCTATGGATTTTTTATTAAATAATCATACTCTTATACCAAGGCCGGATACAGAAATTTTAGTAGAAAAAGCAATAGAAATTATAAACCAAAATAATTTTAAAAATGTAATAGATATAGGTACAGGAAGTGGTGCAATAGCTATATCTTTAGCTAAATATTGCAACATTAGTATAGATGCAATAGACATAAGTCTTAAGGCATTAGAAATAGCTAAAGAAAATGCCAAACTAAATAATGTTAAAAATGTTAATTTTATACAAAGTAATATTTTTGAAAATATAAATAATAGATATGATATGATTGTATCTAATCCACCTTATATAAAAACAAAAGTTATAGAAAATTTAGAATCAAATGTAAAAGATTATGAGCCTATATTAGCTTTAGATGGCGGAGAAAATGGACTTATATTTTATGAAGAAATAACTAATAATGCTTGCAAATATCTTAATAAAAATGGGTATTTAATATTTGAAATAGGATATGATCAAGCAGAAGAAGTTGAAAAAATTATGGAAAAAAACAATTTTTATAACATAAAAGTACTAAAAGATTTATCTGGACTTGACAGAGTTATACTTGGAAATATAAAATAAAATGGATACAGGGATAAAATTAGGAGGTAAATAATGTTTGATAAATTAATAGACTTAGAAAGAAGATATATTGAGCTTTCAGACAAAATAAATGACCCAGAAATAATAAGTAACAATGAAGAATGGCGTAAACTTATGAAAGAGCATAGTGATATTAGCCCTATTGTTAATAAATATAAAGAATATGAACAAACAAAACAGGCTATTGAAGATGCAAAAGAAATGCTTAATGAAAGTGATGAAGAAATGCGTCAACTTGCAAAAGAGGAACTTAATGAAAATACAGAAAAATTAGAGGAAATAAAAGAAGAATTAAAAATTCTTTTAATACCTAAGGACCCTAATGATGATAAAAATGTTATTGTTGAGATAAGAGGTGGAGCTGGTGGAGATGAAGCAAATATCTTTGCTGGGGACTTATATAGAATGTACAGTCGTTATGCTGAAAGAAGAAGATGGAAAACAGAAATAATGAGTTCTACACCTAGTGATATGGGTGGATTTAAAGAAATATCTTTTATGATTATGGGGCAAGGTGCTTATTCTAGACTTAAATATGAAAGTGGTGTTCACAGAGTACAAAGAGTGCCAGATACAGAATCTAGCGGAAGAATACACACATCTACTGTTACTGTAGCTGTTTTACCAGAAGTTGAAGATATAGACTTTAAGCTTGACTTAAATGATGTTCGTATAGATGTATTTAGAGCATCTGGTAATGGGGGACAATGTGTTAATACAACTGATTCTGCTGTACGTGCTACACATTTGCCAACAGGTATTGTAGTGTCTTGTCAAGATGAAAAAAGCCAACTTAAAAATAAAGAAAAAGCTTTAAAAGTACTTGCTAGTAGGCTTTATGATATGGAGCTTGAAAAACAGCACGCAGAGTTATCTGCTGAAAGAAAAAGTCAAGTAGGTCGTGGTAATAGAAATGAGAGAATAAGAACATATAATTTTCCACAAGGACGTGTTACAGACCATAGAGTAGGACTTACATTACACCGTTTAGATTCTATTATAGATGGTGATTTAGATGAAATAATGGATACGCTTATTACTACTGAACAAGCTGAAAAATTAAAAGAAGGTAGCGAAAATATGTAGCATATAAAATAAAAGGACTGGTAAAATGTTTTTGGAAAAACAAGAAATTTATTATACATCATCTGATAGACAAACTAAAGTTTATGCTAGTTTTTGGGTACCAGATAAACCTAAAATGTTATTGCAAATAGCACATGGAATGGTAGAGCACATTGGAAGATATGAAGATTTTGCAAAGTTTTTAAATGATTATGGAATTATTGTTTTTGGAAATGATCATTTAGGACATGGGAATACAGCTAGTAATGAAGAAGACTTTGGATATTTTTCAGATAAAAATGGAGATAAAAATATAATTGAAGATATGTATCTACTAACTAAAATCGCAAAAGAAAAATATACAGAGTTACCATTTGCTTTTTTAGGGCATAGTATGGGTTCGTTTTTATTAAGAGCTTATTTATGTAAATATGGAAAAGAGATTGATGCAGCCATTATTATGGGAACAGGTGATGAAAAAAGTTTAGCAGTTAAAGGGGAAATTTCTTTGCTTGAAAAAATTGCTACAAGAAAAGGTTGGCATTATAGAAGTAAAGTAATAGATATGTTAGCATTTGGAGGATTTAATAGGGAGTTTGGAAGTAAAAATGGAAAAGAATGGCTTACAAGAAATGAAGAAGAAGTAAATAAATATATAAATGATCCTAAATGTAATTTTGTATTTACCCTAAATGCTTATTATAATCTTTTAAAGGTAATATATACTTTAACCAAAAATGAAAATTTAAAAAATATGCCTAAAGATTTACCTATTTTGTTTGTTTCTGGAGATAAAGACCCGGTTGGAGATTTTGGCAATAAAGTTTTAGAAGTTTATAAAAAATTCAAAAGTGTAGGTATGGAAAATGTTGAATGTAAACTTTATAAAGATTATAGACATGAAATTTTAAATGAAATAGGTAAACAAGTTGTTTATAATGATATTTTAAATTGGCTTGAAAAATATATAAAGTAAAAAATATAATTTATAAAATAAACGATAAGAATAAAATGTACAAATACAAATAAAAAATACTTGCAATATTAAAAATACTATGATATAATCACATAGGAAAAATATAACACACATAGGCTATTTAGTTTAAGGGGTGCTTTTTAAGTCTTAAACAAGGCTTATGGAGGAATAACCATAGGAGGAAATTAAAATGGGCGTAATTTCAATGAAACAATTATTAGAAGCAGGGGTACATTTTGGTCATCAAACTAGACGTTGGAACCCTAAAATGGCAGAATATATTTTCGCAGAAAGAAATGGTATTTATATTATTGACCTTCAAAAAACTGTTAAAAAAGTAGAAGATGCTTATCAAGCAGTTTTTGATATTGCTAAAGAAGGTGGCGAAGTTTTATTCGTTGGTACTAAAAAACAAGCTCAAGATTCTATCAAAGAAGAAGCTATTAGATGTGGTATGTACTATGTAAATGAAAGATGGTTAGGTGGTATGCTTACTAACTTTGAAACTATTAAAACTAGAGTTCAAAGATTAAAAGACCTTGAGGCTATGATTGAAGATGGCACAATGGATTTATTACCTAAAAAAGAAGTTGCTAAACTTATGCATGAAAAAGAAAAGCTTGATAAAAATATTGGTGGTATTAAAGAAATGAAAAAAATACCAGAGGTTATTTTCATTGTTGACCCTCGTAAAGAAAGAATAGCTGTTCAAGAAGCACATAACTTAAATATTACTACTGTAGGTATAGTTGATACTAACTGTGACCCAGAAGAAATTGACCATGTAATACCTGGTAATGATGATGCTATTAGAGCTGTTAAACTTATTGCTGGTAGAATAGCAGATGCTGTTATAGAAGCTAGACAAGGCGAAATTATGACTGAAGTTGCAGAAGAAACTGCAGAATAATTTAAAAAGTTAAAATAAATTATTAATAATAAAATTTATGCCTAAGCCCTCTTGGGCTAGGCTTTTTTAAAGCAAATAATATAAATTTATGGAGGTAATTAAAATGGCTGTTACTGCTGCTATGATTAAAGAACTTAGAGAAATAACTGGTGCTGGTATGAGCACTTGTAAAGAAGCATTAGTTGAAACTAATGGTGATATTGAAAAAGCTATTGAGGTATTAAGAGAAAAGGGACTTGCTACTGCTGCTAAAAAAGCAGGACGTATAGCTGCTGAAGGTGTTAGCTTTGCTCACATTACAGATGATAATAAAGTTGGTGTTTTATTAGAAGTAAACAGTGAAACAGACTTTGTTGCTAAAAACGAAATTTTCCAAAATTTTGTTAAATCTGTTGCTAAGCAAATAGTTTCTTCTGATGCTACAAATGTTGAGGCTTTATTAGAGGAAAAATGGAATGAAGATAGTAATGAAACAGTATCTTCTATATTAACTCAAAACATTGCTACAATTGGTGAAAATCTTACTATTAGACGTTTTGAAAAAGTTGTAAATAGCGGAAATAGTTTTTTAGTATCTTATATCCATGCAGGTGGTAAAGTAGCTGTTTTAGTTGAATTTGAAACAGATTCTAAAGATGAAAAATTAGTAGAGGCTGGTAAAAATGTTGCTATGCAAATTGCAGCTATGAACCCAGAATTTTTAAATAAAGAAGCTGTACCTGCTGATTTTATCGAAAAAGAAACTAGAATTTTAGCAGAACAAGTTAAAAATGATCCTAAATTTGCTGATAAACCAGAAAAAGTTATTGAAAATACTATTAAAGGTAGACTTGACAAAACTTTAAAAGAAAAATGTCTTCTTGAACAAGAATATGTTAAAGCAGAAGAAAAAGAAACTGTTGCTAAATATGTAGAAAAAGTTGCTAAAGAAATTGGTGCTTCAGTTACTGTTAAAAGTTTTGTTCGTTATGAAACTGGTGATGGTATTGAGAAAAAAGAAGAAAACTTTGCAGAAGAAGTTAACAAAGCTATGCAAGGTTAATATATAGACCTTAAAAAATTCCTTAGCAAAAGGCTAAGGAATTTTTTAAAAGCGTTATATAGAATATTTATAATTTTATAAATAGGTGCACTTAAGAAAGGTAAAATTTATGTATAAAAGGGTTATACTAAAGCTTAGTGGCGAAGCATTATCAGGAGATACAGATAAACCATTTGATAATGATACTATAAATGGATTTATTTTACAAATAAAAGAAATTATAAAAAAAGGACTTGAAGTTTGTGTTGTTGTTGGTGGTGGCAACTTTTGGCGTGGTAGAAGTGCTAATGAAAATATGGATAGAACAAAGGCAGATCAAATAGGTATGATGGCAACTATTATGAATGCTATATACTTATCGGATAGTTTTATTCAAAACGATATACAATCTGTTATTATGACACCTTTTTCTGTAGGTGCTATGACAGAACAATTTAATAAACAAGTAGCATTAAAACATTTAGAAAATAAAAAAGTTTTAATATTCGCAGGAGGTATAGGACACCCATTTTTTTCTACAGATACAGTAACAGCTCTTAGAGCTTGTGAACTTGATGCAGATGCTATATTATTTGCTAAAAGTATTGATGGTGTTTATGATAAAGACCCTGTTAAATATGATGATGCTAAAAAATTTGATGAAATACCTTGTAAAGATATAGTAGAAAAAAATTTGCAAGTTATAGATATAGCTGCTGCTAATTTATGCTATGAACATAAAATACCTGTTATTATTTTTGGATTATTAGAAGAAAATAGCATAATTAGAGCTAGTATAGGTGAAAAAATAGGTACTATTGTAACAATATAATATTTTGGAGGATAAATATATGTCTGATATAAAAATTTTTGAAGAAAAGATGCAAAAATCAGTTGCTAGTCTTGAAAGTGAATTAAGTACTATTAGAGCTGGTAGAGCTAACCCACACGTTTTAGATAAAATAAAAGTAGAGGCTTATGGTATGGAAATGCCAATAAATCAAGTTGGTAATATATCTACACCAGAGGCTAGACTTATACAAATATCTCCTTATGATGTATCCACATTAAAGGATATAGAAAAAGCTATTAACACATCAGATTTAGGGATAAACCCTTCTAATGATGGTAAAGTTATTCGTCTTGTTTTCCCAGAGCTTACAGAAGAAAGAAGAAAAGAATTAACTAAGGATGTTAAGAAAAAGGGTGAAGACTCTAAAGTAGCTATAAGAAATATTAGAAGAGATGGTATAGATGCGTTTAAAAAAATGCAAAAAAATAGTGAAATTACAGAAGATGAACTTAAGTCTTTAGAGGATAAAATACAAAAATTAACAGATAAATATGTAGGTGAAATAGATAAGGCTATAGAGCTTAAAAACAAAGATATTATGTCTATATAAAAACTATTTTAAAATATTATATAATATAAAAGGTATGGTTTAAAATCATACCTTTTATTAATTTTACAATTTTTTTAATTGTATATGACTTAATATAATGATAAAATAGAAGAAATTGATTAAAAGGGGTATATTTTGTCTTATTGTATATATGTAATAGAAGATGATAAAAACATAGCAGAGTTATTAGAAATAGCTTTAAAAACTTATGGATATAATGTTTTTTTGTTTGGTAATGCAGAAGATGCTATAAAAACTTTAAATAAAAATAATCCAGATTTAATAATATGTGATATTATGTTGCCAGGTATAGATGGTATAGGAGCTGTATCAACTATAAGAAAAAATGATATGTTTAAAAAAATACCAATAATGATGCTTACTGCTAAAGATAGTGAACTAGACAAAATAAAAGGGTTAGATAGTGGTGCAGATGATTATATAACAAAACCTTTTAGTGTTATGGAAGTAATGGCAAGAATAAGAGCACAGCTTAGGAAGATAGAATGTTTTAAAACTAATGAAAAAGATGATTTGGAAGAAATGACTTTAGGTATTATAAGTCTTAATAAAACATCAAGAGAGGTTTTTGTAGAAAATAATTTAATAGAGCTTACATTTAAAGAATATGAATTACTAAAATATCTTTTAGAAAATAAAAATAAACCTCTATCAAGAGAAGAAATATTAAATAATGTATGGGGGTATGAATATTTAGGGGAAACTAGAACAGTTGATATACATATAAAAACTATAAGAAGAAAGTTATTAGATGCAGAAGATTATATAAAAACTATAAGAGGTATAGGATATAAAATAAGTGAAAAATAGGTGATTTATGTGAAAAATTTTATAGTTAAAATATATTTAATAATAACTTTTATAATAGTATTATTATTTACAATAAATTTTATTATTTTTTGTAGTTATTATTTAATGAAAAATGAAAAAAATAATATTTTAAGAGATCTAAATGTAGTTGAAACTTTAAATAGTAATGGAACTGAAAATAATATAAGTGTTTTTAAACAATTTGATTTAAATTTAAATATTTTAGAAAAAGATAATGATAAAATAAAAAATTATTTAGGTAATGTAAAAATAAAAAAAAATAGTGAAAATTTATATGAGGACTTTTTTTACAAAAATGGAAAATTATTTTATATAAAAGAGTATGATAAAAATATAATACTTATATATAAAGACTTTAATATTATAAAATTATTAATTGAATATATATTTATATTTATATTAACATTATTTTTAATATCATTTATAATATATATTTTTTTTAAAAAATATTTACATAAAAACATAGTTTTACCTTTACAAGAAGTATCTAAAGAAATACCTAAATTAAGAAATAAAACTGGTAGAGTAAATTTTAAACATTACAAGTTTGAAGAGATTAATGATATATGCAAAGAGGTTATAAATATAGAAAATAGCTTAGATGATATTGGGTATATGTTAAAGGTAGAAAGAAATAAAATAGATTATATTTTAGATAATATGACAGAAGGATTTGTTTTATTTGATAAAAATAAAAATGTATTTGCTATAAATAAAATGGCAAAAAAAATACTTAATTATGATAAAAATCATTTAGGAGAAAATATTTTATATTATACTCAAAACATAAAATTATTAGAAAATATAGATAAAGTATTATATACTAATCAAAAAAATATATTTGATATAAAAACAGAAGATAATAAGACATATTCTATACATATTAGTAAAATTCAAAAGGCAGTTTTTGAAAAAAATAATGGTGGTATAATAATGCTTATGATAGATGTTACAGCAGAAAGAGAAAGTGAAAAATTAAAGCAAGAATTTTTTTCTAATGTATCACACGAATTAAAAACACCTATAACTTCTATACAGGGTTATGCAGAGTTATTATATAATGATTTTGCTACATCTAAGGAACAAGAAAAAGAGTTTTTAAAAATTATACAAAAAGAGAGTAGTAATATAACTAACCTTATAAACAATATACTTACAATATCTAAGTTAGAAAATAAAGAAGTAGAGATAAATAAATGCGATATAAATATTAAAACTATTGTAGATGAAATAATAAATTCTACAAAACCTATGTGTATAGAACAAAATATAAATATTATAAATAAATGTGAAGATATAACAATGTTGGCAGATTATAAAAAAATTCATCAGCTTTTTAATAATCTTATAGTTAATGCTATAAAATATAATAAAAATAATGGTTACGTAGAAATAAATTGTTTTGAAGATGAAAAAAATATTAATATTATAATAAAAGATTCTGGTATAGGAATACCTCTTGTAGATAGAAACAGAATATTTGAAAGATTTTATCGTGTAGAAAAAGGAAGAAGTAAGGCATTAGGAGGAACGGGGCTTGGATTATCTATTGTAAAACATATAATAAAATATTATAATGGAAAAATTAAAGTAAAAAGTACAGAGGGGTTTGGTAGTGAATTTATTATAAAGATACCAATCGTTAAATAAATATATGATAAAATTAACAGAAAAGTAATGGAAAAGTAATAGAAAAATAATATTATATGTGTTATAATTATACATATTGAAGAATTTTGATTAAAAATAATAATAGAGGTAAATATTATGAAAAAAATGAAGTTTTTTGTATTTATAATTATAGTGATAGGTATTATTAGTATGCCGATAACATCTATAGGAGATGTAAATCAAAATAATAATATTTTTAATGTAGCTATAAAAAATGATAAAGATAGTGGGATACAGCAAAAAGAAACAGAACAAGAATTATTTGTTAATAATCCTGAAAAAATTTTAACATTTGATTTTAAAGCTGTTGAAAAATATGATAAACCTCTTATATATAAAATAAAATATCCAGTATTTAATAATAAGGATATTGAAAATAAAATAAATAGTATTATTAAAGATTTAGCTAATGACTTTAGAAATGAGTTTTATCAATATGAACCTACTAGTAATGATGAGAAGTTTTTATTTAATTTAGATACAGAAATATATATATTAAAAGGTAATATTTTATTTATAAAATTTAATATAGAAAGAAATTATAACACATATCCAAACCCTGTTAAATTTTATGAAACATATATAATGGATATAAAAAATGAAAAATTTTTAGATATAGATGATATTTTAAATAAAGGGTATGAGGATTTATTTTATAATTCTGTAAAAGAATACTTTTTTAATAACTATGGTATTAATATAACAAAACAAAGCGAAAATTATAATGATGTAAAACCAGACAAAGAAGTATATAAAAAGGTGTTTTTTAAAGAAGATTATATAGAAGTGTTCTTTTATGATTATAAAAAGCAAGAAGAAATTTTTATAAAAATACCTTTTGAAAAGGTTTTACCATATATTCAAAGTAATTATTTAGATATTGAAACAAATACAACAACTGTTTTAATTAATACTAGTGTAGAAAAAATAGAAACAACTACATCTACAACAGAAAGTAGCATAGAGAAAACAGAAATAACTACATCTATAACAGAAAATATTACAGAAAAAACAGAAATAACAGAACAAACTACAAAAGCAGAAAATAAAAGTAATAAATCAACTAAAAGAAAAATTGATAAAAATAAGCCAATGGTAGCTTTAACATTCGATGACGGACCTAGCAACAAGACAACTAACAAGATATTAGATATTTTAGAAAAAAACAATTCTGTAGCAACATTTTTTGTAGTATCTAGAAGAATAGAAAAAGATAGTGAAATTTTAAAAAGAATGGATAGTTTAGAATGTCAAATAGGTAACCATACAGCTAATCATAAAGATTTAACTAAATTATCAAAAGAACAAATAAAATCTGAAATAGATATAGTTAATAATAAACTTAAAAAAGCTATAGGTAAAGAGTCAAGTATGGTGAGAGTTCCATATGGTGCTACTAATGATAATGTAAAACAAGTGATAGAATACCCTATTATTATGTGGAATGTAGATACAAAAGATTGGCAAAGTAAGAATGCTAAATCTATTGAAAAGGAAGTTTTGGGAAAAGTGAAAGATGGAGATATAATCTTAATGCACGATTTATATGATAGCACAGCACAAGCTTGTGAGGTTGTTATACCAAAGCTTATAGAACAAGGTTTTCAGCTTGTTACAGTAGAGGAACTTTTAGAATATAAAGGTATAGAAGTTAAAAATGGCGTTAAATATTTTAATGGAAATGCAAAATAGGAGTGATTAAAATAAAAACTTTATTAGTTGGCATTAATGCTAAATATATACATACATCTTTAGCTGTTAGAAGTATAGAGATGTATTGTAAGGAAAATAATACAAATGTTAGTACAAAAGAATTTACAATAAATAATGATGAAGATAAAATTATAAATGAAATATATGAAGAAAAGCCTGATTTTTTAGGTTTTTCTTGCTATATATGGAATATAAATATAATTTTAGAAATAATATCTACTATAAAAAAACTTTTACCTAATGTAAAAATATTTGTAGGTGGACCAGAGGTAAGTTATGAGTATGATTATATATTTGAAAAAGGCATAGACATAGTTTGTATTGGTGAAGGAGAAAAAACGGTAAAAGAGCTTATTGATAGATTTAATGAAAAAAAATGTATAGATAAGTCTTTTGAAAATGTAAATGGAATAGCTTTTAAATTAGAAAATGATATTATTGTAACTAAAGATAGAGATTTATTACAATTAGATGAAATACCTTTTGTGTATAAAAATGGTTTAGAAGGAACAGAGCATAAAATATTATATTATGAGGCATCTAGAGGTTGCCCTTATAGCTGTCAATACTGCTTATCATCTTTAGAAAAGGGGCTTAGATTTTTAAGTGAAAAAAGGGTTAAAGAAGACTTAGATTTCTTTTTAAAGAATAATGTAAAACAAGTAAAATTTGTTGATAGAACTTTTAATTGTAATAAAAAATTTGCTCTATTAATATGGAATTATTTAATAGACAACGACAATGGTATTACAAATTTTCATTTTGAAATATCAGCAGACATAGTAGATGATGATATGTTAAATGTATTAAAAAATGCAAGAGTTGGGCTTTTTCAGTTTGAAATAGGCGTTCAATCTACTAATGATGCTACTTTAGATGAAAT
The DNA here is from genome assembly GCA_018371275.1 of Clostridiales bacterium. Taxonomy (GTDB): domain Bacteria; phylum Bacillota; class Clostridia; order Lachnospirales; family CAG-274; genus Tyzzerella. The sequence goes on from JAHALF010000015.1 coordinate 14,316, forward strand.
AAAAAGAAAAACAAATTTACAAAAACTTTTTGATAAGGTTGATAAAATAAAAAACTTAAAAAATATACATCAACATTTAGATTTAATAGCAGGATTACCCTTTGAAGATTATGATATATTTAAGAAATCTTTTAATGATGTATTTAATGTTTATCCAGAACAATTTCAGTTAGGATTTTTAAAATTATTAAAAGGCTCTGGTCTTAGGATAAATGCAGAAAAATATGGTATTGTATATAAAGATAAAGCACCTTACGAAGTACTTTATACAAACCTTATAGACTATGATAAAATGAATATGCTTAAAAATATAGAGGAAATGATAGAAATTTACTATAATTCGGGTAAGGCTATTAATACTATAAAATATGGAATAAAATTTTTTAATTCACCTTTTGATTTTTTTGAGCAGTTGGTTACATACTGGGTAAAAAATAACTACAATAATATTAGTCATAGTAAAATGAAATTATATGAAGTTATCTATGATTTTTTTAAAGATATTAAAGATATAGATAATAATGTATTAAATGAAATAGTAAAATTTGATATTTTATTAAATGATAATATTAAAAGTCTTCCAGTGTGGGTAAATACTAAATATGATAATAATTTTAAAGATAAAGAAAGAAAATTTTATAATAATAAAGAAAATATACAAAAATATATACCACATTTAGAAAAATATGATGCTAAACAAATTAGTAGAATGTGTTATTTTGAAGAGTTTAGTATTGATATAGAAAAAATGATAAATAGTAATTTTAATTTAATAAATAAAGAAGAAGTATATATATTGTTTGACTATAATACAAAAAATGATTTAATATATAAGGTTAAATATCATTATTTAGAAAGAGGTACTTTTAATGAGACTTAATGAAAGGGTTAAAGAGGTTACAAGGCTTTTAGATGAACATTATAAAACAGAAGATAAGTGTTATCTAAATCATACTACACCTTATGAGCTTTTAATAGCTACTATGCTTAGTGCACAGTGTACAGATGATAGAGTTAATATTGTTACAGAAAAGCTTTTTAAAAAATATCCAACTTTAGAGAGCTTTGCTTCTGCGGATTTATCAGAAATGGAGCAAGATGTAAAGCAAACAGGATTTTATCATAATAAAGCCAAAAATATAATATTGGCAACAAGGAGGCTTTTAGAAGTATATAATGGGGAAGTACCTTCTAGCATAGAAGATTTAACAAGTTTAGCTGGTGTAGGTAGGAAAACAGCAAATGTTGTTAGAAGCCATATTTTTAATTTACCAAGTGTAGTTGTAGATACTCATGTTAAACGTATATCCAAAAAACTTGGACTTGTTAAAAATGATGACCCTGTAAAAATAGAATTTGAGCTTATGAAAATATTGCCAGAAGAACATTGGATAAGATATAACACACAAGTTATAGCTCACGGTAGAGCTATATGTAAGGCTAGAACTCCTAATTGTCCTATATGTTTTTTCCAGTCTTGTTGTAAAGAATATGAAAAAATAGAAAAGAAAAATAAAAAATAAGCATAAAAATTTTTATTTAAGCCAAAATATAGTTAAGGTGGTGATGGCTTGAATAAAAATTTTTTGTTTCTTTAATAGGTTTAATAGCAGGATTTTTTAATGGACTTTTTGGCTCTGGTGGGGGTAGTATATTAGTTCCAAGTCTTGAAAGATTTTTAAAAATGGAAGAGCACAAAGCTCATTCTACTACAATAGCTATTATTTTACCTTTATCAATAGTTAGTATTTTTATATATTTTAAAGGAATAGATGTAGATTTAAAACAAGTTATATCAGTATCTTTAGGCGGTATATTAGGTGGATTTATAGGAGCTAAATATTTAAAAAAAATACCAGCTAATTGGCTTCATAAGATATTTGGTATATTTATGCTTATAGGTGCTTGGAGATTGATTTTATGATATGGTTATTTTTAGTTGGGTTAATATCAGGTATTATAAGTGGTATGGGCATAGGTGGTGGAGTTATTTTAATACCAGCTCTTACGCTAATATTTGGATTTGAGCAAAAAATTGCTCAAAATATCAATTTGTTATACTTTATACCTACTGCTATTATAGCTATTTTTGTTCATAGTAAAAATAAAACTATTGAAAAGCAAGGTCTTTTTAAAATAATAATATTTGGTATTATAGGGGCTATATTTGGTTCAATAATTGCTATAAACTTAAATGGAGAAATACTTAGAAAAATTTTTGGTTGGTTTTTATTAATTATGGGTATAAGTGAAATATTAAAAAAAGAAAAGGGGCAAAATAATGGAAATAATGGCATTTGAAAAGTTTAAAGAAGATTTTATTAATGCGGATACAGATAAAAAAATAGAAATGTATATATCAGCAGAGGATTTAACACAGTATCAATATAAAGAGCTTTTAAAAGTATTTCCTTATAGTGAAATAGGTAAATTAGAAAAGGCATTAGCATAAAAAATACCACCAGTTTTACTGGTGGTATTTTAAATTTAATTTATTAATAAGCTTTTGCCCAATAAACCATTTTTTTAGAAGGTTTTCCACAACATACACAAATATTAGATATGTTTTCTTGTTCAAAAGGAATACAACGTGATGTAGCACCTGTTAAATCTTTAATTTTTTCTTCACAAGCTGTATCTCCACACCACATAGCTTTTATAAAACCTTGTTTTTCTTTAAGTTGATTTTCAAATTGTTCTAATGTTGTAGCTATAAATGTATTTTCATTTCTATGATTTAATGCTTTATTGTATAAATCTTGTTGTAAAGTTTTAAGCATTTCTTCAACAGTATTTTCTAAATCATCTAAATTTACGAACACTTTTTCTCTATTATCTCGACGTACTAAGACACACTTATTGTTTTCTATATCACGTGGTCCTATTTCTAGTCTTAAAGGAACGCCTTTCATTTCATATTCGCTATATTTCCAACCAGCAGATTTATCGCTTAAATCTATTTTAACTCTATATTTTTTAGATAATAGCTCTTTAAGTTCATTAGCTTTTTCTATAACACCATCTTTTTTCATATTTATAGGTAAAATAATTATTTGTATAGGGGCAATGTTAGGAGGTAAAACAAGTCCATTATTATCACTATGAACCATTATAAGTCCACCTACTAAACGAGTAGACATACCCCAAGATGTTTGATGTGCATATTGTAATTTATTTTCTTTATCTGTATATTGTATACCAAAAGCTTTAGCAAAACCATCACCAAAGTTATGAGATGTACCAGATTGTAAAGCTTTACCATCGTGCATAAGTGATTCTATTGTATAAGTTGACTTAGCACCAGCGAATTTTTCTTTATCTGTTTTTTGACCTTTTATAACTGGCATAGCTAAAAAGTCTTTACAAAAATCGGCATATATATTTAACATTCTTAAAGTTTCTTCTTGAGCATCTTCTTCTGTTGCATGAACAGTATGACCTTCTTGCCATAAAAACTCTACACTTCTTAAAAATGGTCTTGTTGTTTTTTCCCATCTAACAACAGAGCACCATTGGTTATAAAGTAGAGGTAAATCTCTATAAGATTCTACAATATTTGCATAGTGTTCACAAAATAAAGTTTCAGATGTAGGTCTAACACAAAGACGCTCTGTTAATTTTTCTGAACCACCGTGTGTAACCCAAGCTACTTCTGGAGCAAAGCCTTCTATATGGTCTTTTTCTTTTTGTAAAAGGCTTTCTGGGATAAACATTGGCATACAAACATTTTCGTGTCCCGTTTCTTTAAATTTTTTATCAAGTTCTTTTTGTATAAGTTCCCATATAGCAAATCCATAAGGTCTTAATATCATACAACCTCTAACAGAAGAATAATCTATAAGATCAGCTTTTTTTACTATATCAGTATACCACTGTGCAAAATCTTCTTCCATAGATGTTATTTCTTTTACAAGTTTTTCTTTAGACATAATATCTCTCCTTTTATATAAATTAAAAAAGCTTAACAAAAAGAAATAAGGGACCAAAAACGGCGGTACCACCCTTCTTAATGCAAAGCATTCACTTTAATACCTATTAACGCTAGGATAACGCTATATTTTCATATAGAAGCTAGAAGGGTAGGTTCTGTATAGGCTAATAAAGATTTACACCAACCATCTTTTCTCTAAAAAAAGCTAATATACATACTAGTCCCTTTTAAACACTTATAAATATATATAAAATATATAATAAAATTTATTTTATGTCAAGGGTATTGACAAATAAAATTATATTAATTATAATGAGTGTATGAACACAACTAATACAATATTACGAAAGGAGGTAATTTATGTTTAGCATAGATTTTAGAAATCCTAAGCCTATATATGAACAATTATCAGATAGTATAGAAAAATTAGCAATAAAAGGTATATTAAAACCAGATGAACAATTGCCTAGTGTTAGACAATTAGCTATGGAATTATCTATAAATCCAAATACTATACAACGAGCATATACTGCATTAGAAAGTAAAGGAATAACATATTCTGTTAAAGGAAGAGGTAGTTTCATATGTCCAAATTGTAAAGATGCTATAAATAATAGACTTGAGAATATAAAAAATGAAATACAAAAACTTGTATATGAGGCTAGAGATATAGGAGCAACAGATGATTTAATTTCAAGCTGGATTAAGTGAGAGGAGATTTTATATGATACAAGCTTTAAATATAACAAAAAAATTTGATAATATATTAGCAGTAGATAATGTTTCTGCAACAATAAAGAATGGAAATGTTTTTGGACTTATAGGTACTAATGGTGCAGGTAAATCTACATTTTTAAGAATGGCATCTGGCATATTAAAGCCAGATAGTGGCTCTATAAAAATAGATGATAAAGATATTTTTGACAATGTAGATGTTAAAAGTAAGTTTTTTTATATATCAGACGAACAATTTTTCTTTAGTAATTCTACTCCAGAAGATATGAAAAATTATTATAAAACAATTTATAAAGATTTTGATATAGATAGATATAAAAAACTTATGAAATCTTTTAATTTAGATGAAAAGAGAAAAATAAAAACATTTTCAAAAGGTATGAAAAAGCAGGTTTCTGTTATATGTGGTATATGTTCTAAAACAGATTATCTTTTTTGTGATGAAACATTTGACGGTTTAGACCCAGTTGTTAGGCAAGCCGTAAAAAGTCTTTTTGCACAAGATATAGAAGATAGAAATCTTACACCTGTTATAGCATCTCATAATCTTAGAGAACTTGAAGATATATGTGATAACATAGGACTTTTGCATAGAGGTGGTATGTTATTATCAAAAGATTTAGAAGAATTAAAATTAGATATACATAAAGTTCAAATAGTATTTAAAGATGGTATACCAGAAAAAATATATAGCGATTTAGATATAATTAAAACAGATAGTAGAGGCTCTTTAAATGTATTTACTATAAAGGGTAGTGGTGAACATATAAATAGCTATTTAGCTAGTTTAGAACCTATATTCTTTGAAATTTTACCATTATCTTTAGAAGAAATATTTATAGCAGAAACGGAGGGAATAGGATATGATATCAAATCACTCATCATTTAAGATATTTAAAGAAGAGTATAAAAAATATATATGGGCTTTAGCTTTAACTATTATAGGATTTATATCTAGTAAAATAATTTTACCTTTATTAGATTATTCTAACTATATAAATACAAAAAATAGATTTGTACAAAATTTATCAAATGATGAAGAGTATTTATTAAAAAAATTAGAATTATTAAATGACTATTTAACAATAGATAATGACTTTAATAAGGTTGTAGTAATAGGCTTAGCTGTTCTTTTAGGTGCAGTAATATTTTCTTATTTGCATAATAAGAAAAAAATAGACTTTTATCATTCTTTGCCGATAACAAGAATTAATTTATTTTTTATAAAATACTTTTTAGGTATAGCTATAGCATTACCTATAATAATAGTATCGCATTTGTTATTATATGGTATATTTAGTATACTTTTAGGTGGTAATATAATTGCTTTTAAAGAAGTTTTAGAGGCAGTATTTATTGATATAGTGTTTTTTATAGTTATTTATTCTATTACTGTCTTTGCCAATATTTTAGCAGGGAATACAATAATAGGTATAATATTATCAGGGGTTTTACTTAATTTATTTTCTATTATGATTTTGGTAATATTTAGTTTATCAGATATATTTTTTAGCCAAGTAATAGATTTAGGATATATATTTGATTATCAACTAAAGTATAACCCTATAATTTGTTATTTGGGATTAAAAAATAATTTAGACTATTTTAGTATAACAAGTATAAACTTTTCTAAATTTAATATATTAAGTATGTATATTTTAATAACATTAATTATAACTATTATAAATTTAATATTATTTAAAATTAGGAAAAGTGAAAAAGCAAGCGTATGTATATCTTTTAAATATGCTAAGACTATTTTAAAGTATTTAGGTGTTTGTATAGGAGCAGTATTAGTAGGAGTTATTTTTTATTTAATATCTAATAGTATATTTGCTCTATATTTAGGAGTTATATTAGGTTGTATTATTTTACATTGTTTAGTAGAGATTATATATGATTTTGATTTTAGAGCAATATTTAAAAATTGGTATAGTATAATAGGGTGTTTTGTTATATGCTGTTTAATTATATTTAGCTATCAGTTTGATATTTTTAAAAGAATAGATTATGTGCCTAGTATAGATAAAATAGAGAATGTAGATATTAATATTTACAATGATTCTGAAGAGGCAAAAAATATACAGAGTCAAGATGTTATACAAGCAGCGTTAGAATTACATAAAGAATATTTAGAATCTACAATAGAAAAAAATAAATATTCAACAGAAAATATAAAAATAAAATATAAATTAAAAAATGGTAGTATATTGGTAAGATATATAGGGATTGATTATCCAAATTTAGAGGATGAAGAAATACCAAATAAAAATAATTTACTTAGTAAAATTATAAATGACAAAGAGTATATTAAAAAAGCATACTCTATTTTATATAGAACGGATATAAAAGAAGATGATATTACAACTTTTATATATGATAATAGTGGTAATAGTGATGAATCTAAAGATAACTTTAAGTATGACAATAAAAAATTAATAGAGAATATTAAAAAAGATATAGAGCAAAACGGTATTTATACAGTAAATGAAGAAGTTTTATTTAGTATACGTTTTTATATCGAAAGATCTTGGGAATATGAAATAGTAAATAATAGTTATACAATTAATATAAGTAATAAATATAAAAATACATTAAATTATTTAGAAAGTTTAAATATATATCCAGAAGATATTAAAATAGAAGATGTAGACTATATATATGATGAAAATAAAAATCTAAATATAAAAGATGAAGATGGTATTAAAAAAGTTTTATCAGATTATAAATTACGTAATTTATTGGGTTTTGAAGTATATAAAAAACCTATACAGTTAATATTAGTGGATAAACAAGGTGTAGAAATAAACATTAATATTAGTGAGGAGCTTTATAAACAACTAGAAGAAAGTTATAAATCAAAATAATAAAAAAATTAAATTTTAACATTTTACATTAGGCTAAAGGTTTCTTTAGCCTTTTTATAATTATTAATTATAAGAATAAATTTAGTATTGACAACATACGTTATATTAGATATAATGTTAGTACCCTAACAAATAAGTGAGGTTATTAATATGTGTGATAAAGAAAGTGTTATTTTAAAAGTAAGAGAAGTATCTAATCTTATGAAAAGGTGTGCTAAAGATATTATTAGCCAAAATCACCAATACGAAGTCACAAGTAGGCATATATTTATAGCTAAATATTTGCATAAAAATCAGCATAAAGATATTTTTCAAAGAGATATAGAAGAAGAGTTTTGTATAAGACGCTCAACTGTTACTTCTATATTAAATCTTATGGAAAAAAATGGAATTATAACACGTGAACGTGTAGATTATGATGCAAGGTTAAAAAAAATTGTACTAACAGAAAAGGCAAAGGATATACATAATAAAAATATTTCTAAAATAAGAGCTATGGAGGAAATGTTTTTAAATGGTATAGATGATGAAGAGCTTAAAAATTTTTATAAAACATTAGAAAAAATAAAAAATAATATAATCTAGCTTTTTATTTAATTATAATGTTAGTTTACTAACAAAGGGAGGTAATTTATGATTAAAACATTGCTAAAATCCGTTAGAGAATACAAAAAAGATTCTCTATTAGCACCATTATTTATGATAGGCGAAGTTGCTATGGAAGTTTTGATACCATTTTATATGGCAAAGCTTATAAATAATGGAATACAGTTACAAGATTTAGGATATATAGTTAAAATGGGGTTATTGTTAGCTATTCTTTGTATTATATCTTTATCTTGTGGTATGTTATCTGGTAAATATGCTTCATCTGCTTCATCTGGTTTTTCAAAAAATTTAAGAAAAGATATGTACTATAACATACAAAATTTTTCATTTAACAATATAGATAAATTTTCTACATCAAGTATAATAACTAGGCTTACAACAGATGTAACCAATATACAAAATGCATATCAAATGATTATAAGGGTTGCAGTAAGAAGCCCTGTTATGTTAGTTTCTGCCTTTTTTATGTCTTTTCGTCTTAATTCTAAATTATCTATGATATTTTTAGTTTCTATATTTATTCTTGGGATAAGTTTATATCTTATAATAAAAAATGCTTACCCAATTTTTCAAAGAATATTTAAGGTATATGATAAATTAAATAATGTTGTACAAGAAAATTTACACGGCATAAGGGTAGTAAAATCTTATGTTAGAGAAGATTTTGAAGAAGAAAAATTTAAAGAGGTTGCAACAGATTTATTTAAAAAGTATGTTAAAACAGAAAAAATTGTTGCACTTACAAATCCATTAATGAATTTAGTTGTAAATGGTGCTTTAATATGTTTAGCTTGGTTTAGTGCTAAATATATTATACAAGGCGAGATGCAAACAGGTGATTTAACAACACTTATAACTTATTCTACACAAATTTTAATGAGCTTAATGATGTTATCTATGATACTTGTTATGTTAGTTATATCTAAAGCATCTGGTGAAAGGATAGTAGAGATATTACAAGAAAAAACAGATATTAAAAATAATGACATAGCTAAAAAAGAAGTTAAATCTGGTGATATAGCTTTTAAAGATGTTAATTTTAGCTATACTAATGATAAAAATAAATGTTGTCTTATAAATATTAATTTAGATATAAAAGAGGGAGAAACAGTTGGTATAATAGGTGCTACTGGTAGTTCTAAAAGCACATTAGTACAGCTTATCCCTAGACTTTATGATACATTAAGTGGTATTGTATATGTTGGTGGAGAAGATGTAAAAAATTATGATTTAGAGATACTTAGAGAAAATGTTGCTATGGTTTTACAAAAAAATACACTTTTCTCTGGAAGTATAAAAGAAAATTTACGTTGGGGTAATGAAAACGCAACAGATGAAGAAATAGAGGAAGTATGTAAACTTGCTTGTGCAGATGGATTTATTCAAGAATTTGAAAATAAATATGATACACATATAGAGCAAGGAGGTACAAATGTATCTGGTGGACAAAAACAAAGACTTTGTATTGCCCGTGCCTTACTTAAAAAACCTAAAATATTAATTTTAGATGACTCTACAAGTGCTGTTGATACAAAAACAGACGCTTTAATAAGAGAGGCGTTTAAAAATAAAATACCTAATACTACAAAAATAATTATTGCACAAAGAATATCTTCTATACAACACGCAGATAAAATTGTTGTTATGGATGAAGGTAAAATAGATGCAATAGGTACTCATCAAGAGTTATTACAAAATAATGAGATATACAGTGATATTTATAGACTTCAACAGAAAGGAGGAGCTGAAAATGACTAAACCTAAAGTATCAGATTATAAAAGTATGCCAGGTAAAAAAGCTATTGATAAAAAGACTATAAAAAGACTACTATCTTATATGACTTCATATAAACTAAAATTTGGTATAGTTATAGTATGTATTATATTAACTTCTCTTGTTTCTGCTGCTAGTGCTACAGCTATAAGGATATTAATAGATGATTATATTACCCCTTTAATAGGTGTGTCTAATCCATCATATTATGGGATAATTAAAGTTATTAGTACATTGTCTATAATATTTATAGTAGGTGTTATATCAGCATTTTTATATAGTAGAATTATGGTTGATATATCACAGGGGATACTTAATAAAATACGTAATGATATGTTTTGTCATATGCAAAGTTTATCTATAAGATATTTTGATACAAATTCTCATGGTGATATTATGAGCCATTATACAAATGATGCAGATGCATTAAGGCAAGCTTTATCTCAAAGCATTCCTCAAACATTTGCAGCTATCATAACTGTTATTAGTGTGTTTGTAACAATGATTTCTACAAGTATATATTTAACATTATTTGTAGTTTTATTTTTAGTTTTTCAACTGTACTGTGTTAAATTAGTGGCTAGTAAAAGCTCAAAATACTTTGTAGAGCAACAAAAATCTTTAGGTGAGCTTAATGGTTATATAGAAGAAATGATAAATGGACAAAAAGTTGTAAAAGTATTTTGTTATGAGGAAAATGCTAAAGAAGATTTTGATAAGAAAAATGATATTCTTAGAGATAATGCTTATAAAGCTAATACATTTGCAAATATAATAATGCCAATGATGAATAATCTAGGTATATTACAATATATATTACTTGCAATTATTGGTGGGTTTTTAGCTATAAATAATATTGGTGGTATAACAATAGGTGGAATTATTGCATTTTTAATGCTTAGTAGAAATTTTAATGCACCTATAAGTCAAGTTTCTCAACAGATGAACTTTATAGTGATGAGTTTAGCTGGTGCTAAAAGGATATTTGAGCTTTTAGATGAAAAAGCGGAAGAAGATAATGGGTATGTAACATTAGTAAATGCTAAATATGAAAATGGAAATATTGTTGAGGTAAAAGAAAGAACAGGAATTTGGGCTTGGAAACACCCTCATCAAGATGGTACTACAACTTATACAGAGCTTACAGGTAATGTTGAGCTTAATGATGTAGATTTTGGTTATACAGAAGAAAAAATAGTGCTTCATAATGTTACATTAAAAGCTGAACATGGACAAAAAATAGCATTTGTTGGAGCGACAGGTGCTGGTAAAACAACTATTACAAATCTTATAAATAGATTTTATGATATAGCAGATGGTAAGATTAGGTATGATGGTATTAATATTAATAAAATTAAAAAGCCAGATTTAAGACGTTCTTTAGGCGTTGTTTTACAAGATACAAATCTTTTTACAGGTACTGTTCTTGATAATATAAGATATGGTAAGCTTGATGCAACAGATGATGAATGTATAGCAGCAGCTAAAAAGGCTAATGCTCATCATTTTATAGAGCTTTTAAAAGATGGATATAATACAGTTATATCTGGTAGTGGCGAAGGATTATCTCAAGGTCAAAAACAACTTTTATCTATTGCCAGAGCTATTGTTGCAGATCCTCCTGTTATGATATTGGATGAGGCTACATCTAGTATAGATACACATACAGAGGCAATAGTTCAAAAAGGTATGGATATGCTTATGCACGGAAGAACAGTTTTTGTCATCGCCCACAGACTTTCTACAATTCAAAATTCGGATAAAATTATTGTTTTAGATAAAGGTAGAATAATAGAATCTGGTAACCATAATGAATTAATAGAGCAAAAAGGTAAATATTATCAGTTATATACTGGTGCAATAGAAATGGATTAATAAAAACCCCTATATATTTAATATATATAGGGGTTATTTTTATTTAATGGTGCCAATTTAGTATTAAAGATACTTATATTTTAATTTATTAGTATATATAAAATAAAAATATTTTATATTATTATAACATACAAGAATGTATAGTTAGAGATTAAAATTTATAAAGTAGATAATATAATTTTACATTTACCATTAATAGTATAGTTACCATAATTAGCAGGTATAAATATAGAATCTCCTTTTTTAGCCTCTAAAATATCCTTTCCAGAAACATTACAGTTACCATCTAAAATAGTAATACAGTTGAAAGTAGTTTCGTCACAGTTTAAAGTAATATTAGTTTCGATATTTAATAAATCTACATTAAAGTATTCACATTTAGAAAGGTTTCCTTTTTCATATCCATCAAATTTATTTAAGTTATATTCTTTTTTAGCATTTTTAGCAGCTTCTAGTTTAGTAACATCAAGAGCTTTATCTATATGTAATTCTCTAGGTTTACCATCAGTACCAACACGACCAAAGTCATATATTCTATAAGTAACATTAGAGCGTTGTTGTATTTCTGCAATAACAATACCTTTACCTATAGCGTGCATTGTACCTGGAGTTATAAAGAAAACATCTCCAGCTTGTACAGGTACTGCATTAACTAATTCTTCTAAAGTATTACTTTCAATAGCATTTTTAAACTGTTCCTTAGTAATATCTTCTTTAAATCCATATATTAATTTAGCATCAGGTTCTGCATCTATAATATACCACATTTCTGTTTTACCAAAATCGTTTTCATTTTTAAGTGCATATTCATTGTCTGGGTGTACTTGTATAGAAAGAGCATCTTTGGCATCTATAAATTTAATTAAAATAGGAATATCTTTATCTAAAGTACATTTGCTACCTAAAACTTCTTTTCCATATTTTTCTATATATGAAAGTAAAGTTTCCCCTCTATATTCACCACTATCAATAATAGTAAGACCATCTTTATGAGTTGAAAGCTCCCAACTTTCTGCAACTTTATCTAAAGAACAGTCTTTTCCATATACAGTTCTTAATTTAGTTCCTCCCCAAAGATAATCCTTAAAACTTGGTTTTAATTTAAACATTTATAATCACCTCTAAAAATATTTTATATATTTATTATAAATTAATTAAAATCAAGTGTAAACATAAAAATATTTATAAAATTATGTATATTAAAATTTAAATTATATAAATTTTGTTTATATAAATATTAATAATATTGATATATTTAAGTTTATTTGTTATAATTATAATTAAAATTATATAAATTTAGGAGGATATTTTATGGAAAAATTAGATATAAAAAATATTTTATTAGATAGTGAGGTGTTTTACCTCACAAGTTAAAAATATTGGAGGAAAATAAATGAAATCATATTTAGATAAAATTAAAGAATCACTAGATAAAAACGAAATTTTGGGAAGAGTATCTGCGCAATATAGGGATATATATAAGGTTATAGCAAATAATAATGAAATATTAGCTCAAGTATCTGGTAAGTTTATTCATAATAGCTTAAACAAGGAAGATTATCCAGTAGTTGGGGATTATGTTTTATTAGATAGAGATAATAATATAAATGGTAATGCTATTATTAACAAAGTATTTGAAAGAAAAACAGTTTTTAAAAGAAAAAATCTTAATAATGGTCAAAATGAAATTTTAGTATCTAATGTAGATTATATATTTATATGTATGTCTTTAAATAATGACTTTAATTTAAGAAGATTAGAAAGATATATTACTATATGTTATGAAAGTGGTGCAACACCAATAATTATATTGACAAAATATGACCTATGTAATGATGTAGATTCTAAAGTTATAGATGTAGAAAATATAGCAATTGGTATAGATATTTTAGTTGTATCTAATATAGATAAAGAATCTATAAAAAATGTTTTAAGTTATTTAAAAGAAGGAATAACATCATGTTTTGTTGGTTCTTCTGGTGTAGGAAAATCTACATTGATTAATAATTTATTAGAAAATGATAAATTGAAAACAAATGGACTTAGAAATGATGATAAAGGAAGGCATACAACTACAAGAAGGGAATTATTTATATTAGAAAATGGTAGTATAGTCATAGATACTCCAGGTATAAGAGAATTAGCAGTAGATACGGAAGATTTAAATAAATCTTTTATAGATATAAGTGAAATAGAAAAAATGTGTAAGTTTTCTGATTGTAGTCATACAAATGAACCTAAATGTGCTATAAGAGAGGCTTTAGAAAATGGAAGTTTATGTTCTAAAAGATATGCTAATTATTTAAAATTAAAAGATGAAAGTAAGTATATAAATCTTAATTTTAAAGAAATAGAGAAAGAAAAAATTAAAAAAATGTTTGGCAGTAAGAAAGAATATAAAAATTTGATTAGAAGTGTAAGAAACAAGCATTAAAAATATATAAATATTTAAAAAATTTTCTAAATTAAAAAAGTAAATAAAAGTAAAGTATAATATTTACTTTTATTTACTTTTATAAATTAAAAGTTTTTAATTTATTCATTTTGTTGAGTTAAAACTTCTGTTGGATCTTTTGGTGTATCATCTTTTAATACTTTAAAGTCCAAATGAGGACCAAGAGCAACACCATATTTTGAAGGTTCAGAAACTTTACCAATAATTTGTCCTTCATCTACAACATCACCTACAGCAACAGATACATTTTCTTCTAGTTGGCTGTATGTAGATACCCAACCATTACCATGATTTATCGCAATAGTTTGTCCTAGTTCATCGTCTACAAAAATATTTTCTACAATACCTTCTGCTGTGGCTTTAACTTCTGTTCCAACAGGTGCAGATATACAAATAGAATCACTTACTTTATATTGGTCAAGAGTTTTGTCATATACAGATGTTGTCATATCAAATTTTGAAACAATATTTCCAAAGACAGGCCAAGACATTTCTTGTTCATCATCAAATAAATTAAATACTTTATCATCTTGTTTTGCTGAAGCATTATTGTTTGTTTCTTTTGTTGTTGTTTCTGTTTTAGGTTCTTCTACTTTTGTAGTAGTTTCACTTTTAGTAATAGAAGTAGTATGTTCTGTGATACTTTCTGTTTCTTTATAGCTTTTTACATCACTTTTATTAACTGGTTCAAAATAAGTTTCTTCTTCAGTTTTTACCATTTCATTATTTTTATCACTTTCATTAGTAAAGCTATTATAGGAAAGATAAAGGCTTGCAACGATAGCTATAGCTATAAAAGTGCATAATGCAATAGAAAAACTATTCTTTTTAAAAAAGTTATCATCGTTATTCATTAATAACACCTCCAATAATATTATTAACTTAGTTATAAATATTATTCAATTTAAAAAAATTTTTTTGATAAAAGTAAAAAAACACTTTAAATAATTTGATTTTTTTAGTATAATATATAAAAATAAAGATTGATGGAGGATTGTTATGTCTGCTATAAAGCTTATAAATATTGGATTTGGTAATATTGTTTTAGCTAATAGAATTATTTCAATAGTAAGTCCAGAGTCAGCCCCTATAAAGAGAATTATACAAGAAGCGCGAGATAAAGGTAGGCTTGTTGATGCTACATATGGAAGAAGAACAAGAGCTGTAATTATAACAGATAGTGAACATATAATATTATCTTCTATACAGCCAGAAACTATGGCTAATAGAATTGTTGCTAAAGAAAACAATGATTCCTATCAAGATGAATGTGATATGGAATAAATTTTAAAGGAGAGTAAATAATGAATAAAAAGGGATTGTTAGTTATAATATCTGGTCCTTCTGGTGCTGGTAAGGGTACTGTTGTATCAGAGCTTATAAAAAACAAATCATATGCTTTATCTACATCTATTACTACTAGACAAGCTAGAGAAGGCGAAATAGATGGTGTACATTATTTTTTTAGAAATACAGAAGAATTTAAAAAAATGATAGAAAAAAATGAGCTTTTAGAATATGCAGAATTTTGTGGAAACTATTATGGTACACCTATGTTTTATGTTGAAGAACAATTAGAGCAAGGTAAGAATGTTATATTAGAAATAGAGGTACAGGGGGCTTTACAAGTTAAGGAAAGATATAAAGAGGCTATCCTTATATTTTTAACTCCACCTAATATAGTTGAGCTTAGACGTAGATTAGAAAATAGAGCTACAGAGACTTTAGAAAAAATTAATATGCGTATGAAAAGAGCAAAAGAGGAAATAAGACTTATTGATAAATATGATTATATTGTTATTAATGAGATTGTAGAAGAAGCTGTTTTTAGTATTAATAATATTGTTGAAAGTGAAAAAATGTCTGCAAAAAGGCATATGGATTTAATAAATATATTTTTAGAAGGAGCTGAATAATATGCTAAAACCATCTTATGCAGAATTAATGGATGTGTTAAACAAAAATAGTGATAAAAGCGATGAGGTAACTAGCAGATATACTATAGTTATAGCAGCAGCTAAAAGGGCAAGACAAATTATAGAGGGAGATGAACCTATGGTTAAAAATAAACCAGGTAAGCCTGTTTCTACTGCTGTTGATGAAATACTAAATAATAAAATTAAAATTGTTCCAGAAGGTGAAGGAACTGTTTTAGTTTTTGAAAAAGAACAAACAAAATCTAAAAATAATGATGATATAGACCTTGATGACATAGAAATTAATGGATTAAGTATTGATAAAGAAGATGAGTTATAAGTAATAAAAAAGTCTTTGGTTACAAAGGCTTTTTAAGTTACTAAATTAAAATATTGTTTAACTAAAAAATTTTAGTGCTAATTATATATTAAGTTATTAGGAATTATTATATAAGTAGTAAGGTGAAAACTTATGAAATATGCAGAAATAATAATTGATATAACAAATGAAAATGTTGATAAAATATTTCATTATGCTATACCAGAAAATATTAAAGAAAAAATTTGTTTAGGTATGCGTGTTTTTGTCCCATTTGGTAAAGGAAATCGTATAAGGGAAGGGTATATTATAGGATTTACAGATAATACAGATATAGATGAAAAATATATAAAAAATATATATAGTCTTCCAGATGAATATGCAATTTTTAATGATAATATGATAGAACTTGCAAAATTTATGTCAGACAAGTATTATTGTAGCTTATCAGAGTGTTTACAATGTATTATGCCTAAA
Source organism: Clostridiales bacterium (assembly GCA_018371275.1). Classification (GTDB taxonomy): domain Bacteria; phylum Bacillota; class Clostridia; order Lachnospirales; family CAG-274; genus Tyzzerella. The sequence continues at coordinate 31,274 of JAHALF010000015.1, forward strand.
ATAATAAAAGATAAAACAAATAAATATGCTAACATAAATTATGAAATGTCGGGCATTAATGAAGTAATAAAAAATATTTTGGAAAAAAATAATTCTCAAAGTAAGGTTTTAAAAATATTATTAAAAAATCAAAATATTAGTATTTATGAAATAAAAAATATTTTAGGTATAAGTTTAAGTCCTATAAATACTTTGGAAAAAAATGGTGTTATAAAAATTACAACAAGGAAGATAAAAAGAGATTTTATAAATTTAGATGATTATGACAAAACTAATCACTTAAAGTTAACCATTGAACAAGATAATGCATTAAATTTTATAAAACAAAAAATATATGAAAAAACATATAAGCCTATACTTTTACATGGTGTTACAGGAAGTGGTAAAACGGAAGTATATTTACAACTTATAGATGAAGTTTTAAGAACTGGTAAAAAAGCTATTGTTTTAGTACCAGAAATATCTTTAACACCTCAAACAGTAGAGAGATTTATAGGGCGATTTGGCAAAAAGGTTAGTGTAACTCACTCTAGATTAAGTGATGGAGAGCGATTTGAACAATGGAAAAAGGCTAAAGACAATAAAATAGATATTATGGTAGGTGCTAGGTCTGCTATCTTTACACCATTTGAAAATTTAGGTATAATAATAATAGATGAAGAACATGAGTCTACTTATAAATCAGAAAGTACTCCAAAATATGATATAAAAGAAGTGGCAGAAAAGATATGTAATTTAACAGGTGCAACGTTAGTACTTGGTAGTGCAACACCTAGTATAGACACATATTATAAAACTCAAAAAGGTAAATACGATCTTGTATATATAAATAATAGAATAAATAACAATATGCCAGATATAAATGTTATAGATATGAGAAAAGAATTAGAAAAAGGTAATAGGTCTATATTTAGTACATCTCTTTTTGAGGCTATAAAAGAAAATCTTAAAAATAATATGCAAACTATATTGTTTTTAAATAGGAGAGGACATTCCACTTTTGTATCTTGTAGAAAATGTGGATATGTTCTTGAGTGTAAAAATTGTAATGTAAGTTATACTTATCATCTTAAAGAGCATAAGCTTATATGTCATTATTGTAATAGTACAGAAAATGTACCTAATATATGTCCTAGTTGTAGCTCTAAATATATAAAATATTTTGGTGTTGGTACTCAAAAGATAGAAGAGCAAATTAAAAAATATTTTAAAGATGCTAGAGTAATGAGAATGGATATGGATACTACTTCTAAAAAAAATAGTCACCAAAATATTTTAGAAGATTTTAAAAATCATAAAGCAGACATACTAATAGGCACACAAATGATAGCTAAAGGATTAGATTTTAAAAAGGTATCATTAGTTGGTGTTATAGCAGCAGATATTACATTAAATACTGGAGATTATAAAAGCTCTGAAAATACATTTCAACTTTTGACACAAGTTGCAGGTAGGGCAGGTAGGGCAGATATTAAAGGTAAAGTTTTTATACAAACATATAATCCAGAACATTATAGTATAGTTTTTGCTAAAAATAATGATTATGTTGGATTTTATAAAAAAGAAATATTAGAAAGAAAAATAATGTTTTATCCACCATTTTCAAATATATTTTTTATAATGATATGTGGTGAAGATGAAAATTTAGTTATGAATGCTATAAAATTTTTGCACAAAATTATGACATATTATAATCAGAAAACAAATTTTTATATATCAGATGTAGCTAAAGCATATATTTATAAGGTAAATAAACAATATAGATATAAAATATTAATAAAAGCTAAAGAGGAAACAAGACTTAAAAATTTTGTTTTATACTGTGTAAGTATTTTAAAAAATAAGATGGATACTAATAAACTAAATATTATATTGAGTTTAAATCCTAGTTATATACAATAGAGGAGGATAAAAATGGCACTTAGAAAAATTAGATTATCAACAGATGAAGTACTTAGAAAAAAATCAAAAGAAGTAACAGAAATTAATGATAAAATATTAGAACTTTTAGATGATATGGCAGATACTATGTATGATGCCAATGGTGTGGGTTTGGCTGCTCCTCAGGTAGGAGTTCTTAGAAGAGTTGTAGTTATAGATATTGGTGAAGGAATTATTGAGCTTATCAATCCAGTCATTTTAGAAACAGATGGAGAACAGTTTGGAGAAGAAGGTTGTCTTAGCGTTCCTGGTAAATTAGGGGATGTTAGAAGACCTAACTATTGTAAAGTGGAAGCTTTAAATAGAGATGGTGAAAAAATAATAGTTGAGGGAGAAGAACTTATGGCCAGAGCATTATGCCACGAAATAGACCATCTTGAAGGTGTGCTTTATATAGACAAAGTAGAAGGCGTAATAGAAGATGTATAAGGAGTGATTTTTTTGAATATAGTTTTTATGGGAACACCAGATTTTAGTGTTGAAAGTTTAAAAAGACTTAAAGAAAAACATAATGTAGTTGCAGTTGTATCTCAACCAGATAAGCCAAAGGGTAGAGGTAAAAAACTTGTTAATACACCAGTAAAACAATTTGCACTTGATAATGGTATAGAAAAGATTTATCAACCAGAAAAAATTAAAGATGAAGATTTTGTTAAAGTTCTTAAAGATTTAAATGCAGATTTATTTGTAGTTGTAGCTTATGGTCAATTATTATCAGAACAGGTTTTAAATATACCTAAATATGGATGTATTAATGTTCATGGCTCTTTACTTCCTAAATATAGAGGAGCTGCACCTATCCAATGGGCTATAATAAATGGAGAAGAAAAAACAGGTGTAACTATTCAGTATATGGAAAAAGGTATGGATTCTGGTGATATGATTTTAAAGGAAGAAATAATTATAGAAAAAACAGAAACATATAAAACTCTTTATGATAAAATGAGTATAGTTGGAGCAGATGCTCTTATAAAAGCAATTGAGTTAATAGAAACAGGTAATGTTAATGCAGAAAAACAAAATCACGATGAAGCAACTTATGCTCCTATGATATATAAAGAAATGGGGCATATAAACTGGAATAATTCATCTAAAGATATAATAAACTTAATAAGAGGTATAAATCCTATTCCTATGGCTTATAGTATATATAAAGATGAAGTTTTTAAGATAAGTGAAGCTGAAGAAGTATTAGGCTATAGTGGTAATATTGGAGAAATAGTTGATTTACAAAAAGATGGATTTATAGTAAAAACTAAAGATTCTGCTATAATAATAAAAGAAATGCAAGCTAAAGGTGGAAAAAGAATGAAAACTTCAGATTATTTAAGAGGACATTCTATTGAAAAGGGTATAATATTATGTTAAAATAATTTTTAAGTTATTTGTATATAATATAAAATATTTAAAAATTTAAAAGGTTGGTGTTTAAAATGTTTTTTGACCCTACAATATTTATAATAATACCTGGAATAATTATTGCTAGTATAGCTCAAATGAAGATAAGTTCAGCATATGGAACTTATTCTCGTATAGCTAATAGTAAGGGCTTAAGAGGAGCAGAGGTTGCTAGAGATCTTTTAAGGATTGCTGGTATTTCTGATGTTTCTGTAGAAATGATAGGAGGAAAGTTAAGTGATCATTATGACCCTAGCAAAAAGGTTGTAAGATTATCACAAGATATTTATGCTGGTAATAGTATTGCATCTTTAAGTGTTGCTGCTCATGAAGTAGGACACGCTATACAACATCATTATGGGTATATGCCATTAACTATTAGAAGTAGTATAGCTCCTATTGTAGGCTTTAGTTCTAGGCTGTCTTGGGTATTAATAACAATAGGATTATTATTTGGTTTTATGAGTAGTAATGTTATATTATTACAAATAGGTATAATTTTATTTACTGTAGTTGTTATTTTTCAAATAATAACTTTACCAGTAGAGTTTAATGCTTCTAAAAGAGCTTTAGATATGTTAGAAGAATATTCTTTTTTACAAAAAAATGAAATAAATGGTTCTAAAAAAGTTTTGGGAGCAGCAGCATTAACATATGTTGCAGCAGCATTAACTGGTATATTACAATTAGTTAGGTTATTAGTTATTTTAAATGGCAGAGATGATTAAACAAAATAAAAAAGAGATATTTTACATATCTCTTTTTTATTTTGTTTATTTACTAAATATTAAGCATCTGCAAGTTTTTTGTAAGTTTCTAAACGTTTTTTAGAATCTTTTTCACATAGATCAAATAATTGTTCTGCAAGATCTGGGAATGCACGTTGTAAAGAAGTATAACGAACTTCACCAGCTAAGAAATCTTTAAATGGAGTAGTAGGTTCTTTAGAATCTAAAATAAATGGATTTTTTCCTTGTTCTTCAAGAGCAGGATTAAATCTGTATAATTGCCAGTATCCAGACTCAACGGCTTTTTTAGATTCTTCTAAAGAATAAGTCATATTAATACCGTGGCTTATACAAGGAGCATAAGCTATTATTAATGATGGACCTGGATAACTTTCAGCTTCTACAATAGCTTTTAAAACTTGGTTTTTATCAGCACCCATAGATACTTGAGCAACATATATATAACCATAGCTCATAGCCATCATACCAAGGTCTTTTTTACGTACTCTTTTACCAGAGGCAGCAAATTTAGCAATGGCAGCAGTAGGAGTAGCTTTAGAAGCTTGACCACCAGTGTTAGAATATATTTCTGTATCAAATACAAATACATTAACATCTTCTCCAGAGGCAAGAACATGGTCTAAACCACCATAACCGATATCATAAGCCCAACCATCTCCACCAAATATCCATTGAGAATTTTTAACAAGATGTCTTTGGTTTTCTAATATATATTTAGCTTCTTCACTATTTTCACCTTGAAGAGCTTCTATAACAGCAGCAGATGTAGCTTTAGATTCTTCACCTTTGTGCATTGTATCAATCCAAGCTTGTAAAGTATCTTTTAAATCTGCATTAGATGTAGATGCAATAATAGCTTCTGCTTTTTCTTTTAAAGTTGTTCTTTGTTTAGAAACACTTATAGCCATACCTAAACCAAATTCAGCATTATCTTCAAATAAAGAGTTTGCCCAAGCTGGACCATGTCCATTATGATTTTTAGTGTAAGGTGTGCTAGGTGCAGAACCACCCCAAATAGAAGAACAGCCAGTAGCATTAGCTATGTACATTCTATCACCAAATAATTGAGTAATAAGTTTTGCGTATGGTGTTTCACCACAACCAGGACAAGCACCTGAAAATTCAAATAATGGTTGTTCAAATTGGCTACCTTTAATAGACTTTTTATCCATAGGATTTTCTTTTGGAGAAAGAGCAACAGCATATTCCCAATTAGGAACTTCATTCATTTGAGTATCTAAAGGTTTCATAAGGATAGCTTTTTCTTTAGCTGGACAGATTTCAACACAGTTTCCACAACCTGTACAGTCTAATACAGATACTTGTATTCTATAAGTATAATCTTCAAAGCCTTTACCAAGAGCTTTTTTGCTAACAAAACCTTCTGGCGCATTTTTAGACTCTTCTTCATTAATAAGAAATGGTCTAATAACTGCGTGAGGACATACATAAGAACATTGGTTACATTGGATACAATTATCAATATTCCATTCTGGAACCTCAATTGCAACACCACGTTTTTCATATGCTGCTGTACCATTTTCAAAAGTACCATCTTCATAACCTACAAATGCAGAAACAGGTAATTTGTCCCCTTGCATAGCATTTATAGGTTCTAATATTTTTGTTATAAATTCTGGTTTATCAATGCTAGTCTCAAATTTAGAATTATCTTTCGCATTAGCCCAGTTAGCAGGAACTTCAACTTTTTTAACAAGTTCCATACCTTTTTCAACAGCTTGTTGGTTCATAGAAACAACTTTTTCACCTTTTTTACCATAAGCTTTAACAATAGCTTCTTTCATATATTTAATAGCTTCATCAGCAGGAATAATATTAGCTATTTTAAAGAAAGCGGATTGTAAAACAGCGTTAAAACGTTTACCAAGACCAATTTCTTTAGCTATTGCAACAGCATCTATTGTATAGAAGTTAATTTTATTTTCAGCAATATATCTTTTTACATTAGCAGGTAAATTTTCGTCTAATTCTACATCATTCCATTTACAGTTTAATAAGAAGCTACCACCTTCTTTTAAGCCTTCTAAAATGTCATATTTATCAAGGTATGATGGTTGATGACAAGCTATAAAATCAGCAGTAGTAACAAGATATGGTGCACGAATTAATTTTTTACCAAAACGTAAATGAGAAGTTGTTAAACCACCAGATTTTTTAGAATCATAAGCAAAGTATGCTTGAGCATACATATCTGTATGGTCACCAATAATTTTAATAGAGTTTTTATTAGCACCAACAGTACCATCAGCACCTAATCCCCAGAATTTACAGCTAATAGTAGATTCATCAGTAACATCTATTTCTTTACCAACTTTTAAAGAAAGGTGAGTAACATCATCATTTATACCAACTGTAAATCCATTTTTAGGGTTTTCTAAATCAAGGTTTTCATAAACAGCTATAATTTGAGCTGGAGTAGTATCTTTTGAACTAAGACCATATCTACCACCAACAATAGTAGCTTTTCTATCAGAATTAAAGAATGCAGTACAAACATCTTGGTATAAAGGTTCACCAAGAGAACCTGGTTCTTTTGTTCTATCTAATACAGCTATTTTTTTAGCAGTAGTAGGGATAGCTTCTAATAATTTTTCTTGTACGAAAGGTCTAAATAAATGAACATTTACTAAACCTACTTTTTCACCTTTAGCTCTTAAAAAGTCTATAGTTTCTGAAATTGTATCACATACAGAACCAATAGCAATAATAACTTTTTCAGCTTCTGGGTCACCATAATAATTAAATAGTTTATAATCTCTACCAGTTAATTTATTAATTTCACCTAAGTATTCTTCTACAATAGAAGGAACATTATCATAAAATGTGTTAGATGCTTCTTTTGCTTGGAAGAATATATCTGGATTTTGAGCAGTACCTCTAGTAACAGGGTTTTGAGGATTAAGAGCGTTATCTTTAAAACGTTTGATAGCATCCATATCAACAAGATTTTTAACTTTATCAAAATCTAAAACTTCTATTTTTTGAATTTCGTGAGATGTTCTAAAGCCATCAAAGAAATTTAAAAATGGTACTCTAGATTTTAAAGTTGATAAATGAGAAACAGTTGATAAATCCATAACTTCTTGTACATTTGAAGAAGCAAGCATAGCAAAACCTGTTTGACGACAAGCCATAACATCTGAATGGTCACCAAAAATACTAAGAGCGTGACCTGCAATTGTACGAGCACTAACATGAATTACACAAGGTAAAAGCTCCCCAGATATTTTGTACATATTAGGGATCATAAGAAGTAACCCTTGAGAAGCAGTATATGTAGTAGCTAAAGCACCAGTAGCTAAAGCTCCGTGTAAAGCACCAGCAGCACCAGCTTCAGATTGCATTTCTACAACTTGTACTGTTTGACCAAACATATTTTTTTTGCCTTTAGCAGCCCATTCATCTACGTGTTCTGCCATAGGAGATGATGGAGTTATAGGGAAGATATTAGCTACTTCTGAAAATTGATAAGATACTTCAGCCGCAGCTTGGTTACCATCCATAGTTTTCATAATTTTAGACATTTTAAGTCCTCCTTTTATAATTTAAAGCTAAATTTATAATAATTTTTAAAGATAATTTAAAATTAATTATTATATATAGTTTTATGACTATGATAATATTATATCAAGATTATAAAATTTAGTAAATAAAAATTATTATTTTAACAATAGTTTTTTTGCATAATAAGTATAAGAATTTATTATAGTAAAAATTTGAAATATTTATGAAAATATAATTAATGAAAAATATAAAAAATTAAAAAAATTTAAAAAAAGTGTTGACATTAAAAAAATGATATGATATTATATACAAGTCGCTAGATAAGATACAAAAATTGGTATTGATAATTACTAATTTTTATTATCTAAAATAATTGAACATTGAAAACTAAATAATCAAAAAAGTGAATTAAACGACCCGAAAATTAAAAAAAGTGAACAAACACTAAAAAAGTAAAGTCAGAGTTAATCTGGACAAGGATTTAAAATGAGAGTTTGATCCTGGCTCAGGATGAACGCTGGCGGCG
>JAHALF010000037.1 GCA_018371275.1 Clostridiales bacterium
AAAAGGTATTATATATAAATATAACAAAATGAATTGGCTAATAGAAAAAAGAGAGCCAATAACAAAAACAAAATATAGGCTTACAACATACGATTATGATTTATCTGGAAATGTTGTAAAAGAAAATAGATATATAGAATAACAAACAGAAGAAAGTTATGTTGGAGAAAAGCATATAAAATAAGAATATTTTTCATCAATAAAAACGATAGCAAAAAAAATATAAGTTTATCATAGACAATAGTAAAAAAGCAATAAAAATATTAGGAAAAAGAATAGATAATATAAAAGATAAATAGAACAAGTTAAAATTTGGTAAAAGTTATAATTTATATATACTAAAATAATTAACAAATTGTTAATAGAACTATAATAAAATAATTGACAAAATAACCAAAAATATATGATAATATTATATAATAATAGTTTTTAATTAAGGGGGACTAATAATGGAATATTTTATTTTAGAAGAAGATAATAGCTTAGAAAATAAATTAAAAATAAACTTCTTAAACAATGAATTTGAAGAAGAAGAAGCATTTATATTAAATTTAAAAACAGAAAAATATACTCAATTTCAAGATTATATACTAGGTAAAAATATATTTAAACATTATTTTTGTATATCTGAAAAATTATATGAAATTTTTTGTATGTATGATGATTTTAAAGTAATACCATTTTTTATAACAGATGCTGAAAATAAAATACAAATGCCATATTTTAAAATAGAAATAGAAGAGTTAGATTGTGTTGTAAATGAAAATATAAATAAAATAGAAGATATAGAAATATATAAGGATAAAGTTAAAGATAAACATATTTTTAAAGTGAAATGTAAAACGATAGAAAGAATAATAATATCAATACATTTAGCAGAAAATATATTAAAATCATTACCATATGGAGTAAAATTACTTCCTATAAATTTAAAATGAGGTGTTAATTATGGAGATTGTAACAGAAGAATTAAAAATTGAATTGCCTTTTAAATATAAAATAATGAAAAAACTGAAAATAAAGGAAAGATTAAACGAGCATTCAGAAGTAAGTATAACTGGAATATTAGCTAATGATGAAGGAAATATAGATATATTTAGAAAATTAGGAATAACAGATAATTTAAAGATAAAAGGTAAGAGAGTATTAGTTGAAAATAAAATTGAAATAGAAGAAGAAATAGATATATTTTATGGCATAATAACAAGAATAAAATTAGAGCAAGATGGTAATTTATATAACTTTGAATTAGAAGGCAATAGCTACTCATTAATGTTAGATTTAAAGAAGAAAAAAAGAAGTTTTCAGGATAAAAATTTAACATATAGAAATTTAATAGGGGATATAGTAAAGGAAAATAAAGGAAATACTATATTTATGGGGGATTTTTCAAAGACATTAGATATACCATTTATTCAGTATAATGAAACAGATTGGGAGTTTATAAAAAGGTTAAGCTCTTATTTAGGATTAAAACTTTGTCCAGATGTAAAAACAGAAAAACCAAATATATTTATAGGGATAAAAAAAGGAAATGAATATATATGTAATGTGTATGAATATAAATTAAAAAAAGATATGAAAAGTTATTTAAAGATGAAAGAAAATCATATGAAAGTAACAGAAGAAGATTTTATAAGTTATGAAGTGGAAATAAAGGATAACTATGAAATAGGAGATAAAATATTATATAAAGATTTAAAATTAGTAGTTATAGAAAAGTGTTTAGAGTTAAAGAAAGGTGAATTAATAAATAAATATGAGCTAAAAATTGAAAGAAATATAAAACAAGAAAAATTATATAATGAGCAAATAATAGGGCAAGTAATAAATGGAAAGGTAATAAAAGTTATAAATGACAAAATGAAAGTGCATTTAGAGATAGATGAAAAACAGGAAGAAAGTAAAGCTTATTTATATAGTTTTGGAAGCAATTATACGACAGAGGGTGACACAGGGTGGTATATAATGCCAGAAGTAGAAAACAAAGTAGAATTATATATACCAACAAAAAGTGAAGGAAATGCATATTTAAGAAAAATATTAAGAGAGGATGGAAAAGAAAATGAAAAAACACAAGATACATCTATAAAATATCTAGGAACAACAGATGGAAAAGAATTAAAAATATCACCAAGAGAATTAAAATTCACAACAAATGGAGAAAGTTTATATTTAAATATGGAAAATAATGGTGGTATATCAATAGTATCAAATAAAAATATAAATATATATTCAGATAAAAATATAAAAATAGAAAGTGAAAAACTTATAATAAAATCAAATGACAAAATAGCAATAGCAACAAAAGATGCAAATATAGTGATAGATGAAGTAACACATTTGAAAGGAAGTTGATAAAATGGGATATCAAGAAGAGTTAATAAAAAATTTAAGAGAAATAAAAGAAGAAAAAATTGATTATTTTAACATAGAAAATAATATAGAAAAAGGATATATAATAGTTAAATATGAAAAATTATTATTAGAAGAAAAAAACTTATATGAAGGTAAAGTAAAAATAATATTACCTAAAGATTTTGATTTAATGAGTGATGATTTATTAAATAGTAAGTATCCATCAAATGAAGAGTTAGATTATGTATACACAAGTGAAGATACAACAGTAAATTTTAATTTTAGTTTAGAGGAGGGGGAGATTTTAAATGAAGAAGTAGAAGAAATAAGGGATATAATATTAAATGAATTTAGAAGAATGTACCCTCATAGTAAAATGGAAGATATAAAAATAATTGAAAAAGAAGATAAAAAAATAGGAACATTTTCATTTATAGCAAATGTTATAGATGGGGAATTATTTAATAAAATGTATTTTATACCACTTAAAATGGGGTTATTAATATTAACATTTAGTTGTGATATTTTTCAAAAAAAAGAATGGTCAAGTATATTAGATGACATTATTTTAACAATAGAAGAAAAAGAATAAAATTATTGCTTAAAAAGGAGATAGTAAATGATAGAATATATACCAGAACATTTTTATTGTACATATTTTAAGCCAATATTAAAAGAAACACTAGAAAAAATAGAAGAAGATTTTCAAGAAAATATAGAAAAATATAAAAATGAATTTATATTAAATTTTAAAAGTATAAGTAAGGAAATAAAAAATAAATATATAGGTAAAAAAATAGGATATTTAACTTATAACTTAATGCTAACAAAAATAATAAATAAAAATTATAGTTATGATATTTATATATATGATAAAGACTGGTATTTAAACGGAGATATAAAAATAGGAGAATATAATGTAGAGTATATATATAAATATTATGAAGAAATGTGGGATAAGTTAGTAAAAGAAGGAATGGGATATATATTTAAAATAAATAAAACAGATATAACTAATGTAATGTTAAATATAATAAATAAATTTCATAATTATATAGTTAGTGTTATGAGAAATAGTATAATAGAGCTAACAGAAACAGAAGAATATAAAAGATTGAAAAAAGAAGAAATATTTAACATACATACAGGTAAGTTTTATGATATATTTGATTTAATACATACAGAAAAGGAAAATAAAAATATAATAAAAATTAAGAGATGGTTATCAAAAAAAGTAGATGAAGAATATTGT
>JAHALF010000038.1 GCA_018371275.1 Clostridiales bacterium
AAAATAAAAACAAATACATAGTATCTATATTCGCTAATGCCGTTTTTGAAAAAGGGTATTTATTAAATGACTTTAAAAACAATAATAAAAACATAAACATAAACACAAAAAAACAATATGGCAAAAATAAATTTGTAAATTACAAACAAGATCCACTTGATTATGACTTACTTAGACAAATAGAATTACAATCGTTAAAAGGGTTACTTGATTAATATTAATTTAAAAGCCACTAACGGCTTTATAAAGCCCCTTTATATATATTACTGGTATTTTTATCAATTGAAAAATTAAAACGCTTTATAAGGGCAAAATAATGCTATTTATGGCTATATTATATTTATATGATTTTGGTTATAAATTTATTACTATATTTAATGTTGCTTATAGTACCCTTATTAGTCTACAAATAGTGTATTTTAAAAATAAGTGCTATTTCGTTTTATTTTTGTACTAAAAAGTTAATAATTTTATTAAATTTATTAAAAGATGAAAAAACTAATTACTTTAAAAGATACTATTATAAAATAATTATAAAATAATAATAAGTTAATTAAATTAAATCATAAAACTATTTATTGGTTGAGAAAAAATATAGGAATATAAGTATAATATGAATATAACTAACAAAAAGGCTACTGTTGGAACAGTAACCTTAGTAATTAATATTTGTTGCCTTTTATTTAACTTTTTTTATTTTATCAAAGGAATATTTATTTTAATATGTTTTTTATCACTTATTATTTTATTAATTATTTTTTTATAAATACAATTTAATTATTTTTTAATAGTAAAAATAACAACTTTATTAACTTTTATAAGTTTTTCATAACCTTCTTTAGTTAACAAAAAATCATAACCATAAATAAGTAAATATTCTGAATAAATCCAACATAAATATTGCATACTATAATCCTTAAAATCTGTTTTTAGATTAAGACTATTAAATCTCTTTTTTAATATTTTATTATAAGCTTTTTCATTAATTATAGAATTATGAGTAATACATCTAATTTCAGAAACATTATGATTATTAAAAAGATCAAGAGCTGAGTTAGTAAAATCCTCTAACAAAGATTTAAAGTTAAAGACCTCTTTAATAAGCTCAGGTTTTTTTGTTCGTATATGAAAAAAAGCAATTTTCTTATTTAAAAATTTTTTTATTCTATATAATAAAAACTCATTAATAAATACATCTTTAGAATTAAAGTTTTTATTATTTTCAGAAAGAACAAATTTTGAGTATTTAAGTAAATGATTTATAAATCTATTATACTTATTTGATTCATGATTTAAAAATTTATTTCTTAGAAATAATTTAATTTCTAAGTTTATAATCAAGTAATAATAAAGTAAAATATATGTATCTTTGTATATAATAATAATAATAATATTAATAAAAGAAAAAATTAATAAATAAAAGTCCATAAAAATCATCCTCTAATAAATTTATAGATTAGTTTAGAACTATAATGTATATAATAAAAAGATTACTTATATATAATAAATAACCTTTTTATTTACTTAGACTTCTTAATTATTTCGTTGACAACAGGAATAACCATAGTTAAAGCGAAAAATTTAATAAGAGTTAATACAGCTACCAATATAAACCCCTCCTATTTTTTAATATTTAATTAGTAATTAAAATATTTATTTCTTGCTAAAGATAGCATACATCATTGGAGCAATAGCAGATAAAAATCCACTTATTATAGCAACACCTAATGGCATATAAAACACCTCCTAACTTTCATATTATATCCATATTTTACCAAATAATACAAATATAGTCAAATAGAGTGTCAATTTTTATATTATAATAATATTTTGTATATAATGTGAAAAAAGATAAAGATTATAATTAAAATTATATATAAAGTGAATATTATAATTTTTATGAAATTAGTAAAATTAACTAAATCATATAGAAAATTAATAATAATATTATTGATTATAATAATATTATTATTAATTATATAATAAATTACTAAAAGAATTTATAAGTGGTCTTGAAAAATAGTATAAAATTGAAAAAGAATAAATAGTAAAAATTATTGATTTATGAAAAGTTATAATAGAAATATCTAAAGAATAATTTAGAAAATTAAAAACAGATTTTGAAAGATTAGGTCAAGAAGATTATGAAAAACATTTTAAAATTTAGTATGATATAGTTAAATTAAATAATAAAAATATATAATATAAAGCAAATATTTTTGATAGATGATTATTAACACTTTGTATATTTTTAAATGAGATAACCTGTATTGAACAACAAGACATAGCAACATATGTAATATATCATTAAGGTTGTTTTAAAAATAAAAAGAAACAACTATTCAATAATTGTTCCTTTTATATTACTACTATTTTATACTGTAAATTTATAAAATGTATTTTCTTTTAATTTTAATAACTGCATAACCTTTTTAATTGTTAATCCTATATTTTAAAATTTTATATAAATTATTTAAAGTTAATAGGGTATACTTTAAAAGTAAACTTTTTAAATATAAATTTTAAGATATTTTAATTAATTTAATTTTTTTTAGACACAATTAAATTCACTATAGAATCTATTTTTTTCAGATAATTTAAATTTTCTTCTTCTGTAAAATTTAAGTTCTTATTTATAATGTAACTTTCACAAATCATCCAAGCTAAATATTTAGGGTTAGATATTTCTTCTACCTTTATTACCAAATTATATTTATCCATATAAGGAATTATAATTTTATTAATAATCTTTTCAGATAATATTCTATTGTGAGTTATTAATTGAACTGACTTTATAGTAGTATTATTATTTAATAATTCAAAACATCCTATTGTTAAATCGTTAACTGAATCTTTTAATTTAAATTTTTTTCTTATACTTTCAATAGGGGTACTTCTTAAATGAATTTTTGCTATATTCATTTTATTTCTTTTAGGAATTTCATATACCATATATTCATTAAACTTTTGATAGTTATATTTTTTTACTTTCATAATAAAATCCATATGACGATAAGTAGAATCTAATAATTTAAAAAATTTTTTTGTAGCTTTAGAGTCAAATTCTCTAGATTTTATTATAAAAAATTCTTTAAGTATTTTTTCTTGGTATATACTTAAAATGGTTAATCTTAAGATCAACACAATTGTAGCTATAATCGGAATTATTAGTAAAAATAAAATTATTAATAATAACATTTTAAATAAATACATAAATTATCTCCATTTAGTAATGTTTTATTTATCTATGTGATAATTAGTATTTAAAAAGTAAGCTTTTAATATTAAAAGCTTACTTTTTAAATACTAATTATCACATAGCTTATTTTGTTGCTGCATGAAATATAGAATCAATTATAAATTCTCCGAAAGTTGTTATAAATGTTAATAAAAGATCTGTCATATTACTACTCCCCTTTCAAAAATATTTTTGAGAAATTTTGTAAATTTCTGTAATAATATTTTAATATA
>JAHALF010000039.1 GCA_018371275.1 Clostridiales bacterium
TTTCAAGATTAGTTATTTTACTTTTATTATTTTAACAAAAGCCTAACTAATATTTCGTTTATCTCTTCACTTACTTTAAGCCTTTCTTCATGTATCCATTTAAAATCAAATTCCAAATTGAATATTTTACAAAATGAATAGTAAATATTTATCCTTTGATAATAGCATTCAAGCTCATCTAAATTTCCCTTAAAACATTGTGGTCTAGTTATTGCTTTATTTTTTATAACAAATAACTCTTCAACATAATCTAAAAATGTATTCATAAGCTCTTCTTTTGATATATCAAATGGTATTTTTAATAGATCCCACTGAACTTCTTCCTTCAACTTATATCTCTTAATACTATCTAGTATAACTAAATATTCGTTTATATCCATTTTTCTATAATAATCTATAGATTCTTCCCTCGTTGCCCATAAAGCTAATTTTTCATTAAGAGGTAAGCTTTTAATATTTAATATAGCTTCTGAAGGTCCTATCACAGCTGAATTTATGATTTTATCTCTTTCTTCTAGCTTCTCTTTTATAAATTTCTGATTATCTCTTACAGTAGCTACATAGCCAATCTCATATATACCTTTTCTACCGGCTCTACCTGCAACTTGCTTTATTTCTTGTGATGTAAGATACCTTATTTCTTCTCCATCAAATTTTTGTATATCTAAAAATACTATTCTCTTTATTGGAAGGTTAACACCCATACCTATAGCATCAGTAGTTATAAGAACTTTATTTTCTTTGCTTATAAACATATCATATTGTTTTCTTCTAACCTCTGGAGGTAAATCCCCATAAATTATACTAGTTTTTATACCTAAATCCGAATATTGCTGCGCTATTTGTAAAACCTTTTTCTTAGAGAATACAACTATAGCATCTCCCTCTTCTGCATTATTATAGTTGAAATTATTTTCTTGAACTTCTAATGGAATACTTCGTTTATATTCTTTAAATTCATAATCATCATTACAATCAGTTACTATTTTCTCTACTACAGCCTTAGCATTTAAAGCTCCACAAATATGGATTTCATTGCACCTAAGTCCAAGCAAGGCTCTACTCCAAGCTGCTCCCCGTTGAGAGTCATCTATCATTTGAATTTCATCTATAATTGCTATATCATATTCTTTTTTTAAATCTACCTTTTCTATTGTACAAGATGTATGTGTTGCTCCCTCTTTTAATATTTCTTCTTCTCCTGTTAAAAGATTACAAGGAATATTATTATTATTTAATTTTTCATAGTTTTCTAATGCTAGAATTCTTAAAGGTGATAAATAAACACCTTTTTTAGCCACTTTTAATCTTTCCATAGCTGTATAGGTTTTACCTGTATTAGTTTCACCTAGATGTATATAAATCTTTCTCTTTATATTTCTTGCTAATTTGTATTCATCTTTAGGATTACTTGGGAAATTTTCTTCAAACTCTTTAGAAATAAGCTTTGGTATATGTTGCTTTGTTAATACAGACATAAATCCTGAGTTTATAAAACTATTATAATTTCCTCTTATTACTTGATAGAAATCGAAATTTGTATTGTTCTTTTTATTATAATCATCCAGTAATCTTTTAGAGACATATTCCAAAAGTTCTTCATATCTTTCATTTATATCTGAAAACTCTTTAAATCCTTCGCTTTCCATTTCTTTTAATTGTCTTATCTTTTTCCTTAATGAAGATTCTTGTTCAATTAAAGCACCTACTTTTGAATTATGTGCTATTTCTTCTATTTGACCAATCTGTGATTTTAGCTTTTTAAATTCCCTTTGCATTGCATTCTTTTTCAAATAACCACCTCTTGCATTAAATTCCTATTGTAAAAGATCCATTTATAAATTATAATATCTTATTGCTAAGCATATTTCTAGTTTATATTAATTAATCAAATATTATTTATTTTTTATAATTATTATTTATTTAATTATAAAGCTTCATTAATATATCATTGACATAATATATATATATTAACTATTAAATATTTTTAATAAAATTTGTATTTTTTCAGATTTTCTTAAGGATTATTTAAGATTTATAATATATAATCATATCTATAGAATGCTTTTATATTATTATTTATTATTTGGGGGATGATTTTACAATATGAAAAATAAACATATTTACTTAGTGTTTTCAAATACTGGTACGCTACTTTCAAAATGTATTAATTACTACACAAAAGACGAATATGTACATGTTTCCTTGAGTTTTGATGACTCCTTCAAAAAAATGTATTCATTTGGAAGAGTCTTTCCACAAATTCCTTTTATAGGTGGACTTGTAGAAGAAAACTTACAAGATGGTGTATATAAAAGATTTCAAAATAGCAGATGTGTCATTTATAAAATTAGTGTCGATAATAACCAATATAAATTATTAAAAGAAGAACTTAAAAGCTTCCTAAAAGAGCAAAAAAAATATAAATATAGTCTATTAGGATTAATTGGAGTTGCTATAAATAGACCAATGAAAAGGGACAACCATTATTTTTGTTCAGAATTTATTTCACACCTTTTAATTAAAAGTAACATATATGACTCTGATAAAATTCCAGGCCTAACAAAGCCTAGTGATTTATTAAATATTAGTCATAAAGAATTTATATATGAAGGCCTAACTTATGAATATAATAATGTTTATTCAAATTTAATATATTAAAAAACTGAGAGTATCATCTCAGTTTTTTAATTTATAAACCTATGCTGATATCATCTTTTTTATAATGTCTTACTATACTTTTTATAAAGTTATATATTTTAAATAACCTGGGAAACTTTTCTTCTTCTTCTACTTTATTTTTAAATTCTGTCATTTGCATAATTGGCTCTAAAAGAGATATTGTATCTTCGTATCCTTCTCTTATTCTATTTTTTTTAGCTTCTTCATCTAAATTTAATGTTCCATTAATTACACTTTCATTTAAATTTCTTGGATATATCTCTATTATTTTAGTATTGGGATATAACGCTTTATCAACTTTTGCTTCTTTAGATAATAATACTACTATTATAATATCACACCCTTCTCCATAAACGGGTTGTATAGGTGTATTATCACAAATACCTCCATCTATATACTTACATCCAAAAAGCTCTGTAGGCTCATATATTAATGGGAGTGATGCGGATGCTATTATAATTTCTTTTCCCAATTCTTCATTAAAATCATTTACTTTAAAATATTTTACTTTAAAATCAGGCAATTCAGTACAAGCTGCATAACAAACCTTATTGTTTTCCTACATCATATTAATATTTATTTTAACATACAGAATTTGCTGAATATTTCATTGACCAACTCTTCTCCTATCGTTTCTCCTGTAATACTTCCGAGTGATTCATATGCATCCATCAGAT
>JAHALF010000016.1 GCA_018371275.1 Clostridiales bacterium
TATATAATATATATTTTTTTTCTTGTTGATAATATTTAATTTATCCATAAATACCTCCTTATATAAATTTTAATACTTTACATTATATAATTATAAATGTGTATATATTCGGATTTATTTATAATTAAAAGAAAGTTTATAAGTTTTATTAAATCATAATTAGTTAATTTTTATATAAAAATTAATAAAAAAATTAAAAAATTTTTTAAACATATATTTCAAATTATTATAGGGTTTTATATAGAAAATTGGTAAAAAAATATAATTGATAAAAAAACTACAACATTATTATATAATTTATTTATAAAATTGTAGAATATGTATAAAAATATTGCTAATTAAATTGGTGTATGTTATAATTTCAATGTATAAAAGATTAATATTTACTAATATTTATAAGCTTATGTTTACAATTTAAAAGGAGGATTATATGAAAAATAGACTATACTTATTGTTATTATTTCCAGGGTTAATTTTATTAATAATTTTTCTTGTTATACCACTTTTTAATACTCTATTTCCTACTGTATATGACAATGGGTTTAGCTTATCTAAATATATAGATTTTTTAAAAGATGAGTATTATCTTACTATTTTAATGAGAACATTAAAAATTTCTATAATTAGTACAGTAGTATGTATAATATTAGGTACTCCTACGGCATATTACATATCTAGATGTAATAAAAAATGGCGTAGTTTACTTATTGCTATATCTATTTTCCCATTATTAACTAATTCTGTTGTAAGAAGTTTTGCTTGGATTAATATTTTAGGCAAAAATGGTGTTATTAACACACTTTTAATGAAAATTGGATTAATAAAAGAGCCTATAACATTATTATATACGGAATTTTCTATTATTATAGGTACAATATATTTGTTTTTACCATTAATGATAATAACAGTAGTAGGTGTTATGGAAAATATTGATAATGATATGATGGAAGCTGCAGAAAGTCTTGGTGCTAATCGTATAACAGCATTTTTAAAAGTTATTTTGCCTATGAGCTTACCTGGAATTATTGTAGGAGGGGTTTTAGTATTTACAGGAGCACTAACAGCATATACAACGCCTCAATTATTAGGTGGTAATAAAAATTTAGTTTTAGCTACATTTATATACCAAAAAGCTATGTCAGTTGGTGATTGGACAGGAGCAAGTGTTATAGCTACAATAATGATTATTATAACTGTATTAGTTATTAAAATATTAAATGGCGTTGCAGTGAAATTAGATAAGAGAGGAGAAGACTATGCGTAAAAATAAGTTACTTACTATTTTTTCTATACTTGTATTTTTGTTTTTATTTATACCATTAATAATTATAGCAGTAACTGCTTTTGGAGAGGAAAGTACAATAACATTTCCTATAAAATCTGTTTCATTAAAATGGTTTGCTAATGTATTTAATTCTGAATCTTTTATGTCTTCTTTTGGGCTTAGTATAATAATAGCATTACTTGCAACTTTACTAGCATTATTAGTAGGTATACCTGCTGCTTATGCTTTAGCTAGGTATTCTTTTAAAGGTAAGAAATTTTTAAAAAGTTTTTTCTTATCACCAACTATTATTCCTGGTATTGTTGTAGGCTTTTCACTTTTTCAATTTATGGTAATTAAACTTAGAATACCTGTTTTTTATGGTTTATTATTAGGGCATTTTTTATCTGTCTTACCATACATTATACGAGTTGTTGGCTCTAGTTTAGAACAATTTGATTTTTCTATAGAAGAGGCAGCTTGGAGCCTAGGTTGTGGTAAATTTAATAGCTTTTTTAAAGTTGTTTTACCTAATATTGCATCTGGTATATCTGCTGCGTTTTTGTTAGCATTTATAAATTCTTTTAATAATATACCAATATCTATGTTTTTAAGTGGGCCAGGGGTTACAACATTTCCTATGTCTTTAATGAACTATATTGAATATTATTATGACCCAACAGTATCAGCAGTATCTGTATTACTTATGTTAGCTACTATAATTATAATGTTTATTGTAGAAAAAACATTAGGTATAGCAGCATTATCTAAATAGGAGGAAAATAACTATGTCATTTATGAAGTTAGATAAAATAAATGTTAGCTATGATGGTAAAAAAAATATACTTGAAGGACTTAGTCTTGATATAGAAAAGGGCGAATTAGTATCTTTGCTTGGGCCTAGTGGTTGTGGTAAGACTACAACACTTAGAGTAGTTGCTGGTTTTGTAGAGGCAACAGGTGGAAATTTTACTTTAGATGGAGAAGATTTAACAAAAACTCCTGTACACAAAAGAAATTTTGGACTAGTTTTTCAAAGTTATGCTCTTTTCCCACACCTTAGTGTATATGACAATGTTGCTTTTGGTCTTAAATTAAGAAAAATAAATAAAAAAGAAATTGATATAAGAGTTAAAGAAATATTAGAAGTTTGTGGTTTATCTGAGTTTGCAACACGTTTTCCAAAACAAATGTCTGGTGGACAAAGGCAAAGAGTTGCTTTAGCTAGAGCTTTAGTTATACAACCTAAATTATTATTATTAGATGAGCCTCTTAGTAATTTAGATGCTAAACTTCGTGTAAATATGCGTGTAGAGATAAAAAGACTTCAAAAAAAATTGGGTATAACAACTTTGTTTGTTACTCACGACCAAGAAGAATGTTTTTCTATATCAGATAAAGTTGCTGTTATGAATAATGGTATAATTGAACAATATGATACACCGGAAAATATATATAATAGACCTAAAACAGAGTTTGTTGCACGTTTTATTGGATTTGAAAATTTTATAAATTTAGAAAGAGTAGAAGGAAAAAATTATAAAGCTAAAAATGGAGATATCTTTATTGTAGAAAGTGATAATTATTTACAAAACTGTGTAGGTACTATTAAACCAGATGATATAATAATATCAAATGATGAAAATGCTAAAAATTGTATAAAAGGTGTTATACAAGTTAGAACATTTTTAGGTAAATCTTACCAATACGAAATAGAAACTACTTTAGGAAAACTTGTTGTAAATGAGCAAGCAGGTAAGATATATGAAACAGGGGATACTTTAACAGTAGTATTGCCTTCAAATAAAATAATTTTAGTATAATTAATAAGGAGATAAGAAGATGAAAAAAACTTTAGCAATTTGTTTTGCAACATTAATGACTACAATAGCTTTAACAGGTTGTGGTGCCAAAAATGAAGAAAATCAAACGGCAGATGGTAAACGTCAACTAGTAATTTCTACTTGGGGATTAAGTGAAGATGTGTTAAAACAAGATGTTTATGCACCTTTTGAAGAAAAATTTAACTGTGAAATAATTTTAGAAATAGGTACTACACCAGAGCGTTATACAAAATTGGCAACAGACCCTAACTCTAAAGTAGATATAATTGATTTATCTCAAGCAAAAGCAGCAGAGGGATATGAGGCTGGTCTTTTTGAAAAAATAGATTATTCTAAAATACCAAATTCTAAAGACCTTATACCAGCAGCAGCAGAGCTTACAAAATCCGGATATGGTCCTGCTTACACTATAAATAGTATTGGTATTATGTATGATAAAGAGGCTTTAGGCTTTGAAATTACAGACTTTGCAGATTTGTGGAAACCAGAGCTTGCTGGTAAAATATCTATACCAGAGATTACTTCTACTTTTGGTCCTGCTATGATGTATGTTGCAAATGACTATAAAGGTGGAGACATAGCATCAGATGAGGGAGCTAAAGCTTTTGAGGCTTTAGAAGAATTAAAACCTAATATTGTTAAAACTTACTCTAAATCATCAGATTTAGCTAATATGTTTGCTTCTGGTGAGATACAAGTAGCTGTTGTTGGAGATTTTGCAATACCTACAATACAAGCAGCAGCACCACAATTAACATATGTAACACCAGCCTCTGGCACTTATGCAAACTTTAACACAATGGACATTAATAAAAATTCTAAAAATAAAGATTTAGCTTATGAATTTATCAATTGGAGACTTAGCAATGAATTACAAACAAAAACAGCAGAATCTTTAAATGAGGCTCCTACTAATAGCACAGTACAATTAACAGATGATGTTGCTTTAAATAAAACTTATGGAGAAGTTGCAACTAATGCAAAAGCAATAGACTATAGTTTAGTTAATCCACTTTTAACAAAATGGATTGACCAGTGGAATCGTATTTTAAACAGTTAATTTAATAAAAAATATTGTATAAAGGTATATTAATATGGAATATATAGATTTAATAATAAAAAATGGTAATGTATATAATACGTTTTTACAAAAGTTTGAAAATAAAGATATTGCTATTTTAGATGGAAAGTTTTATTATATATCTAGCAATATGAAAGAGTTAAAAGCTAAAAATATTGTAGATTATAAAGATAAATACATTATTCCAGGATTTATTGATATTCACATGCATATTGAAAGTTCTATGACTGTTCCTAGCCAGTTTTCTAAGATGGTTTTACCTCACGGGGTCACTACGGTAGTAGCTGACCCTCATGAGATAGCCAATGTATTAGGGATAGATGGAATAAATTATTTTTTATCTAGTGATACAACACTAGATATTTTTTATGGTATTCCATCAAGCGTTCCATCTACTAACAGTAATTTAGAAACAACTGGTGGTAAAATTTTAGAAGAAGATGTGTTAGAATTATTAAAAAATCCTAAAATAATGTGTTTAGGAGAAGTAATGAATTTTAAAGATTTAGTTTCTAAAGATAATACTTTAATAAAAAAAATTATAAAGATATGTAAAGAAACTAAACCTCATTTACCAATAGAAGGGCATTGCCCTAAAATATCTGGGTTAGATTTAGCAAAATTTATATATGCTGGAGTTGATGCAGACCATACTCAGCAAACGCCTGAGTCTATATATGAAAAAATAACAAATGGAATGTTTTTAGAAATACAAAGAAAATCTATTAATAAAAATACTATTAAAACTTTAGTTGATAACAATTTTTATGAGTATTTTGCCTTTGTAACAGATGATGTTATGGCAGACCATTTAAAAGAGGGACATCTTAATAAAATTGTTAAATTAGCAGTAGACTTAGGTATGCCTATAAATAAGGCTATATATTGTGCAACATATACGCCAGCTAGAAGAATGAATCTTTTTGATAGAGGATCTATATCTATTGGTAAAATAGCAGATTTTATAGTTATTGATAATTTAGAAGATTTGAAAATTAAAGATGTGTATAAAAATGGTAAATTATATATAGGTGAAAATGATAAAAAAGAATCTTTTCCGGACTATGTATATAATACTGTAAAATGTAATAAAGCTACATTAGATGATTTTGAATTAAAAACTAATAAAAAAGATAGTGTAGATTGCAATGTTATACAAGTTGGTAAAGATAGTACATTTACTAAAAGGGTAATAAGGAATTTACCTATTGTAGATGGTAAAATAAATTGGGAAGATAGTGGACTTTCTTTACTTGTAGTTTATGAACGATATAAAAAAACTGGTAATAAATCTTATGCTTTAGTAGAAGGTACAATTAATAAAAAGGGTGCTATAGCAACAACTTGGGCACATGACCATCATAATCTTATGGTAATAGGAACAAGCAAAAAAGATATGTTGATTGCTCAAAATAGCATAATAGATATGCAAGGTGGCTATATAGTTTGTGAAGATAAACAAATAAAAGCAAAAACTATTTTAAATGTTGGTGGTATAATAAATGATGGAGATATTAACGAGTTATCAAAAAATATAAAAGATGTTAGAAAAGCTATGAAAAATTTAGGATATGAACATATAAATGAAATAATGTCTTTTTCTACATTGTCCTTGCCTGTTTCACCAGAAATAAAAATAACGGATAAGGGAATATTGGACACAAGATCGCAAAAATTTATTAATATAGAGGTTGAATAAATGAAAACTATTATAAAAAATGTTAAAATTATTACTATGGATAATAATATGACTGAATTTGAAAATGGTTTTGTTGTTATAGAAAATGAAAATATATCTTTTATAGGGGATATGAAAGATTTTGAAGAAACAAATAATTGTAACATAGTAGATGGTAATAATGGTATATTAATGCCTGGAATGATTAATACACATACACATTTAAGTATGATACCTTTTAGAAGTCTTGGAGATGATTGTAAAGACAGATTAAGAAGATATTTATTCCCTTTAGAAAATGAGTGCATGAATGAAGATTTAGCTTATTATAGTGCTAAATATGCTATATGTGAGATGCTTTTAAGCGGTGTTACAACTATTATGGATATGTATTATTTTGAAGATGAAGTTGCAAAAGCTAGTGAAGAAATGGGGATAAGAGCGTTTTTAGGAGAAACTGTTATAAATTTTCCTACTTGTGATAGTAAAGAAGATTTTGGTGGCTTAGATTATGCAAAAAATTTTATAGAAAAATGGAAAAATAATAATTTAATAACACCTTTTATAGCACCCCACGCACCAAATACTAATGATACAACTTCTTTAATCAAAGCTAATGAAATATCTAAAAAATATAACGTTCCTATAAGTATGCACTTATCTGAAATGGATTATGAGCTTAAATATTTTAAAGATAAATATAATAAAACACCTATTGAATATTTAGAAAGTATAGGATTATTAAGTGATAGATTAATAGCAGCACATTGTATTTTTTTAACAGAGAATGATATAAATCTTTTACAAAAGTATAATGTTAAAGTTGCTCATTGTATAGGTTCTAATACAAAAGCTGCTAAAGGTGTTGCTCCTGTTTCTGATATGTTAAAAAATAATATATATGTTGGACTTGGAACAGATGGAGCATCTAGCGGCAATACATTAGATATTATTACCCAATTTAAACTATTTGCAAATTTTCATAAGTTAGAAAATAAAGACCGTAGTATATTCCCAGCTAAAGAAATTATTAAGCTAGGTACTATTATGGGAGCAAAAGTTTTAAATAAGGATAAAGAGATAGGTTCAATAGAAATAGGCAAAAAGGCAGATTTAGTTATTATAGAAACAGAATCGGTTAATATGTTTCCTGTTTTTGACCCTTATTCTGCTATTGTTTACAGTGCTAATGCTAGTAATGTAGATACAGTTTTTGTAAATGGTAATTGTCTTGTAAAAAATAAGAAACTTGTAAATGTTAATTTACAAAATATAAAAAATGATTTGAAAAATAATATGAGTCAGTTTGAACAAAAGGCTAAAGAACAATTAAAAAAGGCTATAATTTAGTAAAAGAGGCTATTTTAATAGCCTCTTTTTTTATATATAAAGTTTATATTTATCTAACCAATAATTAATTTGTATAAAATATGCCATAAGCTGTGGAGAAGACATTAATTGACCAAACCAAGGTTTACCATAGTCTGAAGGCATTTTTATAAATTCTAATATTTTATTTTTATCTATTAAATTATTAATAGGTGAGTTATTGTTATTTATTATAGATGTTAGCTCGTTAATTAAAAGCTTTTCATAATTAGGATTGTATGTTTTAGGATATGGACTTTTTTTACGATTTAAAAGTTCTTTAGGAAGTAAATCTTTTGTAGCCTCTCTAAGTAAGCTTTTTTCTACATTATTTTTATATTTCATATCCCAAGGAACATTCCAAAGATATTCTATTATTCTATGGTCTGCAAATGGTACTCTAGCTTCTAAGCTATTATACATACTCATTCTATCCATTCGCTCTAATAATGTTGCCATAAACCATTTTATGTTTAAATAAGCTATTTCTCGTCTTTTTTGTTCTTCTTTTGTTTCACCATCTAAATAAGGAGTATTTTTTCTAGATTTTTCATAGTTTTCTAAAGAGTATTCATTTAAGTTTAATTTATTTTTTAAATCTTCTGCTAAAAATAATTCTCTTGTATCAATATTTTTAGACCAAGGGAATGTATTAGAATTTAATAAATCTTCTCTATAAAACCAAGGATAACCACCAAATATTTCATCAGCACATTCACCAGTTAAAGCAACTTTATTTTCTTTTGAAACTAATGAACAAAAATATAACATAGATGCATCTACATCTGCCATACCTGGTAAATCTTTAGCATCCACTGCTTTATATAATAAATCTATAAGGTCTTCTTCATTACACTCTAAATAATTGTGATTTAGATTATACTCTTTTAGCATAATATCTACATAAGGTCTATCACGTTCTGGTTGGAATTTATTAGATTTAAAATATATATCATTTTCTTTAAAATCAAATGAAAATGTATTTAATCTTTTACCTAATTTATTTAAATAATTTGAGGAAACAGCAGTAACTATACTTGAATCTATTCCACCAGATAAAAATGTACATATATCTACATCGGATACTAACTGTCTTTCTATTGCATCTCTTACTAAAAATGACACTTTTTCTACTGTTTGTTCATAACTATCTTTATGATAATCGCTTTTTAATTCCCAGTATTGAATTTCTTTAAGTCCATATTTATTAAAAATAATAAAATGACCTGGTTTTACTTCATATAAATTTTTAAATACACCATTACCAGCTATTCTAGCAGGACCTATGCCTAATATTTGTCTTAAACTATCTAAATCTATGGTAGGTGTAATGTTAGGATATTTAAAAATAGCTTTAGGTTCAGACCCAAACACTAGAGTATTATCATTTATTGTATAAAACAATGGTTTTATGCCAACTCTATCTCTAAATAAATATACTGTTTCGTTTTGTGTATCATATATAGAAAATGCAAATATACCATTTAGATAATCCACACATTTTTCTTTATATTCTATAAATAAATATAATATAACTTCTGTATCTGTTGTAGTTGTAAATTCGTATCCTTTATTTTTTAAATCTTTTTTAAGCTCATCTGTATTATATATTTCACCATTATATACTATAACATATTTGTTATCATTTATATTTTTCATAATTGGTTGTGTACCATTTTCTGTTAAATCTCTAATAGATAATCTAGAATGTGATGATCCAAAATGTTTATCTAAATAAATGCCATTTGCATCATCACCTCTTCGTTTTAAAGATTCTCTCATATTATCTAAAGTTTCTTTAAAAAAACTTTCATTATTTAAAAAATTTTCATTAAAATTTGAAAAACCAGCTATTCCACACATAATAATTCTCCTTATAAATTTATATAAATATATTATCCTAATAGTAATATTATAACACAATAATAATATTAGATTTGTTTAATTTTAATAATGGACAAAAAATTATTTAGAAAAAATAAATAAATAAATATTTTTTTTAAATTAATAGTTTAAAATAAGGCTAAAATAATATAAAAATTTTAACTAAAATTAAATTTTAGTATAATAATAGCATCTTGACTAAAACTAGAACTTGTGTATAATTAATATTATGTTCACTATATATGCTAAAAATGTCGTATTTTGTATATTATTATATAAGTTTTTAGGAGGGGTAAAAATTGGTAAAAATTATAAAAAAAGATGGTACATTAGAAGATTTTGATAATAGAAAAATAGTAAAAGCTATTACAAAATCTGCTAATAGGGTAATGTATTCTTTTAAAGAAAGTGATTACAACGCTATATGTAACATTATAAAAAATGAAATAGATAAAAAAGAACTTAAAGAAATACCTATTCAAGTTATGCATAATCTTGTAGAAAATGCTTTAGAAAGCATTAGTCCTAATGTTGCTAAAAGCTATAAAGATTATAGAAATTACAAACAAGATTTTGTACATATGTTAGATGATGTTTACCAAAAGGCCCAGTCTATAATGTATATAGGAGATAAAGAAAACAGTAATACAGATAGTGCATTAGTAGCTACGAAAAGAAGTTTAATTTATAATCAGTTAAATAAAGAACTTTATAAAAAGTTTTTTTTAACAACTGAAGAAAAACAAGCCTGTAATGATGGTTATATATATATTCACGATATGACAGCAAGAAGAGATACTATTAATTGTTGTCTATTTGATATGCAAAAAGTATTAGAAGGTGGATTTGAAATGGGAAACCTTTGGTATAATGAACCTAAAACGTTAAGTGTTGCTTTTGATGTTATAGGAGATGTTATTTTATCTACAGCATCTCAACAATATGGAGGATTTACTGTTCCTGAGATTGATAAAATTTTAGATAAATATGCTTATAAAAGTTACATTAAATACTTAAATGAAATTAAAGAATATGTTTCTTGTATAAAGGGTTCAAACTTAACTAATGAAGATATAGATTTTATAGAGGAAAATGCTATTAAAAAAATAGAACGTGATTTTGAACAAGGATTTCAAGGGTTAGAGTATAAGTTAAATTCTGTTGGTTCTTCTAGGGGGGATTATCCATTTGTTACATTTACAATAGGTCTTGGAAAAACAAAATTTGCTAAAATGGCAAGTAAAATAATATTAAGAGTTCATAAAGGTGGACAAGGGAAAGATGGCAATAAAAAACCAGTCCTTTTCCCTAAAATAGTGTTTTTGTATGATGAAAACTTACACGGAGATGGAAAAGAGCTTGAAGATGTCTTTGATGAAGCTATTGATTGTTCAAGAAAAACTATGTATCCAGATTATTTAAGCTTAACAGGAGATAGTTATGTGGCAGAGGCTTATAAAAAGTATAACACTGTTATTTCTCCTATGGGGTGTAGAGCATTTTTAAGTCTTTGGTTTGAAAAAGGTGGTATAAAACCATTAGATGAAAATGATAAAGCTATAACAGTAGGTAGGTTTAATATTGGGGCAGTGTCTCTACATTTACCTATGATATATGCAAAAGCAAAATCTGAAAGTAAACCTTTTTATGATGTATTAGACTATTATTTGGAGATGATAAGAAATATACATATAAAAACATTGGACTATTTAGGTGAAATGAAAGCATCTACCAATCCTGTTGCCTATTGTGAGGGAGGATTTTATGGAGGTAACTTAAAACCATCTGATAAAATAAAACCACTTTTAAAATCTGCAACAGCTAGTTTTGGTATAACTGCTTTAAATGAATTACAACAACTGCATAACAAAAAGTCTTTATATGAAGATGGTAAATTTGTAATAGAGGTTATGGAATATATAAATAAAAAAATAGAAAAATTTAAAAATGAAGATAATATTTTATATGCTATATATGGTACACCAGCTGAAAGTTTATGTGGATTACAAGTTAAACAATTTAGAAAAAAATTTGGAATTATAGAAAATGTATCGGATAGAGAATATGTAAGCAATTCTTTTCACGCACACGTTACGGAAGATATTACACCTATCCAAAAACAAGATACAGAAAAACGTTTTTGGAATTTATTAAATGGCGGAAAAATACAGTACGTAAAATATCCTATAGATTATAATAGAGACGCCATTAAAACACTTGTAAAACGTGCAATGGATTTAGGATTTTATGAAGGTGTAAATCTTAGTTTATCTTACTGTGACAAATGTGGACATAGCCAGTTAGATATGGATATTTGTCCTAAATGTGGAAGTGATAATTTAACAAAAATAGATCGTATGAATGGTTATTTAAGTTATTCTAGGGTAAACGGAGATACTAGATTAAATGAAGCTAAAATGAATGAAATAAAAGATAGAATTAGCATGTAAGGGGAAAAAAATGAGATATCATAATATTACACACGATGATATGCTAAATGGGGCTGGTCTTAGAGTTGTTTTGTGGGTATCTGGCTGTGAACATAAATGTTATAATTGTCATAATAAAATAACTTGGGACATAAATAATGGGTTACTATTTGATGAAAGTGCAAAAAAAGAAATATTTAATGAATTAGAAAAAAATTATATAAAGGGGATTACCTTTAGTGGAGGAGACCCTCTACATAAACAAAATAGAGAAGAAATATTTATCCTTATAAAAACAATAAAAAGTAAATTTCCTACTAAAGATATTTGGTTATATACAGGATATAGTTGGGAAGAAATAAATAATTTAGAAATTATAAAATATATTGACGTATTAGTAGATGGAAAATATATTGATGAATTATCAAATAAAGAGTTAGAGTGGATAGGTTCATCTAACCAAAGGGTTATAGACGTAAAAAAAACATTAAAAGAAAATAAGATAGTATGTCACTACTAGGAGGAAAAATGGATAAAATTTATTTTGCAAAAATTAAAGAAAATGCTATAATACCAACAAGAGAAGAATACAATGCAGGACTTGATATATATCCTTGTTTTGATGAAGATTATATGATAATAAATCCGGGAGAAACTAAGCTTGTACCAACAGGTATAGCTAGCGCAATACCAGTTAATTATTATATACAAATACACGAAAGAGGCTCTAGTGGTAGTAAAGGGATTAAGCATAGTGCTGGAGTTATAGATAGCTCTTATAGAGGAGAATGGTTTTTAGCTACGGCAAATGTTAATAATAAGCCAGTATTAATTACTAAAATAGATATAGACACTTTAGATGAGCCTATTA
Source organism: Clostridiales bacterium (assembly GCA_018371275.1). GTDB lineage: Bacteria > Bacillota > Clostridia > Lachnospirales > CAG-274 > Tyzzerella. The sequence goes on from JAHALF010000016.1 coordinate 12,420, forward strand.
AAAGTATAATAAAAAATGCTTATATTATATATCCATATGAAAAAGCATTATTTCAAGGTGTTGTGCATTGTGTACATAATGAGTTAGAGCGTCTTGAAATACCTTATGAAGACGTCTTAAAGATACCATCTAAACGTGGTGCTGGTAAATTAGGAAGCAGTGGGAAATAATAAGTCTATTTGTACTTTTAATTAAAATTCTTTAAAATTATTAAAATATTAAAAAATTTGCTAAAAATATGAAAATATCCTTGACAAATTGGCATTTAACAGTTATAAATAGATAGAGATACATTTTTATGTATTAATAATAATTGAGGAGGGCTCATTAAAAATGAACAAAGCAGAGTTAATAGCAGCTATTGCAGAAAAATCAGAGTTAACAAAAAAAGATGCAGAAAAAGCTTTAAAAGCTTTTGAAGATGTAGTAAAAGAAGAACTTTCAAATAAAGGCGAAATTAGATTAGTTGGATTTGGTACTTTTGATGTTATAGAAAGAGCAGCACATATGGGAAGAAATCCACAGACTAAAGAACCTATGGAAATTCCAGCATCTACAGCACCTAGATTTAAAGCTGGTAAAGCATTAAAAGATGCTATTAATAAAAAATAATACTTATAATAAAATCTCTCTTTGTAAAAGGGAGATTTTTAAGTATTACCAATTTTATTTAAGGAGATATTAAAATGAGATTAGATAAGTATTTAAAAGTGGCTAGAATAATAAAAAGAAGAACTATTGCAAATGAGGCTTGCGACGCAGGCAGAGTGTTAGTAAATGATAAAGTTGCTAAAGCATCTTTAGATGTTAAAGTTGGGGATATTATACAAATAAACTTAGGAAATAATTCTATAAAAATAAAAGTTTTAGAAGTTAAAGATATTGTAAGAAAAGAAGAGGCAATAAATTTATATGAAAATGTATAGTTAAAAATTGACTTATTACAAAAATTTGTTTATAATAAATATTAAAATATTAGTATTAAGTTGGTGATATAATGAATATAGGATTTTTAGGAATAGGTAATATGGGTGGCTCTATACTAAAGGGATTTTTATCTAATAAAATAGCTGGAAAAAACATATTTGTATATGATATAGACACTTTAAAATTAGAAGAATTTAAACAAAATTTTAATATAAATGTATGTTGTAATTATGAAGAGCTAGTAAAAAATGTTGATTATTTAATACTTGCTGTTAAACCAGATATTATTTTGAAAGTAATAGAGGATTTAAAAGACTATTTGAACATATATAAACCTATAATAGTTTCTATTGCGGCAGGTGTTTCAACAAATAGTATATATAAAATAATAAATAATGATAGCATAGGTATAGTTAGAATTATGCCTAATATAAATGCAGAAATAAGCTTAGCAACATCTGCATATTGTTATATTAATATAAAAGATGAACATATAGAACAAGTTGTAAATTTATTTAAAAGTATAGGAACTATTTTTTATATTCCAGAAGAAAAATTTAGTATATTTACAGCAATAGCTGGTTGTAGTCCAGCTTATATATACTTATTTTTAGATTCTATGGCAAAAGGTGCTCAAAAAATGGGGTTAAACAAAAAAGATGCTATACAAATAGCTATAGATGTTATGATTGGTAGTGCTAATATGCTTAAACATAGTGGAAAACACCCTTGGGAACTTATAGATAATGTATGTTCTCCTGGAGGAACAACTATTGAGGGCATTTGTACATTAGAAGAAAATAATTTTCAACAAAGTATAGTTAAGGCTATCGAGAATACTATAAAAAAGGATATATCATTAAATAAATAAAATTATTATTTTATAATATAAAAAAGCCTCCTTTATAAAAGGAGGTAGCTTTTTTTTATATTTTTTTTCTCATAGCATTTAATATCGCTATAATAGATACCCCAACATCAGCAAAAACAGCTATCCACATTGTAGCATACCCAAATAGAGCAAGAGCTAAAACGCTAAATTTTATTATCAATGAGAAAATTATGTTAGATTTTACAATATTAATTGTATTTTTGCTAATAATAATACCATCTTTAATTTTTCTTAAATCATCATTCATTATAACTATATCGGCAGCCTCTATGGCAGCATCGGAGCCAACACCACCCATAGCAATACCAACATCCGACATAGATAATACAGGAGCGTCATTTATACCATCACCAACAAAAGCAACTTTTTTACTTCCATTTTCACTTTTTTCTTTAATTTTTTCAAACATAGATACTTTGTCTTGAGGCAATAACTCATAATATACATCATCAATCCCTATATTATTAGCAACAAATTGAGCAGTTTCTTTTCTATCCCCACTAAGCATAACTGTTTTAGATATACCTATTTGTTTTAAGGCTTTTATAGTTTCTTTAGATTCATCTTTTATAATATCAGATACTACTATATATCCTATATAAGTACCATTTTTTGATATATACACAACTGTTCCATTATCATTAGATTTTTCATATTTTATATTGTATTTATCTAATAATTTAGCATTACCTAATATTATTTCCTCGTTATTAATTATACCTTTTAAGCCATATCCACTTATTTCTTCAAAATTTTCTACAACATTATTTTCAATTTTTTCAAAATTATTTTCACAATAGCTAACAATAGATTTAGCAACTGGGTGTATAGATAAGCTTTCTAAACTATATACTAAGTTTAAAAGCTCCATTTTATCAATATTTTTAGTTTCAATTTTACTTATTTCAAATACACCTTTTGTTAATGTTCCTGTTTTATCAAAAACAATTGTATCTACAAGGCTTAAATCTTGCATATATACACTGCCTTTTATTAAGATACCTCTTTTAGAGGCAGATCCTATACCACTAAAGAAACTTAATGGAACAGATACAACTAATGCACAAGGGCAAGAAGAAACTAAAAATACTAAACTTTTTTCTATCCAATGAGAAAAATTATATCCTGTAAATAGGGGAGGGACAATAGCTAAAAATACTGCTAATATAACAATTATAGGAGTATATACTTTAGCAAATTTACTTATAAAACTTTCTGTTTTAGATTTTTTAGTGGAAGAATTTTCTACTAAATCTAATATTTTAGAAACAGTGGAGTTTTTATATTCTTTAGTAACTTTAATTTTTAAAACACTATTATTATTTATACTACCACTTAATATTTCGTCTCCTATAGAGACTTTTCTAGGCACAGATTCACCTATTAAAGCGCTCATATCCAAAAATGAGCTACCCTCTACAATTATACCATCAAGAGGGACTTTTTCTCCTGGTTTAATAATTATTATATCATTTATAAATATTTCTTCAGGATCAACTTTTTCTCCATTTTCTTTTGTTGCATATTCTGCTTTTATATTAACTAATGATTTTATAGCCTTTCTAGATTTTCCTACTGCTTTTTCTTGGAAATATTCGCCTATTTGGTAAAATAACATAACAGCTACTGCCTCTGGGTATTCTTTTATAATTATAGCTCCAATTGTTGCAAGAGCCATTAGAAAGTTTTCATCAAATATTTTACCTTTTGATATGTTTTTTAATGCTTTAAACACTACATCATATCCAAATATTACATATGATATAGCATATAATAATGTTAAATCAAAAAGACTTGCTATAACAAATATACCAGCACCTAATAATATTTTTATAATCTTGATTTTTTCATTATTTGTTTCTTTTATATTTGTATTATTTTCATCAGATTTTATATTTTTAGATATTACAGAAACCTTTAGTCCAGGTTCTATTTTATCTATTATGTTTTGTATATTTAAAACTTCATTTTCTATATTTACATTATTAGAAAAATTTATTTTAATTGTTTTATCTATAAAATTTAATGATGCAGATTTAACAATATCTAATTTATTAACTTCTCCTTCTATAAGACTAGCACAATGAGCACAATTTAAACCATTTATGCTTAACTTTATAGAAGAATCGCTAAAAATAGGTTCTATTTTTAAACCAGGTTCTATTTTATCTATAAGTTTTTGAATATTTGAAAATTCATCATTAATATCTACATAATCTTTAAAATCTATTTTTAAAGTTTTATTTATAAAATTTAGATTAAAACTTTCTATTGTATCACATTTATTTAATTCTTCTTCTATAACGCTAGCACAATGAGCACAGTTTAAGCCAACTATATTAAAACTTTGCCTTTTCATAAATATCACTCCTCATAATTAATTTTATGCAGTAGATGGGATAAACCTTGACTTAAAATTTCAAAAACGTGAGAATCATCTAATGAGTATATAACAGCTTTACCTTCTTTTCTAAATTTTACTATGTTATTTTGTCTTAATATTCTAAGTTGATGGGATATAGCAGATTGGTTCATATCTAATGCTTTAACTAAATCCCCAACACACATTTCGCTTTTTAATAGTGCATATAAAATTTTAACTCTAGTTGAATCTGAAAAAACTTTAAAAAAATCTGCCATATCATATATTATTTCATCGGATAAAGAATTATCTTTTATCATATTGACAGTTTCTTTATTAAAACATTCGCAAGTATCTATATTATTATCTTTCAAAAACACACCTCCAATATATGAATAATTGTTCATATGTTTATTATAATATATTCTATTTTTTTTGTCAATATTGAAATTTTTATATTTTTAAATATTGTATAAAATATAATAATATTATATAATATTTAACATAAGAAAAATTTGAGAGGTATATATGATAAAAGGAAGAATAGTAAAAGGTATTGGAGGATTATATTTTGTAGATACTAGCAGTGAAGTTATTGAGTGTTCCATTAGAGGTATTTTTAGAAAAAATAAAATAACACCAACTGTTGGAGATTATGTTAAAATATCATTATTAGAAGATAATAAAGGAATTATAGAAGAAATATTAGAAAGAAAAAATATATTAATTAGACCAAGAGTATCCAATATAGATTGTGCTATTATAACTTTTTCTCTAATTAGTCCCAACATAAATATAGATTTACTAGATAGATTTTTAATATTAGCAGAAAGCCAAAACATTGAAAATATAATAATATGTATAAATAAATGTGATTTAGCTAATGAAGAAGATATTAATAATATAAAATCATTATATGAAAATATATATCCAATAGTTTTTACAAGCACACTAAAAAATATTGGGATACAAGATTTAAAAAATCTTATGGATAAAAAGGTTACAGTTTTTGCTGGTCCTTCTGGAGTAGGTAAATCTAGCTTAATAAATGCTATATTACCAAGTGCTAGTTTAATAACTGGGGATATAAGTAAAAAGATTGAACGTGGCAAACATACAACAAGACAAGTAGAATTATTAGAAGCTTGGGAGCATACTTATATTGTTGATTCTCCAGGATTTACCTCTTTAAGCATAGATTTTTTAGAAAATAGTATCGATATATATTTTAAAGAATTTAGGGAATTTTTAGGTAATTGTAAATTTTATGACTGTAAACATATTCACGAGCCAAGCTGTGTTATAAAGGAACAAATTGGTAAGAATATATCTAAAGAAAGATATGATAGATATACAAAATTATTAAATGAAATATTAGAAAGGAATTAAAATATGATTAAATTATCTCCATCTATACTATCTGCAAATTTTGTAAGATTAGAAGAAGAAATAAAACTACTAGAAAAAGAAAATATTAAATATTTACATATAGATGTCATGGACGGTATGTTTGTACCTAATATATCTATAGGTATGCCAGTTATAAAAAGTATTAGAAAAATTACAAATATAGTTTTAGATGCTCATTTTATGATTGAAAAACCAGAAAGATATATAGATGAATTTATAGCTTTAGGCTGTGATATTATAAACTTTCATTTTGAAGCAACTGATAAACATATGGAAATAATAAAAAAGATAAAAGATGCTAATAAAAAAGTTGGTATGACAATAAAACCTAATACAAGCTATAAAGAAATATTACCTTATATTGAATATTTAGATTTAGTTCTTGTTATGGGTGTTGAGCCAGGATTTGGTGGTCAAAAATTTATAGAAAGTAGCCTTGAAAAAATATCTGCATTAAGAGATTACATAAATGAAAATAAACTAATCTGTGAATTAGAAATAGATGGTGGTATAAAAATAGATAATGTAGAAAAAGTTTTAGAAGCGGGCGCTAATGTTATAGTAGTTGGCTCTGATATATTTGAAAAAGATGATAAATCAAGTATTATTAATAAGTACAACCAAGTATTTAAAAAGTTTGGGTGATATTATGAGAGCTTTAATTATAGGTAGTGGAATTGTTTATAATGATAGTATACAAAAAAATTTAAAACCAGGAGATATTATTATATGTTGTGATGGTGGTAGTAAATATTTATTTGAAGAGGGAGTTATACCACATTATATAATAGGGGATTTAGATTCTTCTATACCACAAATAATACAATTTTATAAAACAAAAAATGTAATATTTAAAAAATTTGATACAAAAAAAGATGAAACAGATATGGAGATTTGTATAGACTTTGCAATATCTTTAGGAGCAACTGAAATAATTATTTTGGGAGCAACTGGTACAAGATTAGACCATACATTAACAAATATAAATCTTTTAATTAAAGCAGAAAATGCTAATGTTAAAGCAACTATTATAGATAAAAATAATATAATAAATTTAATATCTAGTAATATAGAGATAAAAGGTAAAAAAGGTGATTTAGTATCTTTAATACCTATTACTTCATCTGTTGAAGGAATAAGCACAATAGGGTTAGAATATCCATTAAAAAATGCTACTATGCATATAGGTAAATCTTTAGGTGTTAGCAATGTTATGGAAGATAGCATAGCTAATATTTCTATAGAAAAAGGGTATTTATTAGTTATGAAATGTAACGATTAAATACTAATTTATAAATTTAATATCTTGGAGGTAAAACAATGAAAGGTATAATAAGTGTAATAGGTAAAGATAACGTAGGTATTATAGCAGAAGTTTGTGGGTTTTTAGCTAAAAATGAAATTAATATATTAGAAATATCTCAACATATTCTTGATGGATATTTTAATATGACAATGATTGTAGATATATCTAGTGTAGATGATAAGTTTAGCCAAGTTATAGAAGGTATAGAAAAAGTAGCTAAAAATATTGGGGTAGAAATAAAATTACAAAGAGCAGATATATTTGATAGTATGCATAGAATTTAATAACTTGGAGGTAAACTAATGTTAACAAATTATGAAATACAAGAAACTAATAAAATGATAGAAGAGTCTAATTTAGATGTTAGAACCATAACTATGGGTATTAGTCTTTTAGATTGTATAGATTCTGATATAAATAAATTAAAAGATAAAGTTTATGATAAAATAACAAAAAATGCAAAAAATTTAGTATGTGTAGGTGACGAAATATCTAAAGAATATGGTATACCTATAGTAAATAAAAGAATATCTGTTACACCAATAGGACTTATAGGGTTAGATCATAAGCAACAAGATTTTGTAGAAATAGCAAAAACTTTAGATAAAGCCGCAAAAGAAGTTGGTGTAAACTTTATAGGTGGTTACTCTGCATTAATAGAAAAAGGTAGCACTAATTCTGATATAAATCTTGTTAGAAGTATACCTGAAGCTTTAGCTAGTACAGAAAGAGTTTGCTCGTCTGTTTGTGTTGGCTCATCTAGATATGGTATTAATATGAATGCTGTAAAAAAAATGGGTGAGATAATTAAAGAAATGGCTCATCTTACAAAAGATAATAGCTCTATGGCTTGTGCAAAATTTGTTGTATTTTGTAATGCTGTTGGAGATAATCCATTTATGGCTGGTGCTTTTCACGGAGTTTCTGAAAGAGATGTAGTTATAAATGTAGGAGTTAGTGGGCCTGGTGTTGTAAAAAAAGCTTTAGAAGATGTAAAAGGTAAAGATTTTGAGATACTTTGTGAAACTGTTAAAAAGACAGCATTTAAAATAACAAGAGTAGGGCAATTAGTGGCATCAGAAGCATCTAAAAGGCTTAATGTACCTTTTGGTATAATAGATTTATCTCTAGCACCAACTCCAGCAATAGGAGATAGTATAGCAGAGATATTTAATGAAATGGGCTTAGAATATGCTGGTGCTCATGGTACAACAGCTGCTCTTGCTATTTTAAATGATAATGTAAAAAAAGGTGGCGTTATGGCATCTTCTTATGTTGGTGGGCTTAGTGGTGCATTTATACCAGTTAGTGAAGACCACGCAATGATAGATGCTGCACAAAAGGGATTTTTAACATTAGATAAATTAGAGGCTATGACTTGTGTTTGTTCTGTTGGTTTAGATATGGTTGCTATACCAGGAGATACAGAGGCACATACAATCTCTGCAATAATAGCAGATGAAATGGCTATTGGTATGGTAAATAATAAAACAACAGCAGTTAGAATAATACCCGTTATAGGAAAAGGTGTTGGAGAAATGGTATCTTTTGGAGGACTTTTAGGACAAGCACCTATAATGCCTGTAAATAAGGCTAACTGTGCTGATTTTATAAAACGTGGTGGTAGAATACCTGCACCTATCCATAGCTTTAAAAATTAATAATTACTGGAGGTATAAATATGACTAAAATATTTGATTTAAAAAGTGGTAAAGTTTTTCATTTTTTTGAAGAAATAAGTAAAATACCTAGACCAAGTTTTCAAGAAAAAGCTATAAGTGAATATTTAGTAAACTTTGCTAAAGAAAGAAATTTAGAAGTTATATCCGATGAAACTTATAATGTTATTATAAAAAAAGCTGGTACAAGCGGATACGAACAAAGTAAAGTTGTAGCTATACAAGGACATACAGATATGGTATGTGAAAAAAATAAAGATGTTGAACATGACTTTTTAAAAGACCCTATTAAACTAATATATGATGGAGATTTTATAAAAGCAGACAAGACAACTTTAGGTTCTGATAATGGTATAGCTGTTGCTATGGCTTTGGCATTATTAGATTCTAATGATATACCCCATCCACCAATAGAGGCTATTTTTACAGCTTGCGAAGAATCTGGAATGGAAGGGGTAAGTGCACTAGATACTAAAAATTTACAAGCTAGTGTATTTTTAAATATAGATTCTGATGAAGAGGGTATATTTACTGTTGGTTGCGCTGGTGGTGTTAAATGTAATATACAAATACCTGTGAATTTTGAATGTAGTGATAAATCATCTTACTGCATTGGTGTGTATGGTTTAATGGGTGGACATTCTGGTATAGATGTCAATAAAGGAAGAGCTAATTCTAATAGACTTTTAGCAAGAGCATTAAATATTTTATCTAAAAATATAGAATTTTCATTAAATAAAATAAATGGAGGTTCTAAAGATAATGCTATCCCTAGAGAGGCAGAGGCTATTATTTCTATTGATGATAAAGATTTAAGCTTATTGGAAGATAAAATAAAAGAAATAGAAAGTATTTATAAATTAGAATATAAAAATACAGACCCTAATTTATCATTAAGATTAGAAAAAATAGAAAATTGCAAAAAATCTATAAGTAAAGAGCATTATAATAAAATAATAGGTGCTTTAATGGTATTACCTAATGGTGTTCAAACAATGAGTACAGATATTGAAGGTCTTGTAGAAAGCTCAATAAATTTAGGTGTAGTTAAGACTAATGACAATAATATAGAAATTATTGCATCTATAAGAAGTGCTGTTTCATCTAAAAAAGACCTTATAATGCAACAACTAGAGTTATTTATAAATAATGTAGGCGGAATTATAGAATTTAAAGGTTCTTACCCAGCTTGGGAATATAATGAAAAATCTTTAGTTAGAGAACAATGTGTAAATATATATAAACAAATGTATGGAGAAGAGCCAAAACTACAAATTATACACGCAGGACTTGAATGTGGTCTTTTTTCAGAAAAAATGCCTAATTTAGATTTAATATCTTTTGGACCTAATTTATATGATATACACACTCCAGATGAAAAAGCTAGCATATCCTCCATAGATAGAACTTGGGAATTTTTATTAAATCTTTTAAAAGAACTAAAATAGGAGATATGATAAATGAAATTACCGTGGAATAAAAAGTATTTAATAATTTCTTTTCATATAGTAGTTACTTTGGTAATGTTATATGCTTTAAAATATGGTATAGACTTTTTGGCATATGTTTTAAAAAATTTAGGCACAATATTTGAAAATATACAAAATGGTATAAGTTGGTTTTTATCGACTATTATAGTCGTTGTTATAGCATTTGTAATAGCGTATCTATTAGATCCTATTGTAGATTTTTTTCAAAATAAATATGAAAAAATATATGAAACATACTTAAAAGAAAAAGTTGAAAATATTAAAAATAAAAGAGTAAATAAAAAAAGAAATAATAAAAAAGAAAAGATTCAATTAAAAGGAAGATTAGAAGGTACTATATTAACATATTTATCAATAGTGTTAGTTATAGTTATTTTAAGTGCTGTATTAGTAAATAGTATAAGTAAAAGTGGAGCTGGAAGCTTTATAGATAATTTAGCATCTTCTATAAAAACATCTATAAATGGATTTCAGCAAGACTTGACAAAATTTTATAATAAAATAGAGGGACAACTAATTAGCAATGACATTTTTGAAAATTATATTTCCCCACATCTAAATAAACTTACAAAAAGTTTTACATCTTTTGTATATGATATAGGCAATAATATTATATCTATTATAACAAGTATAGGTAATGGTATTATTAATTTACTTATTAGTATAGTAATTTGTTTTTATTTTTTAAAGGATAAAAAAATTATAAAAACAAAATTAGAAAACATATGTATTACATTTTTACCTAAAAAATTTTATAATACTTTAAAAGATGGATTAGGTGATATACATGCAGTATTTTCTGGATATATAAGAGGAATGCTTTTAGATGCCTCTATTATGGCAATACTTATAAGCATCGTTTTATCTGCTATTGGATTAAAATTTTCTGTTATTATTGGTATAATATCTGGATTTTCTAATGTAATACCATATTTTGGGGCATTAGTAGGGTTTTTATTAGCTATATCTGTTGCATTTATAAGTGGTGAACCTATGCAAGCTTTATATGCAACTATTGGTATGTTAGCTTTACAGCAGGTAGATACAATATTTATATCTCCTAAAGTAGTAGGAGAAAGTGTAGAGTTAAGTCCTGTTATTGTTATTATAGCATTATCTATTGCCGGAAATTTATTTGGGTTATGGGGGATGGTTTTTGCAATACCGGTATTTGCCACAATAAAATTATTTGCATCCAGAATATATACAAGACGTAGATTAAAAAAACAAATATAAAGAATATTATTTAATAAAGATAAGATAAAACAATAATATTGATATCTTATCTTTGTTTTTATTTAATAATAAAAGGAGAAAATTATGATAATAAAAAATGCTAGTGAAAATCATTTGAATGAAATAAATGAAATAACAAATTATTCTATAATAAATACAAATTTTAATTTTAATTTTGAGCCAAAAACATTAGAAGATACAAAAAAATGGTATTATGAACATATGGAAAAAAATTTTCCTATAATAGTTTGTTTGATAGATGATAAAGTTGTAGGTTGGGCGTCTTTATCTACTTTTAGAGATTATAGGGGATATGATAAAACAGTAGAAGTATCTTTATATGTAAAAAATAATTATAAAAGAATGGGCATAGGTAGCTTATTATTACAAAAAATAGAAGAAGAGGCTAGAAATAGAAAATTTAATTCTATAATATCTGTTATAACAGGTGGTAATGATGCAAGCATTAATCTTCATAAAAAATTTGGATATGAAATAAAAGGTAATTTTGAAAAAATAGGATTTAAAAATAATGATTTTTTAGATGTTTTATTTTTATATAAAATATTATGAAACAAAAAAGTAAAATAAAAATAATTGAATAATATAAGCATTTATAGTATAATTTGTTTATAACCAAAACAAAGGTGGGATTACAAATGTATAAAAAGTTTATATTAATTGCTTTAAGCTCAATTTTTTTATTTAATATAGATATATATGCTAATGACATTAACCCTGAACAATCTTATTTTAAAATAAAAAGGGATAATGAACAAATAATAAATATAGAAAATATAGAAATATTAAATAATGATAATAACAAAATAGGTAATAAAAATTGGAGTAGTGCTGTAATATTAAATAATGGTAATTTATTAGTTGGAGAATATAAATCTAATAAAACATATGATTATTATGAAATTAATAAACAAGAACAAATGTCTTTTATAACTAATAGTAAATATTATATAAAAGATATAAACAGTCAAACAGGAAGTTTTATAACTGTAAAAAATGAGAATAATAAATATTATTTAGGTGTATTAGATAAAGAATTTAATGTTATATATGATACTATCTTTGAATATAAAGAAAATGCTTTTAAAGATTATAGTGACATACTAAAAACTAAAGATGGTGGATATGGAGTTTTTACTATAGATGGTGAGGAATTAATAAGTCCAATTTTTGACAGTATAAAAAAATTAGATAATAATGATTTTGAGGGAGTATATAAAGATAAAACATATTTATTAAAGAACAATAATGGTATATATATAAATGAAACTGCTATAAACAATGTTGACAATTGGGCTAAAAGTAGTGTTAAAGATGCTGTCAACTTAAATTTTATATCTCAAAGCTTACAACTTAAATTAGATAGTTATATAACAAGATCTGAATTTTGCGAAATAATGATAAAACTTTATGAAGAAAAAACAGGTTTTGAAATATCTACAAATATAAAAAATAATTTTGTTGATACAAATAATAAATATGTAATAAAAGCATATAGGCTAGGGATAATATCTGGTAAGACAACTAGTAGATTTGAACCTAATAGTTATATAACTAGAGAAGAAAGTGCTGTTATTTTAGCAAATTTATTAAAAAAAATGGAATATCCTATAAATGAGGTTAACTATTCATATGTAGATGAGAATCTAATATCTAGTTGGGCAAAAGAATCTGTACAAATAGTTTCAAATGCTAAAATAATGCAAGGAGATACACAGAATAAATTTAATCCTAAAAATAACTATAAAATAGTTGAGGCTATATCTACTATTATGAGATTATATCAATTAAAATAATATTTTTATTATATAATAAGGTAATAATAAACGATAGGAATAATTTATTTAAAATAATAACTTAGATCTAAGTGGGTATAGCTTTAAACTGTGCCCACTATTATAATAGAATATTATACAAAATAGTTGACATATTCATATATAGGTGTTATAATATGTTTATAGAGATATAAATCTTATAATATATTATAAGTATGTTTAGACCCAATCCCGCCTCTGTTTACAAGCGTACCATGATAGGGTTGTTTTTTTATGCTTTTTAATTTGTAAACTTACCTTATGGAGATTATTTTATGCCTAAAGAAAAAAATATATATGAAAATCAGATAAATATGCTTTTGGATAAAGGTATATTTATAGAAGATAAAAAAGAGGTTATTGATATTTTATCTTCTTTGAGTTATTATACTATAATAGGTTATATACCTAATTTTACAGATAAAAACATAGATTACAAGAATAAACTTAGCTTTAACACTATCTATAAAACATATTTGTTTGATAGAAGGTTAAGAAATATAATTATATATATATTAGAAATAATAGAAAATACATTAAAAACAAAAATAGCTTATGCTCTTTTTAATGAAACTGGTGATTTTGGATATTTAGACAATAAAAATTTTAAAGATTTTAAAGAACATAAAATGCTTATCAGTAATTTAAAAAAATTATTACAAAAGGATAAGAAAATAGAAATAGTAAACACCTATATTAAAGAGTATAACAACAAGTTGCCTATATCAATATGTATTAATATTTTTACAATAGGTATGATTAAAAGTTTATATAAAAATGTTAATACCTCTGTGCAAAAGATGGTAGCAAAAGAATATAATACAGGTGTAAATCAGCTCATGAGCTGGATAGAAAATATTGTGTATACTAGAAATCTAGTTGCACATTATATGAGGATTTATAATTTTAAGCTAGAAAGAACACCTGCTAATTGTAAAGTAAACCATAAGTATAATATTATTACATATAGAGTATTTGATATATTTCATATTATGAAATTTTTAATTTTAGATAAAAATGAATGGAACAACCATATAATACTAAATTTAGAATCTTTAATAGATGAATATAAATTATATATAGAGTTAGATTTGATTGGATTTTGTGAAGATTGGAAAGAGATATTAATAAAAGCATAATTTTTATAATGTCTAAAAAGTGGTAAAAATGGTATAAAGAAATAGTTGAAATAATTTTAAACATATGCTATAATATAATAGTTTTAAGGGGATGCAATGGTTTCGACGGGGGTTTTGAAAATAGAAATAGCCATTCGTAGTGAAATCTACGTTAAAATTTCAAAACTTTTTAAAATTAAACGACAAAGATAATTTTGCGTTTGCAGCTTAGTTAAAAGCTGCCACTAGCCTTTAGTATCTCACTGCTAAAGTGACTAGTGTAGAACAGGTGAGGAACTTTGTTTTATAAGCTTTGCTAAAACAAAAGAATTTATGAAGCTACCCAATATAATAACTTGTTAGTTAGTAATTATTTTGGGGAATTTATTTTAACTAACTGTAATGGGAGAAGTTTTTATCGACAGGCTTTCGGACAGGAGTTCGATTCTCCTCATCTCCATCATATAAAAATTTAATACTTTAAAACCTTTTAAAGCCTTGATTTTTCAAGGTTTTTTATTTTGTAATAACATAAACAAAAATAAAAAAAGATAAATTCGGGGTAAACTAGGGGTAAACTTTTTATTATTAAAAAGATAAATTCTGAATAGCTTTTTTCTTTTGTTCATCTGAAATATGTGTGTAGATATTTGCAGTCATTTTTATATCACTATGCCCCATTAATACACTTGCTGTTTTTATATCTACACCTTGCTCTGCTAACATAGTACAAAATGTGTGTCTTAAATCGTGAAATTTACAATCAACAATTCTTTTTAACATTTTTAATACATTATCTGGTTTATAATACCTACAAGTGTTAGTAGCAAAAAGAGGTAAGCTATTACTAAATTTTATACCTAAGTTTTTATATTTTTTCTTTTCATTTTGTATATGTAAGTTTAATATTTCTATTAAATTATTATGTAATGGTACTTTTCTTATACTTGAAGCTGTTTTTGTTTCATCTATTATAAATTCACAGCCATTACCACGATTCATATATCTTAAAGACTTATTTACATTTACTGTATTTTCTTTAAAATCTATGTCTTTATGTGTTAGTGCTAAAACTTCTCCTATTCTTAATCCAGTATACATAGCAAATATAAATATTGTTTTATTACTATATATAATTTTTTCTCTTTCACTTATAGTTAATGCTCTAGATTGCCTTACTGGTTTAGCTGTTTCTAGTTTAATATTTTTTTGTGGATTTTTAGAAATAAAGTCAGCATTTATACAATATTCAAAAAATGAATTTAATAATTCTTTTAATCTTTTTGCTGTGTTTAAAGATTCTATACTATTATAGAATTTTTGTAAGTGTAAATGCTTTATTTCTTCGAGTTTTAAGTTATTTAATAATGACGGCTTTATATGTGTTTTATAAAGACTTATATATCTTTGATAGCTAGATGGTTTTAGTCTAGGTTTTCTTACATTATCTATATACTCGGTAATTAATGTACCCAATGTAGATTTACTATTTAATGACACAATATCATTTTTTCTAAATGCTAAAGCCTTTGCTTTACACTCTTTCATTGTTTTTGCTGTTATTTGTTTATACTTAACTGTTCCATCGGCATTTCTTCCAATAGGTATTTTCTCCTTATAATAAGTTATACCCTTAATTGTTACTTTTGTAATAATAATCACTCCTTTAATTTTATATAGACAAAATATAACAATTTGTGTTATAATGCAAAAGATTAATACTAAATATAAGTGGTTAGCTTTACCCCTAAATGAAAGGGGGTGAAGCTTATGTCAGATTATGAAATTATTATGATTGTATTAACAGTCATATCAATTATGATTAATTTGAGCAATAAAAAATAAAACCACTTATACTGCAATATAAGTGGTCAAACTTTAATATATCAAATTGTTAAAGCTAACCACTAAAGTATTAATCAAAGGTTACTGTTGACACCAGTAACCTTTTTTTAGTGGTTAATTATATTATTATTATAAACTTAAAATATTATACTGTCAATGTTTATTATAATACTAAACCACAAACTTTAAAATTAAGATTTTCATCAATTTTGATAGGTTCATATTTTTTATTTAAAGATACAAGGTATACACCATCTTCTTGTACAGAGTATTTTTTTATATATGATTCATCATCATAGATAAAAATACCTATTTGTCCATTATCAACCGCTGGTTGACTTTTTATAAAAATTATATCTCCATCATAATAACTAGGTTCCATACTATCACCACGAACATATAAAGCAAAATCTGCTTTTCTTGCTTGTGGTGCTATTGTTAAATCTATTTTTCTAATTTCATAAGGTACATCATCTGTTATAAGCATACCAGTACCAGCACTTGCAGGAATTTCATATAACTGTATGTCTTTAATATCTAACCTTGTTACACATAATTCTTCTGAAACATTATCTATTGTATATTTTTCTATTTGTGTTAGCTCATCAACTCGTTTTTTTGCTTCATTTTTACCTAAAATATTTAGTTTATTGAATTTAATTAATAAATCTTTTTCATCATTAGTTATTTGATTGTTATTTATAAAGTTGTTATTTTTTAAATTTGATGAATTATCAATACCATCTATTAAGTATGAAGTAGTTGTATTTAGTATTTCTGCGAGTTCTTTAACTTTACTTTGAGTTATATCTGTTTTACCACTTTCTATTTTAGCAATACTAGAGCGAGAAGTATACCCTAATTGTGTAGCCAATTCATCTTGTGTTATGCCTTTTTTTTCTCTTAAAATCCTAATTCTTTCATAAATACTTGAAATATTAATCACCTCCTTTTTACATTAAACTTTAATATAAATATATCATTTTGTTTATTAAAAGTCAACAAAAAAATAATTTTTTTTAAAAACTGTTGACAAAAATTCAACAGAGTGTTATATTTAATGTGTGAAAAAAAATCAACAAGAAATAAGGAGGTAATTAAATGACGAATACATTAAAATTAAAAGCTTTATTAATAGAAATGGGTTATACTCAAGAAAAATTAGCTTCAAAATTAGGTATTTCTGCATATTCATTGCATAAGAAGATAAACAATAAAGTAGAATTTAAAGTTAGTGAAATACAAAAAATATCTAGTTTATTGGGTATATCAGATAAGGATAAATATTTTTTTTATGATTGTGTTGAAAATACTTCAACAAATATTTTAGTTAATGTACATTGAGAATTAAATATTATGGGAATAGGAAAAACCACCCATAAGGGTGGTAGATGTTGGAATTAGTTTTATTAAGGGTTACAAACTGCACACAGGTCTGTATACCCAGCAGAAATAGCACTATCTTTACTATCAAATTGAGCTATATTTTCTGGTAATAATTTTTTGGTATGTCTACAATCTGACCTATGTAATTTACCATTACTTTTATTACCTACATATAAAGTTTTAATATCAACATTATTTGTAGTAAGTTCTTTATTGTTTTTAGTAGTAGGTTGAGTTTGTTTTTCTGTAATTATTTCTTTAGTAGTAGGTTGGATAGTGGTTTCTACAGCAGTAGTTTGTTGGGTTGTAGTTTCTATAATGGTAGTTTGTTGGATAGTAGCTTGTGTAGTAACTACTTCTTTAGGGATAGTTTCTGTTACAGATGTTGCAGTTTCAATAGTTACCTCTTCACTTGTTATGTTAGATGTTTCAATATTAGATGCAATAGTAGAAATTTCAGAAGTACTTTCAGAAACAGCTTCAGTTGTATTTTCTGTGCTAGAAGTTGAACTATCCTTATTTAGAGTTATAACAGGTGTAGTTTCATTTGGATTTGGAGGTTCAGAGGCTGTAAGACCTATTAAAAATAAGTTTAAAATCCAACTTAAAGCTATAAAAATAATTTTATTAGATTTTTTCAATCTAGACTTTTTCAAGAGTATAGTTACTACTATTGCTGGAACAAGTGGCAATAATAAAAGAGATAAAATACATAATAAAATTATTTTTACGATACTTTTATTTGGTGGTTTTGCGTTACTAGAATTATTTTTATTAGGATTATGTTCTTTAACATATGATATACCAGTATTTGGTATATTAGCTGTATGCCGAATATTTCCCTTTGCAGTTTTAGTAATTCTGTAACCTTTAACACCATAACTATAACCAACACCATTTTTACTTAGGTTTATACGAAAGTTTTTACCTATTTGTATACTTTTGTTAAATTTAAGACCCATATATATTCTCCTCTTCTTATATACTCTTATATTTTAAAGTATATAGTTTTAAAATATAGCTATTAAAATTATATATTAAAAGGCAAAATTTTACAATAATATTTTAAAATTAATTATAAAGGAGTGATTAAAATGTTAGAATTAAAAACAAAAGTACCAAAAGAAATAGAAAGAGATTTAGCAAATCGAGTTCAAGAAACAATAAGTATGTCAGAATATTTTATTAAGGAGAGGACGAGATAATGACAAAAGTAAAAGAGCCCTATTTAAAAATATATTCTTTAGCAGAGTATTCTAAAATACAAGGTAAATCTAAAGAAACAATATTAAAACTTGCTGATGAAGGTTTAGTAAGGCATATAAAAAATGATGATATAGGTGGACATAGTTATATAGTAGAATTACTACCAACAGATATAAAAGAGATTATTGATAAAATAGAAAATTTAGAAAATATAGTACAAGCAATTAGTAAACACTTTGGTGTAAAAATATAAGAAGTCCTTATAAAAATGATGTAAAGTATTTTTACTAGGTAGTTAAGTTTGGGTGGGGGTTCAATTCCCCCCACTTCCATAAATAAAAAGGGGTGATTAAATTTGAAAATAGATAACAAGAAGTTATTAATAATAATGACTATTAGATGTATAAGTATAAAAAAATTGGCTGAAAAAAGTGGTGTATCAAAGGGTACAATATCAGCAGTTAAAGCTGGTAAGTCCTGTAGTTATTTAACAATAGGTAAATTAGCAAAAGCATTAGACATACCTGTACAAGAGTTAATTGAGGATTGTAGGTGATAAATATGTATAAAACTTATTTAGTTAGATTAGTCAAAGGTGTAGAAACATACTTATTAGCAAGAAATAATAAGGAAGCTATGAAATTGACAGGAAGAGCAACAAAGTGGTATGGAGATGTTTTAAAGGTTATAGACAATAATGGTAGTGAGGTTATAAATAATGAAAAAATTTTTACAAAAAATATATGATATAGAACTTAAGATGCGTGAAGTATTAGGAATTAGATTTACATATTTATTGATAGTTTTATCAATTATAGGTTGTTATTTTTTTAGGCTTTTTTATAGAAAAATTATATTTTAAGGAGAAGTAAAAATGAATTTTAAAGAAGAATTAAAAAAAGAAGTATTGAGACAATTAGAAAAAACTATAACTGGTGTACCTATAAGTCTAAGTGAGGAAGTAATAAGAACGAACAAGTTAATTTTAGGAGCTTTGGATGAATTTGATGAAAAAGAACTGTTAAATTATTTTTCAAGAATTTTTATTGAAACTGTCCTTGAAACTATGTTGCTTGAATGTTCAAAGGAAGAAACAATATGAGAACATATTGAATGAAAGCAGCAACAATTATATTTTAAAGAAGTAGGAGGGTAATTATGAAAATATCATTAAGAGCAGCAAGAGTGAATGCTAATTTAACACAACAAGAAGTTGCGGATAAAATAGGAGTTAGTAAGTATACTATAATTAATTGGGAAAATGGTGTAACGAAACCTAAGAAACATATACTTATAGCTTTATCATCTATTTATGGAATAGATATTGATAATTTGAAAGGATAATAAACGATGTTATACACAAATAGAAGAAGAAAAAATATATTGTAAGTTATATGATAAAGTTTTAGAAGATGAAAATGTTTATACAGATGGATTTGATTATGTTTGTGAAAATTGTTTTGAAAATATGGAACCTGTAGATATAGCAGAGATGTTTAATATATCAAAGGAGTCGGTGCAATGACTTATGATGAATTAGAAGAAAAAGCTAAAATAAAATTTAATATAAACTTCAAGGAGAGAAGTTTAACAGCTGAAGAAGAACAAGAGTATATAGATACATATATAAATGAATTTATTATTAGTTTGCAGTTTGAAAAT
>JAHALF010000040.1 GCA_018371275.1 Clostridiales bacterium
ACATAACATTTGACAGTAAAAAAGAAGCGAGACGTTATGAAGAACTAAAATTAATGGAAAAGACAGGGTTAATAACTAACCTTGTCTTACAGCCTAGATATGAGCTTTTAAAAGGCTTTAAAAGGCGAGGAAAAACACATAGAAAAATAGAATACATAGCAGATTTTAAATACTTTGATAATGAAAGACAAGTAGAAGTAATAGAAGATGTAAAAGGAGTTAGTACAAGCGTATTTAGTTTAAAGATGAAATTATTTTTATATAAATTAGATGAAAATATAGTGTTTTTGTTAATAAAGAAAAATAAGATTATAGAATACTAAATAATAATAGAGAAATCCAGACTAATATATAGGTTAGCATATGGTGGAGGAAACAATGAACCAATTTTTTAAATTATATAAATTCTTATTTGAAGATGAAGAATATAAAAGGTTATCAATTGAATCAAAAGTAGTATATTCAATTATGATAGATAGAAACGAGTTGAGCACTCAAAATAATTTAATAGATGATAAAGGTCAAGTTTATATTTTTATGACAGCTAATGATATTCAAGATAAAATAAACTGTTCAAAGCAAACGGCACATAATATATTAAAAGAACTAGAAGTTAAAAATTTAATATATAAAGTTAGACAAGGTCTTGGTAAGCCTAATAAAGTATATGTCCAAAATTTAGACATCAAGAAGTCTAAAAATCATACCTCTAAAGGTCTAAAAAATAGACTTCAAGAAGTCCAAAATTTAGACCCTAATAAGACTAATATAAACAAGACTGAATATAATAAGACTGAATATAATAAGACTGATATAAATAATAAATCTGGAGCTTTAGCTCCAGATAAAGAAATAGTCTTTCAAATACCATTAAAAGATAGTAGTTATTACAACTTAAACAAGCAAGATGTAGATACATATAAAAGCTTATATCCTAACATTAATATTGAGCAGGAGATAAAAAACATAATTGGTTGGAATATAGCTAACCCTAGTAAAAGGAAAACAAAGAAAGGGATTAAAAAACATATAAATACTTGGCTTAGTAGTTCAAATCAAAATAAAGGTGGTGTAAAAGATGACAGAAATGCTAGCAAACAAATTGAAAGAGATAGAGAAATTAATAAACTCATCAGCAGAAAAGTTACAAGAGTATAGGTGCAATAAGTGTAAAGATAAATTATTTATTTTATACAAAAATGAACAAGGGCAAACATTATCAAAACAATGTGAATGTTATAATCAAGTAATAAATGAAAAAAGACTTGAAAGAACTCAATTAGCAAATAAAAAATATGAATATACATTTGAAAATTATAAGGCTAATGAAGAATGGCAGAAAGATATATTAAATAAATCTAAGGCTTATGTAAAATGTCCCAATGGTTGGTTTTACATAGGTGGACAAGTAGGAAGTGGTAAAACTCATATTTGTACAGCGGTTGTTAGAAATATTGCTTATTTGAATAATATGAGTTTTGAATATATATTATTTAACCAAAAAATGACTGAATTAAAGCAAATGAAGTTTGAAGAAAAAGAGAAGTATCAAGAGATATTAAATAGGCTTATAGAAATAGATATATTGTTTATAGATGACTTATGTAAATTTGAACCAACAAAGAGTGATTTAGATATTTTATTTGATATAATCAATAACAGGTACTTAAATAACAAGATATGTGTTATATCTTCGGAAAAATTTATAAGTGATATTTATAAAATAGATAGTGCTACTGGGTCAAGAATAATTGAAAAAAGTAGTTGTGTTTTGGAAATTGAACATAATGAGAATAAAAATTATAGATTAAAGGGGTAAGGATGTAAAAATAAAATCTATAATATTGATTTAAACTAATTTTAAGGGGGATATAAGGTGTTTAAATAACTTTTAATGATTTAGTTTAATGGGTATAAATGAGGCTTGTAGGTGGTATATAATTAGTTTTAAATAAACTTGAAATTAAATACGAGATGTAGGGGGTATAAGATGAATAATAGAAGAGATGAAAATAAATTAAACAAACTTTTAGAAGAAGATTTAAAATTTAAAGAGGAATGTTTAAGGTTTTATTTAGGAGACGATTTGGTAGATGAGTGGATAGCGTCTGGAGTAGATTTAAAAGACATAAAACTTAAAGGTGAATATAATTAGTTTTAAATAAACTTGAAATTAAATACTAGATGAAAGGGGATAAAAATATGAGATATATAATTTTTAATACATTTGTAGTTTTATTGATTTTGGAGATAATTGTTTACTTTATTTTACAAATTAATCTTTTAGTTTTAAAAACTAAAAATGAAAGATTAAGAAAACTATTATTAAATAATATTAAAGAATTTTGTAAACCTGGAAGTTCTTATGAAAAAATATGTAAAATATACTTAGAAAAAATAAATGAGATATAGAATAAAAGCTAAATATTAGATACAGGAGGTAATATGTCAGATAAATACAAAGATATAAAAAAGTATTTAAACAGAGCATATAAGTGTACAAGGAAAAAAGAAATGTTAGAAAGGGAATATAAGCAAAAACAGAGAGAAGTTGGAAATATAAGAATCTGTTATGATGAAATAAAAACTAATCTAATTAATTCCAAAGTGGAAGATAAGGCGTTAGAATTAATTAAATTAAAAAATGATATAGATTTACATAATATTGAAATAGGTAGACTTAGAAAAGAGATAGAGGGTGTTATAGATAAGCTGGAAGATGAGAATCATAAAAAGATATTAAAATTAAGGTATTTGGAATATAGAAAATGGCGTAGTATAGCAGAGATTTTAGGTTATACAGAAAGACATACAGGTAGGTTATATAATAAAGCGTTAGAAGAAATTGAAAAAATAATTAAAGATGTCCTTTGATGTCCTATTATTATGTGATATTATGTTATTGTGAATAATTCTTATGATTCATTAAAAATTCATTTATTTTAAAAGTTTATTTAAAAGCTAGATTTATTCTAGCTTTTTTTATGTAAAAAATTAGAAAGGAGTGTTGCCTTTGGGCAAATTAAATTTAAAACAGAAGAAGTTTGCAGAT
>JAHALF010000017.1 GCA_018371275.1 Clostridiales bacterium
TATATAAATAAAAAGATACCTAAATCAGCACAATTAATAGATACAAAAGTATATTTAAATTACTTAGAAATAAGTCAAAATGGAGTAATAAATATAAATAATAAAATAGATACACAATTATACCCATTTAAATATTATGAAGATGGAAAGTCTATGATATATACAGTTTTATCATTAAGTTTTCCTAAAAATATGTATATATCTAAAGATGATATAATTAAAGTAAATACAAATTTATATTTTGAAAGTCCAGATGTGATACTTTTAGGAAGAAATAAAGAAAATGAAGAGTGGAAAAAAATAAATATTATAGCTAATACAAGTTTGGATGAAATATATATTTATTCTGATCAAATTATTGACAGTAAATATAAAGATTTTAAAATAATTATAAGTTTTCCATCTATAGAAAATGAATACGTAAAAAATAATACTATATACTATAATATACATTATTTGAATTATACTATATATAAGTATATAAAATTTATAAATATAATTATAGTATTTCTGTTAATAATTATTTTTACATACATTTTATTAAAATTAAAAAATAAAAAATTTTTAAAACAATAAAAATACGATTATAAGAATACAATTATGATAGTTTTATGAAATATTAAAAAAATATTATTTTTAACATTAAGTTTAATATGATATTTGTGTTATTATATTACAAATATTTTTTCACAAAAACTAAATAAACATATTATTATATCTTACATTTGTTATACATCAAATATAACAACAAGAATATTTTATGGTTAAAGATATCAAATAATTACTATACTTAGGGAGTAGATATTTATCTATTCTCTAAATTTTTACAGATAAACATTCTGATAAAATTTTTATTTTATAAAATAAAATTATGATTTGGTAAGATTAGATTATGGACTTTTAGATGGTTTAGGACATTTTTCAATGTAAATAATTATCAAATAGTATATGTATTGAAAGATATGAATATTATAATAATATAATAAAATGGTAAAGTGTATCTAAAATTTTAATAATAAAAAATTTTAAACTAATATATTGACAAATTACAAACTATATTGTAAAATTATGTAACAAAAGTAATTGAATGGTACTTTTGATGTACATTGAAAATTGAATAATTAGGATTTGGAGAAAATTGATGAAAATCTTTGAAAAAAAGGGAATTTTAAAAATTATATCATTTATAATATTTTTTATTTTTTCAAATTTTAGTGTTGTATTAGCTAATAATATTGATAATCAAAAAGAAATTATATTTGTTGTTGATACAAGTAACTCTATGAAAAGTTTTGATAAACAAAATTTAGTTGCAGATGAAATTAAAAAAATAGCTAATTTTTTAACATCAGATTATAAAATAGGGCTTGTTACTTATAATAGCAAAGTAATTGAATATGCTAATATAACTGATAGTTTGTCTTATTTTAATAGTATATTAGATAGAACAAATTATACAGGATATACTAATGCTGGAGATGCTTTATCATTTGCAATTAATATGTTTAATAATAGTGCAAATTTTAAAAATATTATTCTGGTTTCAGATGGAGAAATAGTTTTACAAAATGAAAACTTAACCAAACAATCTAATGATATTTTTAAGAATACAATAAATATTGCCAAGGATAAAAATATAGTTATAGATACTATTGCTCTTGGAGAGCTTACAGAAGAAGGTAAAAAGTTTAATATATTTGAGGCTAGTAATTTAACTAATGGACAAATATTTAAATGTAGCAATATTTTAAAGTTAGATGAGATATCTAATAAAATTTTATTTGAAAAGTTTAAAATCAAAAAAACCCAAGTAGGTGTAGGAAACACTCAAAATGGGCAGCTTTCCATAAATTTACCTACAACAAATTTAGATAAAATTAAAATATTATTAACATCATCAAATATTAAAAATATAAATGTAAATTGTAAGTCTGAAAGTGCTAATGTAATAAATGGGAAAAATTTTGCAATAGTAGAAATTATTAAACCTTATGAAAATTTAGTTACTTTGAATTTTAACTCAAATGGTAATGTAGATGCACATTTATTACAAGAAGTTATTTCTAATTTAAGTGGAGAAATAGTTGATTATCGATACGAAGATAATACTGTTTTAGCAAATCTAAATATAACTTTAAAAAATGAAAAAGGAAATATTTTTGATAATAACTATTATAATAATGAAATTATAAATCTAAATATAAATGATAAATTGTTTGAGGCTAAAATAATAGATAGCAAGATACGTATTACTTTAGATACTTTAAAATTAGATGAAAATTTGAAAATTGTATTAAATTTAGATAAGTTAGAACAAAATTTTTTAAATTTAAAATATTTAAATTTAAAGTTAGATGAGATTAAAATTAATGAATTATTAGAAAATAATGAAAATAAATCTTTTAAATTTTTACCTTTATACATAATTTTATGTTTATTGTGTTTAGTGATTATTTTAATATTACTAAAGAATAAAACTAAAAAAGTTAAATATATCGAGGTTGAAAAAGAAGAAAAACCTGTTGTTTCAAAAAATCCTTATGAATATTTTGGAAAATTAAATATATATGTAGTAAATACAAAAGAAGGTTATGATATAGCACCTCAAGTATTTAATTTACAAAGAAAACAAAATAATGAAAAAGTATCCTTAAAGGATATTTTAAATGCTTGTAAGCTAAATATAGGAGATGATAGTGCATCAAATATAATTTTTGAGCCAACAATGAATAAAGCTTTAAGTTTAACTAATAATTCATATTCTACAATAATAAAAAATGGTAGTTTACTTACTTTTGAAAAAAGTACGAATATAAATTTTAATGAAAAAATAAGTATTATACTTGAAGATGAAGTTACTGAGTTTGAAATACATTATAAAAGTTTAAAGCCAAGTGAAGTAAATAGTTACATTTAAATTATTTTAACATCTAAAAATTTTTATTAAATTACGATATAGCAAGGAATGGAGTTGAAAAAATGGCAAATATAAACCAAACCAATAGAACTATCTTAATGGAAGAAATAAACCCAGAAAAGTTAGATTTAATAACACTAGTGGGAGACACAAAAGGAATAGACAGCTTAAGTGATGAAAAAATTAAAGAAATTAATGAAAATTTATTAGTAAATAATTTTGAAGAATTTCTTGAAAAATTTGATCCGGTTGTCTATTCCTTTTTTAATGCTAATAATCAAAAAGTTATGTATACATTAAAAAAGCCAGAAACTATACCAGATGAAATGCTTACAGAGATTCATCTTAATTCAAGTAATGACTTTCTTAAAATGTTAATGACTCTTATAGATACAAAAAGAGCTCAAGGTATTATAAATGTAGATTTTAAATTTGAAAATTTAACAGATTTAATATCACCTAAAAAAGTTATGGATGATATTAGACAAAATAGAAAAGAACTTCAATATGTTTATGGAGAATATGTAGCACTTGAAGATGGTGATCCAAAAAAATTAGATGTTGCAGATAAATTAAATGTTATGTTTGAAGAGGCTAGCACTAATTATAACAATGTTATGGCTATGTTACCGCTTGCTATTGAAGATATAAAAACTAGACTTTTGTTAGGAACAGGACAAAGCGAAGATAAAACTCCACTTGCATTAGGTGTTTTGTCAATGGGCGAAGATGGAGAGCTTAAAATATTAGAAGCTCCTAAAGCAGAAACAACAGCAATAGCAACAATAGATGACAATGTTAACAAAGGCTTAATACAAGCACTTGAAGAAGATTATGAGGCTATAAATGAAGATAGTAATGACTATGTAAAAGCACTTGTTTCAAGAACATTTTGTCCACTTGCATCTACAATGGTTACAGATATAGATATTGCTAAAGAAGTACAAAATTATAATTCATATCTTGAATTTTATAAAGTAGCTAAAGATGATTTTATAAAAATGGCTAAACCTTTAATTGAAAAAATATTAGGTGTGTGGGCATTTTTTGAACAATACCCTAAAAAATTAAAAGGTATGAAACCAAGCCTTTTAATTACAAATGTACGTAATGAAATGGTAGCTAAAAGTAATAATATACCAAGATTAATAACATACTTAAATACAGTAAATGCGAAAAATGAATTTAAAAATACCATTTGGTATGGAATTTTACCTAATATATCTTTAGATCAAAACTCTAAAATGAAACTTACAAGAGAAAGATTTAAAGGTAATGAAGTTAAAGAAAAAACAGACGTAAATAGTGTAGAATCTTTAGCAAGAATATTAGATGTATTTAAAGATTATGGAATACAAGGATTTTTCTCTTATGAAACAGGTGACAAAACAACATTTAATTATATGGCAACAGAAGGTATAGAAAAATTTGAAGAGCGTTGTTCAAGTTTAATAGGTAAACCATATAGCGAATATGCAATACCTTGCGTACCAAACTTTACAATTATACCTAAAGATAAGTCGGGTGTAGTATTAGATTCAAAAATGATATTGACAGAAGATAATATAGCAGAGTTATCTAAAGAAAAAGAAGATATAATGAAACTTTGGATAGAAGGTGTATATGTAGGAGCAGCATATATAGCAGCAGGGTTAGTAGCAACATATCAATGTCCAGAATATTTAAAGGGAGTATTTAAAAGAAATGTAGACCCAAAACTTCCTGGAGTAAGATTTGATATAGAATCAGGAGATAATTCTTTAAAAGTATATACAAGTATGGCTAAAGAAATAACAGGATTTACAAACACTATAAAAGATGATATAAATAGAAGAAGTTTTGGTTTTGTATTTTCATCAGAAAATGCAGTAATAGATGGATATGAAGTAACTAGAGTAATGGTATATAAAGCTAGAAACTTACTTGTAAATGAAGACAATATGTATGAACCTATATACAAAACACAAGTAACAACATATATAGAAAGAGTATTAAGACATGCAACAAGTGATTTTAAACAAGATAATATAGTAGGATTTTTCTCAAATAATCCACAATCACAAAAAAGCCTTTGGGGAACAAAAAGGGAGTTTATTAATGCAATAGTAGGAAAAGGCGATGATATTAATTATTCAATAGATGAAACAAATAATATATGTACATTAGATATAACGTTTAATGGAAATGTTAAAAATCTTGAAGTTGAAATAAATAAATTAAGTTCTGCAACAAGAGCTTAAAATGGATAGTTAAAGTTAATTTTTTAACTTATATATTAAATAAATAAGATTTTAAGGAGGTAATTATATGGGATTTAGGCTAAAAGTAACAGGAGGAGGAGAAGAAATCTCCTTTGATGAAAGAGCAATATTAGACTTAGACTTTGTATCAGATTCACCAAATGATTCAAATGCAAGAGCGACAGACTTTGGAGTATCAGTAAAAATAAAAGGAAAAATGCTTTATAAATTGGGTGCAGAAAGTGATGACCATACAATAAAACTTGCAAAATGGTCTCAAGTACCATCAGAAGTAGATCATTGTTATAGAAATGTAGAAATACAGGTAATAGCAGCAAGTAAAGTGGTAAGAAAATATGTATTACCAGAAGCCTTTATAATGGAATACACAGAAGAGTTAGACGATGAAACAGGTGTAGGTACATTCTATATACATATGAAACAGAAAAAAGATGAAAATGCTAAAGTTGAAATAAACGGTGGCTTTGATGGTGAATAATAAGGAGAGAGGAGTTAGATTAGTATGTCATTTAGAGTAGTAGTTAAAACAAACACAGGTGGCGAAGAATTTGAAATTGCAAAAGAGTGTGTAAAAAGCGTAGTTTTTAGTTCAGATATACCACAAGATAGTGATGCAAGAACAAAAGATGTAGGGTCAAGCATAACAATAAAAGGAAAGATATTAACAGCTGTTGAGGATAACCTTTTTGATAGTACAAGAGGAATGGCAGAATGGTCAGTAGTGCCAGCAGAAAAAGCAGATTGTTATAGAACTCTTGAAATAGAGCATATAGCAGCAGGTGTAGTAGTAAGAAAGTATACATTCCCAAACGCTTTTGTAGTAGATTATATAGAAGACTTTGGAGATAAAGAAGGTACAGGTTTATTTACTTTACTCGTTAAACAAAAGAAAGATAAAATAGCAAATATTAAAATAGAAGGTGGATATCCAGCAGGTGTATAAAACCACCAAAAATTAGGTTAAATATATAATCTAAAGCTTTGGAAAAAAGGGCATATCTACATATGCCCTTTTTTGTTTTAAATTTTATTTATTGAAATTTATTAAAACTTTATAAGGAGAATTTTATGGAAAATTATTATAAAATATTAGGAGTGTCTGAAAATTTAACTAATGAAGAACTTAAAAAAGTTTATAGAAAACTTGCTAAAAAATACCATCCAGATGCAAATGTAGGAAATACACAAGCAGAAGAAATGTTTAAAAAAGTTAGTAAGGCTTATGAAGTTTTAAGCGATGAAACAAGTAGAGCAAAATATGATAGGGAAATTAAAGGAAATTTTAATAACTTTGATACAAACACAAATAACAAAAAAACAAGTACAAGTAGTGTAAATGAAGATATATTTAATAGATTTAATGGCTTTAATGTATTTGAGCAAGCTTTTGGAATGAATAATAAAGCTAATAATAGCGAAAATATTAAAGCTACAAAAAATCCAATGGATTTTACAGATATGTTTGAAAATTTTATGGGAATGAAAAATATGAACGTAAAAAATAAGTAAAGGAGAAACATATTGAATATAACAATGAAAAAAATAAAAGCAATAGATTTAATAATAAGTAGTATATCATTAGCTATTGTTTGTATTGCTTTTTTATATATAAATAACTTAAAATTAAAAGTTTTTGTATCAGTATTAAATTTAATTATAGCCACAATTTTTTTATATTTAGCTATATTTAAAGATACAGAAGAAAATGAATATATTATAAGAGGTAATAAAATAAGAACTCATTTTAATATTTTAAATAGTTTATCAAAAATAAGCCTTTTAAATGAGCAAGACAATATAATAAAATCTTGGGACTTATATGGAAAAACAGCTTTGGTAATAGGAAAAGATAGAAAAAATCAATATAATGATGTTACATTAGTTGATATAAATTTAAATGATTGTACTTATGCAACATTAATAGATGTGGAACACGCAGTTTTAAATTATTCAAATGGTTGTTGGTATATAGAAGATTTATATTCAAAAAATGGAATAAACATACAAAAGAAAATGGATAATAAAAAGTATAAACTTTCACCAGCAGAACCATATAAATTGGAAAAAGGCGATACTATATATTTAGGACTTACTAAACTACAAGTAGATTAAATAGGAGAAAAAATATGAGTAATTTGATACGTTGTCAAAATGGACATTTATTTTCTGGAAGAAGATA
Source organism: Clostridiales bacterium (assembly GCA_018371275.1). Classification (GTDB taxonomy): domain Bacteria; phylum Bacillota; class Clostridia; order Lachnospirales; family CAG-274; genus Tyzzerella. Next base: position 7,358 of record JAHALF010000017.1, read on the forward strand.
TGGCACAATATGTCCATACTGTAATATAGAAACAAATACAAAAGAAAAACAAGAAACAAAACAGACAGATGAAGATATAGAAAAAATGTTATTTTTAGAAGAAGAAAATCCTGTTTGTGGTTGGATAGTCTGTATATCTGGTGCAAGGCGAGGAAAAGACTATAAAATAAGAGAAGGTAAAAACTTTATAGGTAGAGCAGATGATATGGATATACAAATATTAGGAGATAATAAAATAGAAAGAAGAAATCACGCAATAATAGTATTTGATCCTAAAAATAAAGAAACTGTGCTATTGCCTGGAGATTCAAATGGGTTAGTATACTTAAATGGAAATGCGGTGTATTCCCCAGAAAGATTAGAAGAAGATAGTGTAATAGAAATAGGAAATAGTAAATTTTTATTTGTAGCATTTTGTGGAGATAAGTTTATGTGGACAGATGAAGATGGAAATGAAAATCAAGATAAAAAACAAAATGAAAATAAATAGGGAGAAAATATGGAAAATATAAATGAAAATCAACCTATTATAATAATAATCTTATTGCAATTAGTAATATTGTTATTAACGCTAATAAGATTAAAAATGTACATAAATAGAAAGCCAAAAGAAAAGTATGAAGTTGGGGCTAGTATGACTATTGGAAATAGAGAAATACAAGAAGATAATTACAACTTTGTAGAAAGCAATAATGGTTTTTTAGCTGCATTAGCAGATGGAATGGGTAAAAAATTTGGAGGGAAAATATCAAGTCAAATAGCTATAAATACATTTATAGAGTTATTTGAACAATTTGATGCATTTGATAATCCTAACTATTTTTTTCAAAAAGCATTTACATTATCAAATAGAGAAATACTTAAAAATTTAGATGATGATAGATGTGGAGCTTGCGTATCTACCGTTTTAATAAGAAACAATGTGCTTTTTTATTCTCTTGTAGGAAATATAAAAATAGCAGTATATAGAAATGGAGATTTAATACCAGTAAGCACAGGCCATACAATAAATATGTTAGCTGAAGATAAATATAAAAATGGTAAACTTACAAGAGAAAGTGCAATAAATTTATTAGAAGAAAAAAGACTTTATAATTATGTAGGACAAGATGGATTTAAAAATATTGAGTTTTTCGATGAGCCAATAAGTTTAAAATATGGAGATATAGTAGCATTAATAAGTGATGGTGTTTATGAATTTTTAAGTTGGAAAGAGATAGAAAACGAACTTAATAAAAATATAAGCACACAAAAAATGGCATTTAACATAATAGAAAAAATAAACATAAGCCAAAAAGAAAACAAAGATAATGCTAGTATATTTTTAGTAAAAATTAACTAAAGATGAGGTTTTATATGAGAAAAGAAAATAGCAAATTTAATACAAAATTTATATCAGAAGCAGGGAGTGAATTAAAAAATAGTGATTACTTTGCTTTTGTAGAGTTAGATAAATATGCGTGTTATGTAATAGCAGATGGAATAGGAAATATGGCTAATATAAATGGAGCTAAACTTGCTATACAAAGTGTTATTTTAAAATTTCAAGAAAACCCATCAATAAGTAAAAGTGCAATAAAATCTTACTTAAAGGAGGCAAATAAAGAGCTTTTAAAGGCAGATAGTAAATTTAAACTAAAATCATCAATAACAGTAGTTGTAAGTAATTATGAAAAATTAAGATATGGACATTTAGGAAATACAAGATTTAGATTATATCGAGGGGGCTTATTAAAACAAGAAAGTGTGGATATGTCATTAGCAAATGATATAGTAAAAGAAGATAATCTTTCAAAAGATTTAATAGGACAACACGAAGAAAGAAATAATTTATATTCATATTTGGGAAAAGACAAAAATTTTAAGCCATTTATATCTAAAAAAATAAAACTTATGGATAGTGATATAATAGCATTATACACAAGAGGAATATGGGAAAATTTGGACCAAAGTGAAATAAATGAAGTCTTTGAAGAAGCTACAAATGATACAGAAGAAGTTCTTAACAATATAGAGGATTTAATATTATCAAAACAACCAAAACAGCTAGAAAACTATACATTTGTAGTAATATTTGCTGATAAAATATTTAAAGATCCCGAAAGAAAACGAAAAGTTAAAAAAATTATAAAAATAAGTATAATAATAGCTATATTATTAATTGTAATAAGTTTAATATTTTATATTCTTTATAGAGTAAGAGTAAGACGAATAGAAACATTAAACTTAACATATCAAAACACTATAGAATACATACAAGATAATAATTACATAAGAGCAAAAGAAGAATGTAATAAAGCAATAGAAGTGGCTAATAAGTTGAAATATAAAGAAAAAATAAAAGATTTAAACAATTATTTAAAATTAATAGAAACAACAATACTTGCAGATGAGGCTTTAAAAGCTAGAAACTATAAAGAGGCACAAAAAAATTATACAACTGCAAAAGATAGAGCTAGATATGCAGATAATGTAAATGAAGAATATGTAGATGAAAAGTTAGAAGAAACAAAAGATTACTTAAATGTATATGATTACTTAAATTTAGGAGATAAGTTAAAAGAGATGGGGGATTATGAAGGGGCAGAAAAAAAATATTTAGAATCTAAAAATATAGCAAGTAATATATATTTTGATGAAGGAAAAGAAAAAGCAATACAATCACTTGAAAAACTATATGAGGATTGGGGAAAAGCAAAAGAAGAAACAGATAAAGAAAAAAAAGATAAAGCAGAGAAAGAAATAACAGCTTTAGAAATAGTAAAACAAGGAGATGAAAGCTTTAGAAATGGAGATTATGAAGGGGCAAGGCTTTATTATACAAATGCAATAGAAAAATATAAAGAAATGGAAGATTTAGCACAAATTGAAATTTTAAATAGTAAATTATCCTCCATAGATGAAAAAATAGTAGAAAATGGGAAAAAAATACAGATAGCAGAAGAACACGAAAGAATGGCAATAGATTTAAAAGCAGAGAAAAATCTAATAGATGCAAAAAAGCAATATTTATTTGCAAAAAAAATATATACGGAACTAAAAAAAGATGATAAAGTTAAAGAAATAGATTCATTAATAGAATTGTTAGATTTGGAAATAGAAGAAAATAAAAACCTAGAAGAACAATCAACTGAAGAATTAACTTCTGAAACATCTGAAAGTACAAGTGAACAAAAATAGGAGATAAAATATATAAAAATATAGGAGAAGCAAATTTATAAAGACAAAATTATGGAAGAAGATTATAAAAAACATATAAAACACCCAAGCTTTAGAAGTATAATAGAGTATGACTTTAATTTTGAAGAATATATGGAAAAAAGGCTTAAAGATATAAAAGATATAGAAGAAAGAAAATTTACAGATAAATATATAAGAGATATATTCTCAAAAGTGATAGAATCTACAGAGAGAAAATATGAAATGTTAGAAAAAAGTATATATGATGAGTTTAAATTGTTAGATGAAAAATATGGGATAAATATGACATTAACTAAAAAAGAAGATTTTTCATATACAAATGATACTTTATTTCCAATATGTACAGAGGATTTAGCAGAAAATATAGTTACATTAAATGATGCTATTAATAATAAAAAATATATTAAAACTGTATTTTTTGAAGGTACAGAGAAAAATATGCAAAATTTTAAAAATAAAATAGTTGAAGGTAAGCTATATATTAAAGGTAAAGAATATAATTGTAAATTTAAAATAATAAGAGCAAAACGATATTTTGAGAAAATATCAAATTTATATGAACTTTTTAATTATAACTATATAATTTGGACAACGATAAATATGTCTTTTGTAGATAGGCTATATGATATATATTTAGAAGAATTAGAACAAGACGAAAATATAGATTTAGAAAAAGGTATCATAGAAAGTATAAATGTAAATTTTAATAAGTTAAAATTAGATACATTTACAATTATAAAAGAAGATTTAATCCCTATATGGAATGTAGAAGAAATAAAGCTAAATAGTTCTGAATTTATGAAACCTTTTATAGACGAAAAATATTATGAGCATAATATAGAGTTAAAAGATTATGGGATAGAAAATGGGTATTTATTAGGAATAAATGATGATATACTTTCATTAAAATTAGAAGAAGATAAAATAATAGTAAAGTCTAACGTGGAAACATTTGAAAATTGGATAGCATATAAAATAATAAATAAAGAACCAATAAAAAGTATAGGTTATGACTATGATATGTTAAACAACAAAAAGAAAGAAAACTTTTCAAGAAGATATTTAAGTAATAATAAAATAACTTTAAAAACAGAGTTTGATTATATACGAAAAATAAATGAATTATTTATTGAAAAATATATAGAGTATGCTGGATATGAAATATTATCGAGCGAATATAATAACAAATTTGAAATATACGAAAATGATATGAATTTCTTTGAAAAAGAAAATATATTTGCATATGATGATAGAAAAATATTATTGTTTAAATTTAAAATATTAGATGAAAAATGTTTTTTTACAGATTCAATAATAAGATTTGTAATATCACAAATACAATTAGAAGAAAGTGATTATAAATGTATAGGTGTTTCTTCTGAATATGAAGTTCCAAAAATAATAAAAGAAGAAGTATATTAGGAGTATTTATGAATTATGTATGGGAAGTAGCTATAAAAGCAGATAAAAGCAATATAAAAAGGGAAAACTTAAAATATAAACCAACAAGATATGGAAGTCCATATATGGAAGTAGCTTTTGAAAATATAAATGCAAGACAAATAGAAGAACATATAATAGAAGTAAATCCACTTTATAGATTTCAAAATGTATTTATGGAATTATTTGATATAAATTTACACAAATATAAAGATATGAGGGAATACTTTTTTGATATATTTATGCAATATATGATACAGTTAGATTTAAGACAAGGATATAGTAAAAAAGAGTATTATTATAAATTTATATTAAAAGAAATATTAAATAAATTGTATAGTAATCAAAACATAGAGGCAATAAAATGTTTTAATAAGGAAGAAGTATATTTAATATTTTGTTTTGCAATAAGGTTATATAACTGTGGAAGCTCTGTGTTTTTATTTAAGCAAATAATGAGGATGTTATATAAAAAATCAATAGTATATGCAAGCAATGACTATGTAGATGAATATTTAATATATATAGGAAAAAAAGAAACAGAACAAGAAATAAAAAAGATAAATTTTATAGTAGGTATGTTTTTACCTATAAATTTTAAAATACATTTATTTTGGGAAAATCATTTTGGAATAATAGATGTAGAGGAGACAATGAAAATAGATGAAATAGCATTATTTTAGAAAAAAGAAAGGTAAAAAAATATGGGTAAAGGTTATATATTTAATCCAAGTAGTGAAAAAAAAGAGCTAAATAGATATTATAAAGATGATTTGGAATTAATGACATTGTATAAACTAAGAGAAATATGTAGAAAAGAACAAATAATAAGTGGAATAATAAACCCTATGGACAAAGAAGAATTAATAAGGATTATTTTAAGATATAGGGGGGGTTATGAGGGGCTACTTATAAAAAATGAAGATAGTGAAGGTAAAAAAAGACTTGAAAAATTAATAAAAAATACAAAAAATTTTTATGAAAACAATTTATTAAATTATAATTCTAAAATAATAGTATATGAAAATTTAGCTACAAAGTTTTATGATAATATAACCTTAAAATATAATGAAGCATTTATAAATACAAATGCAATAGTAATAAGTAATAATAAAGTTTGTGGAATATTTAATGTGGAGAAAAAAGGAGAAAATAAAGACAAGCTATATTTAACTAAAGTTAGCAAAGTACAATGTATTGAAAGCGAAACTAAAGATTACAAAATACTTTTTATGGAAAAAGAAACATCGGAAAAAGTATTTAAAGTGTATAATGGGGATATAGGAATAAATATTCAGGTTAAATTTTATTGTATGCCATTACTTAGCTTTGAAGTAAGAAAACCACTAAAATTAAGTATGCCACTAGCAATAGATTTTGGAACAGTAAATACAACAATAGGGGTATATTTAGATGAAAATTATTTTGAACAAAGAGAATGTAGTTTAAACAAAAATGATGTAAATTATGTAACTTTTTATGATATACAAAACAATTATAAGGAAATGCCAGTAATACCGAGTGTAATAGCAATAAATAAAATAGAAGATGGGCAAGTTAATTATTTATTTGGTTATGAAGCAGAAAAATTATCAAATGTAAGTTATATAGATGAAAGTTTTTGTATATTTTATGATATAAAAAGATGGATATCTGACTATGAAAAAGAAGAAGAAATATATGATAAAACAGGAAAACGCTCCTTTGTAAAAAGAAAGGATATGATAAAGGCCTATTTTGATTATTTATTAGAAGAGGCTAAAAATTATTTTAAAATAGAAATAGAAGAAATACATATGTCAAGTCCTGTAAAACAAAAGTTTTTATTTAATAGGTTGTTTAAAGAATTATTTGAGGAAAAAGTATTATCACCAGAAGAAAGTATAGATGAAGGTATGGCAGTATTATATAGTATTATTTCTGATATGATAAAGCAAAACAAATATGAACAGGACAAATATTATAATGCCTTAATAATAGACTGTGGTGGGGGTACAACCGATGTATGTAGCTGTGAATTTAATATTGAAGATAGCAAAGTATCATACGGAATAAAAATAAAAACAGCATATGAAAATGGAGATACGGATTTTGGGGGAAACAATTTAACATATAGAATAATGCAAATATTAAAAATATGTATAGTAAATACTTTAAACAGTGAAATATGTATGAAATTTAAAAATATTTTAAATAGTTTTGATTTAGATACATTTAGATTTATAGATAATAATGGTGTTAAAAAATTTTATGAATTAATAGAAAAAGAGTATGAAAAAGCAGAAACTTTATTACCAACAAAGTTTAAAAACTTTGAAAACTTAAGTAAGGAAGAATATTATAAAGCAAGACATAACTTTTATTATCTATATACAACAGCAGAGAGATTAAAAAAATTATTTTATAGTAAATTGGGAACGCTTAAAGTATTATTAAGTTGTAATGAAAATGAGAAGGTAGATGAAAATACAGAAATTTTAGTGTTAGAAAAATGGAGATTATCTCAAAGTACAGGAAAAGGACTTGAAATAATAAAAGAAATACCTAATATAATGTTTAATATATTTGATATAGAGGTAATATTAAAGGCAGATGTATACAATATAATAAGCAAATTTATGAATAATACATTATTACAAAATAAATTTGAGGTAATAAAATTAACAGGACAATCTTGTAAAATAGAATTATTTAGAGATAGTTTAAAAGAATTTATACCTGGTAGATTTATACAGTTTAAAAGGATTGATAAAGATATAAGTAATAACTTTGACTTAAAAATGACTTGTATAGATGGTTGTATAAAATATTTGTATGATAAAAGACACGGGTTTGCAAAAGTTGAGCTTGAAACAAAAGTGCCAGCTTTGCCATATCAAATAGTAGGATATACTCATAAAAATACAGAAGTAGAACTAATAAAAGCATTTGATATAAAAGGAGAGGTAAGAAGTTTATCAAGAAATATAACAGATTTAACATTAAAATTATATTTAAAAGATGTAGAAAATAATGAAAAATATAGTTATACAATACCATTTAAAAAACAAGATTTTAAATATATAGAAAAAGAACAAATATTAAATGTAACAAATGGAAAAATAAGACAAAGTTTAACAGATGATATAGTAGAATATGAAGTTAGATTTTTTGTGTGGAGTGAACCAGAAAATATAGCATTTAAAGTAGTGCCTATATATAGAGAAAATGAAAACTTATATATAGGTGTTGAAAAATTTGTAAACTACGAAAATGAAAGTTGGATAAATAACTTTTTTGATGGTTTAAAATAATAAAAATAAATAGCAAAGGGGTGATAAAATGGAATTTTTATATCCTAATTTTGAAAGACATAGTATACTAAAAAAAGAATTATTAAATTCTGTTAGAGATTATAGTATAGAATATTTAAAAGTAAAATATGAAAAATATACAAAAGGTATAATAACAGGATTTGAAATAAAAGTAATAGAGGATAAATATATAGAAATATCAAAGGGAATAGCAAAGTTTGAAGATTTTATATATATAGCAGATAAAAATGCAAAAATAAAATATAGTGAAACAAATAAATTTAAAAGCTTAAAAATAGTATTAGAAAAAGATACAAGGATAAGAGATTATGATAGATACAAATTAAGCTATAAATTAGATGAAAATTTACAATTAAATGAAAATGAAATTGAAATATGTAGATTTAAACTAATGGAAGGGTTTGACTTAAGGGATAAACATAAAAGTTTTGAAGATATAGAAACAGAATTTGATACAATAAACTATGTAAATTCAACTTGGGCAGGGAAAAAAAGAGAAAGTATAAATCCATATATAACAAAAAGATTTGGAAAAGAAGCAATGGAAAGTAATCTAGAAAATATGGAAGATATAGTGTTTTGCTATATGTGTATCAATGAGGAAAATCCATTAAATATAGAATTGATAGAGCAATATATAAAAAATAGGCAAAATATAAAAAAAGAGGTGTTAACAAAAGAAGAAATATATAAATATTTATCAACAACATTAAATGATATAAAAAATAAAAGAGTTAATAAGGAAAGTTATTTTGAAGAAAATAAAATATTGTTATTGTGAAAAAAAGGCAGAATGTTAAGTGTTCTGCTTTTTTATTACTAAAAAATTTATGAAATAACTTTTAATAATATACAAAAAATAATGTTATTAGATACAAGAATAACATTTAATAATGAGAAAGTGTATGTTTTAAGTAGTTTATTATATTGTGAAAAATGTGATGCAAATTTTAATAATGAAAAATAAAAGAACTAAAATTAACAGAAGATTTATAGTTATAAATGATAGTTATGAAAATATTTAAAATAAATTTAAAAAATATAATAAATGAAATATATTTTAGAATAATTATAATAACAACTAAATATATTAAATTAAAAAAGGAGAAAAAATTTATGGAAAATAAATTTAATATATCTAAAGAGGAATTAGAAAATTATAAAAATATAGACTTTAATAAATTAAAAAATATGGATATAATGAATATAAAATTAGAAGATTTACAGGATATTAATGATGTGCAAATAGATGATAGCTTACCATATGAATTAAAAATTTTAAAATTTATACAACAAATAAAAAACCCATATTTTTTTAAAGTAGGTAATGTTATAGTAAATAGTACTTATAATGAGCCTAAAGAAAATATTTACATTGAAGACTGTTTAAATATTAACTAGGAGTGTTATAAATGAAAAATTATAAAGTTTCAATGTATTTAAGAATATCTCGTGAGGATAATAACAAAAATGAAAGTGAAAGTATAATAAATCAAAAATCTATGATACAGGCTTTTATCAATGAAAGAGAAGATTTAGAACTAGTTTCTATAAAAATTGATGATGGGTATAGTGGTGGAAATTTTGAAAGACCTGCTTTTAAAGAGCTAATGGAAGAGATAAAAGATAAAAAGGTAAATTGTATTATAGTAAAAGATTTTTCTAGATTTGGGCGTAATTTTGTTGAGGTAGGAAAGTATATAGAAGAAATATTCCCTTTTTTAGGTATAAGATTTATATCTATTAATGATGGATATGACAGTATCAATAATAATTCTCAAGAAAGTTTGATAATACCATTTAAAAATCTTATAAATGATGCTTATTTAAGAGATATATCAATAAAAGTAAGAACTCAATTAGATATAAAAAGAAAGAATGGAGAATTTATTGGTTCTTTTGCTCCATATGGATATTTAAAAGACCCTAATAATAAAAATAAATTAATTATAGATGATTATGCTTCAAAAATAGTACAAGAAATATTTGAAATGAAGTTAGAGGGTTTTACGCATACTAAGATAGCTGAAAAATTAAATAATAAAGGTATTTTATCTCCAATAGAATATAAAAAACATATAGGCTTAAATTTTAAAAATAATGTAAAGATAAAAAAATCTTCTTTATGGAGCCATAAAACAATAATTGATATTTTGAAAAGTCAAGTTTATATTGGGGTTTTAGAGCAAGCAAAATGTACAACTTTAAATTATAGAGTTAAAAAGTTAATTAAAAATCCAAAAGAAAACTGGTTAGTTTGCGAAGGTACCCACCAGCCTATAATAGATAAGCAAACTTTTAAAATTGTACAAAGTCTTATGCTTTCAGATACAAGAGTGGCACCTAATAATGAAAAAGTATCTTTATTTTCTGGTATTTTATATTGTGCTAATTGTGGGAGAAGTATGGTAAGGAAAAATTATGGTACAAAGGAAAAAAGATATATTTATTATGTTTGCTCTGGAGCTGTTAAAAATAATGGTTGTACTAGACACTCTATAAAAGATAAAGTTATAGAAGAAACTATTTTAAAAATAATAAATTTACATATAAAAACTTTATTAGATATTGAAAAAATGGTAAAAGATATTAAAAAATCACCTTATAATAAAAATCAAATTGAAAATATTAATAAAAATATTAGTATTGGAGTAAAAGAAATAGAAAAATTAAATAAACATAAATTTAGAGTATATGAAGATTATAAAAATAATATATTAGATAAAGATGAATATAATAAATATAATGGTATAATAAATAAAAAGATTGAAAATATCCAAAAATCCATAAAAGATTTTGAGTTTAAATTAAATGATTTAATTAATATAGATAACAATAAACAAAAATTAAAACAGGACATTGAAAAATATAAAGACATTAAAAAATTGGATAGAAAATTAGTCGTTTCTTTAGTTGATAAAATTTACGTTTATGAAAATTTAAAAATTTGTGTAAAGTTTAGATTTGATGAGAAGTACAGAGAAATAATTAATCTTTTGAACAATCTAAAAGATTTAAAGGTGGTTATTTAATATGGCTAGAAAAAGTAGAATAAATGTAAATTTAAGCACTCCTAAAAAGAATTTTAAAGTAGGGGCATATGTTCGCCTTTCTATTTTAAATAACAATACAGATGATGAAAATACTATTGAAAATCAAAAAAGCATAATTTTAAATTATATAAATAATAATAATGATTTTGAATTAGTAAAATTTTATGAAGATAATAACAAAACAGGAACAAATTTTAATAGGAACGGATTTGAAAGCCTTTTAGAAGATATAAGATATAAAAAAATAAATTGTATTATAGTAAAAGATTTATCTAGATTTGGACGAGATTATAAAGAGTGTAGTAACTATATTGAAAATATATTACCATTTTTAAATGTAAGGTTTATAGCTATTAATGATAAGTTTGATAGTTATAATATAAAAAGTAATGACATACTATCAATGCAACTTAAAAATATTGTAAATGAAGTATATTCAAAGGATATTTCAAAAAAAGTTTCATCAGCTTTAAAATCTAAGAGAAAAAATGGGCAATATTTATGTACTCTTCCTACTTATGGTTATTTAAAAGATACAGAAAATAGAGGTAAAGTAATCATTGATGAAGAGGCAAGTCAAGTGGTTAAACAAATTTTTAATTTACGTTTACAATATAAAAGTTATAATGAAATATTATTTAAGCTTGAAAGTTTGAATATAGATGCACCATATAAACATTTTTATAATTTGGGACTTTTTAAAACAGATAAATATGCTAATGTAAAATGGAATAAGCAGTCTATTAATGGAATTTTAAATAATGATTTTTATATAGGTAAATTAATACAAGGAAAAACTATTCAAACGATAAGCAACAATTATAAAAGAATACAACTACCTAAAGAAGAATGGGTAGTTATACATAATAATCACATACCGATAATAGATGAAGATACATTTTATAAAGTACAAAATATAAATGAAGAGCTAAAACAAAAATATTTTAAGGAACATAAAATAAATGTAAATGATGAAAATATTTTAAAAGGTCTTGTAAAATGTGGGTGTTGTGGTAAAAATATTAGATTGGTTAAAAATATTAAAAAAAACTATATAGATAAAAGATTTGCTTGTTCTACTAAACTTAAATATAAAGATAGATGTAACTTTAAAAGTATAAAGGAAGACATTGTTTTAAATATTGTTTTACAAACTATAAAATTACAATTAAAATTTGTTAAAAATTTAAGCGAAATAGCTGGCAGTAAAAAACATTTATCTAAACTTTGGATAGAAAAAGGGACTATAAAAGATAAAATAGATAAAATAAACTTAGAAATAGAGAGGTTTAATAATATATACGATAATATATATAGTGATTACTTAGAAAATTTATTAAGCGAAGAAGAATATATTTATAATAAAAATAAATACAAACAAAAAGAATTAAAACTTAAAAATGATTTAATGCAATTAACTAAAGATTTAAACAAAATTGATAAAATATCAAGTGATAAAAATTTGATAAATAACTTTTTTAATTTTGATAATAAAGAGTTTATATTAAGTCTAATAGATAAAATAGTTATGTATGATGGCAAAATAATAAAAATAAATTTTAAATTTCGTAGTATATTTAATAATTTGAATAGTGAGGAGGTGTTTTAAATGAATTCTGACTATTCAATAGGTATATATTTAAGGGTTTCTAATGAAGATAGAGATAAGTATAAAAAATATGAAAGTAACAGTATAGAAAGCCAAAGACATATTATACATAATTTTATAAATAAAAAAGAGGAATTTAAAAATATAAAAATTTTCGAGTATGTAGATGATGGTTATTCTGGTACAGACTTTAAAAGACCTAGCATACAAAGATTATTTGAAGATATAAAAGAAAATAATATAAATTGTATTATAGTAAAAGATTTATCTAGGTTTGGAAGAAATTATATAGAGGTTGTAAACTATTTAGAAAATATATTACCATTTTTTAAAGTAAGATTTATATCTATTAATGACAATTTTGATAGTAAAAATTCAAAATATAACTTAAATGATATAGACATAAATTTTAAAAATATAATATATGACTATTATTCTAAAGATTTATCTAGTAAAATAATGAGTAGCAAAATAAATAAAGCTAAACAAGGTAACTATTTATCTTATATAGCTCCTTTTGGTTATAAAAAGTCTAATAAACAAAAGGGAAAGTTAGAAATAGATGAAGAAACATCTTTAATAGTTAAAAATATTTTTAATTTATTTTTACATGGAAATAGTTGTTTAGAAATAGCTAAAAATTTAAATGAAAATAATATTAAAACAAGATTAGATTTTATAAATAAAACATCAAATGCAAATAATTTATGGAAAAGAGAACATATTAGAGAAATACTCTCTAATAAAGTTTATATTGGGACATTAGAATATTTAAGAACAAGTAAAAGTATAAAAACTAAACATAGGCAGGTAACTAATAATAAAAATGATTGGATTGTAGTGGAAAACTGTCATACGGGGATTATAAATAAAGAAGATTTTTACAAAGCACAAGAAATGCTAACTAAAAAAAAGATAACAAAGAGAAAAGAAAGAAAAAATATTTTTGCTTATAAATTATATTGTGGGTATTGTGGTTACTCTTTGTATAATTCTACTAAAAAATATTTTTGTAGAACAAGGAAATATGAATATAATGAAAATTGTAAAAATAATATAATTGAAAAAGAATCTCTTGAAAATGTTGTATTAAAAGTTATTCAAAAAATAGTATTTAATATATTAAATAAAAATGATAACAATACAAAAAATGAAATAAAACTATATGAAGAAGAACTAGTTAAACTTGATTATGAAAAAGATAAAATGTATATGTTATATTTAGATGAAAATATGGACAAAAAACAATATTTATTAGATCGTAAAAATATAGAAGATAAAAAAAAAGATATAACTAGAAAAATAGAAGAATTAAAAAATGAAACTAGAAAATATATAAAATTAAATGGTATAGAAAAAGTTATTTATGAAGATTTTCTCACTTGTGAAATAGTGGATTTATTTATAAAAAAGATATATTTATATGATAAAGATAAAATAAAAATAGAATGGAATTTTGAATTAGACTTTAGTTTTTCAAATAATTAATTTTTTACTTTAATTTAAAAATACTTATAACACAGTAGTTAATACAATATTAGAGCTGAAATAATAATTAAAAAGTCATTATATTATATAATGGCTTTTTTTGTTTAAAATAGTTAACATATACCTTTGATTGTTAAATAAAGTATTATTTTTATTTCCTATCTTTACATTATACTATGTTAGCTTGGAGTATATCCTCATCAGGATTTTCTACAACTATATCAAAATTAGTAGCAGAGGAAAATTCCAAAAGAGAGTATGGAAATATAAAAAGAATTTTATCTATATGTATGTTTTTATCGTGTACAATAGCTTGTTTAATAAGTATATTTGTATTTTTATTTTCTGGTTATATATCTAATAATATATTAAAAAATGAAAATACATTATTATCATTACATATTATGTGCATATGCTTTCCATTTATGGCATTAGGTTCTTGTATAAGGGGATATTTTTTAGGTATGCAAGATACAATAGTACCAGCCATAAGTCAAGTTTTAGAGCAAATCTCTAGAATGATAGTAATATATATTTTAGCAGGTATATTTATACCTATGGGAATATCATACGCTTGTGCTGTTGGGGTGATTGGTATGTGTATAGGTGAGATATTTTCATTTTTATATGTATTAATGGTATATAATACTAGAAGAAATAATACAAAAAAACCTAGTATATCAATAATAAAATCTAGCTTACTGATTTTATCTATGGCAATACCATTAACAGGTAATAGAGTTTTAGGATCATTTTTAAGCACAATAGAAAATATATTAATACCACAAAAATTAGTAGAATATGGGTATAATAACACAGAGGCTATGAGTTTATATGGTCAACTTAGTGGTATGTCTATGCCACTTGTAATGTTTCCTTCATCACTGCTTACAGCACTTGCTATAGCTATAGTTCCAGCTATATCAGAAGCTGCTGCAAAAAACAATATAGACTTAATAAGAAAAACAATTTCAAAAGCTTTTACAATAACATCTTTCATAGGTATAGGTACTTTAGGTTTATTTATGTTTTTTTCAGATGAGCTTGGTATAACTATATATTCTCAAAAAGATATAGGTTGGCAACTATTATATATAGGATTTTTATGTCCTTTAATATATTGCCATGTTACCTTTTCTGGAATATTAAATGGATTAGGAGAGCAGCTACTAATATTTAAAAATAGTATAATATCATCAATAATAAATATTAGCTTTATATATTTTTTAATACCTAAATATGATTTATATGCTTTTATTGTAGGTTGGTTTTTGAGTTTAGTTGTTATAAATTTAATATCATTAATAAAATTAAAAGAAAAAACAAATTTTAAAATAAAAGTAATAAATGATATATTTAAACCTTTAATTTGTATTTTATCTAGCGGAATTATTTCAAAATATTGTTATAATTTAATAAGATTAACATATAATAATATTTTTAGTTTAATTATAGGATTAGTCATTTTATGTTTAGTATACTTAATATTACTAATTTTAGTTGGAGCTTTAAATAAAAAGGATTTAGGTTTATTTTAAAATAATGTAATACATTACTATTTAATTTTTGTATAACTGTTTTTATATTTGGTAAGTATATTACTTATAATAAAATATAAGGAAGGTTATATATGCAAAAGTTAAATAAAAAAGTTTTATATATACTAATCTTAATATTAATTAGTTTAATGTTTATTATCCCTAATATAATAAATTTTATATTTTTTCCAACTAATATAAATCTTATAGCAGGAAATACACATAAAATAAATTTTAATATTCCAGCTGTTGCAACATTAGTATCTAATGATAAAAGTGTATTAAATGTTAATAATAAACCATTAGAAAAAGATGAAAATATTAAATTAAATGAACCAGTTTATCTACAATCTGATACAGAGGGTTCTATTAATATGCAAGTTTCTTTAATGGGAATACCTGTTAAAAATATTACTGTATCTGTTTTACCAAATAGTAAGCTAATACCTTGTGGAGACTCTGTGGGTGTTAGGATAAATACACAAGGTGTTATGGTGTTAGGACTTGGGTCAATTATTGGTGAAGACGGAAAAGAATATGAACCTTCAAAAAATATATTAAAACCTGGTGATATGATAATAAAAGTAAATAATGTAAATATAGACAGTAAAGAAACTTTAGTACAATGTATTGAAAATAATGATAAATTAGATATTGAAATAAAGAGAAATAATGCAATGCAAAATTTAAGTATAAATTGTATAAAAGGCGAAGATGGTAAAAATAAAATAGGTGTATGGGTTAGAGATAGTACACAAGGTATAGGTACTTTAACATATATAAATCCAGAAACAAAGGCATTTGGTTCTTTAGGGCATGGTGTTGTAGATGTGGATACAAAGGAGATAATGGAGGTAAAAGATGGAAAAATAATGAAATCTAATATAGTAGATATAAAAAAAGGAGAAAAAGGTTCTCCAGGAGAACTTGTTGGTAATATAAAAAAAGATGAACAAATAGGAACAATATCTAATAATACTAAAGTTGGTATATATGGTAAAATAACAGATAATGGATTTATAAATAGCAGAAAGGCTATACCAATAGGTTTAAAAGATAGTGTAGAAATAGGTAAAGCTTATATACTTTGTAATATAGATGCAGAAAATATAGAAGAATATGAAATAGAAATAGAAAGTATAAATAAATATAATATAGATAATTCTAAATCAATGGTTATAAAAATAACTGATCAAAGACTTTTACAAAAAACAAATGGTATTATACAAGGAATGAGCGGTAGTCCTATAATTCAAAATGGTAAAATAATAGGAGCGGTGACACATGTATTTGTAAATGATCCTTCAAAAGGTTATGGAATATTCATTGAAAATATGTTAGAGGCAGAAAAGGGGCAATAATTTAAATCCCTTTAGCCTCTAAATTTAAAATTTTACTAACTTTTTTACTAACTATTATATTTTAATTAAATTATTAAATGTATAAATATAAAAATAATATTAATACTATACATTTTTAAAAATAAAATCTAAATGCTTTATAGCATCTTTTTTCTTTTCCTCATTTAAGTGAATATATATATTACTTGTTATACTTGTATCAGCGTGTCCTAGTTGTTCTGAAATAGTTTTAATATTAACACCACTCTAATAAAGTTTACTACCACTTGTGTGCCTAAATATATGAAAGCCACTAGCGTTTATACCACAAGCTTTAAAAAGTGTTTTTAAGTTAAAATCTAATGTTCTAGAATTTATATATTCAAAGGTTGTGTTAGAAAAAATAATGTTATCTGGATTATATTTTTTGCCAAATTTTAAATACCTTTCTTTTTGTAAAAAGATATAGTGTTTTATATTATTACAAATATTGGGATTAAAATATACTATTCTATTGCTAGTTTTAGATTTTGGCGTGGTTACAATTATTTGTTTTTTATAATTTTTCTCATCTTCAAAAATTTTACAACAAGATAAAGTTTTATTTACTCTAATAGAACAATCCTCAAAATTAAAATCATTTTCTGTAAGAGCTAATATTTCATTTATTCTCATACCTGTTGATAAAGCAATTTTTATAATTACTAATAATTTTAAATCTTTACAATTTTGAAATATTAATTTTATTTCTTCATCTGTAGGAAATTTGTGTTTTTTAAAACCATTATCTTTAGGTAGTTTAACTGAGATACAGTAATTTTTAACTATGTAATCTTCATCTACTGCATAATTTAATACTGTAGTTATAAAATTTTTAAATGTTCTAATACTAGATAGATTTAGGTTAGATTTTATTAAATTGTTAAAATATTTTTGTAGATGTTCCTTTTTTAGATTTGTAAGTTTTACATTTCCTATAGTGCTATACTTTATATGATTTCTATATATTGATTCATAACAAGTTAATGTTTTAGCTTTAACAGAACCACTAGGTAATACTACTTCAAATAAATAGTAACTTACAAATTCTGAAAAAGTCATATTATTAATATCTAAATTTGTTATATCTTTATTTAAAAATTTTTCTAACTTATTAAAATATTTTTCTTTTACTTCTTCCTTAGATTTACCAGTAACATTAACTTTATTATTTTTATCAAGTTGTTTTTGTATGTGGTAATAAGTATACCCTTGACTTTTAAACCCTTTTATGTTAAAGTTAAGATACTTTAAATCTAAATTAGAAATATTTAATTTACTCATTATATCAAATCTTTTCTTGTGGGTAGGTTTGATGTATAAGTAAAATGTAGCTCCTTTTAGGAGCTTATTTTTATTATATAGAAAATTTATATAATTGTAAATAGTAATATAGACAAAATATAACAATTTATGTTATAATGTGAAAGATTAATACTTAAAATATAAGTGGTTAGCTTTACCCTCTAAGAAAGGGGGTGAAGCGTATGTCTAGCTATGAAATACTATATTTAG
Source organism: Clostridiales bacterium (assembly GCA_018371275.1). Taxonomy (GTDB): domain Bacteria; phylum Bacillota; class Clostridia; order Lachnospirales; family CAG-274; genus Tyzzerella. Next base: position 25,895 of record JAHALF010000017.1, read on the forward strand.
TTATTTTATTATTAACTTTAATAGAAGTAGTTAGAAATAATAAAAAATAAACCACTTATATAAATATATAAGTGGGTACACTTTAAATATATAATCAATTTTTTAAAGCTAACCACTAAAGTATTAATCAAAGGTTACTGTTGGACGCAGTAGCCTTTTTTAGTGGTTAATTATATTATTATTATAAACTTAAAATATTATACTGTCAATGTTTATTATATAAAACTAATTTATATTGATTTTAATATATTTTAAAACTTCTTTTAATAAAAAAGGTGGTATTAACCACTTTAATTGACTTTAGATTTATTTAGTACATATTTAAAGAATTTAAGATTTAAAATTGTCCAACCAAAACCACCTATTAAACCAGTAATAAGTCTTCGTGAATTTGTAGATTGCCTAATATTAAAATATTGTAATGATCAATCTATTAAAATAACTAAAGACATCAATATACCTTTAATAAAAGATACCTTTTTATTAAAAAACACGAATATAGCTATAATAGAGGAATATAATGACACCTACACATCTTGCACATATAGGCATTTGATAGCCCTTAATAAAAAAGCTTCTTTCAGGTATTTGATGGGAACAAGGCTCAAAAAAGTCCATTAATTTAATTCATATTTTTGTTTTTTTTGTCCATTTTATCCACTTATACTTTGAATTTATTTCAACACTTGCCACATAACCAATAATTATTAGCAGTTGTTTGTTTGCCTTTTCCACATAATCCGCATAATATACCCCACCAATTAAAACAAAGTACTCAACAACACGCTTTAGACGCTGAGAAATCTTTACCAGTTGTTTTAATATCAGTTATAGTATGACATTCTCCTCCACATTTTGGGCAAAACATAATTAAATTCACTCCTTTTAAATATATAAAATATATAATTTACCAATAATATACAATAAAATACTATTTTTATCAAGAAAAGCCTACTATTTAATTAATAGTAGGCTTATAAATTTATAAAACTAAACCACAAGTTCTAAAAGGTATACTTTTATCAACTTTTATATTTTAAGGTCATGAATTGTTGATTGTTTTGAATTATTATCATTCCATATAAATGTTTTTACATTATAATTATTTAATATGTTTAAAGAATCATTTTTATTTGATATAGTATTTACAAATGTATATAAAATAGAATTATTAGGTCTAGTTTCTTTTACATCTTCCCATTCAAATAAAGTAGATTTTGTATATTGAGGATTTAGATTATTAATAACTTTAATTAATCGTTCTGGCATCTTATGTGAGCTTGGAACAATAAAGTCGTATGTTGTTGGAAGAGAACTTTTTCCATAAAAGGTAGCATTTTCTATATATCTTATATCATTTTGAGTAAGCAAATTTTTAACATCTTCTAAAAATAAACTTTTGATATTTTCTTTAGGAATATTAAATAAGTCACTCAACTTTATCATACATTGAGCTAATAAGTGCTTTTTTAGGGGTATTCCATCTAAAATACACTCAACAAATAATTCATTTTTTTGATTTTTTTGTATACCATATGAATTAATTACATTTTCTATAAGTTTTTTTCTATTATTTGTTTTTATGTTTATTCCAGAAAACTCAAGTTCATTCAGGGTAGCCCCATCGTCTGTAAGAATATATTTATTAGAAGATAATTTTTCTATATAGAATTCTACAAAATCATTGTTTCTATCTAAAAAGGGAAAAGTAATTCTAAATGTATTAGTGTCTATTTTGTATTGCTCTATATTTTCATTTAGCCACATTAAATATTGATTTTTAAAGTCCATTTTAAATCACACCTTGAAAGTTATTTAATTTACTTATATCTATATTACAATACTTACAAAAGTCTATAAATAAATTATTAAATATATTAGTATTTTTAAAATAAATACTATGAAATCCTTCTAAATTCATTGCCCATTTTAAATCATACCCTTCTTTATATATGTGAATGTTATTTCTAGAAGTCTTAGTTCCATCAAGGTTAATATGAGGGGGAGAATTTATGTCAACTCTTATTAGAGGTATATCTAATCTATTTTGTATTTTTATTTTATTAAGCGCAATAGAACGTGTTCTTCTATCTACATCTAACTTAAATTTTTTATTACTATTTGAAATTGAAATTAAATCATAACTTATATTGTCTCCTATTTTATAAAATTTTATGTTACAATCAATAAAGTTTTTTTGTATAGACATAATATGTTGAAATTCATTATCTGTTAACAATTTTAATTACCCCTTATAATTATAATACAATTTTATTATACAATAGTGAACATAAAAAAACAAGATAATAAGCTTATAAAACTAAACCACAAACTTTAAAATTAAGATTTTCATCAATTTTAATAGGTTCATACTTATTATTTAAAGATACAAGGTAAGCACCATCTTCTTGTACAGAGTATTTCTTTATATATGATTCATCATCATAAATAAAAATACCTATTTGTCCATTATCAACTGCTGGCTGGCTTTTTATAAAAATTATATCACCATCATAATAACTAGGTTCCATACTATCGCCACGAACATATAAAGCAAAATCTGCTTTTCTTGCTTGTGGGGCTATTGTTAAATCTATTTGTTTAATTTCATAAGGTACATCACCTGTTATAATCATACCATTACCAGTGTTTGCAGGTATTTCATATAATTGTATACCTTTAATATCTAACCTTGTTACACATAATTCTTCTGAAACATTATCTATTGTATATTTTTCTATTTGCGTTAATTCATCTACACGTTCTATTGCTTTTTCTTGCCCAATATTATTAAGTTTGTTGAATGATGAAATAAGTTTATTTTCTTTAAAATTATTTTTAGAATTTAAATAATTTTCTAACCCTAATAAGAAGTCACCAGTAGTATCTAATGTTCTTGCAATTTTTTTTATCATTTCCACATCAGGCTCTCTTTTATCTTTTTCCCAGTAATTTAATCTAGTAGGCGTTATTTCTAACAATTCAGAAAGTTTTTTTTGGGTTATTTTTTTTTGTTCTCTTGCAAATATTAATCTAGTACCAAAGCTCAATAATACCACCTCCTTAATTTAAAGTATAATTATTTTAATTGTAGATGTCAACATAAAATTACCATTTTGATAATAAAATATATAAAAATTACTTGATATATTATCTAAATGGTAATATAATGTAAAATATAATAAGCGAAACGCTAATAAATTAAAAAGGAGGGATAGATATGTATCCTAATTTAAATGCAGAACAAGCAAGATTTGGTCATATTAATCAATATGTAGCAAGCTTATTAGGTCTATCAAGAAATCATATGAAATAAAAAAAGAAAATGCAACTTTTAAAATCAAAGAATGTCAAAAATTATGTGAGGTTTATAATTGTAAGTTTGAATATTTATTTGATAATAATATTCATAAAACATTTTAGAACATTGAAAATTGAAAGGGGGTAATGATTATGGAAAAGACAAAGGAAATTTTAGAAGAATTGATTGAAATTAAAAATACGGTTTATGAAATAATAAATCTTATAAACCACAATTCATCAATAGAAATTAAATGTTTAGGAAGTTGCCCAAAGCTTAGATACTGAATTTCAGGTAAGAAAAGTATTAAAAATGGAAGAGTAATATTTGAATTATTATTTATTACCACAACATCATATAAAACAATAAAAGATTTAGCATTTTCTGTGAATATGAATTTATCTTCTGGAACATTTTCAAATAATATTTTTATTGTTGCAAAATTTTCAAATTCAAAATCTTTATTGTTTTTATAAAGAACTTTTCCGAGTACTATTCCTGAATTAGTTCCAAATATTAATTTATTTTTAGAATTTATAGTAGTTGCATTAGTATCTAAAGTATTAATTAAACTTTCAATGCTAAAATTACACATATATGTACACCTCCTTTTTTTATATATTTCTACACCTATAACTGGTACTTATAAATGTATATACAGTAATTATATAAGAAAAGGGAAACATATATTGAAAATTGAAAGGAGATAGGAAAGTGAGCTTAAAACAGATAACAATTCGCCTACCTGTTTAATTATAACAGGTGGCGAACAAAAAATATGCTAGTAGTTATTATTGGTCTTTTGAAGTATCTTGAGGAATTATAATTTCTCCAAATTGCTGTTCATATTTAGAAACCCTATTTTTTAGCATAATTTCGATTTCTTTATTTAAAGAACGTCCATTATTTCTAGCAATATATTTAGATTTTTCTAAGATACTTTTCTCCATCCTTAATGGATATGGATTAGGCTGTTTAGCCATATTTATCTCTCCCTTCTTACATATTTCTATATTTATACCTATCGTATATAAATCTAGATACCAAAATTATACAAGAAAAGTCAAAATATTACAACAAATTAATAGTAAAAACCCTAAATTTTAGGTATAAAAGTAAAGAAAAACCCTAAGATTTATGGAAGTTTTGGTTATCTATTCATCCTAATAGATAGGATATTGATATATCAAAATAGTCAGATAATTTTCTAAGAGGCATAAAATTAAGTCCATAAGGAATACTTTAATATCTTTGTTATACAAATATAAAATATTACAATAAGTTAACAATAAAATAATAATAGTTTTAATGATTATTGCAAGTGCATATTATTAAAAAAAGGAGTTGATTAAATGAAAGAAAAACCAAAAAAAGTATATAAGATTATAAATAGACACCCTACATATAACAGTGAAGAGGAAAGACAATAATCTTTAAAACAATGTGTGCTTGCACTAGCAAGAGAATCAGAGTATTTAAGAATATTACATCCAGACCCAAAATTTTAAGTAATGTAGTTTATCTACATTACATTGGTTGGACAAGCTTAAAGATAAAATATTAATAAACTAAAGAAAAGGAGTTATTAAAATGAATTTAGTTATAAGAAGATGTCTAGATGCTTTTGGCAGAGTGACTATACCAAAAGAAATGAGAAAAAGTTTAAATATTAATGAGGTTGATTTGGTAGATATTAGTTGTTTAAATGGTAAGGTTATTATAAAACCAGTAAATATTTTAGATTCTAATAAAATAAACAGATTTAAAGATATTATAAAAAATACATTTGATAACAGCATATATTTATATATATTAAATAGTTATAAAGTTTTATACAGTCCATTTGAAGATGAAATAGGGAATACTTATAAATTTATACTTTTTGAAAATCCTAAAGAAGAAATTAAAAATGTAAATTTATGCACATTGAAAATATAGAGTTAGAAAATAATTTTATAGGACATATATATTTATACTCTGAAAAAGAGATTAATGAAAATAATATAAATATAAGTAAGCTATTAGCTTATGCTTTATCAATTTAAAGTACAAAAGGAGAAAGTTTATTATGGACAAAGTGTATTTAATGAAATTAATCAAAGGTGTAGAAACATACTTATTAGCAAGAAATAATAAGGAAGCTATGAAATTGATAGGAAGAGCAATAAGGTGGTATGGAGATGTTTTAAAGGTTATAGATGACAATGGTAATGAGGTTATAAATAATGAAAAAATTTTTAAAAAGAATATATGATATAGAACTTAAAATGCGTGAAGCAGTAGGAACAAGATTTACATATTTATTGATAGTTCTAGCAATTATAGTTTGTTATTTTTTAGAGTATTATATGGGGAAAATTATATTTTAAAGGTTGGTATAAAATGAAAAATTGGGAAAAATGGGAATTGATTAATAAAATTTTAAATATTTTAAGGAAAGCAAAAGGGTTGCCATTGGTAGACCCTAAGAGCAACCCGTACTATAAAAAATAAAAAATTTAATTTAATCTTACTATATTTTTTAATGTTTGTAAAGGGGAAATTTTTATGTGTAATGAATGTAACCAATATAGATGTGATATTAGATGCCCTAACTATGGAGAAGAAGAACAAGAATACTGTACAGAGTGTTGGAAAATTTTAGAAAAAGGAGAAGAAGTATTAATTAATGATGATAATGAGCCATTATGTATAGGTTGTATGGACAAGCTACAAACAGAAGATATAATTAGATTTTCTAATATTCAAAAGGAAGTGGTGTAATGACTTATGATGAATTAGAAGAAAAAGCTAGAATAAAACTTAATATAAACTTCAAGGATAGAAGTTTAACAGCTGAAGAAGAGCAAGAGTATATATATACATATATAAATGAATTTATTATTAGTTTGCAGTTTGAAAATTATACAATACAAAGGGGTTTAACTTATGAAAAAGTTAGTTAGTACATTAGATTTA
>JAHALF010000018.1 GCA_018371275.1 Clostridiales bacterium
TACATCTAATTTAGCCTCTATATATTCTGGTGCAGAACGTAATCTACTTAAATGTTTACTCATAGACCCAACATTTTCAGATATAGACATTTGATTATCATTTAATATAATCAAAAGCTTTTTATTATTAGCCCCTGCATTATTCATAGCCTCATAGACTAACCCACCTGTCATAGCTCCATCACCTATAACAGAAACTACATTATAATCTTTTCCTAATAAATCTCTAGCAGCTGCAAATCCAAGACTTGCAGATATAGATGTAGAACTATGCCCTGTATTAAAATGGTCATAAATACTTTCTTCGGTTTTAGGAAATCCGCTAAGCCCATCTTTTTTTCTAAGTGTATCAAAAAGATTTTTTCTACCTGTTAAAACTTTATGAGTATAAGCTTGATGACCTACATCCCATATAATTTTATCTTTAGAAAAATCAAAACAATAATTAAGAGCTATCGTAAGCTCAATAACCCCTAAATTAGATGCTAAATGTCCACCTGTTTTAGAAAGAGATTTTATTAAAAATTCTCTTATTTCTTCTGCCAAATAAGATAATTCATCTATATTAAGTTTTTTTAAATCAGACGGACTATTAATATTATCTAAATATGACATTTTAGTCCTCCTTTTCAATATATTTTAAAACATTATTACTGAAATAACTATACCTAGTATAGCTCCAGCAAAAACTTCCACTGGACTATGCCCTAAAAGTTCTTTTAATTTAGAATCTATTTTTATACCATGTTTTTCAAAATTTGCTATAAAAATATTTAATACTTCTGCCTGTTTACCAGCTGCACGCCTTACACCAGAGGCATCATACATAACTACCATAGCAAAAACAAAAGTAATAGCAAATAATGTTGAACCAAACCCTTCTGTAAATCCAGTTGCACATGCAAGAGAAGTAACAAAAGAACTATGTGAACTTGGCATACCGCCAGAACTTACAATAAGTGTTGGATTTATTGTTTTATTTTTTATACAATCTATAATTATTTTAATTATCTGTGCTACAAGCCAAGATAAAGCAGCTGTTTGTATTATTTTATTATTAATAATCTGCTCAAAAACTGTCATAATATCACCTTAATTTTCTTATTTTAAATGTTAGCTATTTCTGTTTATTAAGCTTTTTATGTAATGATAGATACACTTGTCTTTAACACCTAATTTTTCTAAATTTTGTAATACTTGTGATGATAACTCCATATAATCATTTTTAGCTTTTTCTATTCCATACATACTAACATAGGTAGATTTATTATTTTTCAAATCACTATTAATAGGTTTTCCTATTTTTTCTTGTTCTCCCTCTATATCTAGTATATCATCTTGTATTTGAAAAGCTATTCCTAATTTATAAGCTATATCCTCAACTATACTTAACTGTTCTTCATTAGCTCCACCTATAATAGCCCCAGATTTCATACTAGCTAAAATAATCTTACCTGTTTTATTCTCATATATATCAAAAAGTTCATTTTCACTAATTTTTTTACCTTCAGCTTTAATATCTAAGGCCTGTCCTTTTATCATACCATTAGTACCAGAAGAAATAGCTATACAGTATATAGCATCTAAGTATTTTTTTTCAAAACTATTTTTTAACTTGTCTAACATTATTTCAAAAGCAATATTTAAAAGACCATCTCCTGCTAATACAGCTGTAGCCTCACCAAATTTTATATGACAAGTTGGTAGCCCTCTTCTAAGATCATCATTATCCATACTAGGTAAATCATCGTGTATTAATGAATAAGTATGTATGCATTCTATACCTACTGCAAAAGGAATAGCATCTTTATAGCAACCTGATAGTGCTTCGCATGTTAATAGCATTATCATAGGTCTAAATCGTTTTCCCCCTGCTTTTAAACTATATTCCATAGGTTCATACATTTCTTTACCAGAATATTTTTTTAAATATTTTAATATTTCATCATTTATAATATCAATCATATCATTTTTTTTATCTAATGAACTCATTAGTCTTCCTCCATATCATAAAAAGGAGTAAGTTTAAACAACTCCTTAGAATCTTTTTGAAGTATAGATACCTCTTGTTCCATATCTTTTAAAAAACTTGCACAAAACGTAGCTTCTTCAACACCCTCTTTATAGAGCTTTAGAGATTTTTCAAGTGTTGTTTCATCTTTTTCCATTTGATTTGCTATTTCTTCTAATCTCTTTAAAGAACTTTCAAAATCTTTCTTTTTAGCCATAAAACCCTCATTCCATTATTTTTGCCTTTTTATCACCATCATAAAAATTTAATATTATCTCATCATCTTTATTTAATTGTTTTACAGATTTAATATTATTATTATCTTTAGATACTAAAGCATATCCATTTTTTAATATATTCATTGGTGATAAAGATTCTATTTTATTTATATTAGCATCTAAAATAAGCTTATTTTCTCTTATATTTGATACTATATTTAATGTTATTTTTTCAAGTTTATTATCTATAAATATTTGGTAGTCTAATATCTTGTCTAAAAAATTTATAAAACAACTTCTGTTTATACTTACTTGAAGCTTAAGATTATTTTCACTAATTTTTTTATTTATGTTTTTATCTATGCTATAAAAAATATTGTATACCTTTTCTTTTAAATCATCTGCTTTTGGTAAACATATCTCTATAGCTGCCGATGGTGTTGGTGCTCTAAAATCTGCAACAAAATCTGCTATTGTAAAATCTATTTCGTGTCCAATACCTGTAACTATAGGTATTGAAGAATAAAAAATAGCTCTCGCTAAATCTTCATTGTTAAAAGCCCATAAATCCTCTTTGCTACCACCACCACGAGCTAAAATAATAATATCTAAATTTTTAAATTTATTAGCCATATTTATAGCATTTATTATACTATTTGGCGCATCTTTACCTTGAACCAAAGCTGGTATTAATATTATTTTTATATTAGGATTTCTTCTTTTAGCAACATTTAATATATCTCTTATAGCTGCACCTGTCTGAGATGTAATAACACCTATTGATTTAGGTAGTAGTGGTATATCCATTTTATAAACTTTATCAAATAATCCCTCATTTTTTAACTTTTCTTTTAATTTTTCAAAGTCTAAAAAAACATCTCCTATACCGCTAATTTTTATATTTTTTACATATAATTGATATTGACCTGTTTTGGGATAAGCTGATATATGCCCAAAACAAATTACTTTTAAACCATTTTCAAATTCATTCTTAAAAGATAAAGTATCTTGTCTATACATAACTGCATTTATAGAACAATCTTCATCTTTTATTGTAAAGTAAATATGTCCCGATGTATGTCTTTTTAAATTAGATATTTCACCTTCTATATAAATTCCATTTAATAAAACATCATCTTCTAATAAAAGTTTTATATAATTATTTACTTGTGAAACTGTATAAATATTATCTTTCATAAATATTTCCTAAACTTTTCCAAGAACTGCATTTATAAATCGATATGATTTTTCTGAACTATATTCTTTGGCAAGCTCTATTGCCTCATTTATAGCTACTTTTGTTGGCACATCATCAAATAAAATTTCATATATAGCAAGCCTTAATATAGCCAAATCTACTTTATCAATACGAGATATTTCCCAATTTTCAGAACAAGCTTTTATTTTTTCATCTATATCTGACAGTTTACTTGTTAAATCAAATATCTGTTTCTCTAAAATAGATTTATTTATTTTTAATGCTCTAAAACTTTCATCTTTTCTTTTTTCCATTTCTTCTTCATCTTCTAATATTTCATAGTATTTACTTAAAATATCTTTAATTTCACTATGCTCAAAAAATTCAAGTTGAAAAACAAGATTAAAGACATGATTTCTTGTATTACTTCTTGTTTCTAACCTCTTTTTAACTGGCATATGTAAATCTTCCATTGTCTCACCTCTATAATAAAAATTCTAATCTTCTTTTTTGTCTAAATTTTTATTTTTATCTAATTCTATAGACACTACATTAATATTTATTTTATCTATATCTAACCCTGTCATATTTTCTATAGCAGTTTTTACCTTATTTTGCACATTTTCACAAACTTCTAAAATTTTATAATTTTGTTTTATAGATAAATTGATGTTTATAATAAGTTTATTTTCTTCATTAAAAATATTAATTCCTTTAAATGCTGTTTTTTTACCAAACCTTCCTATTATTTCACTAGCTAGGTTAGAATTAATAGAATATACTCCATCTATTTCCATAGTAGCTGTTTGAACAATAGCTACTAAAACATCATCTGATATTTGTACTATTCCGTTATTATTTGCAAAAGACATATATACCTCCAAAAATTTATATTTATAAACAATTACCCTAATAATAAATTATAATTATTATACCAAATTTTTTTAAATTTGAAAAGATAAATATAATTTATTTTACCCTAAATATAATATATGTAAAACAATATTTTATATTTATATTGATTAGTTTATAATAAAATAAATGCCATATAAATTTATATGACATTTATTTTATTATAAACTTTCTAAAATATCAAAAAATGTTGGAAAAGATACATTAATACAACTATAATTGTTTAAAATAATAGGTTCTTTACATACTAAAGATGCAATAGCTATGCACATAGCTATTCTATGATCATTATAACTTTCACATCTATTTGCTATAAATTTTCTATTACCCTCTATAACCATACCATCATCTGTTTCTATAACATTAGCACCTATTTTATTAAGCTCTGTTGATATAGTTTTTATTCTATTACTTTCTTTAAATCTTAATTCTTTGGCATCTGATACAACACTTGTACCATCTGCTAAAGATGCTATTAATGCAAATAATGGTATCTCATCTATCATACGTGGTATAATTTCTCCACATATATTACAAGATTTTAATTTTGAAGATTTAACTTCTATATCACATACTTTTTCTCCACTCATATACCTAACATTTAAAAAATTAATGTTTGCTCCCATTTTTAAAAGTACTTCTATAAATCCTGTTCTAGTAGGATTTATACCGACATTTTCTATAATAATATGTGAATTTTCAGTAATTAAAGCTCCAACAATAATAAAACAAGCTGATGATATATCACCACATATTTCTACATTTTGAGGTTTTAATTTATTAACAGGATTGTTTTCAATAATATTTCCACTTACATTAATATCTGCTCCAAAATACTTTAACATTATTTCACTATGATCCCTAGATTTAAATTTTTCTATAATTATAGTTTTATCATTTGCATAAAGGCTGGCTAATAATATGGCTGATTTTACTTGTGCACTATCAATAGGCATATTATATTTTATACTTTTTAATAGATTTCCTTGTATAATTAATGGAGCAAAACCATCATTACTATTTATATTAGCCCCCATTAATGAAAGAGGCTCTATTATTCTTTTCATAGGTCTTTTTATAATAGAACTATCACCAGTTATTGTACAAGAAAATTTTTGTGCAGATAATATACCAGATATAAGACGTATGGTTGTTCCACTATTACCTACATAAAGTGTTTTATTTGGCTTTTCAAATCCATATAACCCTTTCCCATATACCTTTATTATATTATATTCTTCTATAATATTTATACCTAATTCTTTAAAACATTCTATTGTAGATATACAATCTTCACCTTTTAAAAAACCCTTAATAGTTGTAACACCCTCAGCTAATGCTCCAAATATAATTGCCCTGTGGGATATAGATTTATCTCCTAAAATTGTTGTTTTACCGTTTAAATTTTTGTTATATATAAGTCTTTTTTCCATTTTATCCTCTGCCCTTTAAAAAAGTATATACAAAATATTTGTATATACTATAAATTAAAAATTATTCTATTTGTCCTATTGCCTTTTTATTAGATAATACTAATTTTAGCATAATAGGGGTTAATAAAGTTGTTAATATTACTACAAGAACAATTGCTGGGAAAAGTGTTTCGTCTAGCAAACCAGCTTGAGATCCTTTTTGGGCAACAATAAGTGATACTTCACCTCTAGCTACCATACCAGTACCAATAGCTAATGCTGTAAAATTATTAAATTTACAAATTTTAGCACCTATAAAACAACCTATTACTTTTGTTAAAATAGATACTATTAAAAGCACCACAGCAAAGAATATTATCCCTACTGTTATATCTCTTATATTAGTTTTTATACCAATACTTGCAAAAAAGATTGGGGAAAATATTAAATATGATAAAATAGTAACTTTTCTTGCTATATAATCTCTAACACCTATATTACAAAGAATTATACCCGCAAAATATGCTCCTGTTAAATCTGCTATACCAAAAATCTTTTCTGATACATATGCAAGTATAAAACAAAATGCCAAGGAATATATAGAAGACCTTCTTTTACCATCTTGTTTTTCTATACCTTTTTTTAACTTATGAATAACCCAATATAAAGCTATTATAAATATAAAGAACAATATTATTTTTACAAATACAGTAGAAGGCTTAATACTAGTATCTGTAATGCTTATTATAATTGTTAATACAATAATTCCTATAATATCATCTATAATAGCAGCACCTAATATTGTGGTACCCATTTTACCTTTTAACTTACCCATCTCTCTTAAGGCTTCTACAGCAATAGTAACCGATGTAGACGTAATAATAACACCCATAAATACTGATTTTAACATAAATAATGGGTCTACGTTTGCATTATTTCTATAAAATACATAGTATACTATAGTACCACCTGCTAAAGAAACAACAATTTCTATTATAGCTATAATAACAGATGCCATACCTGTCTTTTTGACTTCTTCTAAATCTGTATCAAGCCCTGCAAGAAACATAAGTAATATAACGCCAATCTCGGCAGATTGTACGATAAAATGGTTTTCTGTCAAAACACCTAATACTGATGGTCCTAATATAATACCAGCTAACAATGCCCCTACTACCTGTGGCATATGAACTTTTTCTGATACTAGTCCAAAAAATTTAGTTGATAACAAAATAATTGCTATAATTAATAAAAAATCATATTCCATTTTTGCACCTCTTATAGTTTATTTTATAAATTAGCCTTATTCTATATATTTTACACCTTTGAAAATAAATTTCAACATATTTTTTGACAGCATATTTAATAAATTTTATTTATCTCAATATTATTGGTAAATATTACATAATAATAAATGAATATTAGTTTTCAAATTATATTATATTTATATTTTTTTTAATTAATATATATATCTTTAAAAATATTTACAAAAATTATAAAAAATATACTTGTTATTATTTAATATATTATGGTTTGGTTATATGTTTTTTTAAACATCATAACTTTTTACCTAATTATAAATTAAAAATATCTATACTATATAATAAAAATTTTTAATATTATATTGAAATTAATATAAAATATGTTAAAATGTAAGTTGACTATTTATTTTTTTGATATATAATTATCTTAAATATAAAATAAATTTTCAAATAAATTATAGAATGGGTGCGATATCTCAAAAAGATATTTAAGGGTGTTATATAAAATGAACTTAGAAAAACAAAAGTTAACTCCTATATTTACTGCTCTATCAAAGTATAGAAAAGAAAATATAGTACACTTTGACGTTCCAGGTCATAAAAAAAATAAAAATACTTTTATTGCTAAAGCTATGGGAGAAGATATAATATCTTTTGATGCAAATTCTACAAAAGAATTGGATATGCTTTCACATCCTGTTGGAGTAATATTAGAAGCCGAAGAACTTTTAGCAGAAGCATATGGTGCTGACAATGCCTTTATGCTAGTTAATGGTTCTACATTTGGTGTGCAAACAATGATACTTAGTGCTTGTTCCCCAAAAGATAAAATAATCATACCTCGTAATGTTCATAAATCTGTTATTAATGCTATTATTTTATCTGGTGCAACCCCTATATTTATACAACCAGAGATAGATTATAATTATGGTATAGCAAATGGTGTTAAAGTAGAAACTGTTAAAGAAACTATTAAAGCTCACCCAGATGCTAAAGCTATTTTTTTAATTAATCCTACCTATTTTGGTGTAGCATCTGACCTTAGAAAAATAATAAAAATTTGCCATAGACACAACATTGCTGTTTTAGTAGATGAAGCACATGGAGCTCATCTCCCTTTTCATCCATATTTGCCAGATTGTGCTATGAAACTAGGCGCTGATATGTCTACTGCTAGTTTACATAAAACAGCTGGTTCTCTTACACAAAGTTCTGCCCTATTTCATAATGAAGGTATAATAGATATAAATAAAATAAGAGGTACTATAAATCTTATGCAAACTACAAGTGCATCTTATTTATTATTGGCTAGTATGGACATAGCTCGTTCTAATCTTGCTTTAAAAGGTAGAAAAATATTTGCTGATTTATTAAAAAAATGTGCTGAAGCAAAAGCTAGGTTATCTAAAGTTGATGGCATATCTGTTATATCTGAAGATTATATAGATGAAAATGATGAACATGGTATTTACGATTTTGATGATACAAAATTTGTTATAAAAGTTAATGAACTTGGACTATCTGGTTTTCAAGTTTATAAAATATTAAAAGAAGAATATAATATTCAGCTAGAACTTGCAGAAAGTTATGTAGTTTTAGCTGTTGTTGGTATTGGCGATACAGATGAAACAATAGATATTTTAGTGTCTGCCTTTGAAGATTTATCAAAAAGATTTTATAATAAACAAAAGCCATTTAAAATAGAAATATCTAATTTCTTTGAAAAACCAAAAACTATTGTTTTACCTAGAGATGCTTATTTTTCTCCTAAAAGCACTATATGTATAGATGATGCTCTAGGACAAGTCTGTGGCGAATCTATCATGATTTATCCTCCAGGTATTCCTTTAATTATACCAGGAGAGCTTATAACAGAAAAAATAATATCTATTTATAAATATTACTTAGAACAAAATTGTGTAGTTATGAATGATGATGAAGAACCTGGCATAATAAAAGTTCTTGGTGAAGAAGAAAACGAATAATAATCACTTAGAAAGGATAGTAAAAATGGATATAAATTTTTTACCTAAAAAATTTTTAGGCTGTGAGAGTAGCTTTGAAGATGCTAACATTGTTATTTTTGGAGCTCCATTTGACGGCACTACAACATTTAGACCAGGCACTAGATTTGCACCACAAACAATGCGTGTAGAATCTATTGGCTTAGAAACATATAGTCCATATTTTGATTTAGATATAGAAGATTATAAAATAAATGATAATGGTGATTTAGATTTACCTTTTGGCTCTACAATAGGAGCATTAAATATGATACAAGAGCAAGCTAAAAAAATATTTGATACTAATAAAAAACCTCTTATGATAGGTGGAGAACACTTAGTATCTTTACCTGTTATAAAAGAAGCCTTTAATAAATATCCAGATCTTCACATTATACATTTTGATGCACATACAGATTTAAGAGAAGAATATTTAGGAGAAAAGCTTTCTCATTCTAGTGTGTTTAAAAGAGTTTGGGATTTCATAGGAGATGGTAAAATTTATCAATTTGGTATAAGAAGTGGCACAAAAGATGAATTTTACTGGGCTAAAGAAGGTCATATTTATATTAATAAATTTAACTTTGACACATTAGATGAAGTAGTTAAAAGTCTCAATGGTAAACCTGTATATTTTTCAATAGATTTAGATGTTTTAGACCCTTCTATTATGTCTGGTACTGGCACAACAGAGGCTGGTGGTGTTAATTTTAATGAACTTATAAACGCTATAAAAGAAGTATCTAAATTAAATATTATAGGTGCTGATATAGTAGAACTTTCTCCACACTATGACCATAGTGGTGTTTCTACTGCTGTTGCTTGTAAAATTCTTAGGGAAATGTTGTGTGCTATTCTTACAAATTATTAATTTTATAACGAGGATTTTATGAAAAAAATATATAAAATAGTATTATGTTTTATATTAAGCTTTATTATTTTTATATTTGCTATAGGTATAGGTAGTGTTTTTATACCTCCTACACATACTGTAAATATTTTACTATATAAACTATTTAATTTTAACTTTTTAGAAATAAATGAAACTTTTTTATCTATTTTATGGAAGATTAGACTCCCAAGAGTATTATTGGCATTTATATGTGGATCTGGTCTTTCATTAAGTGGAGCTATTATACAATCACTTCTTAAAAATTCACTAGCATCATCTTATACTCTTGGAGTTTCTTCTGGAGCATCACTTGGTGCTAGTATTTGTATATTATTTAAAATATATATATTTGGTATTTTTTCTATACAAATTTTTGGATTTATATTTGGCATAATAACAGTTTTTACTGCAATAGCTATAGCTACAAAACTAGATAAAACAATGCAAAATAATGCTATTATACTTACAGGAATGGCATTTTCACTTTTCACTAATGCTATGCTATCTATAATTATGACTTTCGCAAAAGAAGATTTACAAAGCCTTATTTTTTGGCAAATGGGTAGTTTTTCTATGAAAGATAATGTATATTTAATTGTACTCTACCCTACTATATTAATTATTTTTATATTAGTATTTTTTAAATATAGAGAAATGGATATATTAACTTTTGGAGATGAACAAGCCAGTCTTAGTGGTGTTAATGTAAAAAAAATAAAATTATTTTTATTATCTATGGCTTCTTTGCTAACTGGTTTTATTGTTTCTGTTGTTGGTGTTATAGGATTTATAGATTTATTTACACCACATATAACAAGAAAAATATTTGGAGCTAGTCATAAGTATGTACTTTTTATGTCTTTAATATTAGGGGGCACTTTTATGGTTTTATGTGACTTAATAGCAAGAACTATAGTCGCTCCTATAGAGTTACCTGTTGGAGCAATAACATCTGCTATTGGTGCTCCATTTTTTATATATTTATATTTTGATAAAAGGAAATAATATTATGATAGAAGTAAATAATATTTCAGTATTTTACAATAAATTTAAGGCTTTAAATAACATTAGTTTTAAGTTATCAAAAGGTCAAAATTTAAGTATAATAGGGCCTAATGGTTGTGGAAAAACTACACTTTTAAAATGTATAACAAATAATATTGATTTTGATGGTAATATATATATTGACAATGAAAATATATCTAAAATAAAAAGAAAAAATTTAGCAAAAAAAGTTGGAATGTTAAGTCAACTAATGTCTATTAGTTTTAATTATTCTGTATTTGATACTGTTATGATGGGAAGATATGCACATCAAGATAGTTTTTTAATAAATAATAATAAAAAAGATATTGACATAGTAATAAATTCTCTAAAAACTGTTGATTTATTATCCCTTAAAGATAGAAATATATCAAATCTATCTGGTGGACAATTACAAAGAGTTTTTTTAGCAAGACTAATAGCACAAAATCCAGATATAATATTATTAGATGAGCCTAC
Source organism: Clostridiales bacterium (assembly GCA_018371275.1). Classification (GTDB taxonomy): domain Bacteria; phylum Bacillota; class Clostridia; order Lachnospirales; family CAG-274; genus Tyzzerella. The sequence goes on from JAHALF010000018.1 coordinate 11,412, forward strand.
TAATCACTTAGACTTTAAATATCAAATAGAGCTTATACAATTTTTAAAAGATTGGTCAAAAAAAGAAAATAAAACAATAATAGGTGTTATACACGATATAAACCTTGCTATGCTTTTAACAGATAATATAATGGTATTACAAAATGGAAATATAAAATATTTTGATACAAGTAACAATATTTTAAAAAGTAATATTTTAAATGAAGTTTATAACATAAATATAAAAGATTATATGTTAAATAGTTTAAAAAAATGGGAAAATATATAAATTATTAAAGATAACTAAAATTAATATTATCGTAATTTTAGTTATCTTTTATTTTAAATTTTCATAGTAAGAGAAATTCTTTTTTTATCAATATCAACAGATAAAACTTTAACTTCAATAACATCAGATACACTAACTACTTCTAGTGGATGCTTAATAAATTTATCAGTCATTTCAGATATATGTACTAACCCATCTTGATGAACACCAATATCAACAAAAGCCCCAAAGTCTATAACATTTCTAACAGTTCCTTTTAATATCATACCTTCTTGTAAATCTTCCATAGTTAAAATATCACTTCTAAGAACAGGAGCTGGCATCTCATCTCTTGGATCTCTTCCAGGTTTTTCTAATTCTTTTATAATATCTATTAATGTTGGTTCTCCTACATTAAGTTCTACTGCTAATTTAGATATATCAATATTTTTACTAATTCTATTATCCATATTATTTATATCTATATTTAATTTTTCAATAAGATTTTTAGCAACATCATAGCTTTCTGGGTGAACAGAAGTATTATCAAGCATTTGTTCTCCATCTGTTATTCTTAAAAATCCTGCACATTGTAAAAATGCTTTAGGACCTAACTTACTTACTTTTAAAAGCTCTTTTCTATTTTTAAATTTCCCATTTTCTTCTCTATATTTAATAATATTTTTAGCAACAGATGAAGATATACCAGATATATAAGATAATAAAGATGAAGATGCTGTATTCAAATCTACTCCTACATTATTAACACAACTTTCTACAACCCCTTCTAACATCTCAGATAATCTTTTTTGATTCATATCATGTTGATATTGTCCTACACCTATGCTTTCAGGATCTATTTTTACAAGTTCTGCTAATGGGTCTTGTAATCTTCTCCCAATACTAACTGCACTTCTAAGTGCTACATCATAATCCGGAAATTCTTCTGCACCTAATTTTGATGCAGAATAGACAGAAGCTCCTGCCTCATTTACTATTATATAAAATAAAGGAATATTTAATTCTTTTATTAAATCTACAACAAATAACTCACTTTCTCTAGATGCTGTACCATTACCAATAGCAATAATTTCAACATTATATCTTTTAATATGTTCCGTTAATATTTTTTTAGCTTCTTCTATTTTAGGGTTAGAATTAGTAGTTGGATATATAACACCTGTTTCTAAAACCTTTCCTATACCATCTATAACTGCTATTTTACAGCCAGTCCTAAATCCAGGGTCTATTGCCAAAACAACTTTATCTTTTATAGGTGCTTGCATTAATAATTGTTTTAAATTTTCACCAAAAACTTTAATTGCACCTTCTTCAGACTTTTCTGTTAAATAATTTCTAATTTCTCTTTCTATTGATGGAGCTATTAGCCTCTTATAGCTATCCTCTATTGTTTCTATTAAATATTTACTATTATTTTTTAATATTTTAGATTGTAGTATATTTAAAATATCATCTATAGGCTCCTCTATTTTTACACTTAAAAATCCTTCTTTTTCTCCCCTATTAATAGCTAATATTCTATGTTCTGCTATTTTGTTTACTGGTTCAGAAAAATCATAATACATATCATAAACAGATGGTTCTTCTTTATTAGCTTTTGTAACTATAAGTCCACTTTTTAAAAATTTTTTTCTTATTATAGATCTATAATCTGCATTATCTGATATAATTTCTGCTATAATATCTTTAGCACCATTTATAGCCTCTTCTACTGTTTCTACATTTTCATTAATAAAGTCTTTAGCTATTTCATCTATAATATTGTTATCATCTTGTTCTAAAATAACATTAGCCAAAGGTTCTAATCCTAGTTCTTTAGCTATTGTAGCCCTTGTTCTCCTTTTAGGTCTAAAAGGTCTATATATATCGTCTATCTCTGTTATAGTTTTAGCACTATCAATAGCTAAATTTATTTCTTCTGTTAAAGCCTCTTGTTCTTCTATAAGTTTTTTTACTTGTTCTTTCTTTTCTTCTAAATTTCTAAGGTAATTTAGTCTATCAAAAATTTTTCTTAAAACTTGGTCATCTAAAGCACCTGTCATTTCTTTTCTATATCTAGCTATAAAAGGTATTGTATTGCCCTCATCTATTAACTTTATAACATTTTCTAAATATGATTTTTTTATATTAAATTCTTGCTGTAAACTGTCTATTATTTTCATTTGTATACCACCTTTATTTAGTTATTTCCTTTATAGTGTCATCAAATATACCATAAAATTTATAGCTTATATTATCTAAAAACTCAATTAATGCAAATGTACTCACACTAAATCCTCTAGGAAAAGATATACTTCCTGGATTTAATATTAAAAAATCATCTTCAAAAAAAACAAAAGGTTTATGTGTATGACCATACAAACCTATATTAACTCCTATTTCATTTAATCTATAATATAGCTTGTCTATACCAAAATACACATTGTATTCGTGTCCATGAGTTAAAAAAACTTTATACCCATTAATATCTACTATTTTTTCATTAGATATGTCTGTAAAATCATTATTACCTGAAACTTGTAAGAAACATTTATCTTTATATATTTTTTTTATTTTTTCTACATCACCTACATAATCACCTAGATGTATTATACCTACTATTTCATTTTCAAACATTTTTATAGCCTTTTCCATATTTTCAATATTTGAATGGCTATCGCTAAATACTAATACTTTCATACAAATTATACCATCTTTTCTAATATTTTTTTCATTTGTTTCAAAGCTTTTCCACGATGGCTTATTTTATTTTTTTCTTCAATAGATAATTCAGCTGCTGTCATTTTTAATTCTGGTATATAAAATATAGGGTCATATCCAAATCCATTTTCCCCTTTTATTTCATATCCAATAATCCCCTCAATAGTGCCTTTTGTTGTAATAGGTTCTTTTTGCGGTATAGCTAAAGCTATAACACTAATGAACCTAGCACCCCTTTTTTCTTCTTCAACATCTTTTAATATGTCCAATATTTTATTATTTTTTATTTCATATGATGTATCCTCACCCATATACCTGGCAGAATATACACCAGGTTCTCCATCAAGATAATCTATTTCTAAACCAGAATCATCTGCCAAAACAATTTTATTTGTAATATTCATTATTTCAACAGCTTTTTTTATAGCATTTTCTTCAAAAGTTTTACCATCTTCTATAATATCTATATTTATACCTATTTCTTCCATAGATTTTACTATATATTCATTACCTAAAATAGCCTGAATTTCTTTAATTTTACCTTTATTTTTTGTGGCAAAAACTACTTCTTTCATAACTTAACTCCTTAAAATTATTATAAATTATAATTATTTTATAATAATTTTATATGATAGTCAATAAATTAGTTATTTCTTTCCTTTAAATGTATATTTTGGTTATAATCCATTATTTCTAAATCTTCCCTACTATATTTAAAAACTAAGTTTCCCTCAGGTAAAACTTTAAATTTATTTTCTATTAAAAATGTAACACTTTGTATCTCTTTAAATTGAAAACAAGTATGTAAAATCTGTCTTATAAGATTAGTTTCATAATGATTTCCACCACCATAATTTTCAATATTTTTATTAAAATTTATAAATAAATTGTTATTTATAATTTTTGTATTTAACACTCTTGTTCCTTCTGGTATATAGTTAATACTATTTTCACTATTATATAAATAAGTTTCTAGCAATAATTTAATTTTATATTCGTCCATATAATCTCCTAAAATTATATACTCATCAAATGTTAAACTTTCTTCAAATGTATTTTCTAAATAATAAATCTTATAAAAATCTTGAGCATTTACTATTACATTGTTATTTAATATATATGATAAAATTAAAAATATAGTACAGCTTTTTTTCATAATAAATCACCTCATATTTATTGTATTTTATTAAATAAATCTATTCAATATATTTCAAATACAAAATTATTTATAAAATATATAATATACTTTATAAATTTACATTATAAAAAAATATGGGCTTAATTTTTTCTAAAAAATATAAAATACATTGTTATATCTTATAAATTTCATAATTTTAAGTATAAAATACATAATAATACTATATAAAATATTATAATTTAAAATTTATAATTATACATTATTAAAAATTTTTTGACTAATATTTTAATTTATAAAAAAATAATAATAAAATTTTGTTTATTTTTTTTTCAGTTTTATTTATAAATTAAATATTTATATAGCCATAATACTAAAATTATTATATAATACACATTATTAAAATGATTAGGAGGAAAAATAATGGAGCTTATAAAACTTTTAGGAATATTAATAATCATTATAGGTTTTGCACTTAAAAAAGATGCTATATTAATTATTATTAGTTCTGCTATTGTTACAGCATTAGTTGGTGGACTAGGAATTAATGGTCTTTTAGAAGTGTTAGGAAGTAGCTTTATAAATAATAGAAGTATAGCTATATTTATTGTAATAATACTTGTTACTTCAACATTAGAAAGAAATGGTTTAAAAGAAGTAGCTAAAAATTTAATTAGTAAAATTAAGAATATATCATCTGGTTCTATAATTGGTATATATGCAGTAATGCGAGGTTTTTTCTCTGCTCTTAATATATCCTTTGGTGGAGTTGCAGGATTTGTAAAACCTATCATATTACCTATGGCAATAGGTTCTTTAGAATCTAAAGTTAAAAATCCGAATGAAAAACATATAGAAGAACTTAAAGGTATGTGTTCTTCTGCTGAAAATATAGGTAATTTCTTTTGTAATGTCATATTTATAGGTAGTGCTGGAGCATTACTTGTTCAAAGCACACTAAAAGATTTAGGACATAACGTTTCATTGATAGATTTAGCTAAAGCTGAAATTCCTGTTGCTATAACTTCCCTTGTTTTAGCTATTTTATATTACTATTTTAAAGATAAAATGCTTTATAAAAAATATTATATAAATAAAAAGTAGGTGAAAAAATGGATTTTTTTACAAGTCAAGATATAACATTAAATGCTAAATTACTAGAATTAATATACATATTTATAGGTTTAATATGTTTATATACTGGTATTAAAAATTTTAAAGATAAGACAAATAAAAATAGAATAGGGACTTCTATATTTTGGTGTTTATTAGGTGTTGTTATAGGATTTGGTAATTGGATACCAAATAAGATAAATGGTGCTCTTATTATAATATTAACACTTCCAGCAATATTTAAAAAAGTAGGTACTGGAGAAAAAAAATCTATTCCACAAGAAAAAATCCAAGAATCTGCAAATAAAATAGGAATAAAGTTATTTTTACCAGCTTTATCTATTGGAATATTTGCTATTATATTTGCTCTTTTATCATTTAGCCCTTTAGTAGGTATTGGTGTTGGTGTTATTGTTGGTATTATATTGTTAAGAATTTATTCAAAAGAAAACACAATAAATGTATTTTTAAATGAAGCTGCTGATACATTATCTATTTTAGGTCCTTTAAGCTTAATGCCCCTACTTTTAGCTAGCTTAGGCTCTATATTTGAAAAAGCTGGTGTTGGACAAGTTATATCTAAATTAGTTTCTTATATAGTTCCAGAAGGTAATGTTACTATTGGTATAATTGTGTTTGCATTAGGTATGGTATTATTTACTATGATTATGGGGAATGCTTTTGCAGCTATTACTGTAATGTTAGTTGGAGTTGCTCAACCTTTCGTTTTACAATATGGTGCTAATCCAATTATTATTGGTATGATAGGTTTAACTGCTGGTTATTGTGGAACACTATTAACACCTATGGCTGCTAACTTTAATATACTTCCTGTTGCTATGCTTGATATGAAAGATAGATTTGGTGTTATAAAAAATCAAATTTTACTTTCTATATGTTTGTTAGTTTTTCAAATAATGTATATGATAATTTTTAGTTAATAAGGAGATTGTTTATGAAAATATTAGTTACAGGGTTTGACCCTTTTGATAAAGATACTATTAACCCAGCTTATGAGGCAGTAAAAAAACTTCCTGATACAATTTTGGAAGCTAAAATAATAAAATTAGAAATACCTACTTCATTTAAAAGAAGTACAGAAGTTATTGAAAAAGCTATAGAAGAACATAACCCAGATGTTATCTTATCTATAGGTCAAGCTGGTGGTAGAAATGAAATAGACATAGAAAAAGTAGCTATAAATTTATTAGAGGCAAGGATAGAAGATAATGATGGCTATCAACCTTTAGATAAACCTATAAGAGAAGATGGTGAAACTGCATATTTTACTAATTTACCTATTAAAGGTATGGTTTCTCATATTAAGGAAAATAAAATACCAGCTACAATTTCATATACTGCTGGTACATTTGTTTGTAACTCTGTTATGTATAATGTTTTATATCTTATAGACAAAAAATACCCTAATATAAAAGGTGGATTTATACACGTACCATTTTTGCCAGAACAAGTTGCTTATAAAAATCCTATTCCTTCTAGTATGTCATTAGATGTAATAACTAGAGCTATAGAGCTTTCTATAGAAGCTATTGTTTTAAACAAACAAGATAATAACTTAATAACTGGCGAGACTCATTAATAAAAACCTTAATAAAAATAACTAAATTATAAAATTTAGTTATTTTTATATGTTCAATCTAATCTTTAAAATATAAATCTATTATTTTTTCTGCTAAATATTTTCTTTGGCTAGCCTCGTTAATAATATTTAATAAAAATAATATTAGTGATGTATCATCATCTTCATTTTTTTGTATATCTTTAATAAAATTTTCCATATCATTATAAAATTTATTATCTGATACTTTTTTATAAGCTATAAATTTATCATATATATCTGCTATATTCCCCTGTTTATTTTTTAGTATTAACCCTATATCATTTATAGATAATATTGGTTTTAGATAGTATATTAAAATTAATAATATTAAATGATTTTTATTATATTTCTTTTTATTAGGTGGGTCTAAAATTTTATCTTTAATATAATTATTTATCATTGTTTTTGTCATTATCTTTTGCTCATCATTTCTCTTATAATATTTAAGATTATCCTCTATAAATGTGGTAACTTGATCCATATATAGTTCTATATTAGGTATTTTATCTGCACTTATATCCTCTATCTCTATATATTCCTTTAAAATGTTTAATATCTCATTTTCATTCATACTATTCCCTCCATAATTTATACTATCACTAACAAATAGTATATCAAATATTATAAAACTGTCAAATTAAATATAAAAATTAATAAATACTAATTATTGACAATACATATCTTTAATGATATGATTATAATATATTAAAATTAAATAAAATATTTTGTACAACTGGCGGTATGTGAATTAACACAAGGGAGTACAAAATTTATCAATCGTCCGTCTGGGTAAATTTTTGTTACACAGGTGGACTTTTTTATTTACTAATTTATCTAAAAATTTATTTAAAAGGAGTTTTATCTAATGAAAGCATTAATTAGCGTATCCGACAAAACAGGAATTGTAGACTTTGCAAAACAACTAGAAAAATTAAATATTGAAATTATATCAACAGGTGGAACATATAACTTACTTAAAGAAAATGGTATAAAAGTAATAAATGTTTCTGATGTTACTGGCTTTCCTGAATGTTTAGATGGTAGAGTTAAAACTTTACACCCTAATATACACGCAGGTATATTAGCAATTAGAGACAATAAAAAGCATATGGAACAAATAGAAAAATTAAATATTTCTACTATTGATATAGTTGTTGTTAATTTATATCCTTTTAAAGAAACTATTTTAAAAGAAAATGTTTCATTAGAAGAAGCTATAGAAAATATAGATATTGGTGGTCCTACTATGCTAAGATCTGCCGCTAAAAATTATCAAGATGTTTCGGTTATTACATCTAGTGATGATTATAATAAAGTTTTGGAAGAACTTAAAAATAATGGCAAAGTATCTAAAGAAACTAATTTCTATTTATCTGCTAAAGTCTTTAGTCATACTGCTCATTATGACACTCTTATAGCAAATTATATGAAAGAAAAGGCAAATTTACCTAAATATGATAATACTATTACTATGACTTTTGAAAAAGTTCAAAGTATGAGATATGGAGAAAATCCTCATCAAATGGCTTGCTTTTATAAGGAAATAGGAAATAATAAAGGTATGCTTACAAACTTTAAACAACTACACGGAAAAGAAATGTCATTTAATAATGTAAATGACACAAATGGTGCTTTAGAGCTTTTAAAGGAATTTGAAGAACCTACTATTGTAGCCTGTAAACATTCTAACCCCTGTGGTGTTGGAAGTGCTGAAAATATATATGATGCTTATATAAAAGCATATAATGCTGACCCTACCTCTATCTTTGGTGGCATTGTTGTATCCAATAGAGAAATTGATGAAAAAACTGCTGTAGAAATGAATAAAATTTTCTTAGAAGTTATATTAGCTCCTAGCTTTACTAAAGAAGCATTAGATATATTAACAAAAAAAGCTAATATACGTTTATTAACTCTTGATAATATTGATAAAAAACAACCTAAATCTGCTTTTGATATAAAAAAAGTTTCTGGTGGTATATTAGTACAAGACATTAATAATGAGCTTTTAGATGAAAATAATCTAAAAGTTGTAACAAAAAGAAAACCTACAGATAAAGAAATGGAAGATTTAATTTTTACATGGAAAATAGTAAAATATGCTAAATCTAATGGTATTGCTTTAGGTAAAAATAAACAATCTATTGGTATAGGAAATGGGCAAGTAAATAGAATATGGGCTACAAAACAATCAATAGAACACGGACAAGAAATGATAAATGAATATGCTGTAAAAGATAGTGTTTTAGCATCTGACGCCTTTTTCCCTTTTGATGACTGTGTAAGAGAAGCTATAAAAAATGGTGTAACTGCAATTATACAACCTGGCGGTTCTATAAGAGATGAAGACTCTATAAAGCTTTGTGATGAATATAATATAGCAATGGTATTTACAAATATTAGACACTTTAGACATTAATTATAAAATCTATTATATAAACAATAACATAAATAAAGGTTATTATAGTTATTAAACTAATAACCTTTATTTATATAATAAAAAAAATGAAAATTTTTTCAAAATATATATTGACAATATTTAGATTATATATTATAATTGTTATTGTCTTAAAGGACATTAGATAAGCAATAAGCCCAGATAGCTCAGTCGGTAGAGCAGAGGACTGAAAATCCTCGTGTCGGCGGTTCGATTCCGTCTCTGGGCACATGCGGGTGTGGTACAATGGTAGAACATCAGCCTTCCAAGCTGAGGACGTGGGTTCGATTCCCATCACCCGCTTTATCTAATAACTGCGCGAGTGGCTCAGTGGTAGAGCATCGCCTTGCCAAGGCGAGGGTCGCGGGTTCGAATCCCGTCTCGCGCTTTCATATGCGGGTGTGGTACAATGGTAGAACATCAGCCTTCCAAGCTGAGGACGTGGGTTCGATTCCCATCACCCGCTCTTATTAAAAGGAAAGGTATCTTATTTTATAAGATACCTTTTTAATTTTATATTTTTATGTTAATATAGAAAATATATAGGTAAAATATAACTTACTTTTATTAACTTGAAAAATTTAGTAAACTTTTATATAAAATCTTACTAAATTTTAAACCTTCAATAATATTAAATAATTTAAACTATTACCTCCTTTTCTATTTTATTTGTTAATACCATAGCAGAAAATATATCTTCTTCTGTTATATTTAAAAAATGATTTTTCATAGTATATTTTAAATTACAGCTTTCTTTTGCAACTTTTCTAATTTGTTCATCGGATATATTACTAATTCCCAATGTTTCAAAACTTGTAGGTAACCCAATTTTTTTACAAAAATAAATAAGTTCTTTTATCTCTTCTAAAGGTCTATTTTCTAAAACCGTTTGAACAATAGTAGAAAATGCTACTTTTTCACCATGAAGGCTTTTATAACTTTCTTCTAATATAGTAAGTCCATTATGTAAAGCGTGTGCTACAGATAAACCTCCATTTTCAAACCCTACTCCACTAAGATATATATTGGCCTCTATTATATCATCTAAAGACTTATCATATACTCCATCTTTTAAAGCAAATACAGCCTTATGCCCTTCTTTTAATAATGTATCTCTACAAAGCTTTGATAGCATAAATATAGGCTTAGTAACATATCCACCTGTTATCGTCTTGCTATTTGATTTATAACAAGCATTTGTTTCATAATATGTAGATAAAGCATCTCCTATACCTGCAACTAAAAATCTAACAGGGGCTTTCATAATAATATCTACATCAACTAAAACTATGTTAGGGCTATTTTTTAAAGTTATGTAATGTAAAAACTCTCCTTTTTTTGTATATATAGCAGATAATCGGCTACAAGGAGCATCTGTAGATGCTATTGTTGGTACAATAATAATTGGGTAATCTTCATAATAAGAAATAGCTTTAGCTAAATCTAATGCTTTACCACCACCTATACCTATTATTATATCATATTCTTTTAAATTTTTTCTATGTCTATCAACTTCTTCAATACAACACTCGCTATTAAATATAGCGAAATTATATTTTGTTTTATTTGATATAAAGCTTTCAATAATTTCACTTTTATAATTATTATATATAAATTCATCAATAATAATATAAGCACTTATTTTATCAAGCTCTTTTACATATTTTCCTAAATTTTTTATTTCTTTTCTACCTTGTATATATGTACTTGGTGAAAATATAACTTTTCTCAATTTAACCTACCCCTTTTATATAGTTTTATAATACTATATAGCCCCATTTATAATAAAATTATATTAGACTATATAGTATTAATTTTAATTATTCTAACATTTTAGAATTATGATCTCTATAATGATTAGGACGTCTTATAGCAAAAATATCATTTAATAACAAACTTTCCACAGTTGATCTTAATAATCCCCATCTATCCCATTCTCTAAGATAATTTCCTGTTCTTTCATTTTTAGCCTCTCCAACTTGGTCTAAACTTTCTTCAGCTAAATTTATAACTCTATCTACCATTTGTGATATAGTTTCTCTATCAATACCAGTAGGGCTATAAATAGGGCTTCCTACAAACTCAAATTCATCTAAAACTTCCACAACAAATGGATATAAAAAAGTGTTTATCTCTGAATATGATTGCCTCATAAGTTCTATTTCTTGATCTCTAGTATATTCCATATTATCCATTTTAGGTTGTTGCGCTACTTCATCATCTTCTTGTTTTATATCCACACTATTTTCATTTTGCTCTGCATCTTTAATATTTTTAGCACCATATTCTTTATTATTAAAAAAGTCTTTAATACTATATTGCATAAAATTTCCTCCAAATTAATATATAAAAATTATATGCAATAAAAATATTTTTAGTGCAAGTCTAAGTTATTTATATAAAAAAATTTAAGATTTAATATTGAACATCTATAAGACATAATCCACAAGCTGGCATAGTAATACCTGCATTTGCTCTTTTTTTATTTTCAAAAATTTCTTTTATATTATTCTCTCTTTTTTCTTGGCCTATTTCAAATAATGTCCCAACTATTATTCTAACCATATTATATAAAAACCCATTTCCTTTTATATATATTTTTATCTCTTTATTTTCTTCTATAATATCTATACTATAAATTTTTCTAATAGTAGATTTTTTTGATTTTTTGTTGCTACAAAATGGGAAAAAATCATATTCACCTATGAAACTTTTACTAGCCTCTCTCATTTTTTCTACATTAATGTTAGTTTTAGTATTAAAAACAAAGTTTTTTTCAAAAACATTAGGTATACCTGTTACATTTATTCTATACAAATAAGTTTTTGATTTTGCATTAAGCCTACTATGAAATCTGTTATCAACCTTTTCTATACTATTTACAGCTATATCATTTGGTAAATATTCATTTAAATATTGTAATATTTGTTCTTCATTTTTATTTGTATCTACCTTAAAATTAGCAACTTGGTATTTAGCATGAGCTCCTGCATCTGTCCTACCAGAGCCAAATACCTCTACCTTTTGCTCAACCATTTTAGACAAAATGTTTTCCAATTTACCTTGTATAGTATTATCTGTATTACCTTGTTTTTGCCAACCACTATATTTTGTACCATCATATGATAATATAATTTTATAATTCTTCATACACTCACCTTAATATTTTTCAAATAAAATTTCTAAACTTAAATTTTTTGCTAATTTCTTATGTTCTAATATAAATTCATCACTTTCAAAAAATAAAATAAACTGATTATTATAATTTGTCCATAAAGTCATAGAAGGATTTTTAAAATAAAATGTTGAAAACAATATCCCTTTATAAGATATTTCTGTTATAAAATCAACTATTTCCTCATCTACATCATCTATATTAAAATATAATTTATCTTTATTAAATTTAAATCTTTTTATTATATTAACATAATTATTAGAAGTATAAAATACCTCTTTTTCATTTTTTTCAAGATTAGAAAAATAAAAGTCAAAAAAACTATTTTTATTGTCCCTTATAAGACTTTTTATAAATAAATTATAGCTTTCATAATTTCCTTTAAAGCATATATGTTTAAAATTTTCTATTCCCTCTAAAATATTTTTTATATATAAAAAATTATATTTTTTAAATTCATCTAAATTTTTTCCTGCTATCATAGTAAATTCTCCTAAATTTTATTACTTAATAATAATTATTATCTACTTGACTATTTCTATTTTTTATGTATAATATATATGTAGCTTTAATTATGGAGGTATAAAAATGGATAGAGATAAAATTATTTGTAGATGTTTTAAAGTTAGTGCTGGCGCTATTGAAGACGCTGTAAAAGCTGGTGCTAAAACTTTTGAAGAAGTTCAAGCTGAAACAAACTGCAGTAATGGCTGTGGTTGCTGTGAATCAGAAGTTAGAGACATTATTGACGAACTTACAAAATAATATTATTAATAAAGTAGGCTTATTTAAGCCTACTTTATATTTTTTAATTAGATAATTTCATTAAAATTATTTTCTAAATCATTGAATTTTTCTTGTATATTTATAATATCTTCCTCTCTATGTAAATCTTTTTTATTGTCAATACTATAAGTAATATTATCTGGATATATATCAAATTTATTTAGAATATTTAAAATATCTTTTTCATATTCTTTTGTATTATCATTTGATTTTAAAACAACATCTGCTAATGTCCCTTGATTAGATACTTTAACATATGCTTGCACAGAATTATTATACATATTTTCAAAGTTTAAATATAAACTTAAGTTTTTATCATTTAAAGCATTGTCATTTAATATATACATATTAAGATCTGTAACTTTACCATTAGATAATTTCATAGGTAATGTGTATATACCATTTTTTATACTATTACTATCTTGTATAAATCCTATATTACATTTTACATTTTTATTTTTTATTATCATATATTTTATGCCATCTAAATCACTTAAATTTATTATATCATCAAATACTTCTTCATTTTCCTGTTTTAATTCTTCAACAGTATAAATAGTTTCTTCTTTAGATATATTTTTATTATCATCAATATTAAAAATACTTTCCCCAAAAGCTATTCCCCTATTTTCAAGCTCTGTTTTAAATTCATCTATATCCTTACTTAATTTTAAATTTTCTTTTATAACATTTTCCATAACTTGAATATTATTAAGTGTAATAGGAATATTATTTTTTATAAGATAACTTATAGTATCATTATTTATATTTTCTAAATTTTGTATATCTTTAACTAAATCTTCCTTAGTTTGTTTTGATATAGTCTGCCTATTATTATCTTTTAATTTTTCTAAAAGATTTTCAATAGATATATTATTATCAGTTTGACTTATTTTATCTGGGCTTGTATAATTTAATATCTGTCCTAAAATAAATCTGTTATATTCTTCATTAGCTTTGTCTATACCAGATTGTATAGAATTTGTAATATTTTTATCTGGTGTAATTTTTTCACTTTCACCAGTATTTTCATCTATTTTTTTATCAAAATCTATATTTTTTCTATTTCTTTCTAATATTTTAGACGCTTGTAAAAGATTTGATAATGTAACATTTTTTTCTGTTTTTAAAAGATTACCAATTGCTACACTATCTCCTTTTTGAACCATATTTAACATTCTATATACAGATACAATAGCATCCCTCTCTTCTTTAGATAATTTATTCTCTTTATCTATATCTAATATTTGCTCAGCTATTTTTTCTCTAGATGTTTGACCAAAACTATTATTATTTATATAGTCTATAACATCATTTATATTTTTATCCATAGGATTAAAGCTATCTTTTAACATTTTAGCAACTGTTAAAGGGTGTAAATTATTAGCCAAATAATCAATTTTACTATCTAACAATTTTACGTTTAACATATTTTCCTCTGTAAAGTCCATATTATTAACAGACAATATTTTAAGCGCTTTTAAATTAGCCTCATTAGGTTCAAATCCATTATCAATAAGCAAATTTTTAAAATCATCTTTAAGTTTATTTATAGTATCACCAAAAGCTCTATTTGGCATAGTTTTAAAAGTTTCAAAATCATCAATAATATTTTGAGTTTTTAAGCTTTTATTAATGCCTGATAAAGAAAAATCTACTTTTTGACCTATGATATCTTTAAATGTACTATAAACAACATTTGGATATATATTTTGTATAGTAGATACCACATTTTTTATTATTTGGATATTATCTTGTGTACTATCTACTTCATTTAATTCTAAATATTTTTTATATTTTTCTTGTTCTACCCCTTCAAGATAGGTTACAACCTCTTTCAAAGGCTTAGTATCTATATTTATACCCTTATCATAAAGAGAATACATAGCTTCTGTAGTTAATTTTAATTGTATTTTATATAGGTTTAATTTTTCAGATATAGCCTCTTGCGTTACATTAACATTATTTGTATTAATATTTTTATAATTTGATAATATATTTTTTAAATTTACTTTTATTTTATCATCAATAAGACTTTGTATATGTTCTGGCAAAATATTAGGTAAAATTTCTTTATAACTTTCATAATCTTTAGCTATATTTTCATTACTAAATATTTCTATATTTAATACATTTTCATTTTTTAAAATATTTTTAGCACATTTTTCTAAAATATCTTTTATATTTAAATTTTCTTTTATGTTTTCTAGTTTTTTATATTTTTCAATATTTTCAGAAGATATATCTATTTCATTTTTTATAAAATCTTTTGCAATAGACATATTTTCATCATTAATTTCTATATTATTTTGTTCTAATATGTTTTCTATTTGACTATCAATATTGTCTATATTTTCTATACTAATATTTTCTTTGTTAGAAAATCTTGTATATTTAGATGTATACAAATCTTCTATTGTAGATTTATCCCCTTTTTTTATAATGTTTAAAGCTGTATCTTTATCTATATTTTCTATACTTTCTATTTTATCTTTAACATTCTTTAATGTAGATATATTTTTATCTGTACTTAATAGTCCTATATTAGATAAAATATCCTCAAATCTAAAACTAGCTTCTTCATCTATACCATTCATATTTAAGTCCATTTTCATAGACTTTTCTTTTTCTTCTTTTATCTCTTTTAAAGTTTTTTTATCTAAAGTATTTTCATCACTTTTATCAATTCCTAAACTATCATTTAAATAATCACTAAATGTTGTTACATCTATATTTTTAGGGTTTATTCCAATATTTTGAAATTTATCTAAATCTTTTTCTGTTATAGTATTAGATAAATGTGATAAATTATTTTTTATCTTATTTGTATATAAAATGCTTTCCTTAACAGAAGGCTGATTATTTTTATCTAAAAATTTTTTATAATATTGTTGAGACTTATTTATTTCTGTAATATTATCCAACGAACGTTTATTTATAAAGCTTATATTATTAATATCTTTTTTATCTGTAAAATTTTCATTTTCTTGATTTATAATTTGTTTTAATGTATTTTTATTATCTTCAACTTTAAAATAAACAATATCATCAATATTACCTACTATTTTATCCTTACTTACATTTATAGAAGTTTTATTATCTAAATTTATTGTATATAAATCATTTTTTAAATCTTTTATATGGCCTGTTAGTATGTCTCCCTCTTTAAAACTAAAATTTTTATTGTATATATTATTAATTTTATTATTATCTATTTTATCTATATTCACAACATCACCTCTAAATATCTATATAAATACATATCGACATATTATTAATTTTATTTAATACAATAAAGGCTATTAATATATATTAATAGCCTTTATTGTATATTTATAACTTATAAGATGAAATAATAATATTCTCATTATCATCTACTGCAAATAACATTTCTAATATTTCACTAAAATAAGATATAGGAACATATGCCTTACCATCTTTTATTTCTGGCGCAAACTCTAATTGTCTTATAACCTTATTATTTTTATCAGAGTATCTATTTTGACCTATAACAAGATATGATAAAAATTTACCATCCTTTAAAACTGTTATAGAGTTTTTGCTTGTTTCCCAGTTCATAGTATAACCAAAATACTCTAAAGTTTCTCTTAGTGGTATCATTTTTACATTATATCCAGATTTTTTATAATAATTTGATTTATTTACTTGATAATTATTTAAGTTTTTAGATGGTATTTCAAATATAATATTACCCTTTTGTGCAAAGGTAATATCCCCAGCACCAAATACAACATATATATTTTTATTTTTTATATAAAATGCGGTATTTTCTGTTACTTTTTTAAAATTAACCCCCATATTAGATGCTTTATTAGAAACAACTTTATTAGTATAATTTATACCATTTGCATTAAAATAACTATTTATTGTAACATATTTATTATTTTTTGTATCAATATTTACACTATAAGGTGATATTTCATTATTGTATAAACTTTTAAAATAAATGATAATAGATAATATATCTCCATCTTGTATAACATCATAAGATATTTCTATTTTATTTGCTATTTTTTGTGAATAAGATGTTCTCTTACTTTTTATTATATTATCTATCTTTTTATTAACACTATTTTGAAAAGATATACTAGATAAACCAGATACAAAAGGATATTCCCCATATATATTAATGTTATTATTGCTACTATTTATAGGTTTTGGTTTAACACTTATGTTATTTACAGAAAAAGCTTCAAATGTAAATGAAAAAATTAAAATAAAGCCTAAAATTATACCAAATATTTTTTTCATTTCTATGCCCCTTTTTAAATTTGTTATATATATTATTACATTTTTTTTTAAATAATACAATTACAATAATATTACAAATTTATTTTTATTATGAAAAATATAATGAAAAATATAATTAAGATATAAAAATTAAATTTTATAATTTTAATATTAATAATTAATAATTAATAAGTATATAAAAGTCATAAAAATGTAAAAGGATTAATTTGTAAGTATAAAAAATATAAAGGAAACTACTTAAAAAATTTAAAAATATTTATATAATTTGTAAAATATTTTATTTAAATTTATTAATCTTATATAATTAAAAAATTTTATTATGTATAAAAAAAATTATATACTATATATTATGAATTTTTATTATTTAAATCTATTTCACCATTTTCTTTTTCAAATTCTAAAATACGCTTTTTAATTAATTGTTCTATTTCTTTATTTTTACTCCTTACTTCATATTTAGCTATATAATCTAATTTATCCAATAAACTTTTACTAATTCTTAAAGTATATCTAGGTAAATCATCTTTCATAAAATAAAACTCCTTTTATATATCTTTAAACATTATTAACAATAATTATAACTCATATATATAACTAATAGCATAAAATGACTAAATAATGACCTATTAAATTTTAAAAAAATTTTTAAATTAATATAAATAATAACATTTTTATAACATATATAAAAAAATATCCATAACTTAATATTTTTTCTTAAAATTAGCATAAAATATACATAATTTTTATAAAATATTAAGTTATAAATTAATTGAAATATTAAAATATTTCTAATTTAAATTATCATTTTCTGGCTTAAAATCTATTTTACCATTTTTGTCTTCAAACTCTTTTATACATTTATTTAATAAATGCTTAATTTGGCCATTAGCAGAACGTCCCTCATATTTTGAGATATAACCTAACTTATAATGAATTTCATCATCAATACGAATACTTATATGTTTACCCTTATTCATAAAAATTCTCCTTTCTAAAATAAATATGACTTTATTTTAATTGTAAAATAATGTAAAATGTAATAAATACACTTAAAATAAGTGCATAAATTTATTTTATATTTAGAGGATGCTTTTATTAGAATAAATCTAATATAGATTATTATTTTCTATATTAAAATCTATTTTACCATTTTTATCTTCAAAATCTTTTATACATTTATTTAATAAATGCTTAATTTGACCATTAGCAGAACGTCCTTCATATTTTGAGATATAACCTAACTTATAATGTGTTTCGTTATCAATACGAATACTTATATGTTTACCTTTATTCATTAAAATTTTCTCCTTTCTAAAATAAATATGACTTTATTTTAAGTGCAAAATGATGTAAAATGTAATAAATACACTTAAAATAAGTGCATAAAATATTTTTTACTAAAAAAGAAATATTTATTATATTTATATAAAGTTTTATAATTTACATAATATAATTATATAAAATTTATATTTAAATAATTATATATTTTTAGATTTTAGAATTTATAAACCTTTTATGTATAAACTTAATAAAAGTATAAATTTAAAATTAAAGGGATGTGATTTTATATATGTACAAAAAATCTAATATATGTGGTTTTTTAGGAATAGATTTAAAAATTTTAGAGTATAAAAATAAAAAAAAATACAGTCTTTTAATGGAAAAACTTTTAGATAAAACTTTGGAATTATGCTGTGATTCAAATTATAATATTAAAGCTTTTATTATAGATTGCGAAATAGGAACAAGTATGATACTTGGTGAAATTGTACTTAATCTTTTACAAAATGTGTCTAAAGAAGTATATTTATATAATATATTACCATTTAAAAATAGAGAAAAAGAATGGGATATTAAATACCAAGAACGTTATAGAAGATTAGTCAAAAATTGTACAATAACATCATATGTAAATGAACAATATACAGAAAATTGTTTTGAGGAAAAAGATAAGCTTATTATAAAATATTCAGATATTATATTCACAGTATGCGATTTATATGATAAAAAAATTAATAAAACTTTAGAGAATATTATTAATCAAAATAAAAAACTAATAATTTTAGATATAAAAACATTAAAATTTATAGAGATTTATTGACACTTTAAATCCTAACTAGTAAAAATAATTTTAAATAAAAATTAATTTATATATAAAAATTTAAAAATAACTTTGCCAAAATATAACAACATATTTTGTAATATTTGTAAAACTATATTGAAGTTATGTTGTATATATGTTATAATAATTGACAAATAAAACTTAAAAAATTTAAATTACATAATAAAATATTTTTAATTATCTACTAAAACAAGAAATTATAAAAATTAATACTTATAATATTTATTATAATATAATACAATATTAGTAATAGAACATAAAAAACACTTTATTTTATTTACTAATAATTATCTTTTATGTTATAATTAAGATATATAAATAAAAATCAAAGAAGGAGTATTTAATATGAAGAAAAATTATTCAATAAGTATATCTTTAATATTAGGTATGATTTGTACTATTAATTTATCACAAAGTACACTTGCATCATCTTTTAATGATGTTTCAAGCCATTGGGCTAAAGATTCTATAGAAAGAATCCAAAATTTTGATATTATAAATGGGTTTAATGGAGATTTTCGCCCTAATTCACCAATTACAAGAGGTGAGTTAGCTGTTATCTTAGATAAAGTAATGATTTATCAAAATAAAGCAGAAAACCAATATAAAGATTTAGATAATAATTTTTATACAGATCCTATATTAAAATTAACTAAAACTAATATTATTAGTGGTTATAACAATGAAGTAAGACCAAAAGACTATATTAGCAGAGAAGAAGCTGCTACAATGATAGCTCGTGCCTTTAATATGACTTCAGATTCTAATAGCTTATCCTATAAAGATTCTTCTAAAATATCTGAATGGGCTATTCCTAGTGTTAGTGCTTTAACACAAGAAAGTGTTATTACAGGTAATAATGGTGAATTTCGCCCTAAAGATAATATAACAAGAGCAGAAGTTGTTACAATATTAAATAATATACTAGGTGGCTACTACAAAAATGCTGGTACATTCTCAAATGAAAATACAGATAAAAC
>JAHALF010000019.1 GCA_018371275.1 Clostridiales bacterium
CGAATCCTACTCGGGGAGTTTAATAAGGCCCGTTGGTCAAGCGGTTAAGACGTGGCCCTTTCACGGCTAAAACAGGGGTTCGATTCCCCTACGGGTCAGCTATACTATTTTTAAAATAAAGTAATTAAAAACTTATTATAAATTTATGGCGATATAGCCAAGCGGTAAGGCATGGGACTGCAACTCCCTGATCCCCAGTTCAAATCTGGGTGTCGCCTTTGTAGAAAAAGCAAAATACATAGATATTTTGCTTTTTTATTATGTATTTTTTAATAAATTATGTTATATTATAAAAAAATTATTAAGGACAGGCAAAAAAATTAATTTTTATCATACAATATAATATAAATTAATTTTTAAGGAGGATTTATTATGAATAATCCTATTGGTACAACAAATTCTTTCTGTGGAGGTAATAATGAAAATATGCTATTAATATTAGTTTTATTAATAGTATTATGCCCAGGGTTTATTGGTTCATTTGGATGTGGTAATGACTCATTTATTATCATTTTATTCTTATTAATACTTATGCCTAGTTTATGTAATCCATGTAGAAATATTTGCTAATATTTAAAAATAACTATATTTAAATACAAAATAAAGTTATAATAAAGATAAGCACTTAATTTTAGGTGCTTATTTTTATTTTAGTAAGTTTTTAATATTTATATCATATTTTACCTGTATACATAAACCTATAATATAGTGTATAATATATATGTACATTTAAATTAGGGGGTGTGAATTTATAGGTTATGCGTAAGATAAGAAAAGTATTAACGGAAAAAGAAGAAATATATGAAGTATATTGTAATATGTGTGGAAATTCTATAAATAAAGATCAGTTTGGAAAATTTTATGATTATTTATCATTAAATAAAAATTGGGGGTATTTGTCTAGTTTAGATGGGGAAAATCATAGTTTTGATTTATGTGATAAATGTTATATAGATATAGTTAGTAAATTTAAAATAAGAGTTTTAAATGATGAATATTAAAACAATAGATAGTAATAGTAAAAATTATACTATAAAAATGTTATATTAAATATTTAACATATACTAGTTAATTTTTACTATTATTATGTATATTTTTAATGGAAAATATTTCTTTTATAAATATATTAGAAAGGATTAATTATGGAATATAGTATAGAGATAGAAATAGATTTTAGAAATAGATTAAAAGATACTATGAAAGACTTACCGATTATTTGTTCAGATTTTTTTATAGCTATTGGTCAAACTACATCAATAAAAACTAGACTAGGCTATGCATATGATTTAAGATTATTTTTTTATTTTCTATGTGATAATGTAAGAGAATTTAAAGATAAAAATATTTTGGACATTAATTCTAAAGATTTAGAAAAAGTAACATATAAAGATATAGATAGATTTTTAGATTATATATCATATCATAAAACAGAAACGGTAACAAAGTTAGGTAAAACTACATTTATAAATCGTGTAAATAATGAAAATGGTAAAGCAAGAAAGTTATCTTCTATAAGACGTTTATTTCAATATCTTTATAAAGTTGGTGAGATAAATTCAAATCCAGCTGAACTTGTAGAAACACCTAAAATACACCAAAAAAATATAATCTATTTAGATAAAGAAGAAGTAGAAACTTTACTAAGCGCAGTAGAAACAGGTACAAAGCTTACTAAAAGCCAACGATCATATCATAATTATACTAAAACAAGAGATTTTGCTATAATATGCTTATTGTTAGGGACAGGAATACGTGTATCAGAATGTGTTGGGATAAATATTGAAGATGTAGATTTTTATACCAAAGGTATAAAAATTTTAAGAAAAGGTGGAAATGAAAGTATTGTGTATTTTGGAGATGAAGTATATAATGCTCTTAGTAATTATTTAGATGAGAGAGAAGAAATGGAATCAATGGAAGGACACGAAAATGCTTTATTTTTATCTATGCAAAAAAAGAGAATAGGAACAAGGACAGTCCAAAATTTAGTTAAAAAATATGCAAAAATAGCAACTCCACTTAAAAATATATCTCCACATAAACTTAGAAGTACATATGGAACAGCTCTTTATGAAAAAACAGAAGATATATATCTTGTTGCAGATGCTTTAGGTCACGCAGACATAAATACAACAAAAAAACATTATGCTAAAATGCACGAAAATAGAAGAAAGCAGGCAGCCTTAGTAACGAAACTTAGAGAGGATAAATAATGAGGTATATTGACACATATATTATAAAAAAATTTGATGTATCTAGCTTTAAGGTTAATGTTCCTAAAATTTATACTAATGTTAAAGAAGAAACTAAACTATCTTATTTATTATTAAATTGCATATATTATAAAAATTATGAAAAATTTTTAGATATATCAAGCATATCAAAAGATAAAAATGGCAAACCAATATTTCTAAAAAATGACTTATATTTTAACATTAGTCACTGTAATACATATGTTACTTGTTCTCTAGCAACAGTTAATATAGGTATAGATATAGAGGAAGATAGGCTTATAAAATATAATACAGAAGTTAAAATAAAGCATATAGATGATAAATTTATTGATACTATAAATGTTTGGAATATAAAAGAAGCATATAGTAAATATTTAGGAATAGGTTTAAAGCTAGATTTTTCTAAAATATCAATAAATGAAATTAAAAAGAATGTAAACTTAATAAGTAATAAATATAGTATAGAAAATAAAAATATATATTTTTCATTATGTTATAATTTAAAAGAAAAAAATTTAATAAATAATATTAACTTTATGAGTAAAGAAAAATTAATTGAGTTTTATCGATTGACATAATATAATTTTATTGATAAAATTATTTAAATAAATATTTTTAGTTTATAAAAAGGTGTGGTGATTTTATGAAAAGAGAAAACTGTTGGAAAATTTATGATGAAAATCAATTGAAAGAGCTTGAAGAAATTAATTCTAAATATAGAAATATGCTTGACTCTGGTAAAACAGAGAGAGAATGTGTAGAACTTACTATAAATTTAGCTAAAGAGGCAGGATATAAGGATTTAAAAGAAATAATAAAAAACAATGATAATATAAAAATAGGCGATAAAGTATATGCTGTATGTATGAATAAGGCTATTGTTTTATACCAAATAGGTGAAGAAAATATAGAAAATGGTATGAACATATTAGGAGCACATATAGATTCACCTCGTATAGATGTTAAACAAAATCCTTTATATGAAGATAGCGAACTTGTATTTTTAGATACACATTATTATGGTGGTATAAAAAAATATCAATGGGTAGCAACTCCTCTTGCATTACATGGTGTTATTATTAAAAAAGATGGTACAAAAGTTAATATAAATATTGGTGAAAAAGATGAAGACCCTGTTTTTGTTATTACAGATTTATTAGCGCATCTTTCAAGAGAACAAATGGATAAAACTGCTAGAGTCGTTGTAGAAGGTGAAAATTTAGATCTTTTAATAGCAAATAAACCTTTAAAGGGTGAAGAAAAAGACGCAGTAAAAGCTAATGTTTTAAAACTTTTAAAAGATACATATGATATAGAAGAAGAGGACTTTTTATCAGCAGAATTAGAAATTGTACCAGCTGGTAAGGCTAGGGAATGTGGTATAGATAAAAGTATGATAATGGCATATGGTCAAGATGATAGAGTATGTGCTTTTACATCTTTGTTGGCTATGCTTGAAGATAAACCAGTTAAAAGGACATCTTGCTGTATATTAGTTGATAAAGAAGAAATAGGTAGTGTTGGTGCTACTGGTATGCATGGTAAGTTTTTTGAAAACAGTTTAGCAGAGCTTATGGATAGAATGGGGCAATATTCTGAATTAAAGCTTAGACGTGCTTTAGAAAATTCTAAAATGTTATCTTCAGATGTTAGTGCAGCTTATGACCCATTATATGGTAGTGCATATGAAAAGAAAAATTCGGCATATTTTGCAAAAGGACTTGTATTTAACAAATTTACAGGTTCTGGTGGTAAAGGTGGTTCTAATGATGCTAATGCAGAATATATTGCACATTTAAGAAATATTATGGAGAAAAATAATGTTACTTTCCAAACAGCAGAACTTGGTAAAGTAGATCTTGGTGGTGGTGGTACAATAGCTTATATACTTGCAAATTATGGTATGCAAGTTATTGATAGTGGTGTAGCCGTTTTATGTATGCACGCACCTTGGGAAATAACAAGTAAAGCAGATATATATGAAGCTTTTAAAGGATATAGAGTATTTTTAGATGAGGCTTAAAATAAAAGGTATAGATTTTCTATACCTTTTATTTTATTAAAAATTTTTAATTTAAAATATTAATCCAATTTTTAAATATATTATTAATATAAGATGAAAATGTTTTTTTATTAATATCTTCTTTGGTTAATATATTAGTTTGTGTTATAAGATTATCATTTATATAAATATTAGCTACACCAACTTTTTCATCTTTTTTAACAGGAGCTTGTAAAGATTTTATATAATCAAGTTTTATAGATATTTTTTCTTTTTCATCTTTAGATAATGGTAGTATTATATCTTTTTCATAATATAAAGGCATATTATCTTTTTCACCTTTTATAACAGATATAGTATCTAAACAATCGTTTTGTGATAATATACTTTCGTAAGAAAAATTATTAAATCCATAATTTAGTATATTTTTTGTATCAACCCATTTTTGTTTTTTACCTTTTTCTCCCCAGCCACTAGCTAAAACAACAGATATAAGGGTCATATCATTTTGTGTAGCAGATCCAACAAAGCAGTGACCAGCTTTACCAGTATAACCAGTTTTAACACCATTTGCACCTTCATATTCAGATAAAAGCCTATTTTTATTTATTATATCATAATTAGACATATTTGTTTTAAATGATACTTGTTTTTTGTTAATAATATCCATAAATTGTTTGTTATTAAGAGCATATCTAGTTATAACAGCCATATCATATGCAGTAGAGTGATGGTCTAAAGAATCTAATCCATTAGGTGTTCTAAAAACTGTATCTTTTGCACCTAGTTCTTTTGCCTTTTTTGTCATATTATCACAAAATGTTTCTACACTTCCACTTATATGTTCAGCTATTGCAACAGCAGCATCATTAGAAGATTGTAACATTAAAGCATATAATAAATCTTTTAGCTTAATTTCTTCATTTTCTTTTAAGTTCATTTTTACTGGTGGAGCTTTTGTAGCATTCTTGCTTACTTTAACCGTATCTTCTAAATTACCATTTTCTATAGCTATTATAGCCGTCATTATTTTTGTTGTGCTAGCCATAGCAAGTGGGTCATCTGCATTTTTTGAATAAAGCACACGACCAGTTTTATAATCCATTAATATAGCACTTTGAGCATCAACATTAATACTATTTTCTTTGTCATTTGCAAAAACTATATTATTAGATAAAATAAAAAAAACTAAGAAAAATATTATAAATTTTTTCATTTTATTAACCCCTTTAATAAATTTATAAAATTATTTTTCCCAGTTTTTATATAATTATTTATTTAGAAAAGAAAAAATATCCTAAAACTAATATACCAAGTATTATTCTATAATATCCAAAGGCTTTAAAGTCATTAGTTTTTATATAATTTACTAAAAACTTAATAGCAAGTATAGAAACTATAAATGAAACAACACATCCAACCAATAAAACTTGTAATTCGAGAGGAGTCCATTCAAACCCAAATTTTACAATTTTTAAAAGACTAGCTCCAAACATAACAGGTATAGCTAAAAAGAACGTAAACTCTGTAGCAATTATTCTAGAGGTACCAATAAGCATAGCTCCGATTATTGTGGCACCAGAGCGAGATGTACCTGGTATTAGTGCTAATACTTGAAAAAGACCAATCATAAATGCTGTTTTATACGATAAAGCATGTAGATTATTTATTTTGAAAGATTTATTTTTATGGGTGTTTTCTATGTATATAAAAAGAGCACCATAAATAATTAACATAGCAGCCACTGTTTGATAGTTGTAAAATAAAGCATCTATTTTATCATCAAATAAAAGTCCTATTATACCAGCAGGTATACAAGCAAATATGACTTTAAACCATAATATAAATGTTTGATGTTTTTGCCTTTTAGTTTTGCTAGGTGCAAAAGGATTTAGCTTATTAAAATATATAAATATAACAGCTAGTATAGCCCCAAGTTGAATAACAACAAAAAACATAGACTTAAATTTGTCACTTAAATTGAGTTGTAAAAATTCATCTACTAAAATCATATGACCTGTACTACTAATGGGTAACCATTCTGTTATACCTTCTACTATACCTAAAAATATAGCCTTTAAAATTTCAATTAGATTTTGCATAATTTACCTCCCTTTTAATATTAAATGTAAAAGCTTTCTAAAATTAAATTATACAATAAATTTTACCATATTTCAAACTGTATTTTTAAATAACTATTGACAAACACAGTTTATAAGTAAATAATATATATATACAGTTTAGTATATGTAATTAACTTTAATAAAATATATTAAAAATAGGTGAAACTAATGAATAATAAAAACATAATAATGCCTTTAATAGCTATTAAAAATATGGTTATTTTAAAAGGAGAAAATATTACACTAGATATATCAAAAAGAAAGTCTATATATGCACTAGATAGTGCTTTAGAAGATAATAAAGAATTATTTTTGGTTTTAGAAAAAGGAAATAATGAATTTAACAATATTGGGACAATAGTAAAAGTGAAAAAGCAAAATGATATTATGCCTTCTATAACAAGAATAGTTGTAGAGGGTATAAAAATTGCAACTGTAGAAGAAATAACACAAAAGTCTCCTTTTTTTAAGGCAAGTTTATCTATTATAGAAGATGAATATGATTTAAATGATGAAGAAATAACTGCTTTTTTAGATATTTTAAAAGATACATTTTCAGAATATGCAAAAATAAAAAATAATTTTATGCCAGATTTGATAATGGATATATTATCTAATAATGATATACAAGATATATTTATAAGTTTATTAAACAATGTAGATATAGATTTAGAGGATAAGTTAAATATTTTAAATGAAGTATCTTTTAAATTACAGTTAGAACATTTTATAAAATCATTAACAAAAAGAATTAAAATATCTAAAATAGAAACAGATATATTATCTAAAACTAAAGTTAGTATAGACAAAACGCAAAAAGAATATTATTTGAGAGAACAACTAAAAACTATAAAAAAAGAGTTAGATAAAGATAATAATAGTGATGCAGAGGAATATAGAGTTTTATTAAATACTAAGCCTATACCTAATTATGCTAAAGAAAAATTAGAAAAAGAAATAAATAGGTTAGATAAGATACAAACATCTTCTCCAGAGTATACTGTATGTAATGATTATATAAACTTTGCAATAAATTTGCCTTGGGAGCAATCATCAGAAGTTAATAAGGATATTTTAAACTTAGAGGAAAAGCTGGAAAAAGGACATTTTGGACTTGAAGATGTAAAGGAAAGAATAGTAGAGCACATAGCAGTTATGCAAACATCAGATAATGTTAATACCCCTATACTTTGTCTTTTAGGTCCACCAGGGGTTGGTAAAACATCTATAGCTAAAAGTATAGCTAATGCTCTTAATGTAAAATATACAAGAATATCTTTAGGTGGATTAAGAGATGAGGCAGAAATTAGGGGTCATAGAAAGACATATATAGGAGCTATGTCTGGTAGAATAATAAGAGCTATAAATGAAACTAAAACTAATAACCCTTTAGTCCTTTTAGATGAAATAGATAAAATATCTACGGATTTTAGAGGGGATCCATCAGCAGCTTTATTAGAGGTTTTGGATAAGGAGCAAAACAAAGAGTTTAAAGATAATTATCTAGAGATGTCATTTGATATATCAAAGGTGTTTTTCATATGTACTGCAAATGATATATCAAAAATACCAGCTCCTTTAAGAGATAGATTAGAAATAATACAGTTATCTAGCTATACAGTAGAAGAAAAAGAAATTATAGCAACTAATTTTTTAATACCCAAACAACTAGAAAATCACAATTTGTCTAAATCTAATTTAAAGATAAATAAATCTATTATTAAAAAGATAATAACAGAGTATACAAGAGAAACAGGTGTAAGACAATTAGAAAGAAACATAGCTAAGCTTTGTAGAAAAACAGTTAAATTAGGATTAGAAAATAATAATAAAAATGTAATTATATCTAATGCAAATATAAAAGAATTTTTAGGTGTACCTAAGTATAAAAAGGAATACTTAAATAAAAAGGATATGGTAGGTTGTGTTAGGGGGCTTGCTTGGACAAGTGTTGGAGGGACTACTTTAGATATAGAAGTAGCTGTTATGGAGGGTAATGGTAAATTGTCTATAACAGGTAATATAGGAAAGGTAATGAACGAATCTGCACAAGCAGCAATTAGCTATATTAGGTCAAATTACAAAAAATACAATCTAGCTAAAAATTTTTATAAAGTAAATGATATACATATACACATACCGGAAGGAGCAACACCTAAAGATGGTCCATCAGCTGGTATAACTATGACAACAGCTATTATATCAGCTTTAACAAATAAAAAAGTTAATAAGAATGTAGCTATGACAGGAGAAATAACTTTAAGGGGTAATGTTTTAGCTATTGGTGGGCTTAAAGAAAAAATATTAGCAGCTAAAAGGATAGGTATAAAAACAGTTATTGTACCAAAAGATAATGAGGTAGATATAGATGAAATGCCGGAATATGTTAAAGAAGGTATAGAAATAATATTAGCTAATCATATAGAGACTGTTTTACAGTATGCTATATTAAACTAAGGAGAATTATTATGAATGTAAATAATGTAGAATTAACAGCAGTTTGTGGAAGAAAGGATCAATACCCAAATACAGAATTACCAGAGGTAGCCTTTGTGGGAAAATCTAATGTAGGAAAATCTTCACTTATAAATTGTATGGTAAATAGGAAATCTTTAGCTAGAACTAGTCAAAATCCAGGAAAAACTAGGACTATAAATTTTTATAATATAGAAAATATAGTACATTTTGTAGACTTACCTGGGTATGGATATGCTAGAGCAGCTAAGTCTGAAATTGCAAAATGGGGAAAAATGATAGAAGAATATCTTTTAGAAAGAAGTCAGCTAAAGTCTATTATATTGCTTATAGATATAAGACATGAACCTAGTGATAATGATAAAATAATGTATGATTGGCTAAAGCATTATGGATATAAAATAATAATAGTTACTACTAAAAGTGATAAACTTAAAAGAAGTCAAATAAATAAACATATTTCTATTATAAGTAAAAGTCTTCAGCTTGATAAAGAGGACTTATTAGTTCCATTTTCTAGTGAAACTAAAGATGGTAGAGAAAAGCTTTGGGATATTATAAAAAATGTTATAGAATAGGGGGGTTATACTATGACAAATAAAAATAATACAAACAGAAAATATGATGATAGTAAGAAAAGTAGTAAAAAAGGTAATAATATAATAGGTATATTGTTTATTATTTTGGTAATATTTATAATAATAGGGTTCTTTTCTATTTCTATGGTTAAAACAGGAGATACATCGGGATATTTTAATAAAGAGGATAAATCAATAGCACAATCTATATATGATAAAATTATTGCTATAACTGAAGAAAATTACCCTAAAACACCTGAAGAGGTTGTTTCAATATATACAGAAAGTTATAAGCTATTATATGGAGATAAGATAAAAGATTTATCTATAGTGCCTAATATAATAGAAAAACAAAGAATACTATTATCAGATAATTTAGTAGCAAACAATGCTTTAGATGAACAAATAAATACTGTTTTGGCTAACATTGAAAATTTAAAAAGTAATAAAATAAAGGTGACAAGTATAAATATTAAATCTACTGACTACGACCAAAATGATAATACACTTGCATATGTAAAAGTTACTAAAGAAGATAGTGCTTTCCAAACATACTATTATGTTTATTATCTTAAATTAGAGGGAGATAAATGGAAAATAACTGGTTGGTATAATACAGATGAAAACTTTAACATTGTAAGTTAACAAAAAATAAGATAAAGTATAAATATACTTTATCTTATTTTAATACAAACTATAATTAAATAATATATTAAAATTAGAACAATAAAAAATACGTTGATTTATTTATAAAAGATATTTTATTAAATTTAAAGAATAATAAAATTTAGTATGAATATTTATAGTTTTAAATATATATATTTTATAATATTACGATAAGGTGGTTATAAAATGAAAAAAAGTACATATTATAAAAAATCTAAAATATATAACAAATACTATAAAATATTAAAGTACATATTATTTATTGTATTTTTAGGTTTAATACTAATATTTATTTTTAAAAATTTTAATAAAGATAAATTAAATATTTCTTTATCTAATGTTGCATCTTTTAAAATATCCTCAGATAATATAATTAAAGTAGAAGAAATATCAAAGAAATATAATATAGAATTTTGTGAAATGCTTACATATTATGCAATAGAGAATAATTTTTTTAATGAGAAAAATTTAGATATATCAAATATAGAACAAGATTTTATTATGAATTATGATGATATAAAAAATAAGTATAGCAAAAAAAGTGTAGAGCCTTATTATAATTTAATTAAAAATATAACCGATGAAATACAAACCTTTCCTATATCTTTAGATTATGCTAAAAATTATATATATGGAGATAGTTATGGTGCAGAAAGAACATATGGTGGTAAAAGGATACATACGGGAACAGATATTATGGATAAAGAAAATATACCAGGAAGGATACCTATAATAAGTATGACTAATGGGGTTATAGAAAATATAGGTTGGAATGAAAAGGGTGGTTATAGAGTAGGTATAAAATCAAAAAGTGGAAACTATTATTATTATGCACATTTAGATAAATTTGAAGAAGGTATAGTAAAAGGAAAAGAAGTATTATCAGGAGATGTAATAGGTTATATGGGAAATACTGGGTATAGTAAAATAGAGGGAACAAAAGGTAATTTTGAAGTGCATTTACATTTGGGTATAGAGGTTGCAACAAATCTTACAAAAGATGAGCTTTGGATAAATCCATATCCATTTTTAAGTTTAATAGAAAACAGTCAAAAAAACAATAAAAGTTAATAAATTTAATACCCCACCTTATAAGGTGGGGTATTATTAAAGATAATAAAAATTATTTCATAGAATCTTTAGAACCTAAAACATTTTCAATTTTATCTTCTACTAATTTTTGAATAAGCTCTCTACTAACACCTAAATATCCTCTAGGGTCAAATGCAGAAGGATTTTCTCCAAAGAATTTTCTAATACCTGCAGTCATAGCAAGTCTTAAATCTGTATCCATATTTATTTTACATACAGCCATACTAGAAGCTTTTCTAAGCATATCGTTAGGGATACCACTAGCGCCATCAATTTTACCACCAAAATCATTACATGTTTTTACACAATTTTGGTCTACAGAAGAAGCACCATGTAAAACGATAGGGAAGCTATGTATACCTTCAGCTTCTAATTTAGCAGTAATATTTTCAAGAATATCAAATCTTAATTTAGCTTCACCTTTAAATTTGTAAGCTCCATGGCTTGTACCAATGGCAATAGCTAAAGAGTCAACACCAGTTCTTTTGATAAAATCAACAGCTTGGTCTGGATCTGTATAAGTAGCATGTTCAGCAGCAACATTTACATCATCTTCTACACCAGCAAGCATACCAAGTTCGGCTTCAACTACAACACCTTTAGAGTGAGCGTAATCTACAACCTCTTTAGTTTTAGCAACGTTTTCTTCATATTCAAAATGAGAACCGTCAAACATAACAGATGTAAAACCAGCATCAATAACTTTTTTAACTGTTTCTAAATCTGGACCATGGTCTAAATGTACAGCAATATCAATACCAGTTTCTTCAATTGCAGCATTAACCATAGCCATTAAATATTTAGGACCAGCATATGCTAAAGCACTTTTAGAAACTTGTAAAATAACAGCAGAGTTAAGTTTTGCAGCTGCATTTACAACACCTTGTATAATTTCCATATTGTTAATATTAAAAGCACCGATAGCATATTTACCTTCGAAAGCTTTTTTAAACATTTCCTTAGTAGTTACTAAAGCCATTTTATTATCTCCCTTCAAAAAAACATTTTTGTAATATAATTATAATATATTTTTAAAATTAATACAACAATAAAATTAAATTTTTATAAAAATTAATTATAAAGTATATATTTTAATATGATATATGTTATAATGTAAAAAATAGAGGGGGTGATTTAATGCTATATTTTTTTATTATAATAGCATTAATAATAATAGATCTAGGAACAAAAAGTTATGTAAAAAGAAAATATAAGTTAAATGAAGAGGTAAGTTTATATAAAGATATAGTATACATTTGTTATATAAAAAATGAAGGACTTGCGTATGGCTTTTTAAAAAATACTAAAAAATTAATATATGTAATAGTAAGTATATGTTTAACATTAGTAGGCATATTATTTTATTTTGCTTTTAAAGAAAAGTCTAAATTAAAAAAATTAAGTTTTTCACTTGCTTTAGGTGGAGCTTTAGGGAATTTTATAGATAGGATAAAAAATAAAAATATAACAGATTTTATATATATAAAGTATAAAAAAGCTCCAATTTTTAATTTAGCAGATGTATTTTTATTTATATCAGCTATATTAATATCTATAAAAGAAATAAAAGATATTATTAAAGAAAAATAAGCATAATAAAATCTTTTATACATATTATAATTAATATTATGTATAAGAGGTGGTTTTATGAATTTAAAAAAATATCATATAATAGGGTTTATATTTACAGTTATTATAGGAAGTTTATTGCATTTTACATATAAATTCTTTGATGAGAATATTATTATAGGATACTTTAGCCCTGTTAATGAAAGTACTTGGGAACATTTAAAGTTGTTGATAACACCTGTTATAATATTTTCTTTATTTGAATATTTTATGTATGGAAAAGATTTGGATAACTTTATAATAGTTAAAGCCTTATCTATATTATTAGGTATATTTACTATAATAGTATCATTTTATACCTATACAGGTATTTTAGGTAATAATTATCTATTATTAGATATAGCTACATTTATATTAGGTGTGTTTGTAACATATTATTTTAGTTATAAAATGTTACAAACAAAGTTTTTATATAAGGAAAATAGTAATTATATAGGAATTTTTATTATATTTTTAATTGTATTTTTTATGATGTACTTTACCATTAATCCACCTAAAATAAATTTATTTTTAGATCCTATAACTAATACTTATGGTATTAATTAATACTTTTATAAAATAATGCTTGAAATAATATTAAATTTATGTTATAAATATTTATACAATTATGTAAATGCTATGAAAAGGAATATTAAGCAAAATAAGTTTTTTTAGAGAGTTGACGGTTGGTGTAAGTCAATATTACTTTTTGCCCAACTCGCCTTGGAGCAAAAATGCTGAAATGATAGTAGGTATTTTCGGTTGTCCCCGTTATAGGATTATAAGTGCGTAATTTTAGGTTTTTACCTTTTACGAAATAGAGTGGTACCACGGAAAAAGCCCCTTTCGTCTCTATATTTTAAAGATATGTTTAAAAATTTTTTAAAGTATATTTTTAAGTGAGATAAAGGGGCTTTTAAATATTTAAAAACTTTGGAGGTAGTTATGAATAGATATGATTTTAATAGTCTAGAAAAAAAATGGCGTAAAATTTGGGAAGAAAATCCTATAAATCCGACTAATACAAATAAACCTAAATATTATTGTTTAGATATGTTTCCTTATCCATCTGGTAATGGGTTACATGTTGGGCATTGGAGAGGTTATGTATTAAGTGATGTTATAAGCAGATATAAAGTTTTACAAGGGTATGAAGTTTTACATCCTATGGGTTGGGATGCATTTGGTTTACCAGCAGAAAATTATGCTATAAAAACAGGTACGCACCCATCTATTGCAACAGAGCAAAGTATATCTAATGTTAAAAGGCAGTTAAAAGAAATAAGTGCAATTTATGACTGGGATAAAGAAATAAACACAACAGACCCTAATTATTATAAGTGGACTCAATGGATATTTTTAAAAATGTTTGAAAATGGACTTGCTTATGAAAAAGAAATGCCTTTAAACTGGTGTCCTAGTTGTAAAGCTGTTTTAGCTAATGAAGAGGCTACAAATGGAGAGTGTGATAGATGTGGTTCACAAGTTACTAAGAAAAATCTTCGTCAATGGATGCTTAAAATTACAAATTATGCTGAAAAGCTTTTAAATGATTTAGATAAATTAGATTGGCCGGAAAAAGTTAAAAAAATGCAATCTGACTGGATAGGAAAGAGTTATGGAGCAGAGATAGATTTTGAAGTAGAAGGAAAAAATGAAAAAATAAAGGTATTTACAACAAGACCAGATACTTTATATGGTGCTTGCTTTATGGTTTTAGCTCCAGAACATAAGGTTATAAAAGATATTGTTACAGATGAGCAAAAGGAAGCAGTTGAGCAATATATATTCGAGGCTAGTACAAAATCTTCTGTTGATAGAATGACAGAAAAAGAAAAAACAGGTGTATTTACTGGTGCTTATGGTGTAAATCCTTTAAACAATAAAAAATTGCCTATTTGGATTTCTGATTATGTATTAGCAGATTATGGTACTGGTGCTATTATGTGTGTACCAGCTCACGACGATAGAGATTTTTCATTTGCTAAAAAATTTGATTTGCCTATATTACAAGTTATTAAAAAATGTGATGAGGATTTAAAAGAAAATATGGAAGAACCTTTTTTAGAAGAAGGTATTATGGTTAATTCTGATAAATTTGATGGAATAAAATCTTCTGAAGCTAAAGAAGTTATAGCATCATTTTTAGAAGAACAAGGAATTGGTAAGAAGACAGTAAACTATAAGCTTAGAGATTGGGTATTTTCAAGACAACGTTATTGGGGTGAGCCAATACCTTTAGTACATTGTGATAAATGTGGTATAGTAGGCGTTAGGGAAGAAGATTTACCAGTAGAATTGCCTAATGTTTCATCATATCAGCCAACTAGCACAGGAGAATCTCCTCTTGCTGCAATAGAAGAATGGGTTAATACTACTTGTCCTAAATGTGGAAGTAATGCTAAAAGAGAAACTAATACAATGCCTCAATGGGCTGGTTCTTCTTGGTATTTCCTTAGATATTGTGATGTAAACAATAATAAAGAACTTGCAAGCAAAGAGGCACTTAAAAAATGGTTACCAGTTGATATGTATGTAGGTGGTATAGAACACGCTGTTTTACATCTTTTATATGCAAGATTTTATACTAAGTTTTTAAATGATATAGGAGTAGTAGATTTTGACGAGCCATTTTTACACCTTTTTAACCAAGGTATGATTACTAAAGATGGGGCTAAAATGAGTAAATCTAAAGGAAATGTAGTTTCTCCAGATGAGCTTGTAGAAAAGTATGGTTGTGATTCATTAAGATTATATGAACTTTTTGTAGGACCACCAGAAATAGACTGTGAGTGGGACGACAGTGGTATAGATGGTACATTTAGATACTTAAATAAAGTATGGAAATTTGTAGATGAGTATAAAGATAAAATAGTAGAACCTAGTGATGAAATGGTAAAACTCCGTCATAAAATGGTTTATGAAATAACAAATCGTTTGGAGGCTTTAACCCTTAATACAGTTGTTTCTGGTTTTATGGAATTTACAAATAAAATAGTTGCAGAGGCTAAAAATATTGGTGGAGTAGATAGAGATACATTAGAAACTATTATTACACTTTTAGCTCCATTTACACCTCATATTTGCGAAGAACTTTGGCAAATGGTTGGTAATACAGAAAGTGTATTTAAAAACAAATGGTGTACTTATGATGAAGAAAAAATGAAAGATAGTACAATAGAAATAGCATTACAAATTAATGGTAAAGTTAAAGGTAGCCTTAAAATAGAGGCAGATGCTAATAAAGATAATGTTTTAGCTTTAGCTAAAGAAATCTTATCAGATAAATTAGAAGGGTTAAATATTATTAAAGAAATATATGTGCCTGGAAGAATAGTTAATATAGTAGCAAAATAATAAAAATAGTGCATTATATAATGCACTATTTTTATTATTTACTGAGTTTTATATATAGGTAGATATATAACCACCAAATATTTTTATGTTAGCACCATTAATTTTAGTTAATATAGCTTATGTTGCATTTTGACAGTATAGAATATTACCTATTTTTTGTTTTTTTAAAATTAAATAAGTTAAGTACAGATATAAGGATTAATCTCTTATCTTTTGTAAAGGTATGTTAAGTTAATTTAAAAAATTTCAGTTATTATATTAAGACCTAAATCTTTAGCTTCTTTATATGCTAAGTCCATACTATTATCCCAAATTTGTTCTTGAGAATGGCAGTCAGAGTTTATAATAACTTTAATGTTTTCTTCTGCTACTCTTTGCCAAAATTTTTTATGAGGATAAGCATAGCGAAAACCATCATAAAAATCTTTTTTTCCTTTTCTCATACCATTAGCATTAAATTCTAATATAAAGTCATTTTCTTTGGCGGAATTAACTATTAAATCACAAAACTTATTACAATTGTTATCCCAAACTACATTATTTATAAATATAACATCAGGGTGAGCTAAAAATTTAAAAAGACCTGTTTTCATACCTTCTATAATGACTTTAGCATAGTTTAAAAATTCTGAAGAGTCTTCTATAAGGTATGTATTTATAAATTTGTTATTGTTGTTTTTATAAAAATGTTGTCCTAATACTAAATAGTCTAATTTATATTCTTTAAGTAATTCTTTATAATAAGGTATTTTATCTGGTAAATACTCAATTTCTAAACCAGATTTTATAGTTATTTTATCATCATATTTTTCTTTTAAATTGTTAATAGTTAATATATATTCTTCCAATTCATTAAAATCCATTCTAAGACTATAGTCATAATCTTTAAAAGGTCCGTGATCACTAAATCCAAGCACTGAAAGATTTTTTTCAATAGCATTTAAAACATAGTCTTCTTCTCTTCCAGATGCGTGTTTACATCTATAAGTATGTGTATGGTAGTTTACTCTCATAATTACCTCCTTAACTAAATAAAGATTTTATAAATAGTATATCAATTAAAAAAATAAAAGTCAAAGTATAAATAAAAAGCTAAATTATTTGGTTTTTAATTTAGCTTTTTATAGAAATTATAATTCATTTAGCATACTTTTATATAAAGACTTTAGAATATATATACAATTATTTATTCCAAGGGTACTACTATTTAAAAAAATATCGTAAGATTTTTTATTATCCCAGTTTTCACAAGTATAATATCCGTAATAAGAAGATAGCTTTTTGTCTTGTTTTTTTAAAAATTTTTTACTATTTTTTAATGGTAAATTTAATTTATTACTTATGTATTTTACTCTGTCTTCATCTTTAGAATAGATTAAAACTTTTATACAATTTTTATAATTTCTTAATATATAATTTGAGGCTTTACAAAATATAACACAAGATTTGTTTTCTACTAATTGTTTTATTGCTTTAGACTTTTCAATAAAAGTTTTATCTTGAATAGGGATAAAATCTGATATAAGTGGTAAGTTAAACCCTATACAAAAATCTACAGGAAATGGTGTAAAAAGTCTGTTTAATTTCCAATCTTCTATTGTATAAAAAATATCTTTAGATATATTGCTATTTTTAGATGCAAGCTCTATAATTTCCTTGTCATAAAAAGGAATATTAAGCTCTTTTGATAAATTTTCTGCTATTATTTTCCCATTGCTATTTTCTTCTTCTAATATTGCAAATATAATATTTTTCATAAAATCACCTACATTTTAAGTAATTATATGTATATAATATGAAAAAATTTATAATAATATAAGTATTATAATGTATTTTAAGGAGAAAGTATGAAAAAAGAAAATAAACCAAAAACAAAAGAGGATATATTAAAATATGAAATAGCTAACGAACTAGGACTTATGGATAAAATAAATGAAGGTGGTTGGAAAAGCTTAACAGCAAAAGAAAGTGGTAGAATAGGTGGAATAATGACAACAAGAAAAAGAAAAGAAAAAAAATAATTTTAAAATAAAAATGCCAGGATTTATATTTTGGTATTTTTTTAATATAAAAACTTGTAACAAAAATTGTATTTTATAATAATATATATTAAGGAGTTAAAAAACAAAAGAAATTAATAAAAATCAATAAAAATGTAGTTATTTAATAAAGGAGGATTTAAAATGAGTGCTTTTGAAATTGAAAATGAATGTGGAGCAGCTTCACCACTTAATGATAGAGTTAGAGAAGAATGTATTATAGCTTTAAAAGTTTACGATTTTTGTAGACAACAACAATGTAATAATATACAACTATAACAATAACTATATTTTTATTAATAAAATTATTTTAAAAATTGATTTTTTATGTATAATGTATTATAATAAAAAAAATATATATAGGAGAATTGCAAATGAAAAAGTTCATAGATATACTTTTTGGGAGAATGATGATATTATTAGTTGCCTTTTTTATACAAATAGCTTTAATAATATTTGTTGTAATTAAGTTTCAAGAATATTTTTTCTATTTTTATCTTATAGGAATTTTATTTAGTGTATTAATATTATTATTTTTAATTAATAGTAATATGAACCCTTCATATAAAATAGCTTGGATTATACCAATAATGCTTTTCCCACAGCTTGGTTGGATATTTTATGCACTATTTAGTAGTGGTAAATTTAGTAAAGTTACAAAAAAGAAACAAAAAAGTTATTATGCAAAACATATAGAAGATTTATCTAAAGTTATATTAAAGGATAAAGAAATTTTACATAAATTAAAAGAAGAAGACATTATAGCAATGAGACAAGCTAAATACCTTATTGATTATGGGGAAAGTCAAATATTTGATAACAGAGAAAGTAAGTATTTTAAAATAGGTGAAGAATATTATAAGTCACTTTTAGAAGAATTAGAAAAAGCAGAAAAATTTATTTTTATGGAATATTTTATAATTTCTGAAGGTAAAATGTGGCAATCTATACTGGATGTATTAGAAAGAAAAGTTAAGCAAGGGGTTGAAGTTCGTTTAATATATGATGATTTTGGCTGTATAATGACTCTCCCTAAAAATTATGATAAATATCTTGAAAAGCTAGGGATAAAATGCAGTATATTTAATCCTGCAAATTTGATATTTACTATTATATATAATAATAGAACTCATAGAAAAATAACAGTTATAGATGGTAAAGTAGCTTTTACAGGAGGTATAAATTTAGCAGATGAGTATATAAATGAAAAAGAGCGTTTTGGTCATTGGAAAGATACTGGAATAATGATAAAAGGCGAAGGTGTTTGGGGATTTACAATAATGTTCTTAAACATTTGGAAGTTTTTAAGGAAGGTAGATGAAAATTTTTTAAATTATAAATATAATTTTGTAAATGAAGATAATATTTTATATAAAAATGATGGTTATATAGTTCCATTTAGTGATAGTCCTCTTGATAAAGAGATAGTTAGTAGCAATGTTTTTATGAACCTTATAAATAGTGCTACAAATTATATTTATATAAATACTCCATATTTAATTATAGACTATGAAATGACATCTGCCTTATGTACTGCAGCAAAAAAAGGAATAGATGTTAGAATAGTTACTCCTTTTATACCAGATAAAAAAAATGTATTTGAAGTTACCAGGTCAAATTATCAGGTACTTATAGAAAGTGGAGTAAAAATATATGAATATAAACCTGGATTTATACACGCAAAAAGTTTTGTTGTAGATGATAAATATGCTGTTATAGGAACTATAAATCTAGATTATAGAAGTTTATATTTACATTTTGAATGTGGTGTATGGATATATAAATCTAAATCTATATTAGATATGAAAAAAGATTATTTGAACACATTAGAAAAATGTAATATATATACAATAGAAGAGTGTTATAGTGTTTCTGCTATAAGAAAGCTTTATAGGTCAATATTACAAATATTTGCACCACTATTATAAAATTTAAAGTATTAAATGTAATTAACATATCTTTAACAAAAAATTATATTTAAAATGGTAAAAATTATTGACATATAATATAATATGGGATATAATATTAATGTTTTTATTGCCACTTCTAGATCCGTTAGCCCCGGGTTTCGAATATATGTAATAATTGATATTTCCAAGGAGGAACCATAAATGAGAACAACATTTATAGCTAAAACAGCTGAAATAGAAAGAAAATGGTATGTTGTTGATGCAACAGATAAAACTTTAGGTCGTATTGCTTCAGAGGTTGCTAGTGTTTTAAGAGGTAAAAATAAACCTATTTATACACCTTTCTTAGATACAGGTGATTTTGTAATTGTTATTAATGCAGATAAAGTTAAAGTTACTGGTAAAAAATTAGACCAAAAATTATATAGAAAACATTCAGATTATGTTGGTGGATTTAAAGAAACTACTTTAAGAGCTATGATGGATAAAAAACCAGAAGAAGTATTTAAACTTGCTGTTAAAGGTATGTTACCTAAAAACGCTCTTGGTAGAAAAATGTTTAAAAAGCTTCACGTTTATGCTGGTGCTGAACACAATCATCAAGCACAAAAACCAGAAGTATTAGAATTTAATTTTTAAGGTGTATAGGAGGGTAAAAAATGTCAGCAGCTAGATATTATGGTACTGGTAGAAGAAAGAGCTCAGTAGCTAGAGTTTATTTAGTACCAGGAAATGGAAAGATAACTATAAACAAGAGAGATATAGATGAATATTTTGGTCTTGATACTTTAAAACTTATTATTAGACAACCATTAGAATTAACTACTACTACTACTAAATTTGATGTATTAGTTAATGTTAAAGGTGGAGGTACTACTGGTCAAGCAGGTGCTATAAGACATGGTATTTCTAGAGCTTTAATTCAAGCAGATAATGATTTAAGACCTTCTCTTAAAAAAGCTGGTTTCTTAACAAGGGACCCAAGAATGAAAGAAAGAAAAAAATACGGCTTAAAAGCAGCTCGTCGTGCTCCACAGTTTTCAAAACGTTAATTTTTATTATCGATTTATATTTCCCCAGAAATGTTACTTTTCTGGGGATTTTTATTATATAAAACTTTAAGAAAATAAATATTTATAATAATAATTTTACAATATGTCGAAAATATGAATAAATTGATATAATTAAATATAATAAATATTTAAAATTTTACAAAAATTTTACAAACTTTATACTTTATATTGATATTAATCTAAAATTATATAATATATAATTAAGGTGTATTAAAATTAAATAAATTATTTGGAGAAGTGAATATGAAAATGAAAAAAATATTTAAATTTTTATTAACATCAACATTAGTTATTACAACATTAGTTGGTTGTGGTAGCAATAGTGGGGCAGGAGACAATAATACATCAGATGGTAATTCCCAATTAAGCGGAAGTATAACAATGAATGGTTCTACATCAATGGAGAAATTATCAAATTCTTTAGCAGAAGTATTTATGCAAAAATATCCAAATGTTACAGTAACAGCTCAATTTACAGGGTCTAGTGCTGGTGTAGAAGCAGTTGCTAATAAAACAGTAGATATTGGTAATTCTTCTAGAAACTTAAAGCAAGAAGAATTGGATAAAGGTATTGTGGAAAATATAGTAGCACTTGATGGTATTGCTATTATAACACATCCAGAAAGTACTGTATCAAGTTTAACTTTAGACCAACTTAAAGGTATATATAATGGAACAATAAAAAATTGGAGTGAAGTTGGTGGAGAAGATATGGGAATAGTTGTTATTGGTAGAGAATCAGGTTCAGGTACTAGAGGTGCTTTTGAAGAAATTCTTGAATTAAAAGACCAATGTGTTTATTCTCAAGAAATAGATTCTACAGGTGCAGTTGTAGGTAAAGTTGAATCAACTCCTGGTTCTATAGGGTATGTATCATTAGATGTTATAGAAAATTCTAGTGCAAAAGTTTTAAATATTGATGATTCTGAGCCAACATCTGAAACTATAAAATCTGGAGAATATAAACTTTCACGTCCATTTGTTATGGCTACTAATGGTCAAATATCAGAACAAAAACCAGAAGTACAAGAATTATTTAATTTTTTAAGTAGTGAAGAAGGAAAACAATTAATAGAAAAAGTAGGGTTAGTTAGTTTAGATTAATTTACATAAAGAAGAATATAATATAAATTTTATATTATATTCTTCTTTAAAATGTTTTATCTATTAAGAAAGGTATAATAATATGGATACAAAACAACAAGAAAGTATTTTTTCTAAAAATAAAAGTAATTCGGCTTTAGAAAAAAGTATGCATATAATCTTTTTTTTATGCTCACTTACAGCAATTATAGCAGTATTTGCTATAACTCTTTATATGATTATATCAGGTACACCAGCTATTTTTAAAATAGGTATAAAAGATATGTTGTTTAATAGTGTATGGAAACCAACAGCAGAAGTACCATCTTTTGGTATAGCATATATTATTTTAACATCTATTATAGGAACATTTTTATCTATAATTATAGGGGTTCCTATTGGTGTACTTACAGCAGTTTTTTTATCAGATATAGCAAATAAGAAAGTATATAAATTTATAAAACCTTGTGTAGAGCTTTTAGCAGGGATACCATCTATAATATATGGTCTTTTTGGACTTTTAATAATAAATCCGGCAATATATAAATTAGAATTGGTATTATTTAAAAATGACCCTAATCATCAATTTACAGGTGGAGCAAACCTTTTAGCAGCTATTTTAGTTTTAGCTATAATGATTTTACCAACAGTTATAAATGTTAGTGAAACAGCTTTAAAATCCGTTCCAGTTAGCTTAAAGCAAGCATCTTTAGCTCTTGGTGCTACATATGTTCAAACTATATTTAAGGTATGTATACCAGTTGCTAAATCTGGTATAATAACAGCAATAGTTTTAGGTATTGGTAGAGCGATAGGTGAGGCTATGGCGATAGTTTTAGTATCTGGAAACTCTGTAAATTTACCACTTCCATTTAATTCAGTAAGATTTTTAACAACCGGAATAGTATCTGAAATGTCATATTCTTCAGGTCTTCATAGAGAAGCATTATTTACAATAGGGCTTGTATTATTTATATTTATAATGGCTATAAATATAATTATAAGTAGAATATTAAAAAAGGGGGATAAATAATGGAAAATAGTATTTATAATAAAAAAAGTAGACCCTTAGATAATATATTACTTGTTTTAATATATTTAGCTATGATAATAACAGTAGTTATATTATTATCAATAATAGGATATGTAACATATAGAGGCATATCTAAAGTTAATTGGGAATTTATATCTACAGTACCATCGACAATTAACCAAACTTTTGGGATATTAGGTAATATAGTAAATACATTATACATTATAATTATTACATTATTGATAGCTTTACCAATAGGGATAGGTTCA
Source organism: Clostridiales bacterium (assembly GCA_018371275.1). GTDB lineage: Bacteria > Bacillota > Clostridia > Lachnospirales > CAG-274 > Tyzzerella. The sequence goes on from JAHALF010000019.1 coordinate 23,543, forward strand.
GCAATATACTTAAATGAATATGCTAAAAATGCAAAATTTGTTCGCATTATAGAGTTTACTACAGAAACTTTAGCAGGTATACCATCTATAATATACGGTCTTTTTGGTATGGTGTTTTTTGGAATAACATTAAATCTTAAGTTTTCTATATTGTGTGGTAGCTTAACTCTTACTATAATGATTTTACCATTAATAATAAGAACAACAACAGAGTCTTTAAGGACAGTTCCTAAAGGTTATAGAGATGGTGCAATAGGAATGGGAAGTACAAAGTGGTATATGATAAGAACTATTATATTACCAAGTGCTACTCCAGGTATAGTTACTGGTACAATACTTGCTATGGGTAGAATAATTGGTGAATCAGCAGCATTATTATTTACAGCAGGAAGCGTTTATTTATTACCTAAAAATTTATTTACACATATATTTAATTCTGGTGGGACATTGACAATACAAATGTATCTTAGTATGTCAAAGGCAGAATATGATAACGCATTTGGTGTAGGTTTTGTATTACTATGTTTAGTATTTTTACTTAATATGATAACAAAACTTATATTAAGTAGAAGTAAAAATAATTTATGAAAGAGGAATAAAGATGGATAATAATACTAAAATTTCTGTTGAAAATTTAGATTTATATTATGGTGCACATCAAGCGCTAAAAAATATAAATATGAATATAGAAAAAGGAAAAATAACAGCTTTTATAGGACCTTCTGGTTGTGGTAAATCAACTTTTTTAAAAACTCTTAACAGAATGAATGATCTTGTTGAAAATGTAAAGATAGAAGGTAAAGTACTATTAGATGGAGAGGATATATACTCTCCTAAAGTTGATACAACATTACTTAGGAAAAAAGTTGGAATGGTTTTTCAACAACCAAATCCATTTCCTATGAGTATATATGATAACATTGCCTATGGACCTAGAATACACGGTATAAAATCTAAAGCTGTTTTAGATGAAATAGTAGAAAGTAGTTTAAAAGGTGCAGCAATTTTTGATGAAGTTAAAGATAGATTAAAAAAATCTGCTTTAGGGTTATCAGGAGGACAACAACAAAGGCTTTGTATAGCAAGAGCTTTAGCAGTTAAGCCAGAAGTTTTATTGATGGACGAGCCTACGTCAGCTTTAGACCCTATATCTACTATAAAAATAGAAGAGCTTATGTCTGAACTTAAAAAAGAATATACAGTTGTTACAGTTACACATAATATGCAACAAGCAGCAAGGATATCAGATTATACTTCATTTTTCTTAGTTGGAGAAATGGTAGAAATGGGAACAACAGAAGATATTTTTACAAGACCAAGAGATAAAAGGACAGAAGATTACATTACAGGAAGATTTGGATAAGATAATTAATATATTTGAATTTAGGAGGGGTAATATGTCTGGTAGACTTGGATTTCAAAATGAAATAGAAAAATTAAACGTTGAACTTATAAAAATGGGTGCTTTGATAGAAGAAGCAATAGAAAATGTAATAATTTCTTTAAAAACACAGGACCATAGCTTAGCTAAAGAGATTATAAAAAAAGATAGTGAAATAGATGATATGGAAAAGGCAATAGAAAGTCATTGTCTATCATTAATATTACGTCAACAACCAGTTGCTAAAGATTTAAGAATAGTTTCTACAGCTTTAAAAATGGTTACAGATATGGAAAGAATAGGTGATCAAGCATCTGATATAGCAAGCATAATTTTAAAAATTGATACAGATCACTTTTTTGAAATAGTAGAACATATTCCACAGATGGCAAGTATTGCTAAAAAGATGGTAAAAGGTTCAATAGAAGCATTTGTTAAAGGAGATACAGAACTTACTAAACAAATTATAGAAATAGATGACGAATTAGATTCATTATTTACAAAAGTTAAATCTGAAGTTATAGAGATTCTTAAAAAATCTAATGATTTATCAGATATGTGTGTTGACTTTCTTATGATAGCAAAATACTTTGAAAGAATAGGTGATCACGCAGAAAATATTTGTGAATGGGTAGAATTTAATGAAACAGGAGAATACAAAAATAGTAGAATGTTATAGTAAAAAGGTGTTGATTTATCAACACCTTTTCATATTAATTTTAAATATATTTTTTACCTTATTTTTTATTTTGTTGTCAAATAATAAAATATCTAAATATTTTAACAAAAGTATAATAACTTTGTTAAAAATTATAAATATAGGAATAATTTATACGTATATTTTACATAATATATAAAATAATAAATAGATTTTTTATAAAAGTATTTGGATACTTATTACAAAATAAAAAGGTAAAAAATATATTTAAAAAACTTGACTTTTTTAGCATTTAATGATAAAATTTATAAATGTGTTTATGTATATAACTACTTATACACAGAAGTATTTAAATTTTACAGGGAGGTGCAATTAATGCCAACATTTAATCAGTTAGTAAGAAAAGGTAGACAAACAAAAATTGAAAAATCTACTGCTCCTGCTTTACAAAAAGGGTTAAACTCTCTTAGAAAAAAGCAAACTAACATGAGTTCTCCACAAAAAAGAGGAGTTTGTACATCTGTTAAAACTGCTACACCTAAAAAACCTAACTCAGCTCTTAGAAAAATCGCTAGGGTTAGACTTTCTAATGGTATAGAGGTTACAGCCTATATTCCTGGTGAGGGACACAATTTACAAGAGCATAGCGTTGTTCTTATTAGAGGTGGTAGAGTAAAAGACGTACCTGGGGTTCGTTACCATATTATTAGAGGTACTCTTGATACTGCTGGGGTTGCTGATAGAAAGCAAGCTCGTTCTAAATATGGCGCTAAACGTGCTAAAGCTAAAAAATAATTTTTAGTAAAAATATTTAAAATGCCGTGTACTTTAAATACTCTGTTTATGGTATTTGGTTGTGCATAGGCATGAAATGGCATTTTTAAAATGTCAAGTACCGTTGAATTAATATAGTTGATTAAGGAGGGAAGAATCGTGCCACGTAAAGGTCATGTTTCGAAAAGAGAAGTACTACCAGATCCAATGTATAAAAGTAAAGTAGTTACTAAGCTTATAAATTCTATTATGCTTGATGGAAAAAAAGGTATTGCTCAAAAAATAGTTTATGGTGCATTTGCCATTGTTGAAGAAAAAACAGGTAATTCTGGTTTAGAAGGGTTTGAGCAAGCTCTTAATAATATTATGCCTGTTCTTGAGGTAAAAGCTCGCCGTGTTGGTGGTGCTACTTATCAAGTACCTATTGAAATTAGACCAGAAAGAAGACAAACATTAGGTCTTCGTTGGTTAACTATGTATAGTAGAAAAAGAGGCGAGAAAACTATGGAAGCTCGTCTTGCAGGTGAAATAATGGATGCTATCAATAATACTGGTGGTTCTATTAAGAAGAAAGAAGAAACTCATAAAATGGCAGAAGCAAATAAAGCTTTCTCTCATTATAAATGGTAATTTTGAGTTTATTAATAAAATTAAAAAAATTATAGATTTAATATATATAAAATTACAAAAAAGGAGGAATAAGTGTGTCTAGAGCATGCCCGCTTGAATTAACAAGAAATATTGGGATTATGGCCCATATTGATGCTGGTAAAACAACTCTTACTGAACGTATATTGTTCTATACTGGTCGTAACTATAAAATAGGCGATACTCACGAAGGTACTGCAACTATGGACTGGATGGAGCAAGAACAAGAAAGAGGTATCACTATCACTTCTGCTGCCACAACTACTAAGTGGAACATTGGTGATGGCCCTATGCACCGTATCAACATTATTGATACACCAGGACACGTTGACTTTACTGTTGAGGTAGAACGTTCTCTTCGTGTACTTGATGGTTCTGTTGGTGTATTCTGTGCTAAAGGTGGGGTTGAACCTCAATCTGAAACTGTTTGGAGACAAGCAGATAGATATAATGTACCTCGTATGGCATTTGTAAATAAAATGGACATTATGGGTGCAGATTTTTATAATGTTGTTTCTATGATTAAAGACAGACTTAAAGCTAATGCTGTTCCTGTTCAACTTCCTATTGGAGCAGAAGATGACTTTGTTGGTATTATTGACCTTATGGAAATGAAAGCTTATATCTACAAAGATAAACAAGGTACAGAAATTTCTATAGAAGATATACCAGCAGATATGCTTGATAAAGCTAATGAATATAGAACTCAGATGATTGAATCTATTGCAGAAACATCAGATGAGCTTATGGATAAATATTTTGAAGAAGGCGAAGAAGCTTTCACTATGGAAGAACTTAAAAAAGGACTTCGTGATGCTTGTATAGCTTGTAAAGCTGTTCCTGTTTTCTGTGGCTCTGCTTATAGAAATAAAGGGGTTCAAAAACTTCTTGATGGTGTATTAGAATATATGCCAGCTCCTACAGATATACCTGCTATAAAAGGTCATATTCCTGGAGATGAGGAAAATGAAATTGAAAGAATTTCTTCAGATGAAGAACCTTTTGCAGCTTTAGCATTTAAAATTATGAATGACCCATTTGTTGGTAAGCTTGCATTCTTTAGAGTTTATTCAGGTGTATTAGAATCAGGTTCTTATGTATATAACTCTGTTAAAGGTAAAAAAGAACGTATTGGACGTATACTTCAAATGCATGCAAATTCTCGTGAAGAAATAGATAAAGTATATGCTGGGGATATTGCAGCAGCAGTAGGTTTAAAACTTACTACTACTGGTGATACTCTTTGTGATGAAAATAATGAAGTTATACTTGAATCTATGAACTTCCCAGAGCCAGTTATATCTGTTGCTATTGAGCCTAAAACTAAAGAAGGTAGAGATAAAATGGGTATAGCTCTTGCTAAACTTGCAGAGGAAGATCCAACATTTAAAACATATACTAACCAAGAAACTGGTGATACTATTATTGCTGGTATGGGTGAGCTTCACCTTGAAATTATTGTAGACCGTCTTTTAAGAGAATTTAAAGTTGAAGCTAATGTAGGTGCGCCTCAAGTTGCTTACCGTGAAGCATTTAGAAAAGATGTTGATGTTGAAAGCAAGTATGCTAGACAATCTGGTGGTAAAGGTCAATATGGTCATTGTAAAATCAGATTTGAAGTTATGGATGCTAACGAAGGTAAAACTTATGAGTTTGTTAATGAAATAGTTGGTGGTGCTATCCCTAAAGAATATATACCAGCTGTTGATAAAGGTATACAAGAAGCTATGCAATCTGGTATAATTGGTGGATATCCAGTTGTTGGATTAAGAGCTGTATGTTATGATGGTTCTTACCACGAGGTAGACTCATCTGAAATGGCTTTTAAAATTGCAGGTTCTATGGCATTTAAAGATGCTATGAAAAAATCTGATCCAGCTTTACTTGAGCCTATTATGAAAGTAGATGTTACTGTACCTGAAGACTATACTGGTGAGGTTATTGGCGATATGAATAGCCGTCGTGGTAGAATTGAAGGTATGGAGCCATTAAATGGTATGCAAGTAGTTCACGGTTTTGTGCCTCTTGCAGAAATGTTTGGTTATTCTACAGACCTTCGTTCTAAAACTCAAGGTCGTGGTACTTATACTATGGAAGTACATCACTATGAAGCTGTACCAAAAAGCATTCAAGAAAAAGTTGCTGCTGGTAGAAGTCAAGAATAAAAATTGTTTTACAATTTTATATATATAAAATAGATTATTTGTTAAAAATATTTGTAAAAAATGCAATTAACTCTTGCATTTTTTACAAATATTAACTATAATTAAGTATAAACATTATAAATTTATATTTTCTATTTAAGGAGGAAAATTTTAATGGCTAAGGCAAAATTTGAAAGAAATAAACCACACGTTAATATTGGTACTATTGGTCACGTTGACCATGGTAAAACTACTTTAACTGCTGCTATTACTAAAACTTTAGCAGATAGATATCAATTAGGTAGTGCTGTTGATTTTGATAAAATTGACAAAGCTCCAGAAGAAAAAGAAAGAGGTATCACTATATCTACTACTCACGTAGAATATGAAACTCCTAACAGACACTATGCTCACGTTGACTGTCCTGGACATGCTGACTATGTTAAAAATATGATTACTGGTGCTGCTCAAATGGATGGCGCTATCCTTGTTGTTGCTGCTACAGATGGTCCTATGGCTCAAACTAGAGAACATATTCTTCTTTCTCGTCAAGTAGGTGTTCCTAAAATTGTTGTATTTATGAACAAATGTGATATGGTTGATGATGAAGAGTTATTAGAATTAGTTGAAATGGAAATTACTGACCTTTTAGCTGAGCAAGGATTTGAAGATTCTCCAGTTATTAGAGGTTCTGCTTATCAAGCTCTTCAAGATACATCCGGTGAATGGGGAGATTGTATCGTAAAATTATTCGAAGTTATTGATGAATATATCCCTAACCCAGAAAGAGATTCTGATAAACCATTCCTTATGCCTGTAGAAGACGTATTCTCTATTACAGGTCGTGGTACAGTTTCTACTGGTAGAGTAGAAAGAGGTACTCTTAACGTTTCTGATGAAGTTGAAATCGTTGGTCTTTCAGAAGAATCTCGTAAAGTAGTTGTTACTGGTATTGAAATGTTCCGTAAACTTCTTGATACAGCTGAAGCTGGTGATAACATTGGTGCACTTCTTCGTGGTGTTCAAAGAGATGAAATAGAAAGAGGTCAAGTATTATGTAAACCAGGTTCAATTACACCTCATACTAAATTTACTGCTCAAGTTTACGTATTAAAAGCTGATGAAGGTGGACGTCATAAACCATTCTTCAACAATTATAGACCACAATTTTATTTCAGAACAACTGATGTTACAGGTGTTATCAATCTTCCAGAAGGTACAGAAATGTGTATGCCTGGCGACAACATTGAGATGACAATAGAACTTATTTCTCCAATTGCTATGGAAGAAGGTTTACGTTTTGCTATCCGTGAAGGTGGTAGAACAGTTGGTTCTGGTGCAGTTGTTTCTATTATTGAATAATTACTATATTTTAAGACAAAGTACATATGTACTTTGTCTTTTTTTGTACGTTGAATAGGCAAATTAATAGTTATTCTGTTGGCAGATAATCAAATATAAATAAAATAATAGGAGGTTTTTATATGAAAGTAATATAAAACAGAAAGATAAATAATTAGCGAAAGAAAATATATCAAAGAAAAGGAAGAAAATTAATACAGGGATATAATACGGAAATAAGAGTAAAGTAA
>JAHALF010000005.1 GCA_018371275.1 Clostridiales bacterium
AAAGAAATGATGAACTTAACACAAGCTAATGTTCTTCAACAAGCTGCTACATCTATTCTTGCTCAAGCTAACCAAGCTCCTAACAACATTACTCAATTATTAGGATAATAAAAATATATAAAATAAGAGCTAATTTTTTAGCTCTTATTTTTTTATATAATATGTGCTATTTTATTGGTGATAAAAAATGACCTAGATTAAATTGCATACACTTTTTTATTTTTATGAATAATAGTTTAACAATTAATAATTTTAAGAATTATATCAAATATTTTATATTTATTTTTATATAGTTGTAAAAAGTTTATTAATATGTTAAAATTTTTTTAGAGATTAAAATAAAAAGGGGTATTATTAATATGTTAAAATCAATGCCAATATTTATTGGAGTAATAACTTTTATGGTAGCAGTTAGAATTATGTTAAAAAAAGGGAATAATGGCTATGATAAAGCCGTAGATGAGTTTGTTAAAAGAGAGTTAGAGGCAAACAAAGTAATAAAGGACTTTAATACATTGGATATTCATTTTATTGAACCGTCTAAATTATTACCATTTAAAGATTATGAAAATATACCTGTGTATAAAAATATAATAAAAAAACAAAATTTAGTTAAAAGAAAAATGAATTTAAAAATGATAAAAATACCTTCTAATCTTACTAATACAGAGCTTAAAGAAATGTATGGAGTAAATAATTTTGATACAATATCTAAATTAGAAGAACATTACAATTCTTATGTTAGAGGGTTATTTGAATGGGCACAAGAACTTTATAATCTTAATATTATTTATGATTGTAAAAAAGTTTTGTTAGAGGCTGTTAGATTAGAGGCTAACATTAGTAAAGTTTATACATTATTAGCAAAAATATATTCAAAAGAAAATGATAGGCCAAGTTTAATAAAGTTAAAAGAGAGTGTAGAAAATATAGATTTATCTTTAAAAGAAACAGCATTAAAAGAAATAGAGCAATATTTATAAAATATAAGGTGATAAAATATGCCATTTACAAAAAGTCAATTACAATCTATAAATGAACGGGGTAAAAATATACTTGTTTCTGCAGCAGCAGGATCTGGGAAAACAACTGTTTTAGCGGAAAGAATAATAAAAAAAATAATAAATGATAAAATAGATGTGGATAGGTTGCTAGTTGTTACATTTACTAAAGATGCAGCAGAAGAGATGAAAGATCGTATTATAAAGCGTATAAATATGGAATTAGAAAAAGATACTGAAAACATTTTTTTAGCAGAACAATTAGTAAGAATAAATAAAGCACAAATATCTACTATAGATGCTTTTTGTTCTAAAGTAGTAAAGACACATTTTAAGGCTTTAGATATAGATCCCAATTTTAGGATAGGGGATAAAGGTGAACTAGATATATTAAGAGATGAAGCATTACAAAATTTTTTAGATGTATATTATGAAGAAAATAGAGATGATTTTATAAGGCTCGTGGATTCATTTACTAAAGGTGCTAATGATGATAAATTTAAAAGTATATTTTTAAATTTATATTTAAAAGTACAAAATTTACCATACCCTCAAAAATGGTTAGAAAGTGCGTGTAATCAGTTTAATATTGAAACAGAAGAGGATTTTTTTAAATCTAATATATTTAATAAATTAATTTCATATATAGAAGAAATTTTAAATGAAGTAGTAATAATATGTGAAAAAATAAAATTTATATCAACAGGTAATCTAAATTTTGAACAAAATGGAAATGATATTTCAACTTTAGAAGGCTTTTTAGTAGAAGAATTTTCTAATTTTTATAATATGTTATTTGATATAAAAAATGAAAATTATAAGTCTTTTATTAATAGAATATACAATTTAAAGTATGCAAGATGGAATAGAAGTTTTTTAAAATCAAATCCAGATTTAGCAAAAGAAATAAAATATTTAAGAGATTTATATAAAGATTTTATAAAAAAAGAAATTATAGAAAAATTTTTTACTAGTTCTATATCAGATATAATAGAGGATATAAAAATGATTTATCCTATAACAAATACTTTATGTAATCTTATTATAGACTTTGATAAATATTTTATGGATATAAAAAAGGAAAAAAATATATATACTTTTAGTGATATAGCTCATTTTTGTTTAAATATACTTGTTGAAGATAATAAGCCAACTAATATTGCTAATCAATATAAGGAAATTTTTCAAGAAATTATAATAGATGAGTATCAAGATAGTAACTCTTTACAAGAAACTATTTTATATTCTATATCGAATAATAATAGATTTATGGTAGGTGATATAAAACAGTGTATTTATAGATTTAGACAAGCTAATCCTAGTATATTTAATGAAAAATATAATGATTATTTTAAAAATAAATCAAGTGGAAAAAGGATAGACTTAAACTCTAATTTTAGAAGTAACAAATCTGTTATTGATAGTATAAATATAATTTTTGAAAATATGATGTGTGATAGGCTAGGGGAGGTTAATTATGATGAAAGTGCAAGACTTTATAATGAAGCTATTTTTCCAAAGCCAAGAGAAGATGAAAATATTTTAAATAAATGTGAATTAAATATTATTGATTGTAGCAAAGCTGTAAGTTATATAGATGATGATAGCATATCAGAGATTGCTAACAATGAAATAGAAGCAAATTTTATTTGTAAAAAGATAAATGAACTTTTTGACTCAAATAAAATGGTTTTTGATAAGGATATAAATTGTTATAGAAAAATACAATATAAAGACATAGTAGTATTAATGCGTAGTAGATCTAATTTTAATGTATTTTATGATGTTTTAAATAAAAATAATATACCAGTTTATACAGAAACATCTAATGGCTTTTATGATTTTACAGAAATAAAAACTATAATAAATATATTAAATATACTTGTCAATCCTTTACAAGACTATGCTCTAATAGGAACTATGTATTCTCCAATTTTTAATTTTTCATCAAATGAACTATTAGAGATAAAATTGTTTTCTAATAAAAAAATATTTTATCATAATATAATAGATTTCATAGAAAATAGTGATAATGAAGTTTTAAGAAGTAAATGTTCAAAATTTTTGGATAAAATAAAAAATTGGCAAAGCCTATCAAAAAGTTTATCTATAAATGAACTTTTATCTTATATATATGAAGATTCAAACTATTATAATTATTTAGGGCTTTTGGAAAATGGTCATATAAGACAGGCAAATTTGTATATTTTGTTGGAAAAGGCACTATCTTTTGAGGAAACAAATTTACATGGACTTTTTAACTTTATAACATATATAAATAAGTTTAAAATGGTTAGTGATGATGGTAAAGCATCTATTCTATCTAAAAATGAAAATGTTGTAAAAATTATGACTATACATAAGAGTAAAGGTTTAGAATTTCCAGTTGTATTTTTGTCAAATTTATCAAAAGTTTTTAATATAAATGATAGTAAAGAGCCTATTTTATTTGATGAACAATATATGTTTGGTTTATCTATTTTTAAGGGTTCATCAGAATATGAACCAAGGAAAAAAGTTTCTAGTATACAAAAAAGTATAATTTCATATAAAAATAAAGAGGAAAGTTATTCTGAAGAAATGCGAATTTTATATGTTGCATTAACAAGAGCAAAAGAAAATTTAATTTTAACAGGTTGTATAAATAAAAGTTTTGATGAAACTTTAGAAAAAATGAAAAATTTAATTTTACCACAAGTTAAATATATATTGCCTAGATATTTTACAAGGATAGGAATATCTAATAATTATTTAGCTTGGATTTATACAGCAATAAAAAATTTTGATGTTAATAATATTTGGAAGGTTAATATTAATACATATGAAGATATATTAAATAATAAAATAGATACTAATGCAAAGGAAAAATTATCTTTAGATAAATCAGAAATATTTTATAATCTTACAAATTTGGATATAAATAAAAGTTACACTAATAATAAAGAAAAAATATATAAAAACCTATTTTGGCAATATCCTAATATGTTATTACAAGGATTAAGTTCTACTTTATCTGTTTCTGAGATAAAAAGAATATATCAAACTAAATTTTTAGATTATTTAAAAGTTTATGACAATACGGATTTTACTCTTCCTAAATTTTATACACTTGCTAAAGAAGAGCTTACTCCTATGGAAATAGGTAGTATATATCACAAAATTTTAGAAAATATAGATTTTAACATAAAAAGTGAGTTAGAATTAAATAAATTTTTAAATATTTTAATAGAAAAAAATATTGTTAATAATAAAGAAATAGAGTCTATAGATAAAAACATAGTTTTGGGATTTTTAAATACAGATTTGGTTAATAGAATAAATAATGCAATATATATAAAAAGGGAATCCACATTTACATTAGGTGTTAAACCTAAAGATATTTATACAGATGATGAGTTAAAAAATATTGATAGTAATATTCTTGTTAGTGGTATTATAGACTTATATTTTGAAGAAGATGATGGATTAGTATTAGTTGATTATAAGACAGATAAAACTAAAAGTAAAAATGTGCTTTTAACTAGGTATAGATCTCAGTTAGAAATATATAGAAGAGCTTTAGAGCAATCTACTGGAAAAAAGGTTAAAGAATGTATTATATATTCTATATTACATAATATTTCTATAGTTATATAGTGTTTAATTAAGTTTTTTTAGGAGATAATATTATTAATGTTATTTAAAGAGGTGATATTTTTGAAAAGAAAAAACTTAAAAAACTGTTCAAATTTTAAATCTATTGCATCAACAGATGCTATGTATAATAAACCTTTAACTTCAAATTGCTCGCATTGTATATATTTTTCATCTAAAAATTGTCACTTTGAAGCAGCTAATGATATAGAACCAGATATAGATTTTATTTAAAATATAAAAGGCTGATAAAAATCAGCCTTTAATTTTTATGATGATTTTTTGTATATATATTAAAAAGTCCTTTTAATAATAAGTTATCATCATATATAATTTCTTTTTTACAAAAGGGTATTATATGATTTGCTATGCCACCAGTAGCTACAACAGTAGTTTTATAGCCTAAATCTTCTTCTATACGTTCTATCATACCATCTATCATAGACGCATTACCTAAAACAACGCCACTTTTCATACAATCTATTGTGTTACTTCCAATAGTTTTTTTAGGTTCGTCTAGACTAATATGAGGTAGTTGGGCAGTCATACCAGATAAGGCATTTAAGGAAATTTTTACACCTGGTATTATACACCCACCAATATAATTTTTATTTTTATCTATAACAGATATAGTTGTAGCAGTACCCATATCAATAATAATTAAAGGTGCATTAAATTGATTTAAACAAGCAACACTATTTACAACTAAGTCACTTCCTAATTGGGCAGGGTTATCTGTTAATATATTTAAACCAGTTTTTATACCTGGACCTACTATCATAGGTTCTTTTTTTATTATTGTTTTTACAGCTTGTACAATGGCATCTAAAACAGGTGGAACAACAGATGATATAATACAGTCATCTATATTATTTATATTAATATTGTAAATATCTAGCATATTTTTTATTTGTATAGTATATTGGTCATAAGATAATTTTTTTTCTGTATATAATCTTGCTATAAAATGTATTTTATCTTTATCTATACCACCAAGTACAATATTTGTATTACCTATATCAATTGCTAATAACATTTTTATCTCCTTTATAATTAACTAAATTTAATATTTTTAAATAATGCTTTACATATTGCTAAAACTAAAACAGCAGAGCATAATGCTTCTAATGTTGCATTAATACTAACGCTAGCAAATATAATTTTTATTAGGTTATCTAATGGTGCATTTAATATTTCTGCATATTTTTCAGCAAAAAATATGTAAATAAAACTTAAAACAAAAATAGTATTTACCAAAGAACCAATTAAACCACTTATTATTAAGGAATAGTTTATATTTATATATTTTTTTAAAAACTTAAATATGTAGTATGGTATTATTCCAACTAGTATTCTAGGGATAAAACATATAACAAGACTAAGTAGATTTCCACTTATTATAGGTGAAAAAAAGTAAGACGTAAGGTTAGGTTGTAAATTAGCCATAATAAAGCTTGTTAAACCAAATGTAAAGCCTAAAAAAGCTCCATTTTTAGGACCTAGTATAATAGAGCCAATAATAACAGGTATATGTACTGTAACTATTTTAAAGGCTCCTAAAGGTATGAAACCAAAGGGTGTTATTCCCAAAATAAAGATGATACCAGAAAATAAAGCAAGCTTAACAATATTACTTGTAGATTTTTTTCTGTTATCATTAGATAAAAAATTATTCATAAAAATCCTCCTTGCTACTGTTCTTAAAAAGATACAATGCTTAATTTCAAAAACATTATATCAATTATTTATAGTATTTGCAAGTGTAAATTAAAAATATATAATAATATATTGTTTTTTTGTAAAATTAGTGTTATACTAAAAAAATGTGTAAAGTATTTATGAAAGGAACGGATTATGACAAATTTAAAATTTGAAGAATTACAACTATCACAAGAGTTAATAAGAGCAGTTAAAGATATGGGCTTTGAAGAGGCAACTCCTATACAGTCTAAAGCTATAACAAAAGTTTTAGAAGGTAGAGATATTATAGGACAGTCCCAAACAGGTACGGGGAAAACAGCAGCTTTTGGATTACCTTGTATAGATATGATAGATGTAAACAACAAAAAGCTACAAGCAGTTATATTATCACCTACAAGAGAACTTGCAATACAAATATGTGAAGAATTTAGAAAATTTTTAAAATATAAAGACGATATAAAAGTTTTACCAGTGTATGGTGGACAACCAATAGAAAGACAAATAGGAGCATTAAAAAAGGGTGTTCAAATAGTTGTAGGAACTCCAGGACGTGTAATGGACCATATGAGTAGAAGAACACTAAAAATGGAAACAGTTAGAATGGTTGTTTTAGATGAAGCAGATGAGATGCTAGATATGGGCTTTAGAGAAGATATAGAGGCTATATTGGATAAAATACCAGAAGATAGACAAACTGTTTTATTTTCAGCTACTATGGCAAAAGAAATAATGGATCTTACAGATAAATATCTTGTAAATCCAGAAGTTATTAAAGTTGCAAGAAAAGAGCTTACAGTGCCTAATATAGAACAAATATATTTTGAAATAAAAGAAAAAACAAAAGTAGAGGCTACATCTAGGCTTATGGATATGTATTGCCCAGAGCTTGTAGTAATTTTTTGTAATACTAAAAAGAGAGTTGATGAGCTTGTAGAACATTTACAAGGACGTGGGTATTTTGCTGAAGGTCTACACGGAGATTTAAAGCAAATACAAAGAGATATAGTTATGAAAAAGTTTAGAAACCGTACAATAGAAATTTTGGTAGCAACAGATGTTGCAGCTCGTGGGATAGATGTAGATGATGTAGATATGGTTATAAACTATGATTTACCTCAAGATGAGGAATACTATGTTCATAGGATAGGAAGAACTGGTAGAGCAGGGCGTTCTGGTAGAGCATTTAGCTTTGTTGTAGGTAGAGAAATATATAAGCTTAGAGATATTATGAAATATACAAAGGCTAAAGTAAAATTAGGAAAATTACCATCTTTAACAGATATTGAAGAGGCAAAAACTAATAACTTTATAGAAAAAGTTAAAAGAGTTATAGAAGAAGGACGTCTTACAAAATATATAAACATTGTAGAAAATATTATAAATGAGGATATATCGGCAGTAGATATATCAGCGGCTCTTTTAAAAATGAATTTATATGATGAAAATACAGAAGATATAGATTTTGAAGATGATTTGGAAGATAACAATGAAAAATTAGTAAGGTTATTTATTAATGTAGGAAGCAAAAAAAGAGTTAGAGCTAAAGATATAGTTGGAGCTATTGCAGGAGAGTGTGGTATCCCTGGTAAATCTATTGGTGATATTGATATATATGATGATTATACATTTTTAGATGTGCCTAAAAAATATGTAAAAGATATTTTAAAAGGTATGAAAGGGAAAAAAATTAAAAAAGTTAGTGTAAAAGTTGAACGTGCGAAAAAAAGATGATATTATGTAATTTTTAATAGTATATATTTTAATTATAAAAATAAAAGTCTAATATAATAAATGATTATATTAGACTTTTATTTTTAATTTTTTTAATTATATTTTATAAACATACATTCTTGACATATTAGGTTCATCATCTCCTTGAACCATACATAAAAATTCCCAGCCATATTTTTCATAGAAACCGGTATTTTCTGTTAATAGATAAAGTTTATTTATTCCTTTAGATTTAAAATCATCACAAACAAAATTAAGCATCTTACCTGCAATACCTTGATTTCGGTACATTTGTTCAACATAGACTGCACAAATATTTGGACTTAAATCTTTTCTATTATGAAAGTCGTTTTCAATTACTCCAATGCCAGCAATAATATCTTTATTATTTAACATAATATACCATTGAGGAACAGGAGAAGTATTATTTATACATTCTTCCATACTTTTTATATATTCTTCTTTAGGTATATTCCATTTTTGATGAAACCATTCGGATGCTTGTGGTATAAATTCTTTATTATCTTTTATTTTTAAAATTTTATATTTTTCCATAAAAGTTTATTATTGATATTTAATAATTACTAAATATTATATTTCCATTATTATTGGTAAAATCATAGGGCTTCTTTTTGTTTTTTGCCATAAGAAATCTCTTAAGGTTTCTTTTATCAAAGTTTTTATATAAGCCCATTCACTAATTTGTTTTCCTTCACAAGATAAAAGGGCATTTCTCACAACGTTTTTAGCATCAGATATTAAATATTCAGATTCTCTAACATATACAAACCCACGAGATATAATGTCAGGTCCAGATAATAAAGTACCTTCAGTTCTATCCATAGATACAACAACTATCATTAATCCATCTTGAGAAAGATGCTTTCTATCTCTTAAAACAATATTTCCAACATCTCCTACACCAAGGCCATCAACTAAAACTTGACCAGATGGTACAGAACCTACTATTTTACAACTATCTCGTCCAACTTCTAATATGTCACCAATTTCTAATACAAATACATTTTTCTTATCCATACCAAGATCAACAGCTAGATTAGCGTGAGAACTAAGGTGTTTAAATTCTCCGTGAATAGGCATAAAATATTTAGGTTTAATAAGTGCATGTAAAATTTTAATTTCCTCTTGTCTTGCGTGACCAGAAACATGAACATCTTTTAGTCCTTCATATATTACTTCAGCACCTTTTTTAAGAAGTTCATTTATAACACGATAAACATTTTTTTCATTACCAGGAATAGGTGATGCACTAATAATAACTTTATCCCTTGGTTTTATTTCTACTTGTTTATGGTCATTTTGAGATATTCTTGAGAGGGCAGACATAGTTTCACCTTGGCTACCAGTCATTATTATAACAAGTTTATCGTCAGTATAATTTTTAATAGTGCTAGCATCTATAAACACTTTTTTAGGAACATCTAAATAACCTAGTTCACAAGCCGTTTTAACAACATTATTCATACTACGTCCAATAATTGCTACTTTTCTTTTATATCTTATAGCACAGTTTATAACTTGCTGTATACGATGTATATTAGATGAAAATGTAGCAACCATTATTCTTTGGTCTAAAGATTCTGCAAATATTTCTTCAAATATAACACCAACACTACGTTCGCTCATTGTAAATCCTTTTAGTTCAACATTAGTGCTTTCGCACATAAAAAGTAAAACACCTTTTTTACCAATTTGTGCGAATCTTTGAAGGTCAATAGATTCACCTTGTATAGGAGTATGGTCTATTTTAAAATCACCGGAATGAACAACAGCACCAGCAGGTGTGTATATTGCCAAAGCACAAGAATCTGCAATACTATGAGTTACTCTAATAAATTCTATTTTAAAGCTATTTCCTAATTTTATAGTATCTCCAGCAGATACACATACTCTATTTACTTTATTTAATATATTGTGTTCTTTTAATTTATTTTCTACTAAACCTATTGTAAGCTTAGTACCATATATGGGAACATTAAGCTCTTTTAAAAAGTAAGGTAAAGCGCCTATATGGTCTTCGTGACCGTGTGTTAAGACAACACCTTTTACTTTTTCTCTATTTTTTATAAGATATGAAAAATCTGGTATAACAAGGTCTATACCAAGCATATCATCTTCAGGGAAAGCAATACCACAATCTACAACTATTATTTCATCATTAATTTCAAAAGCTGTTATATTTTTACCTATCTCTTGAAGACCACCAAGAGGGATAACTTTTAATTTTGCATTTTTTACAGCCAAATTTACACCTCCATTTTTTATATAAATTCTGTAAGTAAGTTCTAAAATATATAATAAATTTTATTAAAATTCCATTTCATAGTCAGTTTCATTTTCTTGTAAAAGTATTAAAATTTTATTATATTCATTATTGTCTTCAACAGGCATATAGATAGCTTCTTCACCATCTTCTCCAATTTGTTTTAAAATAAATGCTTCTGCTTCATCTTTTTCAAAATCATCACAAGCAACAACTAATAAATATTGTGTGTTATTATCTATAACACCATCTATAATAAAACAATCTATAATTTCACCATTTTCAGATGTAATAGATATTACATCATAAGTATCTTCCATATCGTCTAAAATATTATCAAATTCTTCTTGCATATTTTATCCTTTCTTTATAATACAATTATTATAACATTTTACTATTGCAATCTAAATATCCTTGTAAAATAAAAACAGCAGCCATTTTATCAATAACATTTTTACGTTTTTTACGACTTAGATCTGCTTCTAAAAGGCTTCTTTCGGCACCAACTGTACTAAGTCTTTCATCCCAAAGAATAACTTCAATATTATTAAAAGTTTTTTCTAATTTTTTTTTAAAGGCCTCTGTTTTTTCGCCTCTTTCTCCAACTGTGTTATTCATATTTTTAGGATACCCTAAAATAATTTTTTCAACACTATATTCTTTAATAATTTGTCCGATTCTTTCAATACTTTTATTAACGCTCTCTTCTTTATCACGGCGTATAATTTCAACACCTTGAGCAGTCCAACCAAAAGGGTCGCTTATAGCAACCCCAATAGTTTTTTGTCCAAAATCTAGTCCTAATATTCTCACGATTATTCTCCTAAAATTATAAGCTATTTAGGTAGCTTTTAACAATTTCTTCTAAAAGTTCGTTTCTTTCTATTTTACTAATTGTATTTCTAGCACCTTTATGGCTAGTGATATAAGTGGGGTCACCTGATAATATATATCCAACTATTTGATTAACAGGGTTGTATCCTTTTTCTAACATAGCATTTTTTACGTCAGTAAGCATAAAATCAACTTTTGTTTTTTGGTTTGGTTGGTAAGCATCAAATTTTTGAGTTAATGATAAATCCTTTTGACTCATAAAATCACCTCCTAAAAATAAATAAAAACCCGAACATTACTTACTTTAATTATAATAATATAAATTAGCTTGTATTGCAATTACTTTTTAAAAAATAATTATAAAATTTTTTAAAATAAACAAAATAAATATAAAAAGGCTATATAGCTATATAGCCTTTTTATATTTATTTTTAGCAGATAATACCTAACATATTCTCTTCTTTTATTATTTCTGTAAGTTTTATATTTAATATTTGATTTATAACATTCTTATCACTTTTTACAGAAACAGTTATATAGTTTGTTGTATGCCCTTCATATATACCTGGTTCTTTTTCACGTTCAAATAATACAGGCATAGTTTTATTAAGCATGCTTTCCAAAAACTCTATATTAAGAGAGTTTGAAAGAGTAATCATTTCTTTATTACGTTTATTTTTAATATCGTTAGGTATTTGATCATCAAAAAGGGCAGCTTTAGTACCTTTTTTAGGAGAATAAGGGAAAGCATGAATTTTTGTTATTTTTACTTTTTTAGCAAAATTATAGCTATCAATAAAATCTTCTTCAGTTTCTCCAGGAAATCCTACAATCATATCAGTTGTAATGGCAACATTAGGAAATGCCTTTCTAAGTTTTATTAAGGCTTCTTCATATTGTTCTTTTGTATATTGCCTTTTCATACGCTCTAATGTATTGTTACAGCCACTTTGTAAAGATAAATGATAATGGTCACAAACTTTAGGTAATTTTTTCATTTCCTCTATAAATTCGTCTGTTATAACAAGAGGTTCTATTGAGCTAAAACGTATACGTTCTATACCATCTATATTATGTACCTTTTTTATTATATCTATAAGATTAGTATTTTTTAAATCAAATCCATAAGATAAAATATGTATTCCAGTTAATACTATTTCTTTAAAACCATTTTTAGCTAATTTTTCTACTTCTTCTATAACATCTTCTGGTTTACGACTTCTAATAGGTCCACGAGCAAAAGGTATTATACAATATGTGCAAAAGCGGTTACAACCTTCTTGTATTTTTAAATATGCTCTTGTTCTATCTTTAAGTTCACTTATAGATAAAGGCTCAAAAGTACGCTCTTTCATAATATCAGATACTGTATTTAAAACTTCTGTTTTATGCTCTTGTTGGTATTTTTTTACTGTTTCTACTATTTCAAGTCTGTTTTTTGTACCAATAACAATATTTATACCTTCTATTTTTGATACTTCTTCTGGAGCTACTTGGGAATAGCAACCAGTTGCAACAATAATACTATTAGGATTTAAGGATTTTGCGCGTCTAATCATTTGTCTAGATTTTTTATCACCTAGATTTGTAACAGTACAAGTATTTATAACATATATATCTGCCACATTATCAAAATCTACTAATTTATAACCTTCCTTTTCAAAAAGTTCTATCATAGCTTCTGTATCATATAAATTTACTTTACAACCAAGTGTTGTAAATGCAATTCTATTTAAGTTCATAAAAGTTCCTCTTTCTATTTTTTATTTTTTAAGTCTTTGTGTATATATCTAAAATCTCCAGCTAATATACCCTCTAATCTTTTAAATGTTTGTCTAAATATATTAACATCGTCATATCCTACTTTTAGTGCTATTAAATCATCTGTTAGGTTTGTAGTTAGCATTAACTCTTTAGCTTTATCTATTCTTATTCTAGTTATATATTCATCTATATGTTTTTCTGTTCTTTTTTCAAATATTTTTTTGAAATATTTAATATTATAGTTAAGTTTTCTACCTAAGTTTTTATAGCTTATATTTTTAAAATAGTTTTCATTTATATATTGTATAGCTTTTTCAAAGGTTTCATCCTCTGTATTTTTTCTAAAGTCATTTATATATTCACAAAACACTTTTAAATTATCCTTTAAAAAATTATACGCTTCATCAGCATCTTTTAAGGATAAAACTTTAGATGTATCAAAAAAATTATTAATAGGTTTAATTTTTAGCCCTTGTTCAAAAGCAATTCTATTTATAGATATAAGCATAGACATAATAACTTGAGGAATCATATCTTCAAATTTTTGTTTGTAAGTATTTATTCGTTCAAATATTTCATCAAGTAGTTTTAAACAGTATTCATATTCCCCAATAACAGCAGTATATACTAAAAGGCGTTCTCTTTCATAAGGATAGCTAGCGGTAAAAGTATTTTCTGGCTCTACGTATTCTATTGCTATAACAGAGTTGTATCCAACTATACAACGATATCTAAGAGCTATTATTGCCTCTAAAAAGGAAGTATGAATTTTATCAGCTTGTTCATATGCTCTTCCTATACCACAAGAAACAGATATATTAGTTTCTTGTTTTATTAGTTGTTTTATGTTAATCATATTATCTAAAACGGTTTCTAATTCATTTTCACCACCTAGAATTATAACTATTTCATTAAAAAGATTTATAAAAGCTTTTGCATTAGTTATATTAGATTCTATAATTTTTAAAAGCTTAAGTATTGTAAGATGTTTTTCTTTTTGAGATTTGTTTATAATATGTTTTCTAAAAGAATCAATCCTAAATACAGCAACTGTATAAGGAGGAGTTATATAAATATTAAAATAATCAAAGCTAGATTGTATCTCCTCTTTATCAAATATACTTTCATTTATTAAAACAGATAAAAATTTATCTTCAAATACTTTAAAGTTTTGAACATATTCTATGGCAAGTAGTTTTTCCTCTTTTATTAATTCTTCTTTAGCCTTTACATAATCTATATAGGCATTTAAGCATTTGTTTAAATCTACCGGTTTTACAGGTCTTATTGTATAGGAAACAGCACCTATATCTAATGCTTTTTCTAAATAAGGTATATCAGATACAGAGCCATATACAATAAATTTTGTATCTTTATATAAAGCTGAAATTTCACGCATTTTTTTAAAAAACTCTAATCCTAAAAATCTTATTTCCATAATTATAAGGTCAACAGAATTATTTTTTATATATTTATAAAAATCTTTTTCATTTGAAAAAGTTCTTTTTATTTTAAATTGTAAAAAGTTAGTATCTATATAAGATTTTATACTAAGAGTGTGGCTTTGCTCTAAATCTGCTATTATTATATTAAACATATTTTTTTCACTCTCCTTCTAAATATATTTTAACATATATAAGTATATTAGTCTATTTTTGATTAAATATTATAAAAAAATTTTTTATTTTAGATATATTTTATTTAAAAATAATGTTAATGTTATTGATTAAAAAAATCTAATATTATATAATAATATTAACATATTTTATTGTAAAGAAATTTATGGAGGATTTTATATGAACAAAAGAGAATTAGATATCTTAGCAATAAATTACATAAAAGATAAATTATCCTTGAATATTTTAAATAATGTATATGAAATAGGAACATATTTTGATGAAGATAGTTACAATGATATGGATAATGGTATAAAAGCTATAAAAGAAAAATTACCTAATCATTTTTATAATATAAAAAGTGTAATATCAAAAGATTTTGATAGAAGAAAACCTTTTATAGACGATATAAAACAAGACATTGAAAATATAGAAGATATAAGTTTACCAATAATAGCAACTTTAAAATTTGCAGATTTATTAGTCTCTATTATATCAGATTATTATCAAATAAAAATTGCAAAAATAGATAAAGAGGTTAAATTTGAACCACAATTTATTTTAAGTGAAATATATAATTTTTTAGATAATGAAGAAGAAAATAAAACATTACAAGAAAATGGTGGGTTATTATTATCTATATTAAATTGTAATATGACAAAAGATAATTATAAAGAATATGTAAATAGAAGCTTAAATATTTTGTTTGAAGAGGCAACAGAAAAAATGATAGATGCTACAATGGAAACGTTAAAGTTTAAATTTGCACCTTTTAGTTATTTAGAAGAAAATGAAGATAAGGAAACTCTTTTAAATATATTTAATAAAAAATATGATACTATGGAGGAAGAAGAATTATTACAAACATTAGAAACACTTGATAGTATAGGTCAAAAATATAGCAATAAAATAGGGGATATAGGTGCTATATATGGCTGTTTTATGGATATATTAGCTATATACAATTTTGCAATAGATACAGACTATATTTTTAAAGATGATTTTATGCTAAAAGATATGTATTATTACACTTGCGAAATGATAGAAAATAAAGATTTTTCTATGTATGAAAATATAGAAAAAAACATAGAAAGTAAATACGAGCAAATTTTACAAAATATAACTAGAAATGAAAAGATAATAAAAAAACAAGTTTATAAGAAACCTTATGATGAATATACAGATGCTATAAAAGTATGTGTATCTTTAGATGATTATTCTGGCTTAAACTTTGAAAAAAATGTTTTGTTTAAATCTAAATGTAATAATACTAATATAGCTAATAAAAAGTTTTTAGATGAAAAGATAGAAGAATTTATATCATTTATAAATAATTTAAGCATAGATAATTTAATGTTTAAAAAATTAAAACAACAATTTTTCTTTTATATACCTTGCCCTTTAGGATTGAATGCTTTAAAGATATATTTTAAAAATGCTTTAGATGGTTTAAAAGATGAAACAGCTGTTTTATTTTCTTATAAATTTTTAGCTTTAGCTAACCCAAAAATATTAGATGAAAATATAGATTTAGGGCATCATCATTGTTGTGATGAAAGCTGTAATCATAATCACTAATAAAGAGGAATAATTATGAATGACAATGAAATTTTAGATTTTGTAACAGATGTAGGGAGACTTCTTTTAGAAAACGGTGCAGAAACTTATAGGGTGGAAGATACAATAGGAAGGCTTTTAAATGCTCTAAATATAGAAAATAGTGAAACATTTGCTACTAATACTGGGCTTTTTGTATGTATAAAAAATCATACAAAAGTAGAGCGTATTAGAAAAAGAAGTATGAATTTAGAAAGAATATCAGAAATTAATGATTTATCTAGAAAATTTGTGGCTAATGAACTAACTTTAATTGAGTCTAGAGAAAAATTAGCAATTATACAAAGGAGCAATTTATATCCTATGTATATTGTAACATTGTCGGTAGGGATTACCTGTTTTTTCTTTTCCTTACTTTTTAAAGGAACTATATATGATGCTATAAATGCATTTATAGTAGGATTTTTATTAAATATTTTTACTGGGTTTTTAAGTAAAAAAAATATATCAAACTTTTTGCAAATATGTTTAGGTGGAATTTTTATAGCATTAGTTGGTCTTATAAATTTAAATATGGGTATAGGTAAAGATATAAATAATGTAATAATAAGTGCAGTTATGCCACTTGTACCAGGAGTTTGTTTTACAAATGCTATAAGGGATATATTCGAAGGAGATTATATATCTGGTGGTAGTAGAATATTTGAAGCGATAGTTATAGCAGTCAGTATATCAATAGGTGTTGGAGCGGTTTTACTTGCTTGGCTAAATATTTTTGGTTCTTTTGTTATAGGGGAGGTAAGCTAAAATGGATTTATTACTAGAGGCTTTATGGGCATTTTTAGCTACTGTTACTTTTGCTATTATGTTTAATACACCTAAAAAGGAGCTTTTATACTGTGGCATAGCTGGTTCTGTTGGTTGGTTTATTTATGCACTATGTATGAAGATAGGGTTTTCTTCTACAATTTCAAATTTTTGGGGGACTATTTTTATTGCTTATTTTTCTAGGCTGTTTGCAATACTTAGAAAAAATCCTATATCAGTATTTTTAATATCTGGAATAATAACACTTGTACCAGGGGCAGGTATATATAATACAATGCTTAATATTATTATGTCTAATAATAAAATGGCTAGTCATTATGGTGTAGAAACAGTAAAAATAGCTTGTGCAATAGCATTTGGTATAATAGTTATATTAGCTTTGCCTCAATTTATGTTTAAACCTAAAATAAAAAAATTTAATAATAATAATTAACACTTTTTAATATAATTAATTTATATGTAATTAAAGGAGAATCTTTATGTCAAAACAAATTTGGAAACCAGGTACTATTCTTTACCCAGTGCCAGTAGTAATGGTATCCTGTGGAGATTATGAAAAAGGGCAAAAAAATATAATAACTATTGCTTGGACTGGGACTATTAATACTGACCCAGCTATGACTTATATATCAGTTAGACCAAGTAGGTATTCATATGATATTATTAAAAATACAGGAGAGTTTGTAATAAATCTTACAACAAAGCGTTTAGCTTTTGCAACAGATTATTGTGGTGTAAAATGTGGAAAAGATATAGATAAATTTAAGGAAATGGGTTTGACAGCTAAAAAGGCTCATAACTTAAATTGTCCTATTATAGAAGAAAGTCCAATAAACATTGAATGTAAGGTAAAAGATATTGTGGAGCTTGGAACACATCATATGTTTGTAGCTAATGTAGTGTCTACTATGGCAGATGAAAAATATATAGACGATAATGGTAAGTTTCATTTTGACAAAAGTGAGCCTATATGCTATTCACATGGACAATATTATGCTTTAGGTGATAATATAGGTAAGTTTGGTTATTCTATTAAGAAAAAATAAGGGAAGTATACTTTTGTATACTTCCACTTTATAGTGTTAAATTTATCTAAATAAAACTTCATCTCTTTTAGGACCGTTAGAAACCATAGAAACTTTAACGCCAAGTTCTTTTTCTATAAATTGTACATAATCTTTAGCTTCTTGTGGTAAACTGTCATATTCTTTAATGCCACGAATATCAGTTTTCCAACCCTTAAACTCTTTATAAATAGGTTTTGCTCTATAAAGTTGCTCTGTTGTTAAAAAGTCATTATATATTTTATCATCTAATTCATACCCAGTACAAACTTTTATAGTGTCCATATAGCTAAGAACATCAAGACAAGTTATACAAACTTCTGTTGCTCCTTGTATCTCACAGCCATATCTAGTCGCAACAGCATCAAAATGTCCAACACGACGTGGGCGACCAGTAGTAGCGCCATATTCTCCAGAATCTCCACCACGTTTTCTAAGTTCTTCTGCTTCTTCTCCAAAAATTTCGCTAACAAAAGGACCTTCCCCAACAGCACTAGAATAAGCTTTTGTTATAACAGTTATTTCTTTAATAGAATGAGGTGGAATACCAGCACCAACAGCAGCATATCCAGCTAGAGTAGATGAGCTAGTAACATAAGGATAAATACCGTGGTCTGTATCCTTTAGGGCACCAAGCTGACCTTCTAAAAGTATATTTTTATTTTCTTTTATAGCATTTCTAAGATATGATGAAGTATCTGTTACATTTTCTTTAATCATATTTGCATATTTTAAAAGTTTTTCATATACTTCTATATAGTTTATTTCTGGTTTATTATATAAATGTTTAAATTGAATATTTATTTTTTCATACATATGTTTAAGTTTGTCTTTAAGTCTTTCTTCTTCGTAAAGTTCCCAAACTTGAAGCCCAACTTTAGAAAATTTATCTGCATAAAAAGGTGCAATACCACTTTTTGTAGAACCAAATTTTCTATCCCCAAGTCTTTCTTCTTCGTAAATATCTAAAAGAACATGATGAGGTAATAAAACTTGAGCTCTATCAGATATAAGAAGATTAAATTTTATACTTTTTGATACAACACTTTCTATTTCTTCCATAAGATATTCTATATTAAGCGCAACACCATTACCAATAATATTAACTGTATTAGGATTAAATATACCAGAAGGTAATTGATGAAGGGCAAATTTGCCATATTGATTTATAATAGTATGACCAGCGTTGCTACCACCTTGAAATCTAACAACTATATCAGATTGCTCTGCACAAAGGTCAGTTATTTTACCTTTTCCTTCATCTCCCCAGTTTGCACCAACTATTGCTCTAATCATTTTTTATCCTCCTTAAACAGTAAGTTCGCTACCTTTAGCAAGATTATCTTTGTTTTTATCCAACATAGGTATGACTTCTTCATTTATATAATCTAAAACTTGCATAGGAGCACGTCCAATGAAGTTTTTAGGTTCTAATATTTTTGTTATATCTTCCATAGTAAGATTAAAAGATTTATCATTTACTATACGTTCTATAAGGTCATTT
The DNA here is from genome assembly GCA_018371275.1 of Clostridiales bacterium. GTDB lineage: Bacteria > Bacillota > Clostridia > Lachnospirales > CAG-274 > Tyzzerella. Next base: position 19,518 of record JAHALF010000005.1, read on the forward strand.
TTCCCACCATTTACTTTAACAACCTTTGACGCCTCCATAGAGTGTTCTCTAATTTTTTCGTGTAATTCTTGTCTATCCCCACCTTTTTTTACAGCATCCATCATAATATTTTCTGTTGCCATAAAAGGTAATTCTTCCATTATATGTTTTTCTATAACTTTAGGATAAACAACTAAGTTTTCAGATATGTTTATATAAATATTTAAAATAGCATCTGTTGCTAAAAATGCTTCTGGCATAGATATTCTTTTATTAGAAGAATCATCTAAAGTTCTTTCAAACCACTGTGTAGATGTAGTTATAGCTGGATTTAGAGCATCTACCATAATATATCTTGCAAGACCAGCTATCCTTTCAGATCTCATAGGATTTCTTTTATATGCCATAGCAGAAGAACCTACTTGTCCTTTTTCAAAAGGTTCTTCCATTTCTTTTAAATGTTGTAAAAGGCGCATATCATTTGAAAATTTAGTAGCACTTTGAGATATACCACTTAATATGTTTATAACAATACTATCAAGTTTTCTAGAGTATGTTTGCCCAGAAACAGAAAATACTCCTTTAAATCCAAGCTTTTCTGCTATAAGACTATCTAATTTTTTTACTTTTTCATTGTCATTATTAAAAAGTTCCATAAAACTAGCTTGAGTACCAGTTGTACCTTTAGAGCCTAATAATTTTAAATTTTCAAGACAAAAATTTATTTGTTCTAAATCCATCATTAAATCTTGTATCCAAAGACAAGCTCTTTTACCTACTGTTGTGAGTTGAGCTGCTTGGAAATGAGTAAATCCAAGAGTAGGTAAGTCTTTATATTCTAAAGCAAATTTTGATAAATTTGATATAACAGCTAAAATTTTACCTTTTACAAGTTCTAAAGCATCTTTCATAATAATAATATCAGTATTATCCCCTACATAACAGCTTGTAGCACCAAGATGTATTATAGCTTTAGCTTTTGGACATTGGACACCATAGGCATATATATGAGCCATAACATCGTGTCTAGTAATTTTTTCTCTTTCTATCGCAACATCATAGTTTATATCATCAGCAAAATCTTCTAGTTCTTTTATTTGTTCATCTGTAATATCAAGTCCAAGTTCTTTTTCTGCTTTAGCTAGTGTTATCCAAAGCTTTCTCCAAGTTTTAAACTTTTTATTAGGAGAAAATATTTCTTTCATTTCTTTACTAGCATAGCGAGAATTAAGAGGGCTTTCATAAATATTTTTATCCATAATTATATCCTTTCTATATACATTATAATAAATGGTCTACATTAATAGGGTAGTTACCTGTAAAACAGGAGTCGCAAAATTCACAAGTAGAATTAGGTGCTATATTGTGAAGATTATCAAGGCTTAAAAAGTCTAAGCTATCAGCATTTATTATATCTCTTATTTCTTCGACTGTATGTTTATTAGCTATAAGAGCATCTCTTGAAGGTATATCTGTACCAAAGAAACAAGGCCATAAAAATGGTGGAGAAGAAATGCGAACGTGAACTTCTTTTGCGCCTGCTTCTCTAAGAAGGTTTACTATACGTCCACTAGTTGTACCACGAACAATACTATCGTCTACCATAACAACACGTTTATCTTTAACAACACTAGAAAGTGCATTAAGTTTCATTCTAACAGCTGTATCACGTTCTTTTTGATTAGGTTTTATAAATGTTCTAGCTATATATCTATTTTTTACAAAACCCATTTGATTAGGTATTTTTGCATATTCTGCATATCCTTCTGCAGCACTAAGTCCAGAATCAGGCACACCAATAACTATATCAGCTTCAATAGGTGATTGTTTTGCTAAAAACATACCAGCTCTTTTTCTTGTTTCGTGTACAACCTCATTTTCTATAAAACTATCAGGACGAGCAAAATATATATGCTCAAATATACAAAGATGAGATTTATTAGAACAATTGTCCTCAATAGATTTTGTGTTTCCTTGTTCTATAACAAAGACTTCACCAGGTTTAATATTTCTTTCAAATTTTGCATCTATAGTATTAAATGCACAAGTTTCTGAGGCAAAAACTATTGCATCACCTTTTTTACCCATACATAAAGGTCTAAATCCCCATTTATCACGAGCAGCTATTAATTTATTAGGGCTCATAACTAATAGAGAGTAAGCTCCTTCTAATATGTTCATAACATTTTTTACTGCTTCTTCTATAGAACCAGTATTTATACGTTCTCTAGCTATTAAATATGCTATAACTTCTGTATCAGATGTAGTTTGAAATATAGCACCAGTTTTTTCAAGCTCTTTTTTTAGTTTATAGGTGTTTGTTAGGTTACCATTATGAGCTATTGCTAAAGAACCTTTTATGTATCTTAATACAAGTGGTTGAACATTTTCTCTAAGATTTCCACCTGTTGTAGAATACCTAACGTGTCCAACTGCCATATTTCCTTCTAAATCTTCCAAAATATTTTGGTTAAAAACATCGTTTACAAGACCTAAATCTTTATAGTGATATATTTCTCTATTTCTATTTACTGCAATGCCACAACCTTCTTGTCCTCTATGTTGTAAAGATACGAGTCCATAATAAGTAGATTTTGCACATTCTCCATTTGGGTCATATATACCAAAAATACCACATTCTTCGTGTAGTTCTTTCATTTTTATTATACCTCCTTAAACATTAGGATATTTTTCTACAAGGCGTTTATATACCTCGTGATAAACATCTGCAAATTCGCCTAAATCTAATCTAAATTGATCTTTGTCCAATTTTTTATTTGTATTTATATCCCATAATCTGCAAGTATCTGGAGATATTTCATCAGAAAGAATAATATTTTTTTCACTATCAAAACCAATTTCTATTTTAAAATCTATAAGTTTTATGTCTATATTTTTAAAAATTTCTATTAGTTCTTTATTTACGTTAAATGCTAAATCAGAAATTTCTTTTATTTGTTCTTTAGTTACAATTCCTAAGGCGATAGCGTGATAATCATTTATTAGAGGATCGCCTAGGCTATCATTTTTATAACTAAATTCAAGAGTAGGAGTGTTAAAAACCGTACCTTCAACTGTACCATATCTTTTACAAAAAGAGCCAGCTGCTACATTTCTTATAATAACTTCTAAAGGTATAATATCAACTTTTTTAACCAAAGTCTCTCTTTTATTAAGTTCTTTTATAAAATGTGTTTTTATACCTTTTTTTTCTAATATTTTAAATATTAGATTAGATGTTTGATTATTTATAATACCTTTACCATCAAAAGATCCTTTTTTTTCACCATTAAAGGCTGTTGCATCATCTTTATATTCAAAAATACAAAGACTATCATTATCTGTTTTAAAAACTTTTTTTGCTTTACCAGTGTACAATAAGTCTAATTTTTGCATATTAAAACTCCTTACTCTCAAATTTTTTAATAAACTCTACTAAAAAATTTTAAACTTTATAGATAAAAAAAGCAAGTATTTTTAATAAAAAAAATAAAAAAATTTTATAATATTTTTTGTTCATTAATATAATAGTACATTAAATATATGAAAAACATTATAAATACTATATAAATATATATAATTATATTTTTTTATAATAATATAAAATAGAATATAAAATTTTTGTAATAAAATAAAGTAGTAATATATATCATTTTTTTTAATATACATATATAAAATAATTTTTAGGGAGGTTAAAAATGTATCCATATTTTTCAACAAAAAATGATGATATAAAAAGCCAAGATGTAGAAAAAAAAGATTTAGAAGATAAAATAGAAGATCAAACAGAACAAGAGGATTTTAGAAGATATGTTATAGAAGCACTAGAAGAGGCAATAGAAGACCAAAATGAAAGTAGTATGTATTATGAAAAGCTATATAATATAGTAACAGATGAAAAGGATAAAGATACATTAAGACAAATAGCGCTTAATGAAATGAAATATAAAAAAATATTTATGGAACTATATAAAATGATTACGGGTACAGAGGCTGTTGTGGAAAGTAAGGAAGAAAATATAGATATAGAAGATAGTTTGTCAGAGGCATTTTATAATAGTGTAGAAAACCAGCTAGAAGATATAGAATTTTATAGAATGATTATGTCTTTGTTTTCAGATTTACCAGTAAGAGATATGATATATGAAATAATTGTAGGCAAACAAAAAAATGCACAATTATTAAGTAATTTATATAATAAGTATAAATAAAAGTGTAATAACATAAAATAAGGCATATAAATTTATATGCCTTATTTTTGATTTCTTATAGTATTAAGGGTTTCTTTAGATATTTTTAAGTTTTCAAATATATCATCATAATATTTGGATACATACCTAAAAAAGATTATATCTACAACAAATAATTGAGTTATAAGGGATATTGTAGCAGCTGTTCTTAATGTATGTTCTACAGATTTTTCTGTTAAAAGTACATAGTCAGCGTTTTTAGCACATAAAGATTTACTATCAGATGTAATAATTATAGTTTTTAAGTTACGTTTTTTAGCAAGTGTTATTAAGTTTAATATTTCTTTAGTATTACCACTATAGGAAATACCAATAAATATTGTTCCTTCTTTTGCGACTGAAAGAGAGGTTGTGGCTATGTGGTAATCTAAATTAAATGTAATAGGTAGACCTAGCCTAACAAATTTTTGATATATATCAGAGGCAACTAAAGATGATGCTCCTATACCAAAAGTTTGTATTTGACTAGCATTATGCAAAATATTTATACATTCTTCTAATATATTTTTATTTATTAATTTTTTTGTACCACTAACACTATAATGTAGTCTTAGTTCTAATTTATCAATAATTAAATTTATATCTTCATTTTTTTCTATTTCAGAATAAGATTTATCTTTTATGCTAGGGATATTTGAAGAAAGATGTATTTTAAAATTACTATATCCATCTATGCCTATATTTTTACAAAACCTAACTATTGTTGCACAACTTACACCAGTTTTTATAGCTAGTTCTTTAATAGACATATTTATAACTTTTTCTGGTTGTTTTAAAATATAGTTTGCAAGCTGTATTTCTGTTTTAGAAAAACTTTTAAGTTCATTTTGTATATATAATAAAATATTTTTCATAATATCATCTCGCTTTTAAAATTTGTATATTTTTATATATTATATACTAAATTTAATAGTATTAAAAGGGTTGTAAACTATAAAAAGCTTACAACCTTTTAAAATTAATTAAATTTCTGTTTCTTTTGTAGCATCTTTTGGAACGCCAAAGAAATAAGTTAATACAAAACCACCAGCATAAGCTGCTAATAATCCAAAAACATATCCAAGCCATTTTCCATTAGCTATAAGGGGGATTAAAGCAACACCACTAGGACCAATAGCTGTAGCGCCTATAGAGCCAATAGCACCTACAACAGCACCACCAATACCACCGCCTAAACAAGCTGTAATAAATGGTCGACCTAAAGGTAAAGTTACACCATATATAAGAGGTTCTCCAATACCTAATATACCAACTGGTAAAGCACCTTTAACTATTTCTGTTAATTGTTTATTTTTTCTACAACGTAACCATATAGCAATAGCCGCACCGACTTGACCTGCACCAGCCATAGCTAATATAGGTAATAATAATGTAGACCCAGTTTGTTCAATCATTTCAATATGGATAGGTGTTAATATTTGATGTAGACCAAACATTACCATAGGTAAGAATAAAGCACTTAACATAAATCCAGCAAAAGCACCACCAATACTTAATATAGCATTAATTGCTCCTACTAAACCACTAGATATAGCACCAGCAATAGGCATTATTATAAATATTGTTAATAGTCCAATTATAATAAGAGCAATAGTAGGTGTTACTATTATATCTAAAGAATCTGGAATTATACGGCGAAGTTGTTTTTCTAATAGTGATAATAACCATACGGCAATTATAACGCCAATAATACCACCTTGACCACCAGACAATGCATCACCTGTAAATATATTTTTTAAAGGATTTTCTGCATTCATACCAGTTAGCATAGTGATACCACCAACAACTCCACCAAGTGCAGGACTTGCACCAAATTCGTTAGCAGAATTTATACCAACATATATTACTAGATAACTAAAAATACCATTTTTAATAATATTCATAACAGTAACATATTGTTCCCAGGACATTGATAAATCTCCAGCTACTATTAAGTTTGATAAAACAGAAGCAATACCACCAATAATACCAGCACCAACAAAAGCAGGTATTAAAGGAACAAATATGTTTGCAATTGATTTTAATGCACGTTTAAAAGGGGTATTGTTGTTAACTTTTGCTTTATGTTCGGCTTTTACTTGAGCGGCTTTATCTTCAGCAAGCTTTCTTCTATCAACTTTTTCTGAAGAAGTACCTTTTATATTATTCATTTCTGTAGCTACTTTTGTTGAAACTCCAGGGCCTACAATAATTTGTAAATTGTCATCTTCTACAACACCCATAACCCCATTTATAGCCTTTAAACCATCTATATTTACTTTGTCATAATCATTTATGTCTATTCTAACACGTGTCATACAATTTAAAATTTTTAAAGCATTTTCTTGCCCACCAATATTTTCAAATATCTCTCTAGAAATTCTTACAATTTTATCACTTGACATAGCTATTCCTCCTATCTTATAGCATCTTTAACAAATCCTTTACTTCTTGATAAATTTTCCTTAGCTTCTTCTTTAGATGTTTTAGTTAAAATCATTACTATTGCTGTTTTTACATCGCCTCCTTTTTCTAAATAATCTTTAGCAGTATCATAATCACAATCTGTTGCCTCCATTATTATTCGCTTGGAACGTTCTATTAATTTACCATTAGTTGGTTGTACATCTACCATTAAGTTTTTATACACTTTACCAATACCTATCATAGATATTGTGGAAATCATATTAAGAATAAGTTTTTGTGTTGTTCCAGATTTTAATCTAGTAGAACCAGTTAAAAATTCTGCTCCTGCATCTACTTCAACAGAGTAAGTAGCATATTTACTTATTTCGGAATTTTTATTACAAGAAATAGTAGCAGTTGTAGCTCCTATTTTATTAGCATATTCTAATGCCCCTATTACATAAGGTGTGCGTCCACTAGCTGCTATACCAACAACAATATCATTACTAGTTAAGTTGGCCTTTTGTAAATCTTCTTTACCAAGATCTAAAGAGTCTTCAGCACCTTCAACAGCCATTGTCATAGCTTTTTTACCACCAGCTATAATTCCTTGAACCATTTCAGGACTAACACCGAATGTTGGTACACATTCTGAGGCATCTAATATCCCCAAACGTCCGCTTGTTCCAGCACCTATATAAAAAAGGCGTCCATTTTTATTAAAAGATTTTATAGTTTCTTCTATAATAGGTTTAATTTGTGGAAGAACTTCTTTAACGGCTAATGCTACTTTTTGGTCTTCTTCATTCATTATTTTCATAGCATCATCAATAGAAAGCTCATCTAAATTCATTGTTTTTTCATTTCTCTTTTCTGTTGTAAGATTTTGTAAGTTAATCATATTTACACCTCATTTAGTTTATATTTTGTGTTAGATTTTATAAGTGATAATAAAGGTATGTCTTCTTCTATAACATTTGCAACAACATTTACTCTAGTATCAATAGGTAAATTTTCTTTACAAATTTGTACTTCTCCCATATATCTTCCATAGCTTGCATTATCTATTGTAATAGAACCAATTTTTCTTTCTATATTATTTTTTGGCTTTATAAAAGGTATTTTTAAAAATCTAGCATTAGCACTTCTTATAACTTTTTTAGAAAAATCTGGTCTATTTTTATGTGAGCACATTACAAAATTTTTAATTTCATTATCATTTTCTATAACAGAGCAATTTAAGGAAATAGTTTTAGTATTAATCCATTCATTAATTTTTTTAAAAGTTTCTAAAGATATTTCAGGATCTCCAATATATACACTATCAACTAAATAGTTTGTAGCCATATCAATAAATGAAAAATATGTTGTAGTTTGTCTGTGTTCTTCTAAAGTTGGAAGACCTTTAAAAATGGGGGCACGTAAAATTTTATTTCCAGGTACAAAGGCTACTATCTTAAATCCTTCACTTTTTAAAAATTTATTTGTTTTAAAAAAGAATTCATTATCAAGACCAGTATCTTCTCTAGGATAATAGTTATGCCACATTTCAAAAGCAGAAAAATCGGCTTTATAATATTTTAATTCATCAATAAAATCTTTTGTTAATGTGCTAGCATTTAATGCAATAGTCATTTCTTTAGATGATTTTGATATTATTTCAGAAGATATTCCATAATCCATTCTTAATCCTGTTACACCAATATTTTTTAACTCGGATAGATTTTCAAAGCTAAATCCAGCTTTTTCTAGAGCATCTTTGGATATATCAATCATTAGATTAAGCCCTAAATCTTTAGATATATTAGCTAAACTTTTTAATCTTTCTTTATATAATTTACTGTCATTTTCTGGTATATGGATGGATGAAAAAATACCATTAACACCCATATGCTTTGCTAATTTAATATATTCTTTAGTCTCATTTGTTATAGGTTCACTTAAAAAAACAGAAATACCAAACAATATAATAAACCTCCTTTTATAAAGTTATGTTTATAAAAAATAAAATATTTAAGATATTTATATTATAAAACTTATGAAACAAAATTTCAATTATTGAAAATATAAAAAATAAATTATGAAAATTTGTTTAATTTTTATATTTTATTTTTAAAAATAATATGATAGAATAAATTTAAAATTAATAATTAATTTTTATATCTAGTTAAATATATGGGTATAATAAAAAGGGGGATTTTTATATGAAATCAGCTTATTTAAAGAAAATATTAATAACTTGTTCTTTGGCTTTATGTTCTAGTAGCCTTGTAGCATTTGATTATGTAAATTCTAGTTCAAACTATAAAATTGAAAATAATTTACAAACATTTAATGCTATAACACAAAAGGAGGTAAAAGGTGAATATCAATTTGAAAAAACTTTTCCTATAAAAACAACAGATGATAAATTTGATGATTCTTTATTGACTAATCAAGTTGATACATTTTATGGGTATTCGGATCAAGGTAAAATTTTATTAAAATGTGAAAATATATTAGATTTTAAAGTTTTCATAAATGGTATAGAATTAAAGATAAATAATTTTAGTAGTAATGACTGGAATGTAGTAGATATATCTTCTATAACAGTAAATGGCAATAACAAAATACAAGTAAGTAAGGTAAATGCAGAAAGTAAAAGTACAATAGATATAAAAATTCCTTATCCAACATTAATAGATGCAACAGATAAATATAAAAATAATGATAACTTAAAGTTAATAGACCAAATAATAAATGCAGAAATAGAAAATGGATTTACATCAGCACAACTTGTTATTACTAAAAATGGGAAAATTATAAAACAATCTGCTTATGGAAATGTTAATTCTTATGATAAAGATGGAAGTCGTATAGAAAATGGCACTAAAGTTACTAATGACACATTATATGATTTAGCAAGTAATACAAAAATGTATGCAACTAACTATGCAATACAAAAATTAGTTTCTGAAGGTAAATTGGATATAGAACAAAAAGTTAGTGAAATTTTTCCAGATTTTAAAGATAAACAAGATGATAAAATAAAGGGAAAAGATAATTTAACAGTAAAAGAAATTTTACAACATCAAGCTGGATTTCCAGCAGACCCACAATACCATAATAATAATTATGACCCAAACTCTCCTACATTAGCTTCGCTTAATGGTAATAAACTTTTTACTCAAAATAGAGATGAAATGCTTAAAAAAGTTATAGATACTTCTTTAGAATATGTTCCTGGTACAAAAACTATGTATTCTGATGTTGATTACATTTTACTTGGATTTATAGTTGAAAAAATTAGTGGTCAAAATTTAGATGAATATATGAAAGAAAATTATTATAAACCACTTGGATTAACACATATTACATTTAATCCATTGGAAAATGGGTTTAATAAGAATCAAATTGCAGCAACAGAATTAAATGGAAATACACGTGATGGTGTGATAGACTTTAAAAATATAAGAAAAGATACAATTCAAGGACAGGTACACGATGAAAAAGCTTTTTACTCTATGGCAGGTATTAGTGGGCACGCAGGGTTATTTTCAAATGCTTTAGATTTAGCAGTTTTAACACAAGTTACACTTAATGGTGGTGGATATGGTGAACATAAATTTTTTGATGCAGATACAATGGATAAATTTATAAAACCTAAAGATAGTAATGTAAGTTATGGGTTAGGTTGGAGAAGAAAAGGTACTAATCTTTATTCTTGGGCTTTTTCTCCATTGGCAGATAAAAGCACTATTGGGCATACTGGTTGGGTAGGTACTTTAACTGTTATAGACCCTGTTAATAATGTTTCTGTTGTATTGCTAACTAATACTAAAAATTCTCCTGTTTTAGATAAACAAAAAGATCCTAATGACTTTGTAGGAAATCATTATTTAACAGGAGGATATGGATTAATATCAACATTATCTTTTGATAGTATTGATAATAGCAATAAGGAAGCTAATGATAGCAAACTAATTGATATGATAAATTCTAAGTATAATTTAATACAATCTAAAGAAAAGTATAAAACTACACCAGATAAAAACTCTTTAAAAGCTTTATTAGATGTTATAAGTGAGCGTAAAGAAGGTTCAAATGTTATACAAGATTTTATGAAAACAGATATTTATAATGTAATTAATGCTTTTGCTAATAGTTAATTTATAGCAAAATATGTATTGACAATATAAAATAATATTAATATAATAAAAATAAGTTAATACTATTCAAGGGTGCTAAGTTTTCTTGGCTGAGAAAATGTTAATAGATACATTTAACCTTTATACCTGAACTGGATAATGCCAGCGTAGGAAGAATATAATTGTATTTTATGTGCAATGGTATTTTTCCATTGCACTTTTTATTTATAAAATTAAGGGTATGACTTAAATTTTAAAGTTAAAATGGTGTTAAAAAAATACCTATTTTTAGATATAAAGCATATAAAAATTGATTTTTCCTATATAAGTATTAACTAAAATAAATTATAAAAGGAGAATAAAAATGAATAAAATTTATGAAGCAAGTATGGCAATACAAATGTTGCCAAGATTATCAAAACATGATGAAAACATAAGGGTAATTGACAATGTAATAGAAAACATAATAAGTAAAGGTCTTAATACTGTTGTTGGACCTTTTGAAACAGTTGTAGAGGGTAGTTTAAATGAAATATTAGATATATTAAAAGAAAGTATATTAATAGCTGAAAAGGAGGGAGCAAAAAATATATTAACTTATATAAAAATATCATATAGTCCATTAGGGGTAATGAGTATAGATGAAAAAATTTCAAAATATAATAAATAAAATTATAAGTATACTGACAGTTTTGTTAATAATTATAATATGGAGCTTAATAAGTTATTTAGAACTTGTGCCTAAATTTATGCTACCTAGTCCTTTAGATGTAGTATTAGCTTTTATAAATGATTTTAAGTTAATATTTAGTCATATAGGTATTACTCTTTTGGAGGCTACAATAGGGCTTTTTATAAGTATAATTTTTAGTTTTATATTAGCTATTATTATGGATAGGTATAAACTTTTTGATAGAGCAATATATCCTATTTTAGTTATTAGCCAGACAATACCAACAATAGCAATAGCTCCTATTATAGTGCTTTGGTTTGGTTTTGGTATTATGCCTAAAATATTGCTTATATTTTCTACTTGTTTTTTTCCTATGACTATAAGTATACTTACAGGGTTTAAAAGTGTAGATGAAGATATGTTAAAGTTAATGAAATCTATGGATAGTAATTATATAAAAACACTTTTTATTGTAAAGATACCATTATCTATGAAAAGTTTTTTTTCGGGGCTTAAAATATCTGCAACTTATGCAATAGTAGGTGCAGTTGTTTCCGAATGGCTTGGAGGAGAAAAGGGGATAGGTGTTTATATGACAAGGGTAAAAAAAGGGTATGCCTTTGATAAAATGTTTGCAAGTATTATAGTTATTAGTTTACTTAGTCTATTGTTAGTATGGTTTATAAAGTTTTTAGAAAGTAAAATAATATATTGGAAAGAGTAAGGATATAAAAAATGAAGATAATTAGTAAAATTTTATGCATGTTTTTAATATGTGCTTTATTTGTAGGTTGTAGTAAAAATAGTCAACAAGTAGAAAGTAAGAAGGATAATACTGAAGAAAACAAAAATGATAAGGTTACTTTTTTATTAGATTGGACACCTAACACTAATCACACAGGTATATATGTAGCGTTAGAAAAGGGATTTTATAATGAACTTGGTATAGATTTAGAGGTGTTAAACCCGCCAGAAGAGTCTACAACAGCTTTAGTAGCTGCTGGTAAGGCAGATTTTGGAATATCTTTTCAAGATACTATGGGAACAGCCATAAATGAAAATGATAACTTTCCTATAATGGCTGTTGCAGCTATTATACAGCACAATACATCTGGTATTTTATCTTTAAAAGATAAAAATATAGATAGTTTTAAAAATTTAGAAAATAAAATATATGCTACTTGGGATAGCCCTTTAGAACAAGCTACAATAAAGCAGGTTATGGAAAATGAAGGTGGAGATTTTAGTAAAGTTGAGCTTTATCATAGTTCGGTAACAGATGCAGTTTCTGCAATACAAACAAATGTAGATGCGGTATGGGTTTTTGAAGCTTGGGATACTATGATGGCAAAAGTTAGTGGTATAGATTATAACTTTATAAAATTTAAAGATGTAGAGCCTAAATTAGATTTTTATACACCTGTTATAGTTTCTAGTGAAAAATATTTACAAGAAAATGAAGATACAGCTAAAAGATTTTTACAAGCTACAAAAAAGGGGTATGAATATGCAATACAGAATCCAGAAGAAAGTGCAAAAATATTACATAAGTATGCCCCAGAATATGATATTAATATGCTTATAGAAAGTCAAAAATATCTTTCTAATGAATATAAAAGTGAAGTGGAAAGATGGGGCTATATAGATCCTAATAGGTGGAATAGTTTTTATAATTGGGTATATGAAAAAGGAATAATAACAAAAGATTTAAAGGATAAAGGGTTTACAAATGATTATTTACCAGAATAGTTAGATTATTAGAATTACCTAAATAGTTAAAACATTTTAGGATGTAAAGGAGAAAAAATGGATTATATAAGGTTAGAAAATATATGTAAATCTTATGATAATATAGAGATAATAAAAAATATAAGTTTTTCTTTAAAAAAGGGTGAAATAATATCTTTTCTTGGTAAAAGTGGGGTTGGTAAAACAACCCTTTTTAACATATTAGCAGGTTTTGAAAAAGCAGATGGTGGTAAAATTTTTTTACAAGGGCAAGATATTACAGATAAAAAGAAAAATATAAGTTATATGACACAAAAACATTTGTTATTGCCATATCTTAATGTTTTGGATAATGTCTGTTTATCATTTAAAATAAAGGGAGTAGATAAAAAAATATCTTATGAAAAGGCTATACCTATATTAGAAAAGTTTGGACTATCAAAACATATGAAAAAATATCCTAATGAGTTATCAGGAGGTATGAAACAAAGAGTAGCTTTTATAAGGGCATACTTAAAACAAAGTGATTTAATGTTATTTGACGAGCCATTTTCTGCACTTGATAGTATAACTAAAGAAAGTATATATGAGTGGTTTAAAGAAATGGTTAAATATAACCAAAAAACTACAATATTTATAACTCATGATATAAATGAAGCTATTTATTTATCAGATAAAATATATATACTTGCAAAGAAGCCAGCTAATATAGTGTTATCTTTAAATATAGATAATAATGTAGAAAATTTTAGAACGAGCAATGGATTTTTATCATATTATAAGCAAATTACAGATTGTTTAAAAAAATATTTAGAAGAAAACTAAATAAATAAGAAGAATTGACGATATATAAAAGATAAAACTAATTTTGGAGAGGATATTAATGGCTTATAATGATAGAAAGATAAAGTTAGATGCGTCTGAAAAAGATATAAATGAAAAATTTAAAAATGAAATAGAAAATACAGATGAAAAAATATATTGGTATATAAAATTTAGCTTACCACTTAATGAAGAAAGTGTGTCTAAAAAAACAATGAAAGTTACAGATACAAAAGGGTATATTTTTAAAACAAAGATAATATATAATAAAGCATTAGAATTAATAATTATAGAAACATTAGAGCCCTATAAGGAAGAAGAATATTATATACTTCATATAAGTAAAGATATTAAGGCAGAAAGTTTAAAAAATTTAAGAAAAGATGTTAATATACTTTTTAAAATAAAAGGTGGAGTTGTTGAAGGATTTAAGGAACTAGGTGATAATGTTGTTGTACCAAAACCTAGAAAGAGACCAAAATCAAAACAAAAGCAGATAAAGGCTAGAGTATATTATTTTGAAAAGGAAAACGAGCAAAATATCCAAGGGGATAGGCTTTCTTATGTAAATATAAAATTTAATCCTATTTTAGCTATAGCTGGTGTACCATTATTTTTAATAGGAATTTTTTTAAAAAATCATATTATAATATCTTTAGGTGGTGTTGTTTCCTGCTTAGGATTTTTTCATATATTAATGCAAGTGTCAAATAGAGAATTTAGGTCAAATTTATATTATAATTTAGGTGTTATTAGCTTTAATAAAGAAAAATATATAAAAGCTCAAAAAAGATTTAAGAAGTCTCTTATAATTAATAGTTATAATGAGCATTCAGAGTATGCTTTAAATAAGGTTTCATTTTTTTTATAATATTAATTATAATAAAGGATATTGTATAAATATTACGATATCCTTTATTATAATTGGTATTAAAGTAGTCAAAAATTTGTTTTTACTTGAAATTATGTTAAAAACTTAATATAATAGTAATTAATATAATCATTTTTGGAAGGAGGATGCTTATGGAAGAATGTGAATTACTTTATGATAAGCTAATAAAAAAAGTAAAAAAATATCACCCATCAACAGATTTTAGTATTATAGAAAAGGCATATAGATTAGCAAAAGAAGCTCATGGTGAACAGATTAGAAAATCTGGAGAGCCATATATAATACATCCACTTTGTGTAGCTATTATATTAGCAGATTTAGAATTAGATTTAGAGTCTATTGTAGCAGGCATTTTACATGATGTTATAGAAGATACTAAATATTCATTTAACGATTTAAAAAAGTTTTTTAGTGAAGAAATAGCAAATATTGTAAGTGGTGTTACAAAGCTTGATAAATTTACTTATTCATCTTCTTCTAAAGAAGAACTGCAAGCAGAAAATTATAGGAAAATGTTTCTTGCTATGGCAAAAGATATAAGAGTAATATTGATAAAAGTAGCAGATAGATTACACAATATGAGAACACTTCAATATATGAGCAAGGAAAAACAGAGAGAAAAGGCTCAAGAAACATTAGATATATATGCACCTTTAGCCACAAGGCTTGGTATATTTAAAATAAAAATAGAACTTGAGGATTTATGCCTTAGGTATTTAGATCCAACAGCATACTATGATTTAGCAGAAAAAATAGAGAGAAAAAAACATGAAAGAGAAGAATATGTAGAGAGAATAGTTAAAGAGATATCACAAAAGTGTGAGGAAGATAATTTAAAATGTGAAATATATGGCAGACCTAAACACTTTTTTAGCATTTATAAAAAAATGCTTAATCAGGATAAAACATTAGACCAAATATTTGACCTTTTTGCAGTTAGAGTAATAGTGGATAGTATAAGAGATTGTTATGAAGTTTTGGGAATTGTTCACGAAATGTATAAACCTATACCTAGCAGGTTTAAAGACTATATAGCTATGCCTAAATCTAATATGTATCAATCTTTACACAACACCCTTATAGGTCCAGAAGGATTACCATTTGAAATACAAATTAGAACATTAGAAATGCATCGTATAGCAGAATATGGTATAGCAGCCCATTGGAAGTACAAATCTGGTAATAAAAATATTAAGGAATCTGCCGAAGAAGAAAAACTTACTTGGCTTAGACAAATATTAGAATGGCAAAAAGATATGTCAGACAATAAAGAGTTTATGGACACTATAAAAACAGATTTAGACTCTTTTAATGAAAATGTATACTGTTTTACACCAACAGGAGAGGTGAAAAGTTTGCCTTATGGTTCTATACCTATTGATTTTGCCTATTCTATACACAGTGCAGTTGGAAATACTATGGTAGGGGCTAGAGTAAATGGTAAAATAGTAACTTTTGATTATGTTTTACAAAATGGGGATAGGATAGAAATAATAACAAGCCAGAATTCTCGTGGACCTAGTATGGACTGGCTAAAAATGGTTAAAAGTAGTGAAGCAAAAAATAAAATAAATCAATGGTTTAAAACTATAAATAAAGAAGAAAATATACTAAAAGGTAAAGACATGCTTGAAAAAGAATCAAAACGAAAAGGATTTGTTTTTGGAGAATTAGCAACACCTTTTAGAATAAAGAGAGTTTTAGAAAGATATGGATTTAGAGACTGGGACGCTATATGTGCAGCTATTGGACACGGTGGACTAAAAGAAGGACAAATAATAAATAGATTTATAGAAGAGCTTAAAAAAGATATAAACAAAAACAAGACAGCTGAAGAAATAATAAAAGAAACAGCAGACATTATATCTAATGCAAATTCAAATAGTCAGTCTATTAGAAAACACAAAAACGATTCTGGCATACTTATACACGGTATAACTGGACTAGATGTTAGAGTTTCTAAATGTTGTAGTCCTGTTCCAGGTGATGAAATAGTAGGATTTATAACTAAAGGCAGAGGTGTGTCTATTCATAGGACAGATTGTATAAATATAATAAATCTTTTAGAAGATGATAGGAAAAGATTAGTTGAGGCCAACTGGAGTTTAGATAATAGTAAGCATAAAGAATTTTTAGCAGAAATAAGAATAACAGGCGAAGATAGATTAGGACTTTTAGTGGATATAACAAAAGTATTTACAGATGAAAAATTATCTCTTAAAAATATTAATGCTAGAACTATAAAAACAGACTTTATCATAGATACAACTATTACTATAAGTGATAGGTCTGAACTTGAATATATCTGCAAAAAGATAAAAAATGTAAAAGGTGTTTATGATATACAAAGGATTACAACATAGGAGGAGAATATGCGAGTTGTTTTACAAAGAGTAACCAAAGCAAAAGTTGATATAGATGGAAAAACGGTTGGTAAAATAGATAAAGGTATAGTTGCTTTAGTTGCTGTTAATGATACAGATGATGTAGAAATATTTAAATATATGTGTAATAAAATTATAAATCTTAGAATATTTGAAGATAGTGAAGATAAACTTAACCTATCTATAAAAGATTTAGAATTAGGACTTTTAATAGTACCTAATTTTACTGTTTATGCAGATGCAAGAAAAGGGCTTCGACCTAGTTTTGTAGGTGGCGCTAAACCAGATGATGCAGAAAAAATATTTAATGATTTTGTAAACTATGTTAAAAATAATTATGAAAAAGTAGAAACAGGCATATTTAGAGCAGATATGCAAGTTGAGCTTATAAATGATGGTCCTATTACTATACTTTTAGATAGTGACAAATTGTTTTAGGAGGCTAATATGAAAGTAAAAGTTGAAATAGTTGGTGGAATGATGATGCAAAATTGTTATTTTGCCATAGAAGATGGTACAAACAATGCTATAATAATAGACCCAGGTGCAGATTCTGATAGGCTTATAAACTTAATAGAAAAAGAAAGATTAAATTTAAAATATATTGTTTTGACACATGGACATTTTGACCATATAGGTGCTTGTAAAGATATAAAAGAAAAATACAACACACCTATTGTTATATGTGAAGGAGAAGAAATATTAATAGAACACCCAGAAAATAATCTTTCACATATGATAAATGCTAATATATCTTTAAAAGCTGATATGACTTTAAAAGATAATGAAATTTTTAGATTTGGTGATAATTTATATTTTAAAGTTTTAAAAACCCCAGGACATACACCAGGAGGTATGTGCTTATATTTTGAAAAAGAAAATATACTTTTCTCGGGGGATACTTTATTTTATGGTTCTATTGGTAGGACAGACTTTCCTTATGGTAATTCTGCTGATTTAATAAAATCTGTTACAAGACTTAAAGATTTACCAGAGGAAACAGTTGTTTATTGTGGTCACGGCAATAAAACTACAATAGGAACAGAAAAAAATATTAACCCATATATGGGAAATATGTATGAATATTAGAAAGTTGGTTTTATATGTACTATATTGTTGAGCATAAACATTTAGACGAAGTGCTTTCAGTTATCCAATTGTTTTATTTTGGAGAAAAAATAATACAAGTAGATGAAATTTTAGATGATAGTATTGTTATAAAAAGTATTATTAAAGATAATTTGTCTATTTGTAAAGTATATAAAGATAAACAAGAAATAGTTTGTAAGGAAAATAGCTTGGGAAACATAGAAAAATACAGTTTTTCTAATGAAAAAGCTAGAATAATAAAACTTACTGTTTTTCAAGCTATACAAGAAATTAGACCTTTAGATATGCCTTGGGGTATATTAACGGGTGTTAGACCTACTAAAAAAATAAATGAAATGTTAGATGAAGGTTTTTCTGAAAGTGATATTAAAAATATTTTAAAGGAAAAGTATTTAACAACAGATGAAAAAATAGATTTAGCAATAGATATTTCTAAAATAGAAAAAAATATATTAAAAAATAATAGTAAAAATAAAATATCATTATATTTAGGTATACCATTTTGTCCTACAAGATGTATATATTGTTCTTTTACATCTTTTAATCTTAGTCAATATACCAAAAAAGTAGATTTATATTTAGATTGTTTAGAAAAAGAAATATTATCTCTAAAAGATTATGTTAATAGCTATGAAATAGAGAGTATATATATAGGTGGGGGGACACCATCTTCTTTAAATGAAACTCAATTTTATAGATTTTTAAAAATGATAGCAGACAATTTTAAAAAGCCTTTAGTAGAATATACAATAGAAGCAGGAAGGGCAGATACAATAACAAGACAAAAGCTTAAAACAATGAAAGAGTTTAATGCTAGTAGAATATCTATAAATCCTCAGACAATGAATGATAAAACATTAAAATTAATAGGTAGAAATCATTTAGAAAAAGATTTTTTAGAAGTTTTTTATATGGCACGTGAAGAGGGGCATAACAATATAAATACAGATATTATTTTAGGTCTTACAGATGAAACATCAAAAGAAGTTTTGTACACTATGGATAAACTTTATAAATTAAAGCCAGAAAGTTTAACAGTACATACACTTGCTTTAAAAAGGGCATCTAGACTTAATGAAAATATAGATAGTTTTAATCCTAGTTCGTTTTATGAAATGGAAAAAATGATAAGTATAACAAAAGATTATGCTAAAAAAATGGATATGTATCCTTATTATATGTATAGACAAAAAAATATGGTAGGTAATTTTGAAAATGTAGGATATTGTAGAGATGGGTTAGAATGTTTTTATAATATACAAATAATGGAAGAAAAACAAACGATTATTTCTTTTGGTGCTGGTGCTACAAGTAAATTTTATTTTCAAGATAAAAATCTTATAAAAAGGGCTTTTAATGTAAAAAGTGTAGATGATTATATAAATCGTATAGATGAAATGATACAGAGAAAAATAGAAATAATAGAGGAGGGGATATAGATGAAAATAAAAAGACCAAAAGGCACTAATGATATTTTTGGTAGGGAGTCTTATAAGTGGCAATTTTTAGAAAATGAAATAAGACAAACTTGTAAAATTTTTGGCATACAGGAAATAAGAACTCCTATTTTTGAGTATAAAAATCTTTTTGAACGTGGAGTTGGAGAAACAACAGATGTTGTCCAAAAAGAAATGTTTACATTTGAAGATAGAGGTGGACGTGAATATGCTTTAAAGCCAGAAAGTACAGCAGGAACAGCAAGAGCATATTTAGAAAATAGCCTCAATGCTGATGTGCAACCTACAAAACTTTATTATATAGCTCCAACTTTTAGAGATGAAAGAAATCAAGCAGGTAGATTTAAACAATTTCATCAATTTGGTGTTGAAGTGTTTGGTTCTTTTGATGCTAGCTGTGATGCCGAGGTTATCTCTTTTGTATATGAGTTTTTAAAAAGGCTTAACATTAAAGATGTAACTTTAAAATTAAATAGTCTAGGTGGTAATGAATGTAGAAAGGCTTATAATGAAAAGCTTAAATGTTTTATAGAAACTAAACTTGATAAATTATGTGATGATTGTAAACAAAGATATAAAAAAAATCCTCTTAGAGTATTAGATTGTAAAAATAATAACTGTAAAGAAGCTTTAAAAGAAGCTCCAACAACAATAGATAGTTTAGATGAAGAATGCAAAAATCATTTTGAAAGTTTAAAAAAATATTTAGATATAATGAATATACCTTATGAGATAGATTATAAAATTGTTAGGGGATTAGATTACTATACCAAAACAGTATTTGAATTTGTTTGTAAATCTGAAAGTTTAGGCTCTCAAAGTACTATATGTGGTGGTGGTAGATATGACAACCTTATAAAAGAATGTGGAGGACAAGCAACAGGTGCAGTTGGGTTTGGTATTGGTATGGAGCGTGTTCTTATTCTTATGGAGGAGCAAGGAATACAAATAGAAGGTGAAAGTAGACCTTTAATATATATAGGTTCTATGGGAGAAGATGGCTTTACAAAAGCCCAACAAATAGCTTATAATCTTAGAAAAAAAGGGTTATATGTAGAATATGATATAGTTAGAAGAAGTGTAAAAGCACAGTTAAAATATGCAGATAAGATAAATGCTAAATATGTTGTAATAATTGGAGATAATGAAATAGAAACAGATAAGGTAAACTTAAAAGATATGGATAAAAGTGAGCAAAGAGAGATAAATTTATCTAATTTAGAAAGAGAAATTTTAAACTAGTGGAGGGTAAGATGAAAGGTTTTAAAAGAACAAATTATTGTGGTGAAATAAAGGAAAATATGATAGGTAAAGAGGTAACTCTTATGGGTTGGGTTAGCCGTAAGCGTGTATTTAGCCATTTTTCTTTTATTTTGTTAAGAGATAGAACAGGTATTGTTCAAGCTGTTGTTAACCAAGACACTAATACAGAAGATGTTATAAAAAAAGATAAAGAGCTTAAGCCAGAATATGTTGTAGCTATTAAGGGAAAAGTTGTAGGTAGAACAGAAGAAAATATTAACCCAGAAATGGAAACAGGTAAAGTTGAAGTTCTAATAGATAATATGGAGATTTTATCAGAATCTGAAGTGCCTCCTTTTCAAATTGAGGATAGCATAAATGTAAGTACGGATTTAAGGCTTAAATATAGATATTTAGACCTTAGAAGACCTAGTGTTGCTAAAAATTTAATTTTAAGACATAATGTAGCTCAATCTGTTAGAAGATTTTTAGACAATGAAGGGTTTTTGGAGATAGAAACACCGTTCTTAACAAAGTCTACACCAGAAGGTGCTAGAGATTACCTTGTTCCAAGTCGTGTTCATTCTGGAGAATTTTATGCCCTTCCACAATCTCCTCAAATTTTTAAACAGCTTTTAATGGCATCTGGATTTGATAAATATTTTCAAATAGTAAAATGTTTTAGAGATGAAGATTTAAGAGCAGATAGACAACCAGAATTTACACAGATAGATATGGAATTATCTTTTGTTGATGATGAAGATATAATTAATTTAAATGAAAGGCTTATGAAAACTATATTAAAAGAAACAAAAGGGATAGATATAAAAATACCTTTTGAAAGAATGCCTTATAAAGAAGCTATGGAAAGATTTGGCTCTGATAAACCAGATATTAGATTTGGTATGGAACTTAAAAATATTACAGATATTGTATCTGGTAGCGAGTTTGGTGTGTTTGAAAATGCTATAACTTCTGGTGGAAGTGTTAGAGGAATAAATGTTAAAGGTTCTTGCTCTATGCCAAGAAAACAAATAGATAGTTTAGTAGAGCTTGTTAAAACTTATGGTGCAAAAGGTTTAGCTTGGTTAGGGTTAAATGAAGATGATACATTTAAAACAAGTATAGGTAAATTTTTTGATGATAATAAGCTTAGAGAAATAGCTAATGCTTTTGACGCAGAAAAAGGAGATTTAATTTTAATTTGTGCAGATAAGGATAGTATTGTTTTTGATGCTTTAGGAGCTTTAAGGGTTGAGATGTCTAAAAGACTTGAACTTACTGATAAAGATGATTATAGATTTTTATGGGTTACAGAGTTTCCTCTTTTTGAATATGATGATGAAGAACAAAGATATGTTGCAAAGCATCACCCATTTACTATGCCTATGGAAGAAGACATTGATTTATTAGAAACAAATCCAGAAAAAGCAAGAGCAGTAGCTTATGATTTAGTTTTAAATGGTTATGAGCTAGGTGGTGGTAGTCTTAGAATATACCAAAGTGATTTACAAGAAAAAATGTTTAAATGTTTAGGGTTTAGTCAAGAAGAGGCTAATGAAAGATTTGGATTTTTAATAGATGCCTTTAAGTATGGTGCTCCTCCTCACGGTGGACTTGCCCTAGGGCTTGATAGAATAGTTATGCTTTTATCTGGAAGTGATAGTTTAAGAGATGTTATAGCGTTTCCTAAAGTAAAAGATGCTTCTTGTCCTTTAGCAGATGCTCCTAACTTTGTAGATAAAAAACAATTAGATGAACTTATGATAGAAATTAAAAGTGAAGAGAAATAATTAATAAAATTAGAAAATTTATTTTATTCTAGTATTTTATAAATTTGTTAAGACATTATTAGTAGTTTGTTATAAATACCTGCTTTTTGTAGTTATTTATAACTTTAGTGCTAATAACTACAAAATCTTTAAAAAATTGTTAAGTTTATTAAAAAATATAAAAAATACTTTAAATTATAACAAAAATGTGGTATAATGAAAGAGTTATATATAAATGCATAAATTAAAAGGAGAAAGTTTAATGTTTAGTTCTGATATAGGAATTGATTTAGGCACATCTAGTGTACTAATATATATAAAAGGACAAGGCATTGTTTTAAAAGAACCTTCTGTTGTTGCAATAAACAGGCATACTAATGAGGTTATTGCTGTAGGTGAAAAAGCTAGAGAAATGATAGGAAAAGCACCAGCAAACATAAATGTTATAAGACCTCTTAGAGAAGGGGTTATATCTGATTATAATGTTACAGAAATTATGCTAAAGTATTTTATAAAAGAAGCAATGGGTAAAACATCTAGACGTCCTAGAATAGCTGTTTGTGTGCCCTCTGAAGTTACAGAAGTGGAAAAAAAAGCAGTTAAAGATGCTACAAAAGATGCCGGTGCTAGAGAAGTTTTTGTAATAGAAGAACCTATAGCTGCTGCTATTGGGTCTGGTATAGATATAACTAGAGCTTGTGGTAGTATGATAGTTGATATTGGAGGTGGAACAACAGATATTGCTGTTATATCTCTTGGTGGTACAGTTGTAAAAAGGTCTTTAAAAATAGCTGGAGACAACTTTGATGAGTCTATAATAAAATATATTAAAAATAAATATAACATTCTTATAGGTGAAAAAAGTGCAGAAAATCTTAAAGTTAATGTTGGTACTGTTTATAAAAGAAGTGCACCTGTAAATATGGATATAAGAGGTAGGAATCTTGTTACTGGTTTACCTAATATTATAAATATTACATCCGAAGAAATGTATGAAGCTTTAATTACACCAACATCTATAATTATAGATACAATTAAAAAAGTTTTAGAGCAAACTCCACCAGAACTTGCTTCTGATGTTTATGAGAGAGGTATAGTTATGACGGGTGGAGGAGCTTTAATATATGGGTTAGATAAAGCTATAAAAGAATTTACGGGTATAAATGCCGTTTTAGCAGAAGATGCTATATCTTGTGTAGCATCAGGTACAGGTAAATGTATAGAATATAATGATAAATTTAGAAAAAATATATGCAAGTTTAGTTTTTTTGATAAAATATTAAGATTGTTTAAATGGAGATGATTTGATTGAATAGGGGTTTGTACACATCAGCAATAGGTATGATGACTCAAATGAATAATATGGATGTTATAACAAATAATATAGCAAATGTTGATAATACTGGGTTTAAAAAAGATACTACTGTTGTGCAGTCTTTTTCCGAAGAATTAATGAAAAGACTTAACGATCCAGAGCAAGGGCTTATAAAAAGAGATAATAATATAGGTAAAGTGTCTCTTGGCAATTTTGTAACAGAGGTTAGTACAGATTTTTCTGTAGGTTCTATGGAAGAAACAGGTGGTACTTATGATCTAGCTATAGATGGTGATGGTTTTTTTGCAATAGAAACTATTAATGATGGAAATGTTGTAGAAAAATATACAAGAGATGGCTCTTTTACCGTTAATAGTAATAATGAGCTTATGACAAAAGAAGGTAATTATGTTTTAGGTGAAAATGGACGAATTGTTATACCAAATGGGAATATAACTATTAGTGAAAATGGGAATATATATTCTAATGGGGAATTTGTAGATAAGTTAAAGATAGTAGATTTTGAAAATAAAGAAAGCCTTAGAAAATATGGGGATAACCTGTATAATAAAATAGAAGAAAGTGTTGAAAAGCCTTTTACAGGAACTATTATACAAAAACATGTAGAAACATCTAATGTAAATGCCGTAGATGAAATGGTTAAAATGATAACAGTATCTAGAGCATATGAGCTTAATCAAAAAATGGTTCAAGCACATGATTCTGTTTTAGGTAAAGCTGTTAATGATATAGCGAGAAAATAATAGAAAAATAATAGGAAATAGGAGGTAAATATTTATGATGCGTTCTTTATGGACTGCAGCATCTGGTATGGGTGCACAGCAGTTAAATGTTGATACTATATCTAATAATATATCTAATGTAGATACAAGTGCTTATAAAAAAGAAAGGTTAGAATTTAAAAGTTTATTGTATCAAACTATGGAAAGAGCATCTTTAGATGATGCAGATACTGGTAAACCTGTAAATTTACAGGTGGGATTAGGTGTAAAACCTATAGCTACTAGCAGAATATTTTCTCAAGGTAATGTAGAGAGAACAGAAGTAAACACAGATTTAGCCATAGAGGGTGAAGGGTTTTTTATGGTTAGAACAGGTGAAGATGAGGTATCTTATACAAGAGATGGGAGCTTTAAAATAAGTTTAGGAGATGGTGAAAATAACCTTGTTACATCTGAAGGTTACTATGTACTAAATTCTGATGGTGAGCCAGTTTCTATCCCAGAAAATGTGCCAGTAAAAGATATTATTATTTCAGATAATGGTTCTATAAAATATATGCAAAATGGAGAAGAACAAGATACAGGAGCAACTATAGGTATTGTTCAATTTGCTAATCCTCAAGGGTTAGAGGCTATTGGTGGTAACTTATATACAACTACTTCTGCATCTGGAGAGCCTATATTAGAAGCAGATGGAGATGTATCTAGAAGTAAAATTTCACAAGGTTTTTTAGAATTGTCTAATGTTAATATAGCAGAAGAAATGGTTAATTTAATTGTTGCTCAAAGAGCTTATGAACTTAATTCTAAATCTATAACAACATCTGATGAAATGTTACAATTAGCTAATAACCTTAAAAAATAATAAGGGGTGGATAAAATGAGCTTAAATAATATATCAGGTATAAATATACAAAATATATCAGACATAAATAAAGCAAAACAAGCTAATATAGAAACAGATAATTTTAAACAAACACTTAATAATGCTATAAATAGTGGACAAGATGATGAGCTTAAAGAAGCTTGTACAGAATTTGAAAGCTATTTTTTAAATATGATGTTTAAATCTATGAGAAAAACAGTTGTATCTAATGGTGGTATTTTTGGAAAAAGTAATTCAGAAAAAATTTTTCAAGATATGTTAGATGAACAAATGACAGATAAAATGGCTAAACAAGGTGGCATAGGTTTAGCAGATATGATGTATAAACAACTTTCTAGACAAAATAATGCAATAGATATTAAGGGCTGAAGATTTTATCTTCAGCCCTTAAAGTCTTAAAAATAAGTATAGAAATAAAAAGAGGTGATTTTTTGAAGATTTTACATACATCAGATTGGCACTTAGGAAAATATTTAGATAAATATTCTAGAATAGAAGAACAAGAAAAGTTTATAGATGAACTGGAAAATATATGTAATATTGAAAAAATAGATTTAATAATAATAGCTGGAGATATTTATGATACAACAAATCCGCCTATATTAGCAGAAAGATTATTTTTTAATGCTATGAAAAGGTTATCTTTAAATGGTAAAAGACCAATTGTTATAGTTTCGGGGAATCACGATAGTGCTAGTAAATTAGTATCTCCTAGTCCTTTGGCTTATGAGTTTGGAATTATTATACAAGGTATGTTAAATACTGTTGCAACAGTAGGTAAATATAAAACATTTGAGATAACAAAGTCTGGAGAAGGCTTTTTTGAAATAAAAATAAATGATGAAAGGGCAGTCTTTTTAACTGTTCCTTATATTACTGAAAAAAGTATTAATGAAGTAATATTTAAAAGTAATGAAGAAAGTGATATGCAAAAAGATTTTTCAGATAAAATAAAGGAGATATTTAATGATTTATCTAAAAATTATAAAGATGATACTATAAATATTATTGTAACTCATTTATTTGTAAAAGGTGGTATAGAAACAGCTAGTGAAAGAAAAATACAGTCTATAGGTGGAACTTATGCTATAGATCCTAAAATTTTTCCTAAAAATACTCAGTATGTTGCTTTAGGACATTTACATAGGTGTCAACAAGTAAAACAATCAAATTGTTTAGCTTATTATTCTGGCTCACCTATTAGATATAGTCAAAGCGAAGTAGGATATGAAAAGGTTGTATTAGTTTTAGATATAAAGGCAAATCAAGATCCTATGCTAAAAAAAGTGACTCTTACAGATTATAAACCAATAAATATATTTAGATGTGATAGTTATGAAGAAGCTTTAAAATGTTGTCAAGAGGTATCAAATACTGATAGTTATGCTTTTATTGAAATATTAACACAAGATTTTATAACAGGTGAACAAATAAGAACTTTAAGAGAAACAAAAAAAGACATTGTTAGTATAAGTTTAAATAATAATATGGAAGAAAAAGTTATATATGAAATAGAAGAAGAAAAGAGCATACTAGAGCAGTTTAAAGAATTTTATACATATAAAAAGGGAAAAGAGGCTCCAGAAGAAGTTTTAGATATGTTTTTAAACATTTTAGATGAAATTGAAACTGAGGAGGTAAAACTAGATGAAACCACAAATTCTTAAAATAACAGGTATAAATAGTTTTAATGAACCCCAAGAAATAGATTTTTCTAAAATTTTAGAAAAAGGTATTTTTGGTATATTTGGAGATACAGGTAGTGGCAAGTCTACTATAATAGATTCTATAACATTAGCTTTGTATGGAAAGATTGTAAGATATGATGGTAAAATTGGTAATGGAGATTTTCTAAATCTTAGTAGAAATAATGGAAAAGTAGAATTTATTTTTTCTATAAAAGATGGAAAAGAAGAAATTTTTTATGAAATAGTAAGACAATTTAAAAGAACTAATAAAGGAGATATAAAATCTGACATAATAAGACTATCTATTTTTAACGATGAACAAAAAAATATTATAGCAGATAAGAAGAAAGATGTAGAAAATAAAATAATAGATATAATAGGGCTTAGTTATGAAGATTTTACAAAAGCTGTCGTTTTACCTCAAGGTAAATTTAGTGATTTTTTAATGCTTGAAAACGCAGATAAGAGAAAAATGTTGCAAAGAATTTTTGGGTTAGAGAAATATGGGGATAAATTAAAAGATAAAATAAATGAAAAAAAATATAATCAAGAAAATGTAGTATATAATTTAAAAAAAGAAATAGAAATGTATGGAAATGTATCTATTATAAATATACAGGAACAGAAAAACATAGTTAAAGAAAAGGAAAAGTTATTAAATAGTATAACTATTGAAATAGAAAAAATAGAAGAAGAAGAAAAATATTTTAATAGTATTTTAAAGTTAAAACAAGACTATATATTTTATGATAATAAATTACAAGAATTAATACCCTATGAAAAAACAGTTTTGGATTTTGAAAATAGATTAACCTTTATATTAGAGGCAGAAAAAATAGTATCTCATATAATAGAAGAAGATAATATATTAAATGAAAACAAAAAAATATTAACAGATACTAACATATTAAAACAAAAGCTTGAGTATGTAAAAGACGAATATAATAAGATAGAAAACAATCATAGTTATTATAAAGGTAAAAAAGATGAAGAAAAGCCAAAATTGGATAAAATAAAACAAGACTTAGAGCAGTGTTTATCTTTTATTAATGAAAGAGATATTTTAAAAAGAGATGTATTAAATATAAATAATAGCTTAGAAGATGTAGTTAGAGAAAAAGAAAAACATAAAAATAAAGTATTATATATAGAGAATCAAAAAAGTATATTTAAAAAGGAAATACAAGGTATAATTGAATTTAATGAAACAAACAAAATAGATAATAATGTTAAAGAAAATCTAAAAAGAGCTATAGATTTAAAAGACGAAGAGAAAAATATAAATAGCAAAATAGAAGATATAAAACAAAATTTAACTACATATGATGAAAGGATAACTGAAAATAAAATAAATTTAGATAAAATAAAAAAAGAGATATTTAATATACAAAATATAATAAAATATATTATTATAAATAATGTAAATAATTTACAAAATGAAATAAAAGAAAATGACAATATAATAGAACAAGTATTAAATAAAAATATAGATATACAAAATAAAATAGAAGAACTTAATATTCAAATAAAAATACAAGAAAATAAAGAAGTTTTAAATGATTTAGCTAAGGGGTTAATGGAAGATAAACCTTGTCCACTTTGTGGCTCTACAAAACACCCTAGTCCTATTTACATTATTTTAGATAATATAATAGATAGCTTAAATAATGAAAAAATTAAAAATGAACAAAAAGTTAAAGAAAATGTAGACTATGTAAATAATTTAAAATTAAAAAATAATATAAAATATAAAAATATTGAAGACATAAAAATAATTGGGGAAAAGCATAGTATATATAATTATGAGAGTATAAGCAATGATTTTATATTTGATGAAAAAGATATTTTAAAAAATATATATGATTATGAAAATAAGCTAAATAATTTAAATCAAAATTTAAATTCTATATTAATATCTAATGAAAATATAATAAATTTAAAACAAGAAAAAATAAAAGAATTAGATGTTAATAATAATATGTTATTAAATATAAAAAATAGTTTGGACAAGTATTATAATACTTTACAAACAAATAGCTTTTATGAAAAATATGAAAATATATTAAATGTAGAAAATATAGTTAATAAAAATAATGAAAGATATTTAGCTATAAATAAAGAAATAGATACTATTGAAAATGAAAATATTAAATTTTTAAATAACATAAATGATTTAGAAAAACAAGAAATATCTTTAGAAACTAAAAGGAAAGAAAAGCAATTAAATATAAATGATATTAGTATAAAAATAGAAAAATTATCTTATAATGAAAATCCTAAAGAATACATAAAGGTTGTAGAAAAAGATATAAGTGATATTTTAATAAATGAACAAAAATATAAAGATTTATTTGAAAAAATATTAGAAGAAAAAATTAATTTAGAAAAAGATATAAATGATAATTTATTAAAAATAAAAATTAATGAAGATAATATTAATAAAAAGTCAATTTATATAGATGAATTTATAAATAAAAGTATTTTTAAAGATAAAAATCAAGTATTAGAAAATTATAAACAGAGACATCAAAAAGATTTTTATGAACAAAAAATAAAAAGTTATAAAGAAAAATTTGATGATTACAGTTATAATATAAAAAGAATTGAAGAAGATTTTGAAAAGTTAAAATTAGAAAAAAATATAGATATAGGAATATTAAATGAAAAGGTACAAAATATATCCAATAAAAAGAAAGAACTATCTAATAAAAATAGCGAACTTATAGAAAATATAACAACATTAAAGATAGATATATTGCAAAAGGAAGAAACTTTTAAAAAGGTAGAAAATATAGCAAAAATAATAAAAGAGGAAGAAAGAAAATTAGATTTGTTAAAAGAACTTTCAGATTTAAATAAAGGTGGTATTTTTGTAGAATATGTAGCTAATAGATATATTAAACATATAGTATTAGATGCTAGTAAAAGACTTTTTAATATGAGCCAAAGTAAATACTCTTTAGAACTTTTAGAAAGTAATTTTGTTATAAAAGATAATTATAATGGAGGTATAATAAGAAGTCCTAGAAGTTTATCTGGTGGTGAAGTTTTTATGGCATCTTTAAGTCTTGCCTTATCTTTATCTAGTAAAATACAATTAAAAAATAAATCTCCTTTAGAAATATTCTTTTTAGATGAAGGGTTTGGCACTCTTGATAATAATACATTAGATACAGTTATAAATACATTAGAACAGTTACAAACTAATAATATAAGTGTGGGGATTATAACTCACGTTGAAGAAATAAAAAATAGGGTACAAAATAAAATAATTGTTACATCAAGTGAAAATGGTGCAAAGATAAATGTATAAAAATAATAAATTTTAATTATTATAAAAATTGATTTTTTATTTAGAATATGATATAATATTATAATTTGATATTAACATAAAATGGAGGATAAAAATGGCTTTAAATAGACAAGAAAAGATAAGAAATTTTAGTATAATAGCTCATATAGACCATGGTAAATCCACTCTTGCAGATAGACTTATACAAAAGTCAGGGCTTTTAACAGAAAGAGAAATGCAAGCACAAGTTTTAGACAATATGGATTTAGAAAGAGAAAGAGGCATTACTATAAAAGCTCAAGCTGTTAGACTTATATATAAAGCTAATGATGGTGAAGAATATACACTAAATCTTATAGATACTCCAGGACACGTAGACTTTAATTATGAAGTATCTAGAAGTCTTGCAGCTTGTGATGGTGCTATACTTGTTGTAGACGCAGCACAAGGTGTGGAGGCCCAAACATTAGCTAATGTTTATCTTGCTATTGATAATAATCTTGAGGTATTACCTGTTATAAACAAAATAGACTTACCTAGCGCTTGTCCAGAACGTGTTATAAAAGAAATAGAAGATATTATAGGTATAGAAGCTGAAGATGCTCCTTTAATATCAGCTAAGGCAGATATTAATATAGAGCAAGTTTTTGAAAAGATTATATCCAATGTGCCATCGCCACAAGGAGATGAAAATGCTCCTTTAAAAGCACTTATATTTGACAGTTTTTATGATGCTTACAAAGGTGTTATAGTATTTATGCGTGTATTTGATGGAACTGTTAAAAAAGGTACAAAAGTTAGATTTATGGCAACAGAAAAAGAGTTTGAAGTTGTAGAAGTTGGTGTTTTTGGACCTGGGAGGTTTATACCAACAGAGGAATTAAAGGCTGGAGAGGTAGGATATTTAACAGCTAGCATTAAAAATGTTAGAGATACTCGTATAGGTGATACAATAACAGATGCTAATAACCCTGTTAAAGAAAGTTTACCAGGATATAAAAAGGTAAATCCTATGGTTTATTGTGGCATTTTCCCAGCAGATGGTTCTAAATATCAAGACCTTAGAGATGCTTTAGAAAAGTTGCAATTAAATGATGCTTCTTTACAGTTTGAGGCTGAAACATCTGTTGCTTTAGGTTTTGGATTTAGATGTGGTTTTTTAGGCTTATTACATTTAGAAATTATACAAGAAAGGTTAGAAAGAGAGTATAATTTAGACCTTGTAACTACTGCACCTAGTGTTATATATAAAATATATTTAACTAACGGGGAATGTTTAAATATTTCGAATCCAAGTGATTTTCCAGATGTTACTACTATAACAAAGATGGAAGAACCAGTTGTTAAAGCTGAAATTATGTTGCCTAGTGAATATATAGGTACTATAATGGAGCTTTGTCAACAAAGAAGAGGAGAGTATATAGGTATGGAATATATAGAAGAAACTAGAGCAGTTTTGACATATCATATACCTCTTAATGAAATTATTTATGACTTTTTTGATGTTTTAAAATCTCGCTCAAGAGGTTATGCGTCTTTTGACTATGAAATAATAGGTTATTTTGAATCTAAGCTTGTTAAATTGGATATGCTTGTTAATAGAGAGGTTGTAGATGCTTTAAGCTTTATAGTACATGAGTCCTCAGCACAAGAAAGGGGAAGAAAAATGGCAGAAAAGCTTAAAAAAGAAATACCAAGACACCTTTTTGAAGTGCCTATACAAGCAGCTATTGGTAATAAAATTATAGCTAGAGAAACTATTAGTGCTATGAGAAAAGATGTATTAGCAAAATGTTATGGCGGAGATATTAGCCGTAAGAGAAAACTTCTTGAAAAACAAAAAGAGGGTAAAAAGAGAATGCGTCAAATTGGTAATGTAGAAGTGCCACAAGCAGCATTTATGAGTGTATTGAAATTGGAAGAAGAATAATGAAAGATTTAAGTATATATATACACATACCATTTTGTGAAGAAAAGTGTTTTTATTGTGATTTTTTATCTTTTAAAGGTAAGGAAGAATATTATGAAAAATATAAAATATCACTTTTAAAAGAAATAGAAAATTTTGCTAGTTTAAATAAGGATAAGTATATTATAAAAACTATATTTATTGGTGGTGGGACACCTTCTATATTGCCTATAGGATATATAGGCGATATAGCTGAAAAAATATATACACTATTAAATATTGATAAAAATGTAGAGTTTACAATAGAGGCAAATCCTGGTACGCTATCTTATGAAAAAATTAAACATTTTAAAGATAGTAATATAAATAGAATAAGTCTTGGATTACAAGCATATCAAAATAACTTATTAAAAAGAATAGGTAGAATACATACAATAGAAGACTTTTTAAAAAATTATGAAAATATTAGAAAAGTTGGATTTGATAATGTTAATGTAGATTTAATGTTTTCTTTGCCAACACAAACAGAAAAAGATTTTGAGCAAACACTTAATAATATTGTAAATTTAGAACCAGAACATATATCTACATACAGTCTTATATTAGAAGAGGGTACAAAATTTTATAGTATGTATGAAAAAGGTGAATTTGAATTATTTAGTGATGAGCTAGATAGAAAATTATATTATATGGCTATAGATATTTTGCAAAAAAATGGGTATAATTTATATGAGATATCCAATTTTTGTAAGCCTGATAAACAATGTAAGCATAATATAGTTTATTGGACTAGAAAGGAATATATAGGTTTTGGTCTTGGTTCAAGTTCTTTAATAGATGAAAAAAGGATAATCAATACAAGTAATTTTAATGATTATATAAATTTTAAAAACGATAGAGAAATAGAAGTTTTAGAAAAAAAACATATGTATAGTGAATTTGTATTTTTAGGACTTAGAATGACTAAAGGTATAAAAAAATTGGATTTTTATAAACAATTTAATATTAGTATAGATAGTATTTATAAAAATGAGATAGATAAGTTTATAAAAAATGGACTTTTAATAGAGGAAAATGGTTATTTAAGACTGTCTAAAAAAGGTGTAGATTTATCAAATGTTGTTTTTTCAGAATTTATATAATTAAAAAGGGGATAAAAATTTGGTTAGGTTACAAAAATTTTTGGCAGATTGTGGTATATGTTCTAGGCGAAAGGCAGAAGAACATATATTAGCTGGAGATGTGAAAGTAAATGATAAAATAGTTACAGAGCTTGGTTTAAAAGTAGATGAAAAAAAGGATAAAATTTATTTTAAAAATAAATATGTAAAAATAGAACAAAAAAAAGTTTATATTATGTTAAATAAGCCTGAAGGCTGTGTTACAACATCCAAAGAACAGTTTGATAGAAAAACAGTTTTTGACTATATAGATATAAAAGAACGTGTTGTACCTGTTGGTAGACTAGATTATGATACATCGGGACTTTTAATATTAACAAATGATGGAGATTTAACATATAAATTAACTCACCCTAAACATAATATAAATAAGGTATATATTGCTAAAGTTTATGGTGTTCCTAATAAAGAAAAATTAGAAATATTTAGAAAAGGTATTATAATAGATAATTATAAAACAGCACCTGCTAATATACAAATATTAGAAAAAGATAATAAATATTCTATGCTAAAAATAACTATAACAGAAGGTAGAAATAGACAAGTTAGAAAAATGTGTGATGCTATAGGACATAGGGTAGTTAGTTTAAAGAGAATAGCCATAGATAAAATATCTATTGGAAATTTAAAAGTAGGGCAATACAGATATTTAACTAAAGAAGAAATAAATTATTTAAAAAAAATATGTGAAAAAATTGTTAAATAAACTTGACTTTTTTAGTTGGATATTGTATTATATATTTATAATGATAAAATGATATAATTATATTTAAAGGGAGTGTAAAACAAATGAAGGGTCATTTAAAAGTTAAAGAGGATATATTTTGGGTTGGTGCATTAGATTTTGATATTAGAACATTTGATGTTGTTATGTATACAGAATATGGCACAACTTATAACTCTTATGTGGTTAAGGGAAGTGAAAAAACTGTTCTTATAGAAGCTGCTAAAGGTAAATTTTTTGAAGAACATTTAGAAAGATTAAATGATATAACAACACCAGAAAAAATAGATTATTTAGTAGTAAATCACACTGAGCCAGATCACACTGGTTCTATAGAGAAACTTTTAGATATTAATCCGAATATGACAATAATAGGTTCAGCTTTTGCTATTAAATTTTTAAAAGAAATAACTAATAAAGATTTTAAAAGCAAGATAGTAAAAGATGGTGAAGAAATAAGCCTTGGTAATAAAACTTTAACATTTTTAAGTGTTCCTTTTTTACATTGGCCAGATTCTATGTATACTTATATTAAAGAAGATAAAACATTATTTACTTGTGACTCCTTTGGGTGTCATTATTGTGATGAAAAAGTATTTAATGATTTAATAGAAGGGGACTTTTTAGATGCTTATAAATATTATTTTGATTGTATAATGGGTCCTTTTAAAGATTATATAAAAAATGCATTAGATAAAATTAAAGATTTAGAAATAGAAACTATATGCCCAGGACATGGTCCAGTTCTTAGAACAGATATAGAAAAATATGTTAAATATTATGAAGAATGGTGTAAAAATGATAAAATAGATGAAATTGTAATAGGTTATGTATCTTCTTATGGTTATACAAAAGTTTTAGCAGAAGAAGTTTTTAAAGGTGTGGAAGCATCTGGAATTAAACCAAAACTTTATGATCTTGAAACAGCAGATAAAGAAGAAGTTTTATCTAATATAGGTGTTGCAAAAGGTCTTTTAATAGGAACACCTACTATTGCAGATGATACATTACCACCAATATGGGATATATTAGTGTCTCTTAATGCTAATGTGCATAAAGGATTAAAAGCTGGTGTTTTTGGTTCTTATGGTTGGAACGGTGCTGGTATAACTAATGTTGAGGGACGTTTTAAACAACTTAAATTTAAAATGCCAGTTGAATCATTAAAAATAACTTTAAATCCATCATTAGAGCAAAAAGAACAAGCATATAATTTTGGCAAAGAATTTGCTAACAACATAAATATGTAGATTAAAAAAGGTTGTAGATAATATCTACAACCTTTTACATTACATAAAAATACATATAAATGATTAATTATTAAGGGGTAATTATGAAAAGTAAAGGTGTGTATATAGCATTTATATTACTGGTAATAGCTATAATATTTTCATATTTTAAGACAAATTACTATATACAAAAAAATATAAATAATAACAAAAATATTGTTAGATATGGCAATGATGTTAGTGTAGGAGATATAATTTATATTAATGGTAACAAGGAAGAAGTTGTAAAAATATTAAATGACGGTTCATATATAACAAAAATTGTAAAATAGATAAATATAGAGAAATAAAAAATACTTGACTTAATTATATAGGCAATGTATAATTATAAATCATTAATTTTTTTTGACAGGAAAGGAGATAAACTATGGAACACAATAAAAAGTATGGTTTATTTACAGCTATAACAATGATTATAGGGATAGTTATAGGGTCTGGTATATTTTTTAAAGCAGATGATGTTTTAAAATATACCAATGGAAATGTGCTTTTAGGTATATTAATATTTTGTATAGCTGCAATAGCCATAATATTTGGAAGTATTTCTATATCTCAATTAGCAACAAGGACAGATAAACCTGGTGGAATTATATCTTATGCAGAAGAATTTGTAAATAAAGAAACCGCATCAGCTTTTGCTTGGTTTTTAGTATTTTTATATTTACCATCTATAATAGCTGTTGTATCTTGGGTAGCTGGTATTTACATATGTCAATTATTTAATATACAAGAGGGAATATTAAATCCATATACTATTGGAATTTTAATTATATTTATATATTATTTGATAAATACATTGTCTGCTAAATTTGGTGGTTATTTTCAAAATACATCTATGGTTATAAAGTTAATACCATTAATTTTATTTGCAATATTTGGTTTAATAAAAGGTCAGCCACAGGAGGCACTATCAGTTGATATAGAAAATATTAAAACAACAGGTGTAGGTTTGGGTATATTAGCAGCTTTTGGTCCTATTGCATTTTCATTTGATGGTTGGATTGTAGCTACATCTATTTGTCATGAAATAAAAAACAGTAAAAGAAATTTACCAATAGCTCTTATTATATCTCCAATAGCTATACTATTAGCTTATATATTATATTTTGTTGGTGTTAGTGTTTTTGTAGGTCCACAAGATGTTTTACAACTTGGAGATAATAGTGTTAACCAAATGGCAAATATATTATTTGGTCCAACTGGTGCAAAAATAATGTTAGTATTTGTTATAGTATCAGTTTTAGGAACGGTAAATGGTGTTGTACTTGCTATGATAAGGATGCCTTATTCATTAGCTATTAGAAATATTATACCTTTTAGCAAACAACTATCTAAACCAAATGATAAACTTAATGGTATGCCTTTAAATTCTGCTATATGTGCTCTTATTATAACATTAGTATTATATGCTATACATTACATAACGCAAAATATTGGTATGCCTGGAGATATATCAGAAATATCTATTTGTATTAGCTATTTAAATTATAGTATATTATATATAGCTATTATAAAATTAGCTAAAAAAGGCGAAATAAAAAGTAAAACTATGGGATATTTTGTTCCTATAATGGCTATAATAGGTGCACTAATAATATTATCAGGTGGATTTAGTAATCCATTATTTATATATTATCTTATTATTTGTTTACTTATTATGTTTGGTGGATATTTTTATTATAAAAAATTTAACTAAATATAATAACAAAATTTACATTTATTACCTTGTATTAAATGTTGTTATTTTAAACATAATAATATTACAAAGCTAATAATTAATATAACAAATATGTTATATATATTAATAGTTTTGTTGACAATAGAGTAAAATGACAAAATATGAGGTGATTTATTATGGCAAGTAATAGAAAAGCAGTTCCAGAAGCAAGAGCAGCCCTTGATGCATTTAAATATGAGGTTGCAAATGAAATAGGAGTGCCTTTAAAAAAAGGCTATAATGGAGACTTAACTTCATACCAAAATGGTTCTGTTGGAGGCTATATGGTGAAAAAAATGATTGAAGCTCAAGAAAGACATATGGCAGGACAACAAAATAGTTAATAACTAACAAAAAGAGTATTGCTTATTTTTTATAAGTGGTACTCTTTTTTATTAAATTTTTACATAAATTTATTTTGTAAAAGTTATTTAATATATTAGTTTCCTGTGGTATAATTATAAATAACTAAAAAGAAAAGGAGCATTATATATGAGTATTCTAACAGTAAAAAATGTAAGCCACGTTTTTGGTGGTAGAACAATTTTTGAAGATGTATCTTTTAGGTTATTAAAAGGAGAACACGTTGGACTTATTGGAGCTAATGGTGAAGGTAAGTCTACATTTATGAAAATAATAACAAATAAGCTTATGCCAGATGAGGGTACAATAGAATGGTCTAATCGCGTGAGAGTAGCTTATATGGATCAGCACGCAGAGCTTAAAAAAGGTGATAGTATAAGAGATAGCTTAAAGGTTGCTTTTGAATATTTATTTGATATAGAAAAAGAATTAAATGAAACTTATATGAAAATGGGAGAAGCAGATGAAAAACAAATGGATAAACTTATGGAGAATGCTGCTAATCTTCAAGATATTTTAGATATGAGTGATTTTTATAATATAGATATAAAAGTAGATGAGATAGCCCGTGGACTTGGTTTATATGATTTGGGACTTGATAAGAATGTAGATGATTTATCAGGTGGACAAAGGACTAAAATATTGTTAGGTAGGTTACTTTTACAAAATCCAGATATACTTCTTTTAGATGAGCCTACTAACTATTTAGATGAAGAACATATCTCTTGGTTACAGGATTATCTTTTAAAATATGAAAATGCTTTTATTCTTATATCTCACGATTTAGAATTTTTAAATAGTGTTGTAAATATTATATATCACGTTGAAAATTCAAAACTTACTAGATATGTAGGTAATTATGATGAGTTTTTAAGGTTATATGAACAAAATAAAAGACAATTAGAGGCAGCTTATGAAAGGCAACAACAAGAAATAAGTGATTTACAAGATTTTATATCTAGAAATAAAGCAAGAGTAGCAACTGCTGGGATGGCTAGAGCAAGACAGAAAAAGTTAGATAAAATGGATATAATAGAGCTTTCTAAAGAAAAACCAAAGCCAGAATTTAGATTTAAACAAGCTAGAACTTCAGATAGGCTTATTTTTGAAACAAAGAACCTTGTTATAGGTTATGATGAGGCATTATGCAAACCTTTAAATCTTCTTTTAGAACGTGGACAAAAAGTAGCTATAGTTGGTTCTAATGGTCTTGGAAAAACTACTCTTTTAAAAAGTCTTTTAGGAGAAATCAATCCTATAAGTGGAGAGGTTTTAAAGGGTGCTAATCAGTTTATTGGATATTTTGAACAAGAAATAAAAGAAGATAATAATAAAACTTGTATAGAAGAAATTTGGGATGAGTTTCCATCTTTTACTCAATATGAAGTTAGACAAGCCTTGGCTAAATGTTCTTTAACAACAGATCATATAGAAAGTAAAGTATATGTTTTAAGTGGTGGAGAACAAGCTAAAGTAAGACTTTGTAAAATAATGAACAAAGAAACCAATATTCTCATTTTGGATGAACCTACTAACCATTTAGATAAAGATGCTAAAGATGAGCTTAAAAGAGTTTTAAAAGAATATAAAGGTACTATACTTATGGTTTGCCATGAACCAGAATTTTATAAGGATATAGTTACAGATATATGGGACTTTAAAGATTTAACATTAAAGATAGTTTAATAGGTGTTATATGAAGATAAATACTACTATTCTTTCAAAAGATTTTATAAAAGAAAGTATATCAATCGGTGATATAGTGATAGATGCCACAATGGGACGAGGCAATGATACATTATTTCTTAGGCAATTAGTAGGAGAAATGGGGTTTGTTTATGCTTTTGATATACAAAAAGAGGCTATAGAAACTACTAAAAATAAACTTATAGAAAATAATGTTTATAATAATGTTTCACTTATTTTAGATGGTCATCAAAATATAGATAAATATATAGAAAATAATATTATATCTTGTGTTGTTTTTAACTTTGGATATTTACCAAAAGGAGATCATAATATAGCTACAAAACCAGATACAAGTGTAATAGCTATACAAAAATGTTTACAACTTTTAAAAATAAAAGGTATTATAAGTCTTTGTGTTTATCAGGGTGGAGATACAGGATTTGAAGAAAAACAGGCTATTTTAAATTATATAAAGAGTTTAGATTATAATAAATATACAGTAATAGTTTCTGATTTTTTTAATCGTCCTAATTACCCACCTATACATATAAAAATTATAAAGGAAATGTAGAGAAGGGATTAAATATTATGAATTATAAACTTTTTGCAATAGATTGTGATAACACATTTATAAAGCATACTGGAGAAATACACCAAGATAATATAAAAGCTATAAATATGCTTTTAGAAAAAGGAATAAAAGTAGTTATAGCTACAGGTAGAAATGATATTCTTGTAAAAGACTATATGGATGAATCTGGATTTAAAGAAGAAATAGTAATAGGTTGTAATGGTGCATCTATAAGAGATTTAAAGGATAATAGAATTATACAATTAAATTGTATACCAAAAGATACTATGAAGGAAATGATACATATTTGTTTAGAAAATAATATAAAAGCTAAAATGTATACATTAACAGAAAGCTACTCTACTTGTAAAGAAAATTCTGGAGATGAACTTAAAGAGGTTTTAACTTATACTAAACAACTTAGTATGTCTTTAGAATACAAATATGAAGAGGACTTAGATAGTTTAGTAGATAAAAAAGATTTTTTGAAGATGGTAGTATTGGAAGAAGATAGGGAAAAACTTTTGGATATACAAAATAAATTTAAACAATTAGAAGGTATTAATGCAGTTATATCATCAAAAATATGTTTAGATATAATAAAAAAAGGAGTTTCTAAAGGAGAAGCTTTAAAACATTATGCTAATATGCTTGGAATAAATAAAGAAGAAATAGTAGCCATTGGAGACAGTGAAAATGATTTAGAAATGTTAAATTTTGCTGGGTTTTCTGTTGCTATGGGAAATGCAGAGGACTTTGTAAAAAGTGCTTGTAATATGGTTACTTTAACTAATGATGAGGGTGGCGTTGCATACGCCATAAATAAAATAATTGGTAATGAATAGTTTACATAAGCAAACATATGAGCATATTAAAGGTTCAGATACAGTTATTATTTTTATACACGGTTTTACTGAGTCTCCTAATCAGTTTTTAAATTTAATTGATATAGCTTTAAATAGCGGGTATTCTTATTTGAATTTACTTTTACCAGGGCACGGGACAACATCTAGAGAATTTTCTAAAAATGGATATAAAAAGTGGACTGGATATGTAGATAAACAAATAGAAGAGATGCAAAAAATATATAAAAATATTTTTTTAGTAGGGCATTCTATGGGTTGCTTATTAGCTATTAATACATATTTAAAAGATAAGTATAATATAAAAGGAATATTTTGTATTAATATACCCTTTAACATTAGAGTAGACTTTAAAACGTTTATATCTGGTGCTAAAATAGTTTTTATTCCTAATTATATAAAAGATGATTTTACAAAAGAAATGAAAAATAGGACAAGTATATCTAATAAAAAATTATTATTATATATTTTTTGGATACCAAGATATATAGATTTATTTTATTTAAGTTATAAAATATACTTTAATATTAAAAATATAAAAATTCCTACTATTTATTTACAGTCCTATAATGATGGTCTTGTTTCTATAAAATCTGCTATAAAAATAAGGAACATTTTAAAAAAACACAATATAAAAAAATCTGTAATTATTGTTTTAAAAAATTCTGGGCATTTTGATTATAGCAAAGAAGATAAAAAAACTATAGAAAAAAGTCTTTTAAGTTTTATAAAAAAATATAATGTATAGGAGGTGTTTAATGGATAAGATATTAAAAAAACTTAGTTCCATTGGAATAATACCAGTTGTTACTATTGATGATATAGAAAAAGCCATACCTTTAGCTGAAGCTTTAGTTGATGGTGGTATACATTGTGTAGAGATTACTTTTAGAACTGAACAAGCAGAAGAGTCTATAAAGAGAATAACTACACAAGTACCTAAAATGCTTGTTGGCGCTGGGACTATATTAAATACAGAACAAGCAGACAAGGCTATTAATGCAGGTGCTAAGTTTTTAATAAGTCCTGGTTTAAATCCTAAAGTTGTTGAATATTGCATAGAAAAAAAGTATTTTATGATACCTGGTATAGCTACGCCAAGTGATATAGAAAGGGCAATAAATCTTGGGGTTGATACAGTAAAATTTTTCCCAGCAGAGGCAGCTGGAGGTATTAATATGATAAAATCTATGTCTTTGCCATATTCTGAAATGAGATTTATACCAACAGGTGGTATTAATAATAAAAATTTAAATGAATATTTATCTTTTGATAAAGTGATATGTTGCGGTGGAAGTTTTTTAACAAATGAAGAATATATTAGGACAAATAATTTTGAAAAAATAACAAAACTTTGTAAACAAGCTATTTTTAATATGCTTGGATTTGAAATAGACCACATTGGAATAAATACAAAAAATAGTGTAGAAGCAAATGAACTTGCTAAAAGTTTTAGTAAATTATTCAATTTTTCTATAAATGAAAATGATTTTTCTGTATTTATGGATAAAAGTATAGAAATTATAAAAAGTTTATATTTAGGTAAATATGGTCATATTGCTATAAAGACCAATTATATAGAACGTGCTATTAATTATATAGAAGCTATGGGTGGGAAATTTGATATATCTACTTTAAAACAAGAAAATGGATATATTAAATCTATATTTTTAAAAGAAGAAATAGGTGGATATGCTATACAGATAGTACAAAAATAAGAAAAGACTATTTATTTAGCCTTTTCTTATTTTATAATTAATTATTTAATTCCTGTTCAATAGCTTTTCTAATTTGTTCTATTTTTAATCCATAAATAATATGAACATTATGTTCATCAAGAATAATAACTTTGCTAGCACCAGTTTCATTTATTAGTAAATCTTCATTTACTTTAGAAACATCTTTTAAAATAAGCCTTAATCTAGTCATACAATTAGTTAAGCTTTCAATATTGTTTTTGCTGCCTATACCTTCTAATATTTTTTTTACATTGATATCATTAATATATCCTTCATCAGCTTTTTCATTTTTTATTTCTTTATCTATAGCTTCTCTTATTAAATCAATATGTAAGCCATATACAACATTAACATCATTACCATTTATAATAACTTTGCTAGCACCAGTCTCATTTATTAATAAATCTTCATCTACTTTAGAACTATCAGTTAAAACAAGTCTTAATCTAGTCATACAGTTTGTAATAAATTTAATATTTTCTTTTCCTCCAAGACCTTTTAAAACTTTTTTAGCATAATCTTTTGTAGGTTTATTTAAATCAATATTAATCATATTATTCCTCCTTAAATAATTTATTATTATCTATCTAGATTATATCAAATAATAAAAAAAATTCAACTATTTTTATTTAAAATATAAAAATAATTATATACTTACAAAAAAATATGTACATAATATACTATTTTTTAATTTTAAATTATTATTAATTTATATATTTTAATAGTGTATCTTTAATAATAGAGTTATCACATTTTCCATTAAAGACTTTCATACATTGACCTATTAAATATTTAAGTGCTTTTTCTTTGCCATTTTTATAATCATTAATAGAATTAGGATTTTGTTGTATAATTTTTATTATAACATTTTCAATAAGGTTTGTATCTGTTATTAAATATAAATTATTTTTTTCTATAAATGTTATAGGATTTTTATTGTTTAT
Source organism: Clostridiales bacterium (assembly GCA_018371275.1). Classification (GTDB taxonomy): domain Bacteria; phylum Bacillota; class Clostridia; order Lachnospirales; family CAG-274; genus Tyzzerella. Next base: position 63,252 of record JAHALF010000005.1, read on the forward strand.
AATTATTTCATAAAATACATTTTTATATGTATCTCTTGATATTTTATTGTTTAAAAATAAACTTATAAGTGTTGATATATAAGTGGTATTAAATTTAATATCTTCGATATATAGTTTATTTTCATTTATTATTTTAAATAATTCCCCACATATAAGATTTGAAATTTCTTTAGGATAGTTATTTATTTTGATTAAATCATCAAAAAGGTTAGTTATTTTTGGCGATGATAATATAGAATCTATATTATTTTTACTTAAATTATACTGTTCTTTATATATTTTTCTTTTTTCATTAGGTAGTGTAGGTAATGTATTTGATATATTTTCTATAAACTCATAGGATAAATTTATAGGTATTATATCAGGGTCTTTAAAATAACAATAGTCTTGTATAGTTTCTTTATTTCTCATAAAAATAGTTACATTTTTATCTTCATCAAATTTTCTTGTTTCTATATTTATATCATGCCCATTTTCTAATAAATTTATATGTCTTTTTGTTTCAAATTCTATTGCCTTTCTTATAGACTTAAAAGAACCAACATTTTTAATTTCTACTCTATTACCTAATGGCATATTTTCTTTTCGAATAGATAAATTTATGTCTACACGCATAGAGCCTTCTTGCATTTTACAATCAGATATATTACAAAATATTAAAATTTCTTTTAAAATATTTAAAAACTCTATAACCTCATTTGCATTTTCAAAATCTGGCATAGTAACAAGTTCTAAAAGGGGAATACCAGCTCTATTATAATCAATATTATTGCTTTTTCCTTTTTTACCTGCATCTTCTTCCATATGAATTTCTTTAATATTTATTTTTTTATTTTCTAAACTAATATATCCATTTTTACAAATAGGATTATAAAATTGAGTTATTTGGTACCCTTTAGGTAAATCTTTATAAAAATAATTTTTTCTATCAAATAATATTTTATTGCTTATTTTACAATTTGTAGCAATACCTGTTTTTATAGCAAGAGAGATAGCCTCTTTATTAGGTGTAGGTAATGATCCAGGTAATCCTAAGCAAATAGGACAAATATTTTTGTTTTCTTCATCGCCAAATCTAGATTTACATGTACAAAACATTTTATTTTTAGTAAGTAACTCAATGTGTACTTCTAAACCTATATTTACTTTATAATCCATATTATCCTCCATTAAATTATATTAGGTCTTTTTAAATGAAAATCGGTATTATTTTGAAATTGTATAGCACTATTTAATATTATGTTATCTTTAAGATAGTTACCTATTAATTGTATACCAACAGGCATGTTTTTTTCAGTAAATCCACAAGGAATAGATATGGAAGGAATTCCTAGTAGATTACTACTTGTTAAAAATATATCTGTATCATTACTATCATTAAAAGATGTAGCAGATGTAGGTGTTGTAGGTGTTAATAAAATATCATATTTATTAAAAGTCTCTTTAAACTGTTTTGATATATAGTTTTTAGCATTAAGTGCACTTTTGTAATAACTATTATTGTTATCTTTATTTTTTAATATAAAATTTCCAAACATTATACGTTTTTTTACTTCTGCACCAAAGGCTTCTGTTCTAGATTGTATACATAATTTTTCTAAACAATCTATATTTTTAGGCTTATAACCATATTTTATACCATCATATCTAGCCATATTAGATATACACTGTGCACTAGATAAAATTTGATATGTTGGCATACTATACTCTATAACATCTAAATCTATTTCTTCTATTATAGCACCCATACTTTTAAAAATATTAATAGCATTTATTACTGCTATTTGTACGTTTTTATCACTATATTCAATAAAATTTTTACATACACCAATTTTTATTTCTTTTATATTAAAATTTTTGTTTACAAAAGTAAAATTGTCTTTTTTTATTGTAGTATTATCATTTTTATCATAACCACTAATTATTTCTAAAGTTTTAGCACAATCTAAAGCATCTTTAGTCATAGGACCTATTTGGTCAAATTCTGGTGCAAAGGAAATAAGCCCATATCTTGATACAAGTCCATATGTTGGTTTAATACCTGTTACAGAACAAAATGAAGAAGGCTGTCTTATTGATCCACCAGTATCGGAGCCTAATGTGAAAATAGCTTCATTGTAAGATATTGAACTAGCACACCCACTACTAGAACCACCAGTAGATTTTGTATTATCCCAAGGATTTTCACATTTGCCAAAAAAGGATGTTGTACCCGTGTCCCCCATAGCAAATTCGTCTAGATTAAGCTTTCCAACAAGTATAGCACCAGAATCTTCTAACCTTTTAAAAACAGTTGCATTATAAGGTGGTACAAAATCTTTAAGCATTTTAGATGCACAAGTTGTTTTTATATTTTTAGTGCATATATTATCTTTTACAGATATAGGTACCCCAGCAAAAATAGATAATTGTTCTCCTTTATCTATTTTGGATTGAATTTCTTTAGCTTTATTAATAGCATATTCTTCTGTTAAAGTTATATATCCATTACTTTTATTTTTCATATTTTCAAAGAAATATTTTACAACTTCAACACAACTTATTTCTTTATTCTTTATTTTTTCTCCAACTTGTAAGGCAGTCATATTTAAAATATTCATATAAATATCCTCCTTTTAAATTATATTGTTTCATTTTCAATATGGTTAAATATTGTTTCATCTATTTTTGGTAATTTAGATAATTTATCACATTTTTTTATAATGTTATTAATATTGTTTAGTATATAGTCTTTTTCTTCTTTATTAAGAGTAAATTTTGAGCAATTTTCTAAATTTATTATACATTTATCATCAATCATATTTTATTACCTCCCTTAAAAAGTAATTAATATATTTTACCATATAAATTTTGGGATTTAAAGATTTTTAAAGATAAAAATTTTTTATACTATATATACAATAAAACTATTAAAATTTATATAAAATTTAATAGTTTTATATTGGTTGTTTATAAAATATATGATATAATAAAAAAGTATATATTATTTTGTAGGGTAGGTGAAAAAATGAGTGCTTCAGTAGATGGTAAAATATCTGGTATAGGTATGTTTTTTGATGGATTAAATTTATCAAAGCTTAGTATACCAAGTATACGTATATCAGATGTTGTAGATATATTAATAGTAGCAATTTTTATATATATAATAATGAATTGGATTAGAGAAACGAGAGCTTGGTCTTTATTTAAAGGTGTTATGGTTATATTAATACTTAGTATATTGTCTTTTAGACTTAACTTATATACTACATATTGGATTATACAAGAAACATTTTCTGTAGGTGTAATGGCTATTTTGATTTTATTTCAGCCAGAATTTAGAAAAGGGCTTGAGCAGATAGGTAAAGGAAGTCTTACAAGGAATATATTTAATAGTAACTCTCAAGAAGAAATTATACCAAAAAATATTTTAGATGAAATATTAACAGCTTGTTTTGCTATGAGTAAAGTAAAAACTGGAGCAATTATTGTTGTAGAACAAAAGGTAGCTTTAGGTGATTTTGAAGAAAGTGGAATACCAATAGATGCAATAGTTACAAATCAGCTACTTATAAATATATTTGAAAATAAAACCCCTCTTCATGATGGGGCAGTATTAATAAGAAATAATCGTATAAAAAGGGCAACTTGTATATTGCCTTTAACCCAATCTGAAATAGGATTAGAGCTTGGAACTAGACATAGGGCAAGTGTTGGTGCTAGTGAGGTTAGCGATGCTTATATATTTGTTGTATCTGAAGAAACAGGGTCTGTGTCTATTGCCCATAATGGAAAATTACACAGAAATCTTACAAGGCAGCAAATAGAAGACATTTTTAAACAGCAGGAAAAACAAAATGCTAAAAAAATAAATATATGGAAAGGAAGAGGATAAATGTATAAAAAATTAAAATATTTTTTTACAAATAATATTTATTGGAAAGCCTTATCCGTTTTGATGGCAGTTGTTTTATGGTTTGTTGTTATGAATATTAATAATCCAACAGAAATAAAAACTTTTACCCTTAATTTAAGTATTTTAAATGAAGATAAGTTAGAAAAAAATAATCTAGCTGTATTAAATATAGATGATTTAAAAAGTCAAAAAGCAGAGATAAGGATAAGAGGCACTAGAACAACATTAGATGAAATTAGTAAAAGATATAATAAGGAAAATATAAAATTAGAATTAGATTTAGAGCAGATTTTATCTTATAAAATAGGTGATGAACCTTTGGAGGTTACTGCTAATTTAAAACCTAGTATGCCAAATACATCTTACCCTAATAATAATTTTGATGTAGTAAGTTTTTATCCAATAACATCTACTATATATGTTGATAAAGTTATAACTATACCTAAAAAAATACATCCTAAAACTACTGGAGAAACAAAAGAAGGTTATATAGCATCTGAACCAGAGTTGTCATCAGAGTATATACAAGTTACAGGACCTAAATCTATTGTTGATAAAATACAAGTAATATATGCAGAAATAGATATATCAGATAAAACATCTACAATAAAAGAAAGTGTAGTTCCTGTTGCTTATGATGAAGATGGTAATAAAATTACAGATATAAAATTTAATATAGAAAATGTAGAAGTTAGGGTTCCTATAAGTATAGAGGGAATTATAAATATTGTAGAACCTAAATTAATTGGAAATTTACCTAAAGGTTATATTGTAAATAGTATCTCATATAAACCAAAAACTGTAGAAGTTATAGGAGATACAGTTAATCTTAAAAAATTGACAAAAATAAATCTACCAGAAATAGATATAACTGGTCTTACAGAGCCAACAGAATATACTTATGATATATCTCAAACAATAAAACAGTATAATTTAAGGTTAAAAAATAGTAAGAACAGTCAAGTTAAAGTATATATAGATATAAAACAAGCAGCTACAAAAGCTATAACTATCCCTACAAGTAAAATAAGTATTTTAGGTTATAATAATAATCTTTTTATAGATATGCCAGAACAGTTTACATTAAATGTTACAGGTCAAGAAGATTTAATAAATAGTATAGATATAAATTCATTAAGTTATAATATAGATGTTACAGGACTTGATGTAGGTAAGTATAATATCAAAATTAATTTAGATTTGCCAGAAGGTATAAAGCTGGTATCTGACCCATATATAAATTTAAACATATCTGAAAAACAACAAGATGATTCTACACAGCAAGAAACGTTGGAAAGCATAGAAACGAAAAATTTAGAACAAACAACTATTCAAGATACTACCCAAACAGAATATTTAGAAGAACAATCTCAAACAGAATCAACAACAAATACAAATTAAATAAATGCTTATATTACATGTGTAATATAAGCATTTATTTAATTTTAAAACATATTTTTTTTAGACATAATTTTTGCAACTAATATACATATACCTATTGAGCCTATTATAATCCATAAAAACGCAATAGGATTATCAGAAAAAGGTACAGGTACATTCATACCAAAGAAGCTGGATATAATGGTAGGTATTGCCATAATTATAGTTATAGAAGTTAAAACTTTCATAACTATATTTAAATTATTAGATATAATAGATGCAAATGCGTCCATTGTACCAGCTAATATATCACTATATATTTTAGACATTTCTATAGCTTGTTTATTTTCTATAATAGTATCTTCTAAAAGTTCTTTATCATCATCATATTTTTTTATAAAATCATATCTTAATAGTTTTTCCATAACTAGTTCGTTAGATTTTAAAGACGTAGAAAAATATACTAAACTTTTTTCTAAAGTTAACAGTTGGATAAGTTCTTTGTTTTTCATAGATTTATGAAGTTCATTTTCTATAATATTACTTTGTTTGTCTATTCTCTTTAAAAAATATAAATATAAAGAAGCATTTTTGTATAAAATTTGTAAGACAAATCTTGATTTTTTATAGGTAAAAAAAGTTTTAACACGATTTTTTATAAATGGTTCTAAAACAAGGGTTTCATTAAGAGAAACAGTAATAATAGCTTTATCTGTAGATATAATACCAATAGGTAATGTTTCATATATATTCGATTCCCTATCTTTAGATATACAAGGAGTGTCTACTAATATAAGAAAACTATTTTTTTCTTCATCTATTTCTATTCTAGAGCGTTCTTCTTCATCCAGAGCGGCATTTATAAAATCTGGGTCTATGTCTAAATCTTTAGCTATTTGATTTACTTCTTTTAAGGAAGGGTTTACCATATTTATCCAAACACCTTCTGTAATAGTATCTGTTTCTATAAACTCTTTGCTTGAAGATATATACATTTTTATCATTTTATTTCCTCCTTAAAAGCCCATATAAAGTTAGGAAATATAAAATAACTTAAGGCAAATCCTAATTTATGGACTAAACTATATATATTAAATTTTTTAAAACAACAATACTGGGGTATACTGTCCATAAAAATCACCTGCCTTTATTTTATTCTTTATAATAATTTTAAAGCATTTGTCTAATTTTTGCAACACTTGATTTTTAAATTATGAAAATATATATTTTTAATATAAAGCATAAAATAATTTATTATAAAGTGCTATATTTTATTATTAATAACTCGATTGCTATCTCATCTATAATTTTCCCAGTTTTTATATTATTATCTATTTCTAAACATTCATTTATAGCTTGTAGAAGTATTTTTATAGAAAAATTTTTACTTTGTTTAATAGCTTCTTTAACTATAAAATCTCTTAATTCAAGCGCAGATACAATATTATTTATGCTATAATTTTTATTGTATAAGTATTTTGTTTGCAATATAATTCTAAATTGTCTGGATATCATATTTAAAATAACAAAGGGAGAGGTTTTATTAACAATAAGATTTTTATATATTTTTATAGCATTATCCATATCTTTATTTGACATAAAATTAATAAGGTCAAATATTTTACTTTCTATAGATTTTGTACATATATTATCTATATCATTTATAGTTATTTTTGTGCTGCTACCTTTAAATGATATGAGTTTATTTATTTCATTTAATAATATTTCCATATTAAAGCCTATATTTCTTATAATATAGATGGCTTCTTTTGCAGATATATTTTTATTATTATCTTTAAATACATTTAATATCCAATTAACTAATTCATTTTCAGAAAGAATATCTATTTTATGAAAAGTTCCTATATTAGATATAGTCTTAAATATTTTTAATTTTTTATCTATTTTTTCTTCTATAAAAATTAGTATGGTAGTTTTGGGAAGAGTATGTAAATAATTTTCCAATTTAATAGTATCATCTTTTTTTCCATCATATATTAATCCAGTATTTTTTAAAATAACAATTCTATAATCACTCATAAAAGGCATAGTATCACAAGCATCTATAATATTAGATATATTAACATTTTTACCTTCAAAAATATCAAAATTCATCATTTTAAAATTTTCATCTATAATATTAGATATTAATTTTTTTTCATAAATATTTTTTAAATATTCTTCCTCTCCAAATATAACATATATATTTGAAAAAGTTTTGTTTTTTATATGATTTTCTAAAATTTTCAAATTTATACCCCCTAAAAATTATTTTGAATGGACGATATTTTATAATTGTTTTTATAAAATTTTATAGTTATTGATTTATTTTTATCTGTTCTGTAAATATTAATATTTGCATCTTTAAGAGTCTTTAAAGTTTCTTCGCTAGGGTGTTTATATATATTATTTTCTTTGCAAGATATTAAAGCATCTTTAGGAGTTACATTTTTTATAAAATCGGTAGTAGTAGATGTTTTAGAACCGTGATGAGCAACTTTTAATATATCTGATTTTAAATTTTTATTATTATTTAATAAAAATTCTTCGGCCTGTTTCTCAATATCACCTGTAAATAAAATAGAGTTATTATTATAGTTTAGCTTTAAAACTAATGAATTATTATTATCATCTTTATCTAAAAATTCTTTGTTAGGGTGGAGCACATCAAAGGTTAGGGTTTTACCTAAAGTTAAGCTATCACCATTTTGCAAAAAGTAAATAGGTATATTTTTGTCTTTTGCAATATTTAAAAGAGTTTCATAATTTTCATCTAATGTATTATTTATTGGTAAAAATAAATTTTTTATTTTTATTTTATCTAAAATTTCTATTATACCTTTTATATGATCACTGTCATTGTGACTTACAAAAACAAAATCAATTGTTTGAATTCCTTTACTTTTTAAGTAGGGTAGAATAATATTTTCTCCAGTAGAAAAATTATTATTTCCACCACCATCTATTAAAAAGACACCATCATTATTAATTCCAACAATACTATCACCTTGTCCTACATCTAACATAGTTATAGTAAAGGGTTTAGGGGTAAGTATAGATATTGATACAAATATAATAAATATACCCATACCAATATTAATAAATTTTTTATGCTTTTTTAATAGATATTTATCATAGAAAGCATACCCTATAAAAAATAACATAATATATAAACTTATAATTACAAAAATTGAAGGTCTTCCAATAATAATGTTATTAAAATTCATATTTTCTACAACTTTACATATATATGTAAATAATCTTAATATATAGTATACACTTCCTATTAAAAATTTAGCAATGGGTATGCTAAACATACCTACAATACTTGATATAAAACCAATAATTACAACAATAGACATAAAAGGTATAATAATTATATTTAACAGAGTATCTAATATAGTAAAATTATAAAAATAATATGCGGTTATAGGTTTTATAGATAAACATACAAAAAAAGAAATAGTAAAAGCTTTGTATATACCTTTAATATTATAAATACTGCATATCCTACCACCTAAAAATGCTATTGAAAATACAGAAGTATAGGAATATAAAAACCCTATATCAAAAAGATAGTAAGGATTTTTAATAAGTAAAATTATAGCAGATAGGCTAATAGAGGATATAAAATCTGGATTTCTAAAAAGAATATTTGCAATTAATACGGTTATAGACATAATAGTAGCTCTTACTGTTGATAAACTAGCACCAGTAAATATGCAATAAAAAATTAATATAATAATAACAAATATATATCCAAAACGTCTATTTACAAATTTGAATATTTTAGTTAAAAATAAAGATAAAATACCAATATGTAATCCAGAAATTGCTAATATATGGTATATGCCAGAAGTTCTATATAAATCAATTGTTTCATTATCTAAAAATTGTTTTTCTCCTAAAATCATAGCTTTTAAGATATTACTTTCTTTTTGAGGGAGTATATCATCATAAATATTGCAAATATTTTCTTTTAAATTATATAAATAAGTTTTAATTTTGTTATATTTTAAAACTTCAATTTTATTAGCATACATTTTATAAGTAATATTATCAATTTTAAAATTTAATTCTTCATCATATGAAGTATTATTAGATTTTTTATTTGGGTAATATACAACACCTTTGGTATCTACTTTTGCTCCAACTTTTATGTTATGTAAATTATCTGTATATACTAAAATATTTAATTTTTTAGTATTACCATTAATATATTTTGTGGATATTTTAAGTTTATATTTATTATTAGATGTTTTTTCTATACTATTTACATATCCAATAGCATTAATTTCTTGATTTTCACTTAAAGTGTAAGGGATATTATTTAGATACATTAAAAAATATCCAAGTAAAGAAAATAAAACTAGATATTTTGGAAATTTTAATTTATATATTTTGCTTAAATAAAACGATAAAAATAATAATACAAAAAATAAAATAAATTTAATATATATTTTTGATAAGAAATAGTATATTAATATTCCGAAAATTAAAAATGTTAATATAAATAATAAAGGTCTTTTCATAAATATAACTTATAAAAGAAAGGTTAAATTTAACCTTTCTTCTAATCTACTCCTATAATTTTTTTATCTTCTATAATATCTGAATATCTGCCCAAAGGTTTGCTAATATCTACACTATCCTCTGGAAGTTTTAATTTTTCACCATCTATTAAAAACTGAACTTTATTTATGCCATCAAGATTTGTTAATGAGTTTACTATGGAATATATAGCTAATGTTTCATATGTTTTATTTCCAGACATTTTTGATATAAAATCTAAGCTTAAATCTACATAACATATATTGTTTTCCGTTTTAATATTTCTTATTTTAGTTTCATATGGTATAGTATTAATATTATTCTTATATTTTGATCCATTTATAAGCTCTTCTACAATATAAAGCTCCATACTTTTATTTTGCTTTACTTCTATATTTCTACTTTCTTCTACTAACTTATTATTCTCATTTGAAAAATATAGAGTTACCTTTTCTCGTTCTATTTTATCTGGAGATATAGTAGGATTTAAGATTATATTATTACGGTTTAAATAGCTATTGTTGTTATTATATTTTTGTTCTACTCCATCAACAAATATTTTTACATTATTTACAAAGCTAGTTTCTATAGTGGTTAAAACAAGACTACTTCTAAATAAAAGTTTTTCAACATTAGAAAGACTATTATAATCACTAGATAAATTTATATCTAAATTGTAATCTACTAATGTATGATTTAATATTGTTAAATTTTCAGGAACAGTAGATGATAAATTTGAAGATTTTGGAGATGATTTCATCTCCTTAAAAATAATGTCTAAAAAATTTTCTTTTTCTAGAGTTAATGTTTTTTGTTCATATGAAAGATTATTATTTATTTTATCATAATAATATATTTTTATATTTTGAACATTACTATTTATGTTATCACTATTTAAGTTAGATAATATAAAAGATACAATTCCAATAAAAAGAATAGCTACTACAACAAAAACTACACCAAATAGAAATAATTTTTTATTATTTTTCATATTTCCTCCCAGTATAATTTAATTATTCAGTTTTTTCAATAAATTTTATAGGGATTCTTACTATAAACGTAGAACCTTCTCCTTCTTTACTAGAGATTTTAATGCTACCTTTATGTAAAATAACTGTTGAATGTGTTATAGATAACCCAAGACCAGTTCCACCAGTTTCTCTGTCTCTAGTTTTATCTACCCTATAAAATCTATTAAATATTTTTGGTTGTTCTTCTTCAGTAATTCCAATACCTGTGTCGATAACTGTTATAAATGCATTTTGATGGTCACAATCTAGTATAACTTTTACACTGCCATCTGGGTTGGTATATTTTATAGCATTTTCTACAAGATTAGATATTGCTAAGCTAAATTTCATTTCATCTGCTTCTACAACTACATTTTTTAAGTATTCTTTAGATACAGATATATTTTTTTGGTCAGCTAAAGGGGTAAGTCTTTTTAATATGTCATCTAGCATTTTGTTAAGGTCAGTTTCTGTTATATTAAGACCAGCCTCTCTAAAGTCTAGCTTAACTAAAGCTAAAAGGTTGTTTACTATTTCTGTCATTCTATCTATTTCAGAGTTTATGTCTTGTAAAAATTCTATATACATTTCAGATGGAATATCCTCTTGTAATAGTATAGAATCACTTAAAACTTTTATTGAGCTAAGAGGTGTTTTTAACTCATGTGAAACATTAGAAACAAATTCTTGTCTTGATGTATCAATTTGTTCTAATTTTTCTGTCATAGTATTAAATGCTTCTCCTAATTGAGATATTTCGTTATTGCCATTTATTTTAACCCTTTGATGTAACTGACCATTAGCTATTTCATTAATACTTTTTAAAATATTTTTTAATGGATTTATAACTATTCCTGATGCAAAAAATACAAATATGCCTATAATTATGCTTATTAATATAGTTAGGACAAACCATTTTTGGCTAACACCAGCTATTAATAGCTCTGAAGGTTCAAAAGAAGATACTAATAGTACAACACCTTTTTTATGAGAAAGAGTATCTTCTATATAACTAGATGCATATAATGTGCCTTTATCTTTATGATACTGTGCATTACTTTTGCCATCTAGAGCCAATATAACCTCTGGTATTAAAAATGTTTTTCCTACAGAAGAAGAATTTGTATCATATATAACAACACCATTATTATCTATTATTAGTATTCTAAAATCTTCTTCATTGCTTTTTTCTTCTAATATGGATAAAAGTTCTGTTTGTCTTTCTGAATTATATAAGTAATTTCCTTCTTGTATCATAACAGCTATTTTATTAGCATGATATAATAATTCCTTTTCATCAATATCTTTAAAATAAGCTTCCATAGTATTTTTCATCGTATTAGAAAAAAATACTAATGGAAAAAAGCTTATAAAAAAGAAAGAAATAAAAAGTTTTGCCCTAAGGCTTTGGTACCATTTTACTTGTGTATTACTGAAAATAATAACCAACCCCCCATTTTGTATGAATATATTTTGGTTCGCTAGGGCATTCTTCTATTTTTTCACGTAATCTCCTAACATGTACATCTACACTTCTTGCATCTCCAGGATAACCATAACCCCATATTGTATCTAAAAGATTTTCTCTACTGTATACTTTCCCCATATTTTTCATTAAAAGTTCTAAAAGGTCAAATTCTTTAGCTGTAAGGTTTATTTCTTTTTGATTTATAAATGTACGTCTAGATTCTGTGTTTATTTCTATACCTCTAATTTTTATGACATTTTTATTTTGGATAGGGGGATCTACTTTTTTTACACTTCTTCTTAAAATTGCTTTTATCCTTGCCTTTAACTCTAATATATTAAATGGTTTTGTTATATAGTCATCAGCACCATATTCAAGCCCCATTATTTTATCCATATCTTCTCCTTTAGCAGTAACCATTATTATAGGAACATTAGAAAATTCTCTTATCATTTGACAAGCCATAAGTCCATCTATTTTAGGAAGCATAACATCTAATAAAATGAGATTGTATTCATTTTCTTTTGCAAGTCTAAGGGCTTCTTCTCCATCATAAGCTACATCTACTTTCATACCTTCTTGTTCTAAGCTAAATTTGATGCCTTTAACAATGAGTTTTTCATCGTCAACGACTAAAATATTCCTATTCATATATTATCTCCTTAATTAGTAGTTATTAAATTTTTTATTCTTTCATATGTTTTATCACCAATGCGATCTACATTTTTTATATCAGAAATATCATAAAATAGAGAAACATTTTCTCGGTAGTATATTATATTTTCTGCTATACTATCACCTATACCAGGTAATTTTTTTAATGTTTCTTTATCAGCACTATTTATATTTATAATATTATTATCTTGTGTATTATTTTTATTAATGTTTGCTTTTTCTACATTTTCAAAGTCTTTTGTTTTATTGTTATTTTCTCTTATGTATAAATTTTTATTTTCATTAGTTTTTTCATCAGTATTTATAGAAAAATTTAAGGTTGAATTGTCATATGGTGTAGTACTTATATAAATACAACTAGATATTAAACATAAAAAAATTAACAATATAGTATATTTATTTTTCATAAAATCTCCCCAATTATATTTTTAAAATATTGAATTTATTATAAAATTATTATATAATAAAAATTAAATATATAATTAATAAAAATTAAATATATAATAAGCTTAAGAAAGAGGCACATAATTATGAACTTTAATAAATCTTTAAAAAATTTTATTTGTTTTATATTATTATATACGATTTTTTTTACAAATACTAGTGTATTTTATATTTTTGCTAATGAAATTAATGAAGAAACAACACAACAACAAGATACCACAAATGAAGGTACAACGGAAAGCCAAAATGAAGACACAACAGAAGGTCAAAACCAGATAGAAGATCCTTTAGGCTTAACAGCACAATCTGCTGTTTTAATAGATGCAAAAACAGGTATTGTAATATATGATAAGGATAAAGATGCAAAATCTTATCCAGCTAGTACAACAAAAATTTTGACAGCTTTATTAGCTATAGAAAACACAAAACCAACAGATATATTAACACATTCTCATAATGCAGTTTTTAATATAGGACCTGGTAGTAGCCATATAGGAATGAGAGAAAATGAGCAAATAACAATGGAACAAGCTTTACACGGTGTTTTATTAGCATCAGCAAATGAAGTTTGTATGGCTATTTCAGAACATATATCAGGTAGTGAAGAAAAGTTTGTAGAGCTTATGAACAAAAGAGCAAAAGAGATAGGGGCTAAAAATACACATTTTGCTAACCCTCATGGTTTCCATGATGAAAATCATTATATAACTAGCTATGATATGGCACTTATAATGAAAGAGGCAATAAAAAATGAAGAATTTGTAAAATATATAAGTACAACAACTTATAAAATTCCAGCTACAAATATTGTTAATGAAGAAAGAATATTAAATAATTCTAATAAACTTATTTTAGAAAGATCACCGTATTATTATGAATATTGTATAGGTGGAAAGACAGGTTTTACAGATGAGGCAGGAAATACTTTAGTTACCTATGCTAAAAAAGACAATATAGAGTTAATAGCTGTTGTTATGAAGGATGAAGGATTTAAAGTTTATGATGATACAAAATCTTTATTTGAATATGGATTTTCTAATTATGAAACAAAAGAGATATTTAAAAAAGAGGGTTATAAAAGTAAAGTTTCTGTTTTTCAAAAATTTAAGGACAAAGAAATTCTTTTAGGTGATATATATGCTTTATTAGAAGATAATGTTTCTTTAAGTTTGCCTAAAAGTGTTGACATTTCAAAAATAGAAAAAGTAGAAAATATACCAGCACCAGTTTTAGCACCTATTAATGTAGGAGATAAGGTAGGAACATTAGACTTTTTATATGAGGGCAATAAAATATATAGTGTAAATATTTTATCAGAAAATAAGATGGATATAATAGATGAAAAGAAATTGGAAAGACAAGAAAAAACAAAATCTGTCTTTAATATAATTTTAAAAATTTTAAAATATGTATTAATAGGGGCAGTTATAGTTGTTATTGGACTTTTTATTATAATGTTTATTACTAGAAGTATTGTACGAATTAGAAAAAAACGTAAAAGAAAAAGTAGATATAGATATAGTAATAAGCCTTTAAAACCTATTAAAAATAGTAGAAATAGGAAGAATTATAGGAGGTAAATATCTAATGTTTTATACTAATGATTAAATAGTATAAAAAAAGGCTAAAGTTAAACTTTAGCCTTTTTTTAATACTCTGGATCTATAAGTCCATAAGAACCATCTTTTCTTTTATAAACTACATTAATTTCATCAGTTGAATCATTTCTAAATACAAAGAAATTATGAGAAATAAGTTCCATTTCCATAACAGCTTCTTCTGGATCCATAGGTTTAATTTCAAATTTTTTAGTTCTATCTATTTTAATAGCATCTTCAGAATCATCAGAGTCTAAGTTCATAGATATAGCTTTTAACTCATCAATAAATGAAGAATCTCTACGAGATTTGTCTCTTAAACGACTTCTATATTTAACCATTTGTTTTTCTAATTTGTCTACAACTTCATCAATAGCAGCATACATATCATCTTTTGTAACTTCTGCTCTTAAAACTCTTTTAGGTAGGTTAACAGTTACCTCTATTTTATTTTCTAATTTAACAACAGACAAAGTTACATTTATATCTGTATTTTCGGGAAAAAGCCTTTCTATTCTATTAATTTTACTTGTAATTTTTTCTTTTAAAGCGTCTGTAACAGTAGTATTTTTTGCTTTGAATGTATAACGCATAACTAACACTCCTTTTATCCTTTAATTAGATAATCAGTTAAATATGTTATCTATAATATATATATTCTATCAATATAATGAAAACCCTTTTAAAATATTAACTAAAAAATAACAAAAAAATATGTGAAAAAATGCTAAAAGGACTTAAATTTATATAAGCCCTTTTTATAACTTTATTTTTTAGCTTTTTCTAATGCTTGTTCTACAGCTTTAACTAATATGTCCGTAGTCATAGAGTTATCAACAGAAGCAGTTATATCTGTATTTTGATTTTCTATTATTTGTGCAGAAATATCATCAATAGAACGTTCGAAAAGGGGATAAAAAACTTCTTGCGTTTCACCCATATTTACTAGGTTAATATCTAGTATTTCATCTTTTGATACTGTAACTTGAACAGATACAGGGTTACTATGTAGCACTATATCAGAAGAATATGTTCCTGGTTTGTATGCTGTACTATTATTTTTAGGGATAAATAAGTATATAATAACACCTAAAATAATAATACCTATAATAGTTAACAAGGCTTTTTTAATCACATCCTTAAGTTTTACAACAACTATTTTTGTGCTCAAATAAAACACCTCCTTATAAATAATATATTTATATTTTTATTACAATAATTAAAAAAATATGTTAAAATAAATAATATTAATATAAAATGAATAGGGTGAAAAAATGAAGCTACAATATATTTTTGGTGGGGCTGGTAGTGGAAAGTTAGAGCACTGTATTAATGAAATATTATTAAGACAAGAAGAAAAATATTTACCATCTGTTCTTATTGTTCCAGAACAATTTACATTACAGGCAGAGAGAAAAATTATAGAAAGATCTAAAACTAAAGTATTATTTAATACTTATGTGTTAAATTTTAAAAGACTTGCTTATCGTGTCTTTTCTGAACTTGGAATTTCAAATAAAAAACCTCTTGAAGATATAGGACAAATTATGGTTTTAAGAAAAATATTATATAATCTTGGTAAGCACGAGACTTTTAACTATTTTTCTGAAAAATCATATGCTAATATAGGATTATTGGAGAAAATAGGAGATATATTAAAAGAATTTTCTGAATTTGGAGTTAGTGTAGAAAATTTAGAAGAAGTTTTAAAAAATATTGATATAAGTAAAAATGAAAATTTATTATTAAAGCTTAATGATTTAAAAGAAATATATAAAGCTTATAAAGAATTTACACAAAGTGATTATATAACGGATGAAGATATATTAGATATTTTAGCACAAAAAATAAATAAATCCAGTATTATAACAAAAAATACACAGGTTTTTATTTATGGATTTGAATCTTTAAACAATCAAGAATTAAATATTATTTATAAACTTTTTGAAAAATGTGAAAAAATAAATTTGTATTTTACACTAAATGCTAATATATCATATTTTGAAAATATAAAACCTTTTGATCAGTATTTTTATGTTAAAAATACTATAAATAGAATAAATGATAAAATAATTAGTAGGTTAGGTGTAAGTGTTGAAAAGGTAATATACTTACCTGAAGATAAAAGGCATATAGACAATAAAGAATTATATTTTTTAGAAGAAAACTTTTTAAAATATAATAATAAAAAGTTTAATGATAGCGTAGAAAACATAAATATACGTTGTTGTAAAAATAAGTATACAGAAATAGAAAAAGTATCAAATATTATTTTAGATTTGGTTAAAAATAAAGGATATAATTTTAAAGATATTGTAATAATATTAGGAGATTTATCTTACCAAAAAAGTATAAAAATGATTTTCAATAAATATAAAATACCATACTTTTTAGATGATAAAAAGAAAATAACTAATCATTGTTTGGTAGAACTTATAATGTCTTCTTTAGATATTATTATTTATAATTTTCAATATGAGAGTGTTTTTAGGTATTTAAGGACAGGTATATTTGATATATTAAATACTTATGACATAACAAAAGAAAATATTGATATAATAGAAAATTATATAATAAAATATGGTATAAAAGGAGATAAGTGGAAAAAGGATTTTGAGTATGGGTTTTATGAAAATTCTGTTTATACTTATGACTGTATAAACAATATTAGAAAAAGTATTTTAAAAAGTATATCTAAATTGGATATTAAAAAAAATAAAAAATATACAGTTTTAGATATAAGTAAAAAAATATTAGATTTTATGGTGGATATAAATATAGAAGATGCTATAAAAGCTATAATGGATAGAGATAGAGATCTATTTATAAAAGGTGTTATAAAAAATGCAGGTATTGTAGATGAGCATATGCAAGTTTTTAATAGTATATGTGAAATACTTCAAAAGTTTGTAGATATATTAGGTAATGAAAAAATGACATTAGAAGAGTATAGTAAAATATTAAAAGCTGCTTTTGAAAAAAGTACTATAAGTATAATACCTCCAACACAAGATCAAATTTTAATAGGGGATTTTGATAGAACAAAAATTACAGATAATAAAGTTTTAATTGCTATGGGAATAAATGAAGGTAATATCCCAAAATATAAAGAAGAAAGCCCATTTATATCAGACAATGAAAAAGTATATTTACTATCTAATGGTATAGAAATGAGAGCTACAAGTATATCTAGTATGTCAACAGAAATGCTTAATGTATATTCTTTAATTTTAAAGCCTAAAGATAAGCTTTATTTAACATATTGTTTAAGTAATTTAGAAGGAATTAGCAAAAAGCCATCTATTGTTGTAGAAAAAGTTAAAAGTATTTTTCCTAATTTAAAGGAAGATATAGAAGAAAGTTACATTGATTTAATATCTTGTCCGGAAATAGTATTTGATAATATTTTTAAAAGTTTTAGGCATATAAATAGTATAGATGATAATATGAAGGATATATTTACTTGGTTTTTAAACAATAAATATTTTTTAGAGAAAATAGAGCATATAAAAGAGGGTATATTAAAAATAGAAACTAAAGATGATGACTATATAAAAAAGGAATTATTGGATAAAGTATATGAAGAAAATATTATTTTTTCTAGTGTATCAAAATTAGAAGAGTTTAAAAAATGCCCTTTTTCTTATTTTTTAAAATATACACTTAACATAAAAGAAAGGGATACCAACATTTTAGATTATTTAAAGCTAGGTAATATGTATCATAGCATATTAGAAGAATTTTCTAATACAATATTAAAGGATAATATTAATATTTGTAATATATCAGAGCAAGAAATATATTTATTAGTTGGTAATATTGTTGATAATATTTGTAAAAGTGATGATTTAATAAGTATGTTTGAGGCATCTGCTAAATATAAATATTATGTTAGTAGAATAAAAAAAATAGTTGGTATGTCTGCTAATGCTATAATAAATCAAATAAAAGATGGATCTTTTATACCTAAATATTTTGAAATAAACTTTGATAATATGGATAAAAAGAGTAAAGTTTATAATAGTATAAAAGTAAACTTAAAGGATAGTTATGAAATGATTTTAAAGGGTAAGATAGACCGTGTTGATAAACTTTATATAGATGATAGAGAGTATATAAAAATATTAGACTATAAATCTTCTGACAAGAAGTTAAGTATTGATAAAGTTTACTATGGGTTACAGTTACAAATACTTATGTATTTAGATACATTTATAAAAATAGAAGAAAGTCTGTTGAATAAGGAAATATTACCAGCTGGGGCTTTTTATTTTCAAGTTAAAGAGGATATGTTAGAAGGAGATTATAACCAAGACAAATTTCAAAGTAAGTTTGATTTAAAAGGTATTGTAGCTAAAGATGAAAATGTAATAAAAGGATTTAATAAAAATGAAGATAATAAAAAAATAAAAGGTGTTTCATCTAGTGAAATTATATCTATGGAAGATTTTAAAAATTTATTACTATTGTCTAATATAGTAACAAAAGAAATAGGAAATGATATAATAACAGGAAATATAAAAGTATATCCTTATAAGTATAAAGGTGATACAGGTTGTGAATATTGTAATTATAAAGATATTTGTAACATTGAAATATTAAATAAAAAAGAAAAATATAACAATTTAAAAGAAATACAAAAAGATGAAATTTGGGACAAGATAAAAGAAAAAATACAAAAAGATGAGCAATAAGAGGTTTTATATGCAAATAAAAATGATTGGTATAGACCATACTAAAGCACCATTACAGTATAGAGAAAAAGTTGCTTTTAGCAACACTAGAATAATAGAATTTTTAAACAGTTTAAAAAAAGAAGAGAATATATTAAGTTGTGTAGTTTTATCTACTTGTAACCGAACAGAAATTTGGGTAAGTTATAAAGAAAAGTTAATAAACGAAATAGATTATATTTTATGTAAATTTAAGAATATAAATTTAGATGAATATAAAAAATATTTTGTTTATAGGAAAGATAAAGAGGCAGTAGAGCATCTTTTTATGGTAACATCTGGGTTAAAATCTAAGATATTAGGTGAAGATCAAATTATTACACAAGTTAAAAATGCAGTAGAATTATCACGAGAAAATGATTTTTTAGATACAAAATTAGATATTTTATTTAGAAATGCAATAACAGCTAGTAAAAAAATAAAAACAAAAATAAAGTTTAGCAAAGGAAGTTTTTCTATTATAGATAGTGTTATAAATAAGTTACAAAGTCTTAATATATGTATAAAGAATAAAAATTGTCTAGTAATAGGAAATGGAGAGATGGGAAGACTTGCTAGTGAAATTTTTATAAAAAGTGGGGCTAATGTTACAATGACTCTTAGACAACATCATAAGGGAAATGTGGTTATACCTGTTGGGGTAAATATAATAAATTTTTCAGAAAGAGTAAAAGTATTACCTCAATTTGATATAATTGTATCTACAACATCTACCAATAGATATATGTTACAATATGAAGAAGTATCAAAAATAATGTTAAAAGAAAAAGTTTTTTTTATAGATTTAGCAGTTCCAAGAGATATAGATGAAAAAATATTTAGTATAAAAGGTGTAAATGGATTTAATATAGATGACTTTGAAATAGAAGAAAATGAACTTGATAATATTAATGAAAGTATAGAGAAAGCTAAAATTATTTTAAACTATTATGTAGAAAATTTTTATAAATGGTATTTTAATAAAGATTTAATAAATAATGTTTTTAACTTAAGTCAAAAAATATCAGATGATATAATTTTACGTATTAATAAGTTGGTAGATAATAATACTATAGATTTTGTAGAAAAGGCATCTAAAAAATCAATAGAAAAGCTAATATTTTGTTTAAGAGATAATATGGAAATTAACGATTTTAAAAATCTAATATATATATTAGAAAAAAATTATTTAGATGGGGATATATAATGGATAATAGTTTTTCATATTTTCCTATGTTTATAAATTTACAAAATAAAAATATAGTTATATTTGGAGCAGGTAAAATAGCTTTAAGACGTGTTAATTCTTTAATGAAAACAGAATGTAATATAACTATTGTAGCTCCAGATATATTAGAAGATTTTTATAGTATAGAGTATAAAAAATTAAATATTATAAAAGATAGTTATAATAAAAAATATTTAAAAGATGTATTTATAGTATTGGCTATTACAAATGATATAAATATAAATAATAAGATATATAAAGATTGTAAAAAAAATAATATTATAGTTAATATAGCTAGTGATAAAGAAAAATGTGACTTTTTCTTTCCTGCTATTATTTATGAAAAAGATTATACAGTAGGTATATGTGGTAATGGGAAAAATCATAAATTAATAAAATATATAAAAAATAGGTTGAAAAAGTTTTTAGCTAAAAAGGAGTAATAAACTTGAAGATAAAAATAGGAAGTAGAGAAAGTAAATTGGCAGTAGAACAAGCTAATATAGTAATAAAACAATTAAAGTCCCAATATAAAAATATAGAAATAGAACTTTTAACTATGAAAACAACAGGTGATATTATACTTGATAAAACATTAGATAAAATAGGAGGAAAGGGGTTATTTATAAAGGAGCTGGATAAGGCATTGATAGATAATAAGACCGATATTTCTGTTCATAGCTTAAAAGATATGCCAATGGATATAGATGAAAGCTTACCTATAATTGCTTATTTGAAAAGGGAAATTCCTTTAGATGTTTTAATACTTCCTAAAGGAATTAATTATATAGATATTAAAAAACCAATAGGAACAAGTAGTAAAAGACGAGTTTTTCAATTAAAAAAAATATATAAAGAACATAGCTTTAAACCAATAAGAGGAAATATATTAACAAGACTTGAAAAGTTAGATAATGGGGAATATTCTGCCCTTGTTTTAGCGTATGCTGGTATAAAAAGATTAAATCTTGAAGAAAGAATATTTAAAATATTTAATAACAATGAAATATTACCAGCTTGTGGGCAAGGAATAATAGCTATACAAGGGAAAAAGGGAAAAGACTATAGTTATTTAGATTTTTTAAATGATAAAAATACGGAATATGAAGCAAAATGTGAGCGAGCATTTGTTAGAGAATTAAATGGTGGATGCAGTTTACCAATTTGTGCTTTTGCTACAATAAAAAATGATAAAATAATATTAAAAGGGTTTTATGCTGATAATAATAACTATATTTTAAAAGAAGAAATAGGAAATATAGAAGACTATGAAAAAATAGGAATAGACTTAGCTAAAAAATTTAAGGAGATAATAGATGAAAATAGGTAAAGTTTGGCTTATAGGAGCAGGACCTTCAGATTTTGAGCTATTAACTATAAAAGGTAAAAAAATTATAGAAAAAGCAGATGTTATACTTTATGATAGGCTAGTATCTCATAGCATAATAAATCTTGCTAAAGATGAGGCTATGTTAATAGATGTAGGTAAATATGCTAATAATCATACTATACCTCAACAAGAAATAAATAATTTATTACTTAAATATGCTTTAGATGGAAAAAATGTTGTAAGATTAAAAGGAGGAGACCCATTTTTATTTGGCAGAGGTGGGGAAGAATTAGAACTTTTAGCTAAAAACAATATACCATTTGAAGTGGTAAGTGGTATAACATCGGCAATATCAGTGCCAGCTTATAATGGTATACCGGTTACCCATAGAGATTTTGCAAGTTCTTTACACATTATAACAGGTCATACTAAATACAATAATTGTAATATAGATTTTAAATCACTTGTTAAATTAAATGGTACAATTATTTTTTTAATGGGAGTATCATCTTTAAATTTTATATGTAATGGTCTTATAAATGCTGGTATGGATAAAAATACACCTATATGCATATTGGAAAAAGGGACTACTGCTAAACAAAGAAATATAAAAGGATCACTTAGTAATATTTATGAAAAGTCTGTAGAGAAACAAGTTAAAACACCAGCAATAATAATAGTAGGAGAAGTTTGTAACTTATCAGAAAAATTTGAATGGAAAAAATATTTACCTTTAGCATATAAAAGAGTTTTGGTAACAAGACCTAAAGATATAAACTCCAATTTTTGTGATATGCTTAGAGATAATGGGGCAGAAGTAATAGATTTACCTACAATAAAAACTTTACCTATACAAAATAATGAAATAAAAGAAGTTTTTAATAATTTAGATTATGACTATATAGTTTTTACAAGCCCTAAAGGGGTGGAACAGTTTTTTTATAATATGAAATTATATAAAAAAGATATAAGGGATTTATTTAATAAGAAAATAGCTGTTGTTGGACGTACTACCAAAAAATTTATAGAAGAAAAAGGTATATTTGTAGATATTATGCCTAAAAGTTATTCTGGTAAAGAGCTTGGAAATGAATTATTAAAACATTTAAAAAATAATGATAAGGTACTTTTAGCTAGAGCAAAAGACGGTAGTCAAGATATTTTAGATATATTAAAAGATAAAAATATAGTAGTTAGGGATTTAGCACTATATGAAACAAAATATGAAAAAGCTAATTTTATAAATTATACATTTGAATATGATGATATAGTAACTTTTACAAGTGCATCAACAGTATTGGGTTTTATTAATTCTGTTAAGTATTATAATTTAGATTATAGCAAAATAAAGGCAGTATGTATCGGAAAACAAACAGAAAAAGAAGCTAAAAAGTATAATTTTAAAACATTTGTATCAAATATGGCAACTTTAGATAGTTTATTAGAAAAGGTTATAGAAGTAGCCAAAAAGGAGGATTAAAGTGAATAGAGGGAGAAGATTAAGACAAACACAAAATATTAGGGATATGGTTAGTGAAACAAGATTAAATAAAAAATCTTTAATATATCCACTATTTATACAAGAGGGTAAAGGAATAAAAGAGGAAATAAAAGCTATGCCAAATCAATTTAGGTATAGTATAGATAAAATAAATTTTGAAATAGAAAATCTTTTAAAAATGGGGATAAAAAGTGTTCTATTATTTGGTATTCCAGATAAAAAGGATTGTACAGGTACAAGTGCTTATATAGATGATGGTATTATACAAAAGGCTCTTAGGGAAATAAAAAGAAATTTTAGTGAAATAACTTGTATAACAGATGTATGTATGTGCGAATATACAGATCATGGACATTGTGGTATATTAGATAAAAATAATATGGTAGATAATGATAAAACAATAAAAATATTAAGTAAAATTGCTATAAGTCATATTGAATCTGGTGCAGATATAGTAGCACCATCAGATATGATGGATGGTCGTATAAGAGAAATAAGAACAGCTTTAGATGAAAAGGGATTTATAAATATACCAATTATAAGTTATGCAATAAAATACGCATCAGCTTTTTATGGGCCTTTTAGAGAAGCAGCAGATTCTGCTCCAGCATTTGGTGATAGAAAAACTTATCAAATGGATTATAGAAATAGAAATGAAGCTTTAAAAGAGGCTTTATATGATATACAAGAAGGTGCAGATATAATAATGGTTAAACCAGCCCTTAGTTATTTAGATATAATAAGAGATATAAAAAATAATATAAATCTACCAGTATGTGCATATAGTGTTAGTGGAGAATACTCTATGATAAAAATAGCAGGTAAAAATGGTATAATAGATGAAGATAAAGTTGTTATAGAAACAACTACAAGTATGTATAGAGCAGGTACAGATATTTTAATAACATATTTTGCTAAAGAAATTGCAAAGTTTATAGATGAAGGGAAGATATAGTATGAATATTTTTGATATAGCCAATAAATATATACCTGGAGGTGTAAATAGTCCAGTTAGGGCTTTTAAAGCCGTAGATTTAGAACCTATTTTTATAGAAAAATCAAATAAAGCTTATTTATATGATATAAATGGTAAAGAATATATTGATTATATTTGTTCTTGGGGTCCTTTGATACTTGGGCATAATAATGAAGAAATAAGAAAAAGTGTTATAAAAGCTTGTGAAAATGGACTTAGCTATGGTGCAACTACAAAATTAGAAGTAGATATGGCCAAGTTTATATGTGAAAATATTAAACACATAGATAAAATAAGAATGGTTAATTCTGGTACAGAGGCTGTTATGAGTGCTATAAGACTTGCAAGAGGTTATACTGGTAAGGAAAAAGTAATAAAATTTGATGGGTGTTATCACGGGCATAGTGATTCTATGCTTATACAAGCTGGATCTGGGCTTATGACAGAAGGTATACCAGATAGCAGTGGTGTTACTAAAAATTGTACAATAGATACAATAAGTATACCTTACAATAATTTAGATATATTAGAAGAAGTATTTAAAAAGTATGACAATAATATAGCTTGTGTTATATTAGAGCCTATTGCTGCTAATATGGGCGTTGTATTGCCTAATGAAAAATTTTTAAATGGGATAAGGCAGTTATGTGATACATATAAAAGTCTTTTGATATTTGATGAAGTTATAACAGGGTTTAGACTTGGTTTCGGTGGTGCTAGTGAATATTTTAATATAACACCAGACTTGGTAACTTATGGTAAAATAATAGGTGCAGGTATGCCAGTTGGTGCTTATGGTGGTAAAAAAGATATAATGGATATGGTAGCACCAAATGGTTCTGTTTACCAAGCAGGTACTTTAAGTGGTAATCCTATTGCTATGACAGCAGGTCTTACTCAACTTAAAATATTAAAAGAAAATGAGGATATTTATAGTAATGTAAGTGATATGTCTAAATATTTATTTGAAAATATAAAGGACATTATAAAAAGAAATAATTTTGATTGTAATGTAAATTATATAGGGTCTTTAGGTAGTGTATTTTTTAATAAAGAAAGAGTATATGATTATGTATCTGCTAAAAAATCAGACACTAAAAAATATGCCACATATTTTAAAAATATGCTAGACAAAGGTATATATATAGCTCCAGGCCAGTTTGAAGCTATGTTTATAAGTAGTGAACATAGTAAAGATATTATAGATAAAACATTAAATATAATAGAAGATAGTATTAAAAAAATATAGATTATAATAAAAAAGTGTGGTAAAATAATGTATTATAAAATAAAAATAATATATTATAATGGAGGTTATTATGGAAAGAGCCTTGCCAAAGCACATTGCTATTATTATGGACGGTAATGGAAGATGGGCAAAAAAGAGACTATTGCCTAAAAAAATGGGACATAAAGCAGGTGCAGATGCTTTAAAAAAACTTTTGAATAAAATAGAAAAAACAGATATAGAACATATTACAGTTTATGCTTTTTCTACTGAAAATTGGAAAAGGGAAAAACAAGAAGTAGATGATTTAATGAAACTTTTAAAAGACTACATAGGTCAATATATAAAAGATAATGAAACAAGTAATTTAAAAATAGACACTATAGGTGATATAAGTGCCTTAAGTGAAGATTTACAAAAAGATTTAGGTCATTTAAAAGAAATATCTAGTAAGAAAACAGGGCTTAACTTGCACATAGCATTAAACTATGGTGGTAGAGATGAGATAGTAAGAGCTATAAAAAATATATCTAATGATGTTAAAAATGGTGATATATTGATAGATGATATAACAGAAAGTCTTTTTTCTTCTTATTTAGATACAAAAGAATATGATGACCCAGAGCTTATAGTTAGGACAAGTGGAGAGCTTAGAACAAGTAATTTTCTAGTGTGGCAATCGGCTTATAGTGAGTTTTATTTTAGTGATAAACTTTGGCCAGATTTTACATTTGAAGATTTAGAACAAGCAATAAATGCTTATCAAAAAAGAGAAAGGCGCTTTGGCGGTAGGTTAGATAGTTAGCAATGTTAGTTAGAATAATATCAAGTTTAGTTTTATTTCCTATATTATTCGCTTTGGTATATTATGGAGGATTACCTTTAAAAATAGGTACTATATTTGTATCTATAGTAGGTATGTATGAATTTTACAAAGCAATATGTAAAAAAATAATGCCTATACATTATTTAGGATTTATTTTTTCTTTAGTCTATTTACTTGTATTAGATACACCATTTTTTCAAATAGCAGATTTAATAGTAGGTTCTTTTTTATTATTAAGTTTGATATTTATGGTTTTTAATTATAAAAATATAAGTATATTTGATGTAGCCTTAACATTTTTTGGGGTTTGTTATATACCCCTTATGTTTTCTACAGTATATTTAATAAGATTATTTGATTATGGTAATTATACTGTTTGGCTTCCTTTTATATGTGCTTGGGCTTGTGATACTGGTGCTTATTTTACAGGTGTAACAATAGGAAAACATAAATTAACACCAAACCTTAGTCCTAAAAAGACTATAGAAGGTGCGATAGGAGGCATTTTATTTTCAGCAATATTTTGTGGAATATATGGTGTGTTTATAGCTAGTAGAGAAGTTGAGATAGAGCATATATTTAATAATAGTACCATTGCTATAATTAGCTTTGTATTGCTTGGTATAATAGGTGCTATATTTGCTCAATTTGGAGATTTAACAGCATCTGCTACAAAAAGAAGATTTAATATAAAAGATTATGGAAATCTTATACCAGGACATGGGGGTATATTAGATCGTTTTGACAGCGTTATTTTTACAGCAGGAATTTGTTATATTATTCTTAAAGTAATAGAAATTTATAATATTATTCTTTAATATTTTGGAGGATATATGAATAAAAATATAGTAATATTAGGTTCTACTGGTTCTATTGGCACACAAGCTTTAGAAGTGGTAGATAATTTAAAAAATATAAATATTATTGGGTTATCTACAAATACTAATATAGGAATTTTAGAAAAACAAATAAGAAAATATAAACCTATTTATGTTTGTGTTATGGATATAGAAAAGGCTAATCTTTTAAAAGAAAACATTAAAGATACAAATACAGAAGTTTTTATAGGTAAAGATGGACTTATAAAACTTTCAACGTTAGATAGTGTAGATACTATTTTAAATTCTTTAGTAGGTAACATTGGGCTTTTACCAACAATATATGGAATAAGAGCTAAAAAAGATATAGCGCTTGCAAATAAGGAAACACTAGTTTCTGCAGGCGAGTTTGTTATGAAAGAAGCAAAAAAGCATAATGTTAATATATATCCAATAGATAGCGAACATTCTGCTATTTTTCAATGTTTGCAAGGTAATAAGTATGATGATATAGAAAAAATAATATTAACAGCATCTGGAGGACCTTTTAGAGAACATACAAATCTTGAAAATGTTACTTTAAAAGAGGCTTTAAACCACCCTAATTGGTCTATGGGTAAAAAAATAACAATAGATTCTGCTACACTTATGAACAAAGGGCTTGAGGTAATAGAAGCAAAGTGGCTTTTTAATGTAGATATAGATAAAATAGATGTTATTATACACCCACAAAGTATAATACACTCTATGGTAGAATATAAGGATAGTGCTATAATGGCACAGCTTGGTACGCCGGATATGAAAGTGCCTATACAATATGCTTTAGCATACCCTAAAAGGATAAAAAATAATTTTGAAAAATTAGACTTGTTAAAGTATAATAACCTTACATTTAAAAAACCTAATTATGAGCTTTTTCCTTGCCTAAAATATGCCTTTGACGCCATAAATATAGGTGGTATTATGCCTTGTGTTTTAAATGCTAGTAATGAAATAGCAGTAGAATATTTTTTAAATGAAAAAATAAAATTTAACGATATACCTAAAATTGTTTATAAAACAATGGAATATTATAAAAATAAAAACAAGCTAGATTATAGTTTAGAAGATGTTTTACAATCAGATAAATTTGCACGAGATTATGCAAAAAATTTAGTTTTATCAAAAGATTTTTAAGCAGAAAATTTATAATGAGGTGAAAATATTTGGGTTTAATAATAACTATTTTGATATTTGGATTTATTATATTAATACACGAATGGGGACATTTTATTGTTGCTAGAAAAAGCGGGGTATTTGTAGAAGAATTTGCAATAGGTATGGGTCTTAAGCTATGGGGCAAAGAAAAAAATGGAACATTATATTCTATTAGGCTTTTTCCTCTTGGAGGATATTGTAAAATGAAAGATGAAGATACGTCAAGTAATGACCCAGATAGTTTTTCTAATGCTACTATGCCTAAAAAATTTGCTATAATATTTGCAGGAGCTTTTATGAATTTTATTTTGGCTTTAGCTATATTTATTGGTATTGCTTTTTTTAGTGGTAGTGCAACAACAACAGTAAGAGAAGTTTCAGAGGGCTCGCCAGCACAGCAAGCAGGCATACAAAATGGTGATATAATATATAAAGTTGATGGTAAAACAATAAGAAGTTTTGAGGATTTAACATTTAAATTTGCAAGACTTACACCAGATACAAATAGAACTTTCGATATAACTGTAAAAAGAAATGGTGAAAAATTAAATTTTAATTTGAAGCCATATTTTGATGAAAATACTGGAAGGTATTTGATAGGTATAGCTCCAGTATTAAAAAATGGTATTCTTGCAAAAAATGTTGATGGTATAGAAAAAAATACTTTTTTTGGAACTATTCGTGATGGTTATTTTAATATGATATTTACTATAAAAGTAACAATAATAGGGGTTGTGGAATTATTTACTGGTCAAATAGGTTTTGAGCAAATGATGGGACCTATTGGCATAACTCCAGTTATTGATAGCCAATATGAAAATGCTATGAAAGTAAGTATAGGTGCTACTATTTTAACTATGCTTAATATAATGGCATTACTTAGTGCTAATATTGGTGTATTTAATCTTTTACCAATACCAGCCCTTGATGGTGGAAGAATAGTATTTTTAGCTATAGAAGCTATAAGAGGTAAGCCTATATCTCCAGAAAGAGAAGGAATGGTTCATTTTATAGGATTTGTACTTTTAATGGGATTTGGTATATTTATAGCATTTAAAGATTTAATAAATATTTTTTAAAGGAAAAATTATAAATTATGATAATTTGGATAAACGGAGCATTTGGTTCTGGAAAAACAACTTGTTCTTATGAAATGTCTAGGAGATTAGATAATTCCTTTGTTTATGATCCAGAAGATTTAGGATATTTTATAAGAAAAAATACTCCAAAAAGTTTATATAAAAATGATTTTCAAGATTATGAATGTTGGAGAAAATTTAATTATGATATGTTAAAATATTTTAGTAATAGTTATAATGGTGTAATTATAGTTCCTATGACTATAATAAATAAGAATTATTACTATGAGATAATTGGAAGATTGGAAAACGAAGGTGTTAATATTAAACATTTTATTTTATATGCAAATAAAGACACTTTAAAAAGTAGAATTAACAAAAGATTTGAAATAGGTAATAGTTGGGCTAAAACTAAAATAGATGATTGTATAAAATATTTTGATATGTGCATAGATGAAGAAAAAATCTTTACCGATAATAAAAGCATAGATGAAATTATATATGAGATAGCACAAAAATGTAATTTAAACTTAAAAATTGATAAAAGAAATTTAATAAAAAAACAATTTGATAGGTTTTTAATAACTTTAAAACATATAATATAAAAAGTTATAATACTCCTTATTTATTAAAATAGGGAGTATTAATAAATTTTAAGGGAGTGATTTTTTGATAGATTTTATAAAAAGAAAACAAACAAGAGAAATAGCTATTGGTAATGTAAAAATAGGTGGAAGTAATCCTATTGCTATTCAGTCTATGTGCAATACAGATACTAGAGATGCAAAGTCTACAATAGAACAAATAAAAAGATTAGAAGAAGAAGGCTGCGAGATAGTAAGGGTAGCTGTTCCTGATATGGAGGCTTGTGATTCCATAAAAGAAATAAAAAAAGGGATAAAAATACCTTTAGTTGCAGATATCCATTTTGATTATAGATTGGCTCTAAAGGCTATGGAAAATGGTATTGATAAAATAAGAATAAACCCAGGGAATATAGGAAATGAAGAAAGAATAAAAGCTGTTATAACTATGGCTAAAGAAAGAAATATACCAATTAGAATAGGTGTAAATTCAGGTTCTTTAGAAAAAGATATATTGCAAAAGTATGGAGAGGTTACTCCTAAAGGCCTTGTTGAAAGTGCTTTAAGGCACGTAAAAATAGTAGAAAAATATAATTATAATAATATAGTGGTTTCTATAAAGGCATCTAATGTTCCATTTAGTATGCAAACTTATTCTATATTATCTAGTGAGATAGACTATCCATTACATTTGGGAATAACAGAAGCAGGTACTGTATGGAGTGGTGCTATAAAATCTGCTGTAGGGATAGGTTCTATTTTAAGTATGGGAATAGGTGATACTATAAGAGTATCTTTAACGGGTGACCCAATAGAGGAAATAAAAACAGCTAAAGAAATTTTAAAATCTTTAGGTCTTAGAAAGCTTGGAATAGAGTTTGTATCTTGTCCTACTTGCGGAAGAACAGAAGTTGATTTAATATCTATTGCTAATAAAGTTGAACAAGAATGTAAGAAAATAAATAAAAATTTAAAAGTAGCTGTTATGGGATGTGCTGTTAATGGTCCTGGTGAGGCTAAAGAGGCAGATATAGGAATAGCAGGTGGAAAAGGATATGGACTTATATTTAAAAAGGGTGAAATATTAAAAAAAGTGCCAGAAGATATGCTCATACCAGAACTTTTGAAACTTATAAATGAGTTATAATTTGGAGTGATTTTTTTGGAAGATAAAAAATTTTCTAATGTTTTTTGTAAAATAAAATTGTCTGCCAACGTAAAAACTGTTCTTAGAAATACTATTGTTTCTAATATAAAAATTAATAAGAATGAATTATTGGCAGAAATATTTTTACAAAGTGATAAAATAATAAATGAAAGTTGTTTAAAAGATTTTGAAGAAGATATATTTGACAATTTTAAATTTTTAAAAGAGGTAAAAATACATTTAGAATATATTTTAGAAGATTTAACATTACAGCAAAAGATAGAAAAAATATGGTCAAACATAATATGTATAGTAAAAGAAAAAAGTCCTATATGTTTTCCCATATTTAAAGATGCTACTTTTGAAATAGAAGAAAACATTTTGAATATAAGTTTATATAAAAAGGGTGCTTTTATATTTAAGTCTAAAAATTTAAATAATATTATAGAAAATATTATAAAAGATAGATTTAATATTAATATGTTTGTAAAATTTATAGATATAAATAATGGAACTTATAACATAGAACAAAAAAATGATGAGTTAAAAGAGCTTATAGCTAAAGCTTTAGAAAATAAAAGTACATTTAATACAAATGAACAGGTTAAAGAAAACAAATCTTTAGAAATAAATAAATTTAGAAGATTAAAGAGATTATCTTTAAAAATAAAGGAAAATATAGATGAGGATATAAATATAATAAAAAATTCTTTAAATGATGGAGAAGTAATAGTTATAAAAGGAAAAATATTTGGTATAGAAATAACAGAAACAAAAAATGGAAAATATATTGTAAGAGTTGATATAACTGATATGACAGATTCTTTAAGCTTTAAGTTTTTTACAGAGCCAGATGATTTTAAAGAAGATTATAGTAGTATTATAAAAAAAGGAAATTTTGTTATAGTAAAAGGTGAAATAAGATATGATGATTATATGAAAGAACTTATATTATCACCTATGGAGATTTGTTTAACAAATGCACCAGAGCCTAAAATGGATAATAGTAAAGAAAAAAGAGTTGAATTACATTTACATACACAAATGAGTAAAATGGACGCTGTAACACCAGTTAAAGATATGATAAAAAGAGCAAGTGATTGGGGGCATAAAGCAATAGCTATAACAGACCACGGTGTAGTACAAGCATTCCCAGATGCTATGGATATGGCAAGAAAGCTAGATATAAAAGTTTTATATGGTGTTGAGGCCTATTTAGTTGATGATTTATCAAGCGTTGTACAATCTAGTAAAAATCAAAATTTACTTGATAAATATGTTATATTTGACTTAGAAACAACAGGTCTTAATAGAGAGTATAACAAAATAATAGAAATAGGGGCTGTTAAAGTAAAGAATGGGGAAATAATAGACAGATTTTCTACTTTTATTAATCCACATGAAAAGTTGACTAAAGAAATTATTAATTTAACTAATATAACAGATGATATGCTTGAAGATGCTCCAGAAGAAAGCGAAATATTGCCTAAATTTTTTGAATTTTTTGAAGATAGCGTGTTAGTCGCTCATAATGCAAAATTTGATATGGGATTTATAAAAAAATGGGCTGAGAGAAATAATAGAGTAGTTGAAAATACTGTTTTAGATACTGTAGGTTTATCAAGGACTATTTTTCCAGAAATGACTAAACATACACTTAATGTAATTGCAAAAAAATTAGATATTTCTTTAGAAAACCATCATAGAGCAGTAGATGATGCTGAAGCTACAGCCAATATATTTATAAAATTTATTGAAATATTAAAAAATAAGTATAATATATCTAGTCTTGATGATGTAAATGAACTTGCTAGAACTAATATAGATGTAAAAAAATTACGACCTAGCCACGCTATAATATTTGTAAAAAATCAAATTGGACTTAGGAATTTATATGAATTAATATCTAAATCTAATTTGGAATATTTTTTTAGAGACCCGAGAATACCTAAAAGTGAGTTTTTAAAGCTTAGAGAAGGTCTTATTATAGGAACAGCTTGTGGAAATGGTGAATTTTATCAAGCAGTTTTAAATAATGCTGACGAAGATGAAATAGAAAAGCTTGCATATTTTTATGATTATTTTGAAATACAACCAACTTGTAATAATGAATTTTTAATAGACAATGAAAAAGTATCCAATATTAATAGTATAGAAGATTTAGAAAATATAAATAAAAAAATTATAGAGTATGGTAAAAAATATAATAAATTAGTAGTAGCTACTTGTGATGTACATTTTTTAGATAAGGAAGATGATTGCTTTAGAAAAATAATAATGGCATCTAAAGGGTTTAAAGATGCAGATAATCAACCACCATTATACTTTAGAACAACAGAAGAAATGCTTGAAGAATTTTCTTATTTAGGAAAAGATTTAGCCTATGAAGTTGTAGTTAAAAATACAAATATTATAGCAGACATGATAGAAAAAGTTTTACCTATACCAGATGGAACATTTCCACCTGAAATAGAAGGTTCCGATAAAGAGCTAACAGATATAACAATGAAAAAGGCAAAAAGTATATATGGAGAAGAATTGCCAAAAATAGTTAAGGATAGGTTAGAAAGAGAGCTAAACTCTATTATAAAAAATGGATTTGCTGTTTTATATATAATAGCTCAAAAAATTGTTTGGAATTCTAATGATAATGGTTATATTGTAGGTTCTAGAGGTTCTGTTGGTTCATCTTTTGCTGCTACTATGGCAGGCATAACTGAAGTTAACCCACTATCACCGCATTATTTTTGTAAAAATTGTAAATATTCTGATTTCGATTCAGAAGAAGTTATAGCTTATGCAGGTAACTCTGGTTGGGATTTACCAGATAAAATATGTCCTGTATGTGGCACTATGTTATCAAAAGATGGTCACGACATACCTTTTGAAACATTTTTAGGATTTGAGGGAGATAAAGAGCCAGATATAGATTTAAACTTTTCTGGTGAATTTCAAGCACAAGCACATCAATACACAGAAGAACTTTTTGGAAATGGATATGTTTTTAAAGCTGGAACAATAGGAACTCTTGCAGATAAGACAGCATATGGGTATGTTAA
This sequence comes from Clostridiales bacterium, assembly GCA_018371275.1. Taxonomy (GTDB): domain Bacteria; phylum Bacillota; class Clostridia; order Lachnospirales; family CAG-274; genus Tyzzerella. The sequence goes on from JAHALF010000005.1 coordinate 97,958, forward strand.
AAAATATGCAGATGAAAGAAATATGAAAATAAGTGGTGCAGAGGTAAATAGACTTGTAGAAGGTTGTGTTGGCATAAAAAGAACAACCGGACAACACCCAGGTGGTCTTATGGTTGTTCCTAATACAAAAAGTATATATGACTTTTGCCCAGTACAAAGACCGGCAGATGACCCAACATCTAATGTTATAACAACACATTTTGATTATCATTCCATAAGTGGACGTATATTAAAATTAGACTTATTAGGACACGACGTGCCAACAATTTTACGTATGTTGAAAGATTTTACAGGTTTTGACCCACTTAATACACCTATGGACGATAAAGATACAATGTCTTTATTTACATCTCCTAATGCTTTAGGTATAACATCTGAAGATATAGAATGTGATACTGGTTCTTTGGGATTACCGGAATTTGGAACACCTTTTGTTATACAAATGCTTATGGATACAAGGCCTAATAGTTTTTCTGACCTTGTTAAAATATCGGGACTTTCTCATGGTACAGATGTATGGTTTAATAATGCTCAAGAATTAATAAAAAATAATGTGGCTACACTTAAAGAAGTTATACCAACAAGGGACGATATTATGGTTTATCTTATTTTAAAAGGTGTAGAAAATAAACTTGCTTTTACTATTATGGAATCTGTAAGAAAAGGTAAGGGATTAACACCAGAATTTGAGCAAGCTATGATAGATAAAAATGTACCAGACTGGTATATAGAATCTTGTAAAAGAATAAAATATATGTTTCCTAAAGGTCACGCTGTTGCATATGTTACTAATGCTTTTAGAATGGGGTATTTTAAAATAAAGTTTCCATATGCTTTTTATGCCAGTTTATTTTCTGTTAAAGTGGAAGACTTTGATTATGATTTAATGTGTTTTGGGTTGGATAAAGTCCAAAAAAGTATAAAAGAAATACAATCTCTTGGAAAAGGTGCTACAGCTAAAGAAAAAAATAAGCTTGTTATTTTAGAGCTTGTTAGAGAAATGTATAAAAGAGGACTTAAATTTACAAAAATGGATTTATATAAATCTAAAGGATTTAAATTTGATGTTACAGAAGATGGACTTTTACCTCCTTTGTTTTGTGTACAAGGATTAGGGGAATTTGCTACACAAAATATTGTAGATGAAAGGGAAAATGGTGAGTTTGATACAATAGAAAACCTTGTTGATAGAACTAAAATAAGTAAGACGGTTGTTGAGATATTAAAACAAAATGGAGTTTTAAATGGTATACCAGATACTAATCAACTTACATTATTTGCTTAATATAGTAGAAATTAAAAATGAGATAGCTTTAAAAATCTATCTCATTTTTTATATAATTTTACATTAATTATAATACTGAAACATTAGATGCTTGAGCACCTTTTTCTCCTTGAACAACTTCAAATTCAACTGATTGTCCCTCTTTTAATGTTTTGAAACCATCTGAATTAATAGCAGAGAAATGTACAAATATATCATCTTCACCTTCTACACTAATAAATCCGAATCCTTTTTCTTCATTAAACCATTTTACAGTACCTTTTTTCATTGAGAAAATCCTCCTAAAAAACAATAAACTTTAATTTTAAATAGAATTTATTAATATAAACAACTTAAAGATTTATAAATAATGCTAAAAATTACATAGATACTTTTAAGGTATTTAACATTAAAGATAGTATTAAAATAAAAAAGCTTAGATTAAATCCAAGCTTAAATTCTAAAATCAATTATTTAATTTAAAACAACTACAAAAGTAAGATGCTAAAATTTAGAAAAATTAATAAAAATAAAAAACTTGCTTAACATTAAAAACTATTATAAAACTATTATTATAATACCATAGTTATATAATAAAGTCAATATTTTATGATATTATATTGTTTTTCAATAAAATATTTATAAAATGATTAGAAATTATTTCTGCACCACTATGATTAAGGTGTGCATCATCTCTGAAATTATCATTTTTAAGAAGGTTTTCTTTTTTATTTATTATATTATAATCTATATAAAAAATATCGTTTTCTTTTGCAAAATTTGAAATCTCATTATGAATTAAGTCATAATTTTTTATATAGTTCATAGATACATTTGCAATTGGTGCTGTAACAAAAACTAAAGTTATATCATTTTCTTTACAGAGATTAATAATATTTAGTAAAAATTCTTTTTGTGTATTTGAAAAAGTAAAGTTTTTTCCATCTAAATTTTTAAATTGATTTGTTTTATTATATTCATCTTCTAGCATTTTATAATCTGAATATACATATCCTTTTGATTTATATTTTTCTGTACCAACTTGTTTTTTTGTTTCATTGTCTTTAACATTAAATTTATTTTTAATTTTTTTATTATATTCGTTGCCTTTATATGCAAAATAATCAGCTTGGTATTTAAAGATATTTGTATTGTATTTTACTTTTTCTGATATAGGAAATGATTTCTTTATATATTCCCTTTTTAGATTATCATTATTTAAAACTTGAAAAAGTGTTTTAACCTGGTTAAGTTCAAAGTCATTTTTTAATAAGTCCCAATAAATTTCCATAACTACTACTTTTGGGTTTTGATAATTTAACACTTCTTTTAATGTATAATATGTTGAATCTGGATGTTGTAGAGGCATACCAAGTTGAAAGCTATTTATATCAAGTTTATTATCAAATATTTCTGGATCAAAAGTACAATATGAGTGGGAAGAACCTAAAAATACCATATCTAAACTATTAGATGGAAGAGCATAAAAATCTTCAAATCTTTTTTGATTAAATTTATTTATAATATTTTCTGTACTTGCTGACGAATATTTTTTGCCTATAAAAATTATTGTAGGTATTAAAAATGTAATAAAAATAATTAATTTTATTAAAAACTTTATATTTATTTTAAAATTGGAAGTATATAAATTGTCCTGCATTGCTAAAAACCCCCATAGAAAGTATAATTATTGTAATTATATAATAAAAAATAAACCTAATTATAAATGGTAATTTATTTAATGTAATATATATTCTTTGCTTATACTCAAAAGTTTCTATAATAAATAATATCATTATACAAGCAGTTGCCATTAATATTTCGAATATATTAAGTCCTAATTGTGTTGAAATATTATATAAATATTGTATGTTATTAACATTTTGAATATCTGAAAATAGATTATTTATTATATAGAAAGCATCTTTTACTGTATTTGCCCTAAAGAATATTAGAGAAAAGCATATTAAGCTAAATGTAATTAAAGTTCTAAAAATATTAAAAAATCTATTTATATATTTATTTTTAATATTAAAATTTATACTTTTTAGAAATCTATTTTTTAAATCTCCTACTATTTGATAAAAGCCATTTAAACCGCCCCAAAGAATAAATGTCCAGTTAGCTCCGTGCCATATGCCACTAACTAAAAATGTAATCATTAAATTAAAATATGTCCTTATTATGCCTTTTCTATTACCACCTAATGGAATATATAAATAATCTTTAAACCAAGTTGAGAGGGATATATGCCATCTTGTCCAAAATTCTTTTATTGATTTTGAAAAATATGGACTCTTAAAATTTTCCATTAAATTTATATTAAATAGCTTAGCACAACCTATCGCTATATCAGAGTATCCACTAAAATCACAATATAACTGTATTGCAAAAAATATTGTTGCTATTATAAAGGATATACCATTATAATCATAAGGAGAGTTATATACTGTATTTACAAGTATTGCTATTCTATCTGCTATAACTATCTTTTTAAAATATCCTATAAGCATTATTTTTATACCCATTGATATATTATATATATTAAACTTGTGATTTAAAAATAACTGATTTAAAAGGTTGTCTGCTCTTTCTATTGGACCTGCAACTAATTGAGGAAAAAACATTATATAAAGACTTACTTTTAATATATTTTTTTCTGCTTTATATCTTTTTCTATAAATATCTATTGTATAACTTGTTGCCTGAAAAGTATAAAATGATATACCCATAGGTAAAATTATATCAAAATCTTTTATAGGGTACGGAATGTTAAAGTAATTATATATAGACATAAAAGAGTGATTTATAAATATACTATATTTAAAGATAAATAAAATAAGAAAGTTTATAATTAGTCCAGTAGTTAAAATAGTTTTACTCTTATTTTCATATTTTTCTATTAATAAACCAATGTAATAATTAAAAAAGCTAGAAAACAAAATTAAGAAAATAAATTCTATCCTCCAAGCCATATAAAATATACAACTACCAATTAAAAGTAAATACCACTTATATTTGTAAGGCAGTATATAATATAAACTTAATATACATACTAGAAATATTAAAAATGTAAGTGAATTAAAAAGCATTTTACACCTCTTTTAATTTTATTTTTTTTATTATACGTTATTTTTATATTATTTTCAATAGCTGTTTCTAATAACTATTATTGGATAATAATATATATTATACATTTGACAATATATATTAGATTTGTTAATATTATATAGAAATGAGTTTTACTATTTTGAAAAATTGAAGTTTATATATATTAAATATTGAAAATTTTTAAGGAGATGAAATAAATGGGAAATTGTAGTTCTTGTCCTTCTAAAGGAAGATGTGGAAAACAAGAAGATTCTTGTGGTATAAAAGTAAATGAAAAGAATAAGATAAAAAATGTTATTGGTGTAATGAGCGGTAAAGGAGGAGTTGGTAAAAGTACTATTTCTGTTAGTTTGGCTAAAGAGCTCAATAGTCAAGGATATAAAGTAGGTATTTTAGATGCAGATATTACTGGGCCTAGTGTTGTTAGACTTTTAGGTATTGATAAAAGTGTACGTGCTATGGGAACAAATAACCAAGAAATTATACCTGTAACATCTAAAGAAGGAATTAAAGTTATATCTTTAAACCTTCTTATAAAAGATGAAAACCAACCAGTTATATGGAGAGGTTCTTTACTTAGTAATTGTGTAAATCAATTTTGGAGTGATGTTTTGTGGGAAGAGCTTGATTATCTTATTATTGATATGCCTCCTGGAACAGGAGATGTAACATTAACTGTTATGCAATCTATACCTTTAACGGGTCTTATTATAGTATCTGTTCCTCAAAGTATGATATCTATGATAGTTACTAAATCTATTAATATGGCTAAAAAAATGGGTATTAAAATATATGGTATTGTTGAAAATATGAGTTATATTTTATGTCCTCATTGTAATGAAAAAATTTATATTTATGATAAAGAAGAAACAAACAATTTATTAAATGATAATAATCTTAAGCTTTTAGCTGAATTACCTACAACTAAAGATTTAGCTAATATATATAAAGGTAGTTTTGAGAAGTGTGATAATATTATAAAAGAGCAATTTAAGAATATAGTAGCTGAAATAATAAAATAAAAGTATTAATTAAATTTAATATATAAAAGGGTTTGAATTATTATAGTTCAAGCTCTTTAAATATATAAGGGATATAAAGTAAAATAAAGGAAATATATATTATGAGTTTTAGAGAGAAGATAAAAAATTATAAAAGGATTGTTATAAAGATAGGTACAACATCTTTAACACATAAAAATGGAAAAATAAATTTACAAGCTATTGAAAATTTATCTTGGGTTTTATCTGATATTAGAAATCAAGATAAAGAAATTATACTTGTATCATCTGGTGCTATTGCTGTTGGAACAGAAAGGTTAGCTTTAAGTCAAAGACCTAGAGATATAATAGGAAAGCAAGTAGCATCTGCTGTTGGTCAAGGGGTTCTTATGCAGATATATGAAAGCTTTTTTTCTAGATATAACCAAAAAATTGCTCAAATATTGCTTACTAAAGATGTATTTGATAATAATATAACTAGGGAAAATGCTCAAAATACTCTATTTAAGTTATTGGAAATGGGCGTTATACCTATTGTAAATGAAAATGATACTATATCGACAGATGAAATACAAGGATTTTCTGATAATGATACTTTGTCTGCTTATGTTTGCAATATTGTTAAAGCAGATATTTTAATTATTTTATCAGATATTGATGGTATGTATACTAAAGACCCTAATAAATATAATGATGCTAAAATAATTAGTGAAATATTTGAGATAAATAGCAGTATAGAAAACAGTGCTGAGGGCTCCAATAGTCTTTTAGGGACTGGGGGTATGAAAACTAAAGTTAATTCAGCAAAAATTGTCAATGAAAAGGGTGCTGATATGATTATTGCTTGTGGAAAAGAACCTAATATTTTATTTAAAATATTAAATGGTGAGAATATTGGTACTTTATTTGTTTGTAATAAAGGGAGGACTTTATGAACCTTATAAAAGTATGTGAAGATGCAAAAATTGCAAGTAGAGATTTATCTAGGCTTAAATCTATTGAAAAAGATACTATATTAAAAGCTTGTAGTAAGGTACTTTTAGATGAAAAAGATATAATAATAAATGCCAATAAGATAGATATAAAAAATGCTAAAGAAAATAATATAAAAGATAGTTTAATAGATAGATTATTGTTAGATGAAAAAAGAATAGAGTCTATGTCTAATGGTATATTACAAATAGCTAATTTAGATGACCCTTTAGATGAGTATATTGATATGAAAGTTTTGCCAAATGGTTTAAAGGTTGGTAAAAAAAGAGTGGCTATGGGAGTTATTGGTATAATATATGAAGCTAGACCAAATGTAACTTCTGATGCTTTTGCTATGTGTTTTAAAGCCTCTAGTTCTGTTATTTTAAAAGGTGGAAAAGAAGCTTTAAATTCTAATAAGGTTATAGTTGGTTTATTTAGAAAAACTATAAAAAACCTAGGTTATAATGAAAATATGGTTATACTTATAGAAGATACTAATAGAGAAACTACTACAAAACTTATGAAAATGAATGAATATATAGATTTATTAATACCTAGAGGTGGTGCTGGTCTTATTAGAGCTGTTGTAGAAAATAGTACTATACCTGTTATAGAAACAGGAGTTGGAAATTGTCATATATTTATAGATGAATATGCAGACAAGGAAAAAGCTATAGATATTATAATAAATGCAAAAGTGCAACGTCCTTCTGTTTGTAATGCTATGGAAACTTTATTAATACATAAAAATATTATTAATCATATTTTGCCTGAATTGGTGGAGAGATTATTAGATAATAATGTAGAAATAAGAGCGGATAAATTTATTTTAGATATGTTTGATAATAAAAATATATTATTAGCAACAGAAGAGGACTGGAAACAAGAGTTTTTAGATTATATTTTAGCCATAAAATATGTGGAAAATATAGATGGTGCTATAAGTCATATACAAAAATATTCTACTGGACATTCTGAAGCTATTATTACTGAAAATTATTCTAACTATAATAAATTTGTTGATGAAATAGATTCAGCTGTTGTATATGTTAATGCTTCTACTAGATTCACTGATGGAGAACAATTTGGGCTTGGAGCTGAAATAGGAATTAGCACACAAAAATTACACGCGAGAGGTCCTATGGGAATAAAAGAAATAACATCATATAAGTATATTGTTTTAGGTAATGGGAATATAAGAAAATAAAAAACCACTAATATATATTGGTGGTTTTTTATAAAATTAATTTTATAATAAAATACAGATTAAGCCTCCGTTACCTTCATTTATTATTTTTTGTAGTGTTTCTTGTAATTTTAATTGTGTGTCTTCAGGTATTCTATAAAGTTTTGTATTAAGCCCATCATTTACTAAATCTGATAATGATTTACCAAAAATATTATAGTCCCAAATTTTATCTTTTTCATTTTCAAATTGCTCTAAAAGGTATTGAGATAATTCTTTACTTTGGTCTTCACTACCAACTATTGGTGCAACTTCTGTTTGGATATCCGCTTTTATAAGGTGAAAGCTAGGAGCTGTTGCTTTAATTTTTATACCATATCTTGAGCCGTGTTTTATAAGTTCTGGTTTTTCTAAAATCATTTCATCTAGAGTTGGTGTAACTATTCCATATCCTTTTGTTTTTACTTCTTCTATTGCATATTTTACTTTATCATATTCTTTTTTTGCTTGTGATAAAAGTTTTATTGTAGATATTAACTCGTATTCGTTATTTATATCCATATTAGTTGTTTCGCTTAAAACTTTATAAAATAGATTATCATTTAGTCCTATTTCTATATTACCTAAGCCTTCTCCTAATTCTATTTTATCTATATATGCTTTTTTTATGTATTCGTTATTTTCTAATATTGATATAGTAGATTTTATATTATGTAGTTTATTAATTTCTGGTAATAATTTTTTTGTGTCTTGTATTATACTTTGTTTTAGCCAATGATTTATATCTAATGTTTCAATCCATTTTGGTAAATTTAAATTTAGCTGTTTTATAGGGAATTCATATAAAACTTTTTCTAGTATAGAATTTATATCTTCCTCTTTTAGTTGTGCAATGTTTACTGGTATAACGGGTGAGTTATATTTTTCTGATAGTTCTTGTTTTAGTATATCCGTTTGTTGTGAGTAAGGTTTTGATGTATTTAAAAGTATAACAAAAGGTTTTGATAAAGATTTTAGCTCTTTTATTACTTTTTCTTCTGCAATTATGTATTCTTCTCGTGGAATATCTGTAATTGTTCCATCTGTTGTAACAACTATACCTATTGTAGAATGGTCTGTTATTACCTTTTTTGTACCTATCTCTGCAGCCTCTTCAAATGGAATTTTTTCGCTAAACCACGGTGTTGAAACCATTCTTGGCTGATTTTCATCCATATACCCAGAAGCTCCTGGTACTACATATCCAACACAATCTATCATTCTTACATTGAAACTTGCATTATCATCTATGTTGATAGAAACTGCATTATTTGGAATAAATTTTGGCTCTGTAGTCATAATAGTTTTTCCAGCTGAGCTTTGAGGAAGTTCATCTTTAGTTCTTTCTTTGTCATATTCATCATCTATATTAGGTATTACTAATAAATCCATAAATCTTTTTATAAAAGTAGATTTTCCTGTTCTAACTGGTCCAACAACACCTATGTATATATCTCCATTTGTTCTTTCGGATATATCTTTATAAATATTAAATTGTTCCATATTAACCTCCTTAAACCAATTTAAATACATTTTAGTATATGAATTTAAATTTAAAAATATGTTTTATACAATTTTAATTTTATTAAAAATTTATTTATGTTTTTTAAATAAAAATGTAATAAAATGGAAAAAATATGTAGGTTAAAAAAATTTACTACAAGTAATATTATATATTAAAAATTTAAAAAGTTCAAATAATAAAAAAAAAAAAAATGACAAAAAGTATTGACAATAGACAAAAAGTAGACTATACTCTTTTTGAAAGGGGTGATTTAATATGAAAATATCTTTAAAAGCTGCAAGAGTGAATGCTAATTTAACACAACAAGAAGTTGCAGATATAATAAAAGTTAGTAAACATACTATAATAAATTGGGAAAAAGGAAAAACATCAGTTGGTTATGCTCCATTAAAAGTTTTAAGTGAAATTTATAATATTGAGATGGAAAATATTTTTTTAGGTTAAATTTTAAGAAAGGATTATTTATGGATAAAGAGAAGAGAAAAAAAGGAGAAAAATATTTGAAAAACTGGGGACAAGGAATTTTAGATATAGAAAACTTACAAACAGAAATTAACAAAATAAGAAAAAACAATAATGTTTTTGATAGTATACAAATAGACAATAAAAGCGATATAGTAAATATTTATAATAATATTATAAATGAAAAGTTAGAAAATCTTAAGAACTTAATTTATGAATATAAGTTTGTAGATGATATAATAAGTAATTTAGAAGAATATCAAAAAGATGTAATACGTTTTAGGTATATCTACAAAAATAGTTGGCAAGCTGTTGCTTTAAAAGTACATATAAGTCTTAGACAATGTTTTAATGTAAAAAATTTGGTTATAAATAAAATTTTAAAAAGTGTTTAAATAGGTTACAGATTTTTTGCATTAACTTTATATTATATTTTGCTATGATTATATTGACCTTTAAAATTATTATTTGTTTTATGATAGTAAATTGGGAGGTGAATATTTGAATAATAAACAAAAGTTATTTTGTAAGTATTATATAGAAACACAAGATGTTAAAATAGCTACTAAAAAATGTGGGTATAAGGAAAATACAGGAATAAAGTTATTAAAAGATGAAAGAATAAAAAATTATATACAAGAAAATATTAAAAATGAAAAAGTTGCTAATTCAGATGAAATTATAGAATGTCTTACTAAAATAATGCGTGGCAAAGGAGATAAAGATGATGACAATTTATTAAAGGATATATCTGTAAGAGAGAGATTAAAAGCTGCTGAATTATTAGGTAAAGTTTATTCTATATTTTCCCCTAAACAAGATAACAGTAAGGAAGAAAGTGTTTTTATAGTGGGTAGTGATTTAATAAGGGAATAGTATGGAGAATAGAATATATTTGCCAGATATAGTTGGAAAAGGATATAGAGAGTATTGGAATTTTGAAGGTAGATTTAGAGTGTGTAAGGGGTCTAGAGCTAGTAAAAAGTCTAAAACTACTGCTTTAAATTTTATTTTTAGAATGATGAAATACAAAGATTCTAATCTTTTAGTAGTTAGAAAAACTTACAATACTCTTAAAGATAGTTGCTTTGCTGAACTTAGATGGGCAATAAATACTCTTGGTGTATCTAAATATTGGGAATGTAAAACGTCTCCACTTGAAATAATATACTTACCAACAAATCAAAAAATATACTTTAGGGGGCTTGATGACCCCTTTAAAATAACATCTATAACAACACAAAAAGGGGTTTTATGTTGGTTATGGATAGAAGAGGCATATGAAATAGACAATGAAGAAGATTTTGATATTTTACAAGAAAGTATTAGAGGAAAAGTTCCAAAAGGTCTTTTTAAACAAATTACACTAACATTTAACCCTTGGAATGAAAAACATTGGATCAAAAAAAGATTTTTTGATTGTAATGATGATGATATATTGGCTATTACAACTAATTATATGATTAATGAATGGCTTGATGATGCAGACAAGAAAATGTTTGAGGATATGAAAAAAAATAATCCTAGAAGATATCAAGTTGCTGGTCTTGGTAAATGGGGTATAACAAATGGTCTTGTATATGAAAACTTTTTTGAAATAGATTTTGATGTAGAAGAAATTAAAAAAAGAAAAAATATAGTTTCTATTTTTGGTCTTGATTTTGGGTATACTAATGATCCTACTGCATTATTTTGTGGGTTAGTTGATATAGATATTAAAGAAATTTATGTATTTGATGAACTTTATAAAAAAGCATTAACTAATTTTAAAATATATCAAGAAGTGTTTAATATGGGATATATTAAAGAGGTTATTGTGGCAGATTCTGCTGAACCTAAAAGTATAGAAGAACTTAAGGAGCTTGGTATTAATAAAATAAGAGCAGCTAAAAAAGGAAAAGATAGCTTAAATAATGGTATACAGTATATACAAGATTTTAAGATAATTATACATCCTAAATGTAAAAATTTTTTAAATGAAATATGTAATTATACCTGGAGTAAAGATGAAATGGGAAAATCTATTAATAGACCTATAGATAAATACAATCATCTTTTAGATGCTATGCGGTATGCTATACAATCTATAAATAAAGAAGATAGATTTAGCTTTAAATGAAAATTACAAAGGAGGTTTTTATGAACCTTGAACCTAATTTTGAAACAGATGAAATAAATAAAATTATAAATAAATTTGGTAATGAAAAAGCATTTATCGAATTTTTAGAACAAAATATATTAAATTTTTTGAACTCTGAGCAAAGAACAAGTATGTTAATAGGTGAAGAATATTATATAGGTAATCACGATATTTTAAAAAGAAAACGTACTATAATTGGAAAAGATGGTAATAAACAAGAAATATATAATTTACCTAATAATAGGATAGTTGATAACCAGTATGCTAGAATAGTTGACCAAAAAAATAGCTACTTATTATCAAAGCCTATGACTATTTGCTGTAATGATGAAAGTTTTACAGATAATATTGAAAAAATATTTGATAAAACATTTTATAGGCTTATTAAAAATATAGGTGAAGATGCTATTAATTGTGGTATTGGTTGGCTTTATATATTTTTTGATGAAAATGGAAACATTGGATTTAAAAGATTTAAGCCTTATGAAATATTACCTATATGGTTAGATGAAGAACATACTATATTAGAATGTTTACTTAGAATATATAATATAGAAGATTATTGCTTTAACAATAAAAATATTATAACTCAAGTTGAGTTATATACTAAAACTGGAATACAATATTATATTTTAGACAATCAAAAATTAATACTAGATACATCTAAAGGGTTTAAACCCTATATATATAATTCTTATAAATCTCCTCTATCTTGGGATAAAATCCCTATAATATCTTTTAAATTTAATTCTAAAGAAATTCCATTAATAAAAAGAGTAAAAACTTTACAAGATTCCTTAAATACTATTAGAAGTGACTTTATGAACAATATGCAAGAAGATGCTAGAAACACTATACTTATTCTTAAAAATTATGATGGTACTAATTTATCTGAATTTAGAAAAAATTTATCTGAATATGGTGTTGTAAAAGTTAAAACTATAGATGGTAATGAAGGTGGTGTTGAGGCATTAAAAGTAAATATCGATAGCAATAATTATGAATTACTTGCTAAAGCATTAAAAAAAGCAATAATAGAAAATGCTAGAGGTTATGACTGTAAAGATGAAAATATAGGTCAAAATCCTAACCAGATGAACATACAAAGTGCTTATGCAGATATTGACCTTGATGCTAGTCTTATGGAAACGGAGTTTCAAGCATCCTTTGAAATGCTATTTTGGTTTATTAAAAAATATTTTAGTCATATTTATAAAAAAGATTTTAATGATATTAATATAGATATAATTTTTAATAAAGATATTTTAATAAATGAGACAGAGGCTATAAATAACTGTGTAAAATCTATGGGAATTATATCTAAAGAAACTATTATTAGTATGCACCCTTGGGTGTCTAATATTAAACAAGAACTTAGTAAAATATAAGAGTATGTAATTTTAAAGGTTGGTAGAATTGGGTGGGTGGGCAAATTTTTTATAAGGAGGTCTTTATGGACATTAAACAATTAGTTAACTTAGGTATAGAAGAATCTAAGGCTAAAGAAATTTATAATAAAATAGAAAAATATATTTTGGAGGAAATTAAATTAAAAACTAAAGAATATGAAAACAAAATTTTAGATTTGGAGCTTAAAATGGCTGTTGAAAGACAACTTTTTATGTCTAAAGCTAAAAATATTAAAGCTACTATGGCTTTAATAGATTTTAATAAATTAGATAGAAAAAACATAGATGAAAAAGCTATTAAAAATATGGTAGATGAACTTAGAAATAATGAAGAAACTAAGTTTTTATTTAGTGAAGAGGAATATAATAAAATAACTGGATTTAAACCTCTAGAATCTAATATAAGTAGTATAGCTAATAGACAATTAAGCTATGAAGAACTTTGTAAATATTATGAAAAAGGTATTTTTTAGGAGGATAAAATATGGGTCAATTTAATAATAAAAGCTTTAATCAGGTAGCTTTTGGGAGATACATAGAAAGTTTACCTAATGTTAAGAAAAATGAATTAATAAAATCTGCTGTTCTTAAACCTAATGCAGAAATAAGAAGAGCTTTTTCTTCTCAAGGTGGTAGTGGTTATGCTATTTTACCTATGTATGGAAGAATAGGTGGAAATGCTATAAATTATGACGGGAAAACAGATATTGTACCTAATGCAACTAAAACTTTTGAGCGAGGTGTAGTTGTTGTTGGAAGAGCTAATGCTTGGCTTGAAGATGACTTTTCTGAAGATATAACAGGTGGTGTTGGATTTATGTCTAATGTTGCAAAACAAGTAAGTGAATATTTTGATGATATTGATCAAAAAACTCTTCTTGCTATATTAAAAGGAATCTTTTCTATGACTGGAGATGAAAATGAGGAATTTGTGGAGAATCATACTTATGATATATCTAATCTTGCAAATCCTAAAATAGATGTTACTACGCTTAATACTGCTATACAAAAAGCTTGTGGAGATAATAAAACTAAATTTTCTATTGTTATTATGCATAGTGTTGTTGCTACTAATTTAGAAAACTTAAATTTACTTAATTATTTAAAATATACTGATAAAAGGGGTATACAAAGGGATTTAGGTCTTGCTACTTTAAATGGTAAAATTGTATTAATTGATGATAGTATGCCTTTTGAAGGTGGCGATGATGAAAGAGTATATACTACATATATATTAGGAAAGGGTGCTATTGATTTTGAAGATATTGGGGCTAAAGTGCCTTATGAGATAAACAGAGACCCTAAAACTAATGGTGGTCAGGATACTTTATATGCTAGATCTAGAAAATGTTTTGCACCTTTTGGTTTATCATATATTAAAAAGCAACAAGTTAGCTTATCTCCTACTGATGATGAGTTGTCAAATGGTTTGAATTGGTCCTTAGTTACAGATGTTGAAAAAGGAACATTTATTGAGGGTAAATCTATACCTATTGCTAGAATTATTTCTAAAGGTTAAGGGGTATTTTATGAATAGTATTGTCTATGAAATATCTGATAGATTAAACTGTCTAAACCTTTCTATTAAAAATATTTATTTATCTGAAAAAATTATTCTTATGGCTATTAATTCTGTCGAAAATTTTATCAAGTGTGAAATAAATCCATTTATTGATTTTTGTATTATAAAAGATATATTTATTAATGTTGTTATAGGCGAGTATTTAATGCTTGTTAAATCATCTAATTTAGAAAATGATATATCGTTGGATAGTGCTATACAGACTATTAAAGAGGGAGATACTTCTATAACTTACTTTGAAAATGAAAATAATAAATTTCAAAATGTTATCGATTATTTTTTAAATAAGAAAAAATTACTTTATAGGTATAAACAGATTATATGGTAAGTATTAATAAACAAACTGCTCTTAGTAAGTTATATGCAGGAATATGTAATATATATGAATATGAAACATTTAAAGATAATGATACTAAAGTAATAAAACAACGTATTAATATTAAGTATGAAAATATACCTTGTAGAGTATCATATTATAATAATAGCTCTAATATAGTTACTTTTAAAGAAGATACTTTTAATAATATTATAACTCAAAAAGTAAAGATTTTTTTAGATAACAATATATTAATAAAAGCTGGATCTATAATAGAAGTTAGTCAAAACGGTAAGGTAAATAAATATAAAAATAGTGGAGAACCTGCTATATATTCAAATCATCAAGAAATAATGCTTGATATATTTGATGATATTGGGTAGATAATTTAGGAGGGGTATTTATTATACAAAAACTTATAGATGCAATAAGTAATCAATTATACGATATATTTGATAAGCCTAATATATATGTAGAACATATAAAACAAGGATTTTTATTACCTTGTTTTTGTGTAAGATGTGTTAAAACACAGGAAAAATTATGTCTATCCAACAGATATAAACTTTTCAATAAAATGGAAATAACATATTTCCCTGAAGAAAATTATAACATAAATGATAAGTGTAATAATATATTAAATTTATTATATAATAAATTTTTAATGTTAAAGTTTGAAAAGGGATTTATAAAGGGTGAAAATATAGAAGGTGTTATAGAAGATGGAAAAGTTAAATTTTTTATAGAGTATAATTTTTATGTATTTAAAAAAGAAGAAACAGATAAAATGCAAAAGCTCTATATTTAAGGGAGGTATTATGGCTGAAAAAAACAAAAAATTTTATAAAGAGCAATTTTTAAAAAGTGATTTATATAAGGATAAAAAAGATTTAATAAATAGTTTATTAAATGAAGATGAGATGTATAGTAAAAATGATGTTGATAAAATAATTAAAAAGTATATGGAGGTGATTTTATAGTGGCAACTGGAGGTACTTTTTTAACCTATAATAAAGTTTTACCTGGAGCATATATAAATTTTATATCTAAAGCTAGAGCATTAGGGAGTATTGCTGATAGAGGTGTTATGGCGATGGCTTTAAAAAACAACTGGGGTGTTGAAAATAAAATAGTTACTATAACTAATGAAGATTTTCAAAAAAACTCTTTAAAAATATTGGGATATGAATATACAAGTGAAAATTTAAAGCCTTTTAGAGAAGCGTTTAAAAATGCAAAGGAGATAAAATATTATAGAATTGGAAATGGTGAAAAAGCTAAAGCTACTATTGGAAATCTAAATGTTGTTTCTAAATATTCTGGAGATAGAGGGAATAACATAAAAATTAAAATAGCATCTAATGTTGATGATAGTAAATATACTATTTACACATATATTGATAATACTATATTAGATGAAGTTATAGCTAATAGTATAGAAGAACTTTCTGAAAATGATTTTGTTACTTTTTCTGGAACTGGCACATTTGAAGAAACTGCTGGAACTAACCTTTCTGGAGGTACAAATGGAGTAGTTAATAACAGTGAATATAGTAAATTTTTATCTCTTATTGAGTCTGAAAATTTTAATGTTCTTATATATGATGGAGAAGATGAACAAACAAAAGGACTTTTTGAAAGTTTTACAAAAAGACTTAGAGATGATGAAGGTGTGAAAATAACTACTGTTTTATATAATTATAAAAAAGCTGATTTTGAAGGTATTATTAGTGTTAAAAATGATAGAAATCTTGTATATTGGGTTGGTGGAGCTTTAGCTGGTGCTGAAATAAATCAAAGTTTGACCAATAAGGTATATGATGGTGAATATGAATTCAATGCTAAATATTCTAATAATGAGTTAAAAGAGGCTATTAATAGTGGTGAATTTGTATTTTACTATGATGTTAACAATATTAGAGTTTTAAAAGACATTAATACATTTGTTAGCTTTTCTTCAGATAAAAATTCTGATTTTAGTAATAATCAAATAATAAGAGTATTAGACTCTACAGCTAATGATATAGCTAGAATTTTTAATGACTATTATCTTGGGAAAATGCAAAATGATGATTTAGGTAGGGATATATTTAAATCGGAGCTTATAAACTATTTTAATCAATTACAAGCTATTAGAGCAATTGATAATTTTTCTGCTGAAGATATAGCTATTAAAAAGGGAAGTAAAAAAGGTGATGTTATTGTAGATTTAATGATAGAACCTGTTGCTAGTATGGATAAACTTTATATGAAATGTATTATAGAATAGGAGAGAATATATGGCTACTTTAAAAGCTTGGGATACTATTAATGGTGCTTTAGGTACTTGTTATGTAGATATTGACGGAAAAAAAGAGGAAGTTTTATATTTAAAAAATATAGAAGCTAAAATAAAAAAAAGTAAAAGAGAAATAAAGGTATTAGGTCAGACTGGTACTAAGCATAAATCTAGTGGTTGGAGCGGAACTGGTAAAATGACTGTTTATTATTCCACATCTAAATTTAGAGAGCTTATGCTTAAGTATATAAAAGAAGGAAAAGATACATATTTTGAAATAGTAATTGAAAATAAAGATCCATCTAGTGATATAGAAAGACAAAGCGTTGCTTTAAAACAGGTTAATATTGATAATGTGACTATGGCAAAGCTTGATATAAATAGTACAGAACTTGATGAGGAAATGACATTTACATTTAATGATATAGATATATTAGAAAGTTTTAAACCAGTTATTGGTGAATAGAATTGAAAGGAGAAAATATGTCTAGTTTACAAGAAATACTTAATCTTAATGTTGTTGATAACATAACTCATTATGTGGAAATATCTAACCGTTTGAAAGATAAAAATGGTGATAACTTAAAATTCAAAATAAGACCTATTTCTTTTGAAGAACTAAATAGATTAAAAAGAAAGTCTACATTTATAGATAAAAATGGACAAGCAATTATTGATGAAGGCAAACTTAATACCCTTTGTATTATAGAATCTACATTAGAACCTAGTTTTAAAGATATTAAAAGCATGGAAAAATTAAATACTAATACTCCTGAACAATATTTGAATAAGGTACTATTAGCTGGAGAAATAGAAAGACTTATAAAAGAAATACTTATTATAAGTGGATTTATGGAGAGTATTGATGAGTTGGTTTGTGATATAAAAAACTAATTAAAAAGGGTAATGCAGAGCTTAATTATGCTTACTTTGCCCTTTTTAAACTAAATATTAAACCTAAAGATTTTGCAAATATGGATATAAGGGAAAAGGCTTTAATAATAGCTTTTATAGATAAATTTTTGGAAGAAGAAAAAGAGGTTGAAGATTTTTAATAAAATTTAATATATGAGGTGGGAGGTGGGTTTATATATAATAAGTTATTTTTTTCATTTTATAATATTGGAAGTATAAAAGCACATAAAAATATAAATTTTTATAGAAGTAAAAATCTTAATATTAAAGGGATTAATAATACCAATTATAGTAAGAAATTAATTAATAATTTTAATAATAGTTTTTTAAGTAAATATATGGAGGTATTAAATAATAAGGACATTAAAAATATTAGTAATAAATTTCTTTATTTTAAAAACTCAAATGAAAAAGTTATGTATAATAATTTTTTTCAAAAGAGATTATTACATTTTAGTATATTTGAAGAAGCTTTTAATAAAAATATATTATTTGATAAAAAAGTTTATCAAAATTTTAAATTAGGTAGAAATTTTATTTACAATAATTATTACAAAAATATGTTATTTAATAAAAAAGCTTATCGAAATTATAAGCATAATAGTAATGTTATTTATAATAATTTATTTAAAAATAAAAAAGTATGTATGTATAATAAGACTTTATTAAATAAGGTAAATTATTTAAAAAAAGTATATAATAATAAAAATTATAAAGATATAAGTATATTTGAAAATAAACAAAATTATTTAGATAATATAAAGAGTTTGTATTATAAAAGTTTGGTTAATATTGATAAATTTAAAAACAATTATATTAATATAAATAACTTTAGAAATATATCTAAACATTTTAAAGAAAATAGTAAAATATCTAGTACAAATACGAATATAAATAAACAAAAGTTATATAATGAAACTTATAAAACACAGTTAGAAAGAACTAAAGATTTAGACTATGACTATATATTTGATAAAATAAAAGATATGATATTTGAGGAAATTGTTTTTATGTGTGATATTAAATAGGAGGTGATTTTATATATACATATCTATTAAAATATGAACATAAGCAAGAAATATACCAGTTACCTATACCTCCTGAAAAGATGATAACAAAATCTTATAGTATTAATAAAAAGTATGAGACTATTGGTATTGGAGAAGTTAATATTATAAAAGGTATTGGACTTAGAGAAATATTTATGTCTATTATATTACCTAACGATTTATCTTTACCTTTTATTCAACCAAAATATTCACCTAATGTTATAATTGGTAAACCTATACTATATTTAGCAAAATTTAGAGAGTTTAAAGCAAATAAAAAGCCATTACAACTTTTGATAACAAGGATACTACCTAATGGAGAAGAGATATTTAAGGGAAATATAGATGTGACTTTAGAAGAATATACAGTATATGAAAATGCTGGAGAAGAAGGAGATTTTTCTGTTGATTTAACTTTTAAAGAATATATAGCTATAAAAGAACAGAAATTGGTATCATCAAGTAAAGATAATAGCACATATATTATTAATACAAATAGAACTGTTAAAGAAGCTCCTAAAACATATACTGTTAAAGCTGGTGATACTTTGTGGAAAATTGCTAAAAGAGAGTTAAACGATGAAACAAAATATAAAAATATAATGCAATTAAATAATATAGTAGACCCTAAAAAACTAAAAATTGGAGCTGTTTTAAAGTTACCTTAAAGGAGGGAATTATATAGAAATAATTATATATTCTGAAAGTGGTATATTAGATATAACCCATAAGGTTATAGATAAAATAGTTACAAAAAGTAATTATAAATATCAACCAACTAAGTTACAATTAAGTATATTGTTAGAGGGAAACATTAATTTTCATGAAGGTGATAATATATGTATAAAAACTGATAAAAATAATATATTTTTTGGTTATATATTTACAAAAAAAATAATAGATAATGAAATTATTAATATTGTAGCTTACAATTCTATAAGATATTTTATTACTAGAGATACTTATATATATAAAAATAAAACAGCAAGTCAAGTATTGAAGATGATTTGTGCTGACTTTGGATTAAAAATTGGAGATATAGAAGAAACAGGTTATATTATACCTTATAGAATAGAAGAAAATCAAACTATTCTAGATATTATATATACAGCCCTTGATTTAACAAAAAGATTTAATACCAAAGATTATATACTTTTTGATGACTTTGGTAAAATATCTTTAAAAAGTTATGAAAATATGAAATTGCCTATTTTAATAGATTGTGATAAATATGCAATTAATTATTATCATACAACTTCTATTGATAAGAGTGTTTATAATTCTATAAAGGTTTCTGTTAAAAATAAAAAAACTAAAGTTATATCTACTTATTTAGAAGAAGATATTAATAATAAAAATAAATGGGGAACTCTTAGAAAATTTGAACGTTTACCTAATGATTTTAACAGTATTCAAGCTAAAAATTATGCTAAAAATATTCTTAATATATATAATAAATTAAATGAAAATGTTGAAATTGTATGTTTTGGAGATGAAAGATTAAAAGCTGGTAATTTAATAAGTGTAGTTATAAATAAAAAATCAAGGTATATGCTTGTTAAGGAATGTATACATACTATAAAAAATAACGAACATATAATGAAGCTTATTTTAAGTAATATATAGGAGTGAATATGAATTTTTTAGATATAATAAAATCTAGTATTTTACATACTATAAGTTCTATAAAATTTGTAGAAACTTATATAGGAGAAGTTATAGAAGAAGAATTTTTGAAAATAAAGTTAGATGAAAAATTATTTATTACTGAAGACGAGATAATAAAAACAAGCTCTTTTAATGAGCCTATAAAAAAAGGTACAAAATTATTTATGATTAGAGAAAGTGGTGGACAAAGATTTTTTATAATTGATACAATAGTGGATAATTAATAAATCAAAGGAGAGAAAATGTTACCTATTAGAAATAATATTAACAATATTAACATTATAACAATTCCTTCTAAAACATATAAAATAGATTTTTACAAAAATAGAGCAAAAGGGATATTTGATGAAATAAAATCACTTACACAAGCTATTTATAAAATATTAATAACAAAAAGATATAAATATGAAATATATGATTGGAATTATGGAATAGAAATAGATGATTTAATAGGTATGCCTAAAGAATATGTAAAGATAGAAATAGAGAGACGAATAAAAGATGCTTTATCTATTGATGATAGGATAATAGATACTTATGATTTCGAATTTTTTGACATATATAATGATAAATGTAGTTTATGTGTTAAATTTGTTGTAAAATCTATTTTTGGTAATTTTAATTTTAGCTTGGAGGTGTGATTATGTATGAGCATATGACATTTAATAACATATTAAAAAGAGCTATGGAAAAAGTATCCGATGATTTTGATAAAAGACAAGGCTCTATTATATATGATGCTTTAGCTCCTATATGTGCAGAACTTGCTCAAGCTTATATTGAACTTGACAGAATTTTAAGAGAAGGATTTGCAGATACTGCTAGTAGAGAGTATCTCATAAAAAGAGCTATGGAAAGGGGTCTTAAACCATTTAATGCTACATATTCTGTTGTTTTGGCAAATTTACAAGGAGATATTAGGTTAAAAGGAGGAGAAAGATTTTCTAGCGATGAAGAAGTAAATTTTTATTATATAGGTGAAAAAGAGGGAGAATATTACAAATTAAAATGTGAACAAATAGGAAGTATAGGAAATATATCATATGGTGATTTGTTACCTATAGATAATATTCCTAATTTAAAAATTGCTAAAATACATAAAATACATATATCTGGTGTAGATGAAGAGGAAACAGAAGTATTTAGAAAAAGGTATTTTGAAAGTTTTAGAAACCAAGCTTTTGGAGGAAATAGAGCTGATTATATAGAGAAGGTTAGATTATTAAATGATGACGAAGATGTTATAGCAAATGGAGGTATTGGAGGTATAAAAGTATATCGCGTGCCTAATGGTGGTGGTACTGTTAAAGTGGTTATAACAAATAATAGCTATAATGAGCCTACAGAAGATTTATTAAGTATAGTTCAAGAAAAAATAGACCCTTTAGAGTATACTGGAGAAGGTATGGGAATTGCACCTATTGGACATTTTGTAACTATTGAACCTGTAAAACCTATAAAAATAAATATAGAAACTCAAATTGATTTAAAAGCTGGATATGAAACGGAAGATATAAAGTCTTATATAGAAGGAAATATAGAAAGTTATATACAAGAGCTTTGTAAAACTTGGGAAGAAAATGATAGCATAATTATTAGAATAAGTCATATAGAAAGTAATATATTAAATGTTTTAGGTATTGAAGATGTAAAAAACACTAAAATAAATGGTAAGGCAGAAAATTTTTTATTAGATGAATATTCTATACCTTTAAGAGGTGATATAAATGTTACTTAATTATTTACCATATTTTATGCAAAGTATAGAAGAAATAGAAAAAATAATGTATATAAGTGAGCCTGAAATTGAAAATATAAATAAAAATTTAGAAATGATATTAAATGATTTTTTTGTTATAGGATCTAGTGAAAGTGCAACTAAGCATTATGAAAAAATGTTGGAAATAGTGCCCAAACTTACAGATAGTTTAGAGAAAAGACAGTATGATATATTAGTATTATACAATCAAACTTTACCATTTACATTGGAAAGTTTACAAGAAAAATTAAATGCTATATGTGGTGAAGATGGCTATACTTTGGAAATGATATATGATAAATTTATTTTGAATATAAAACTTTCTTTATTTAAAAAGCATTTATTTTTTACTATTAATAATTTGTTAGAATGGATTGTACCTGTTAATTTAATAATAAATTTTTCTCTAGATTACAATGTTTGGGGAGATTTAAGTAAATATAAATGGGGTGAAATTAATAAATATATATGGGGTGAAATCAAAGAAAGTGAAGAAATAAAAAATAAGGTATGATTTTCATACCTTATTTTTTATATTATTTAATGATTTAAAGGTTTCATTGTAGGGAATAAAAGTACATCTCTAATAGATGAAGAATCTGTAAGGAGCATAACAAGACGGTCTATACCCATACCTAATCCACCAGTTGGTGGCATACCATACTCTAAAGCTAATAAGAAATCATCATCAAGCATAGTTGCTTCGTCGTTACCTTCTGA
>JAHALF010000041.1 GCA_018371275.1 Clostridiales bacterium
TTATCATCATAAGTATTTTTTACAAATGTTACACCATCTGCATTTGTTACACTACTTATTAAACCCTTGTCATTATAACTATATCTTTCTATACCTGCATTAGGTATTTCCACACTTAGTAAATAATCTCCGTCATATTCATATTTTATTTGACGTCCCATATTGTCTGTTATAGTTTTTATCTTAGCTTCTTTTATGTCAAAGTCAAAATATTGCCCGCTTGGAAAGTTTATTCTTTTTAATATAGTGTTTTCATATACATATTCTCTTTTATTCCCATTTCTATCTATTACATACAATAATAAACCATTTTCATCATATAATAAAGTTTGACTTTTTAATGTATGATAAACTTTATATCCATTTTCAAGTTTAGTTAGCGAATATATTTCTTCTCCACCTCTTAAACTTTTTATTTCATTATTTTCATTAATAGTAAATACTTCTTTTTTATTTTCAAATGTATATAATTTTATATATCCTGTTTCAAACTCAAGACTACTAAATATACTTAAATTCCAACCTTTTCCTAATAATGACACTCTGTTATGTATAGACTGGTAAAATCTTTCCAATGCAACATCTTCTAATATATCATTTATTATTAAGTCACATTGCTCTATATAAAAACTACCCGTTACTGCATCTACTGGCTCATTTTTACCACAACAAGTCTTTCCATCTGGATTTCTGTGTTCATTTTTTCTATCATTTCTTCTTTTACCTCTATTAGATTTACCTTTCTTTCTTGAAATCTTGCCTCCCACAACATCCATTACTTTGCCTTCTGCCATACTTTTTAAAGTTGCCTCAGGATTTGCAAAAAAGTCTAAAGCAAGTGAGATATTATCTACAGTATCTGATACCTTATCTATAGTATCTATTAATTTGTCTACTTTACTTAACCATTTTGGTGTTGGTATTTTACCTCCTATTAAACCTCCTATTCCTCCTTCTATTGCTGCCCAAGATAAACCTACTAAAAAGTCTTTGGTATCTGTTACCTCTCCTGATATTAAATCTCCTACACTTGTAGTTATTGTAAATGCTGCTGTTCCTACTGCTGCTCCTGCACAAAATGCTGCAAATGCTCCTCCTGTTGCTACAGACAATCCTATAAATGCTACTGTTGCTACTGCACCTAACGCTAGGTTAAATGCCCATTTCCCCCAGTTAAATCCCGCTTCTTGTGGTGCATCATCTATTGGTTCATATAATTCATATTCTCGTCCTTGCATTACATGGTTTTTATATGTTACTATATCAAATTGATTTGATATCATTAATGTTGTATCATTATTTGAATAAATTGCACTTAAATCAACTTTTTCCTTTATTTCTTTTAGTGCTTTTTCCATTGTATATGTACCTTTTGGTATTATACTTTTTAATTTTTCTTCCATTAGTTTTGCTGTCCTTAGCACTTTAAGCTCTAATGGTGCATATCCTAATACTGCTTGTTCACTTTCTATTTTTATATTTTCTAATGATACTAAATCTATTATTTTATGACTTTCAAATTTTATCCCTGTTTCATCATCAAATAGTAACTCTAAAGGTACTGCCTCATCTCCACTTGTTCCCTTAAATTTTAATGTGCTTGGGTACATATCCATTCTTTTATCGTGTTCTGTTACCATTCCCCTATTTTGAACATTGCTAAAGCCCTCAAAATCTAAATCACTTTTTTCATCATTTCCTCCATTTGTTCTTGGACTATTTGTTGCTATTCCACTTCTTTCATCTGCACTTTCAAAATATAGGGATGCTTTTGTGCCTATCTTTGGCATACAATACATTAAGTTACCAGACGTTGGTTTCCATTTATAATCATATTCTCCGTTTTTCCCGTCTATATCTAGCTTTAACCACACCTTTTCACTAGATGTTTTTATTACCTCCCCTAAAAGTGTTAAGCCTGTAAAAAGTCCATTATAATACTCTACTACATTTACATAGTTTTCCCTTGCTAGTTTATAGTAAAATACTACTTCCCCCTTTTCAAATCTTACTTCTTTTTCACATATTATTAATTTTTTGTCATCAAATAAAACTTTATCTCCTATTTGAAAGTTTCTTCCATCTTTTATATAGTAAACAATATAATATACTCTACTTAATCCTAATTTTTTACCCACTTTGTAATATTTATCATCTATTGCTACTTTATATGTTTGTGTATCAAATAAATATTCATATGCTTGTTCCTTTTTATCACCAAATCTTATCCCAAACCATATACACGGATTCCCCGTTAATATATCTGATTGTATTGGTTTATTAAAATGACTAGCAAGTCTTCTTGCAAATTCCCAGTCAGTTTCATTATATTGAATTAATGGTACACCTATTTCTCTATCTTTTCCTATCGTACATATAACTTTATTATCTCCTATTACCTCTTTTATTACTTCTGCATAAGTCATACTTACATTTTGAAAAGACTTTTTCTTCTTTTCTATATCAAACAAATACGATGCACTTATACCATTTATTTCGATTTCATAAAAGTTACCTTCTTCTTTTA
>JAHALF010000042.1 GCA_018371275.1 Clostridiales bacterium
AGCAGGAGAAAATAGATATATGGATATATCTAAATGGAAAAATTGTATTGTAGACTATGTTGATATAGATATAACTAATAAGCCTGTATATGTTGGTTTTGATATGTCGGCTAAAATAGACCTAACATCTGTTAGTTTTATAATACCTATAACCATTGATAATATAATAAAGTATATACTTTTTAGCCACTCATTTATCCCAAATACAGAAAAGTTAAGAGAAAGGATAATAAAAGATAAGCAGCCTTATGATTTGTGGGTAGAAAGAGGCTATATTACTATTACAAATACACCTGTTGTTGACCAAAACATAGTATTAAAATATGTTGAGGACTTTTGTAACAAAAAAGGCTTAAATATAGAATGTTTATGTTTTGATATTCATAATGCGTCTAAACTAATGCTTGAATGTAGCGACAAAGGTTACACAGTAGAGGAAGTATATCAAAGTCATAAATCACTTAATGAAAGTACAAGTGGATTTAGAGAAGAAGTATATAGTGGTAATATTATTTGTGAATATAACCCTGTTCTTAACTATGCAATGGCTAATGCTATCGTAAAGACAAACAATGGGCTTATAAAAATTGATAAAGATAAAAGTACAAGTAGAGTTGACCCTGTGGATGCAACCTTATGTGCTTTTAAATTGGCGTATTATCATACAGAAAGTAATTATATGGATGATTACTTTGCTATAATGGACGAATTTTTACAATAGGCAGGATAAGGTGTTTTACAAAACACTTAAAAACAGCTTGTAGGCTAGCCTACAATGGTTAAATTTTTAATATCTTAGTAAAATATTTGTTTTACTACTTGAAAGGGGGTGAAATTATTATAAAAAATGTATTTAGTAAAGTTTTAAATAAATTTGCTAATGTAAATTTGAAAAGAGATAGCCTAAACAATGATGAAAATTGGCTTAAAGTTTTTGAAAACGAAAAAGATTTATATAAAGAAGTTACATATTTTACTTGCCTAAAACTGTTATCAGAAACATTAGCCAAAATGCCTTTAAAATTTTATCAAAAAACGGATAAAGGTATATTTATAGCAGATGATACAGATTTAAGTTTTAAATTAAAATATAAGCCTAATAACCTTATGACACCAACTATATTTTGGGCAACGGTTGAAAATAACCGTAACCACTATGGAAATGCTTATGTATGGATAAGAAGAGAATACATACCCAAAAAATATGGTGGGGATTTAAAAATAAAAGACTTTTGGATAATGGATAGCAATAGCGTCAGTGTGTATGTGCTAGATAGTGGAGAGTTAGTTTATCAATATACAGATTGGATAACAAAACAAGTATATTATTTTAATCAAGATGAAGTCTTGCACTTCAAAACAAGTGCTACTTTTGACGGTATAATAGGTAAATCTGTAAGAGATATTTTAAAAGATACAGTAAATACAAATTTATCAAGTCAAAAATTTCTAAATGAACTTAATGAAAATGGTGTTTCTGCTAGATTAACTATAACTGTAGATGAAGATGTTGATGCGAGTGCTAAAAAAAAGCTTGTAAAAAGACTAGCAGAGTTTTCAAGTGGTATAAAAAATGCTGGTAAACTTATGCCAATACCTGCTGGTATGAGGGTACAACCATTAGATATAAAGCTAACAGACGCTCAATTTTTAGAAATAAGAAGGTATACTGCTTTACAAATAGCTGGTGCCTTTGGTGTTAAGCCCGATATGATAAACGATTATTCAAAATCTAGCTATAATTCATCAGAGGCACAACAATTAAGTTTTTATGTAGATACTTTACAGTTTATTTTAAAGCAATATGAAGATGAAATAAATTATAAATTGCTACTTAATAGAGAAATTCAAGAGGGATATTTTTTCAAATTTAATGAAAAGGTTCTTTTGAGGACGGATAGTTCTACACAAGCAGAAATGCTTTCAAAACTTGTAAATAATGGTATATATACGCCTAATGAGGCAAGACGTAAATTAGACTTAAACAGTGTAGAACACGGTGATAGGCTTATGATGAATGGAAATTATATACCAATAGAGCAAGTAGGTGAACAATACAAAAAAGGCGGTGATAAAAATTAAAAAATATAATTTTAAAAATGAAAATAACAATATTGTAGGTTCTTTAGAACTGGAAAATAACAAGCTATACATATATGGGGACATATTAATGGATAGCCTTTTTAAATTTGAAAAAGAGACAGAAGATGTTTGCCCTAAAGATATTATAGAGTTTTTGAAAGACTTGGAAAGTAGGGAAGAAATAAAGATACATATCAATAGTGGAGGTGGTTCTGTTTTTGGTGGACTTGCTATTTATAACCTATTAAAAAGCTATAAAGGTAAAAAAATTGTTTATATAGACGGATTAGCTGGTAGTATAGCAAGTGTTATAGCCTTAGCAGGTGATGAAGTTTATATTTACGAAAACAGTATGATGATGATACATAACCCATTAACTGCT
>JAHALF010000043.1 GCA_018371275.1 Clostridiales bacterium
ACTTAAAAAATTAGATAAAAATAACTTAGTAAAATTAATAGAATATGTTGCTAAAAAATTTGAAAGCAACAACAGTGATAATATTAAAAATAAAAACAAGTACGTAGTATCTATATTCGCTAATGCAATTTTTGAAAAAGGGTATTTATTAAATGACTTTAAAAATAATAATCATAGTATAAACACAAATAAGCAATATGGTAAAAATAAATTTGTAAATTACAAACAAGAACCATTTGATTATGACTTACTTAGACAAATAGAATTACAATCGTTAAAAGGGTTACTTGATTAATATTAATTTAAAAGCCACTAAAGGCACCATAAAGCCCTTTTATATATATTATTGGATTTTTACCATTGAAAAATTAAAACGCGTTATAAGGGCAAAATAATGCTATCTATGGCTATATTATATTTATATGATTTTGATTATAATTTATGCATATAAATCTTTTTAAAAATGACTAATCAAAATTTATGTATGAAATAGTGATATTATTTTTTGAGTACCTTTAAATTTCTTAAAAATATATGTCGTATTATATCTAAAAATGCGATTTATTAATATTTTTTAAATACATATTGAAATTATTGTAAAAATATGTTTTAATTTAAATAAAATATATTTTTAAAGGGGAAGTATAATATATGGAATATATTTATAATGTGATTTTAATATGTATAATAGTATGTTTATTAGGATTAATAGAAAATTTTATAATAATTGGTATAATAAAATTTTTCAATATAAATAATTACAAAGGGATAAAATTAGATAAATTAAGTAATACAAAATATATAGATTATTATTTAGAAAATATAATTTATATGAAATATGAAAATTTAGATATTTTTAAAGAAAAATATATATACGATAAAAAAATATATATTGTTTTAAGTAAATTAGATTTAGAATATAATGAAAGGATAAATAATCATTTTTTTATATTAAAAGGTGTAATTGATTTTAAAATAGTATTTTGTTTTTTATGTGTAATATATAGTTTTATTACAGCTAATATTTTAGATTTTTTTGGAGAATCTTTAATTTTATTTTTAATAACTAATTTTATTGTGTATATTTTAGTAGTTAAATATAATATATCAACAAATAATAATAATATGAATGATATTTTAGAATACAAATTTAAAAATAGTGATAAAAATTATAAAGAAGATATATTACTTGTTTGTAAAATTATTTTAGATAAAATAAACTACAGATTAAATGTAAATACATATTCAAATCTTATAAACATAAATATAGGTTTAATAAGTTTCGTTTTATTATGTATTAGTAATGTATATAATGTGTTATCATCAAATCAAGATAAGTATATTTATAAAGAGATAATAGACTTTAAAGAATTTTATAAAATAACTAATTATATAGAAGAAAATACTTTCTTCTATATAATT
The DNA here is from genome assembly GCA_018371275.1 of Clostridiales bacterium. Classification (GTDB taxonomy): domain Bacteria; phylum Bacillota; class Clostridia; order Lachnospirales; family CAG-274; genus Tyzzerella. The sequence goes on from JAHALF010000043.1 coordinate 1,423, forward strand.
ATAGATGTTTTTGAAAAATTAATGATAGTTTTACCAATAATATACTTTATAATATTTTGTTATTTGATTTTTAATGCAAGGGAACGAGGATATAATGAAAATTTAATATTCTTAAAAAGTTGCTTAGAAAAAATAATTAATGAAATAAAAGAAGAATGAATTTTAATAAAGTTATGCCAAAAGTACATATAACTGGTATAATATATGTTTAAAAGAATTACTAAAAAGAAATAAATTTAATTTAAGCCCTCTTGAAAGGCAAGTATATAATAACTTCAAAGACTTTATAAATTCAATTCTCTTTTAAATTATAATAAACATTGACAGTATAATATTTTAAGTTTATAATAATAATATAATTAACCACTAAAAAAGGCTACTGCGTCCAACAGTAACCTTTGATTAATAGTTTAGTGGTTAGCTTTTCAAAATATTTTTATTTGTTCAAACTATCCACTTATATTAATATATAAGTGGTTTTTATTTTTTATTGTTTCTAACTACTTCTATTAAAGTTAATAATAAAATAACTAAAGATAATATTTCATAGCTAGACATACGCTCCACCCCCTTTCTTAGAGGGTAAAGCTAACCACTTATATTTAGTATTAATCTTTCACATTATATCATAAATTATTATAGTTTGTCCATATATGAAAGTTTTAGATAAATAAAAAAACAACCTTTAGTCTGCAAACTGTTTAAGGTTGTTTTAAATCAATCTCATGGGGAGCAACTTCAATAATTGCTCTTTTTATATTATTATTATATATCTTTTATTTTATTCAGTCAATAAATTATTTTAAAATAAAAAATATAGCTATA
>JAHALF010000044.1 GCA_018371275.1 Clostridiales bacterium
TTCCTGCCTTATCATATGTGTATGAATATTTATTTTCTTCATTTGTTATATATTTTGTAGGTTTATTAAATTGTCCATCTTGGAAGTTATATTCAAAGACTTTTTCCCTACCCTCAGGGTCTTATTCATCATAGTAACCATCATATTCTTTTAAACTGTTATACTCTTCTTCTTCATCTTTCAAGAATGATACTATATCTTTGTAAACTGGTTCATCAATTTCACTTTCGAGCTCATGATCCCATGATGTAAAACTTAACCCCTCTAAATCAGGAGTATATAAACAAATCCAAAAAGAAAAATATTTATCTTGTCCAAATACAAACCAATTTGGTTTAAAAGGTAATACATCAGACATTTTTAATGCTTTTTCAATTGAAAAGATCCTACCAAAAGGTAATTCTGCAACTGATACTACCTTATATAAATCTTGAATCACTTTTGGAATTTTACCTAAATCATAATCACAACTTTTATCATCACAAAATTTAATATCACAATTATAAACACTTTTTAATTCTTTAAAGTATAATTCAATTTTATTCATTAAAACTCCTCCTTAAAATTTAAATTATTAAGAAAAGAAAAGAAAACCAAACCAACCTTTAGTCTGATTTTCTTTCTTATTTTTGTATATTAATTAGATATAATCTAATTAATATACATTTACTTAAATATTTAAACTATCATCAATAATAAGTTCTTCAGATATTTTATAACCAACACCAATAGTTGTTGCACAGCTGAAAGTCCCTAACAATCTAGGCTCATGATAAATCTCTTTTTCATATTCATCTAAAAATTTATTTGGAAGAATATCATAAAATCCATAATCTAAGTCTTCTGGTATATCAATAGATAAACCAGTATTATAAAAATATCCTAAAGTCCAATAATCCCTTGATATAATTTGAGGTGGTATTAATAAATTATTAAAATCTACTTTTAAATTTTCTTTTAAATCTTCTTTTTTTAACTTTTCTATACTGAAATTTTCTCCTAATAAAATTTTAGTAGGCATTCTAAATATCATAACAACATATAAATTTTCTAAGAATCCCCTCATTTTAACCTCAGAATTTACTACAACACCATAAAAATAGAGATTTTCTTTTGGATTTAATATAAAAATATCTCCTTTTTGTGGGTATATTTTTCTCTTTCTTTTTACTATTTTTAATTGATATGTTTGTACGTTTCCATTATCAAAATTTTCATCTAACAATCTAATTTGCTCTAATTTTTCTTTTGATAAAGTTTTATATCTTTCTTTCCTTCTCCTTACTAATAAATTATCAATCATACTTTAATTACCTCCTTTATTTTTTAAGTAGTTTTTCACAACATCTTGCTTTTTAGCCCATTCAATAGCTAAATCATATATATCTCTAGATTCTCTAATACTATTAATTGAATTAATTTGATTTGGACCATTTTTTATAAAGTATTGTTCAATTGATCTAGCCTGATTTCTTGTTAACCCCTCAGCTTGAATACGAAGATCCTGAAATCCTTTTGGTGATTTAATATTATTATTATGTTGTTTAAGCCTATCTCTAAGATTTTGTTTTGTTATTCCTACATAAACATTCTCATCATTTTTTACTCCGAAATAAACTTTATAATCTTTTCCTCCTCTATTTAACCATTTATCAAACTTTTTATTTATATATTCTTCATATTCATCAAATTGTTTACGTTCTAAATCACTTAGTGGAGCATTGTTTTTTATTTTTTCTTTTAACGTATTATACTTTTTCTTACAAATGACATTTCCACTAGGGTCAACATAATAAATAGGATTATTAGCACAATAAGCATAAAGATTAAGCCCATCTCCCCTATATGTATCTTCTTGGGTAAATCTTCCTATTACTGGGTTATAAAATCTTGCCCTTAGGTAGTATTGTTGTGTTATTGGGTCTAATTGTTGGCTATTAAATTTAAACCTATTTTTTATTGTTTCTTTTTGGTTTACAACATTTCCCCAAACATCATATTCATATTGATTTAATATTTTCCTATCATCTACTATATGGGTACAACTACCCATTTCATCATTTGCATAATGAT
>JAHALF010000006.1 GCA_018371275.1 Clostridiales bacterium
TCTGTTGGTTCTCCATTAGTTAATTCTGTATTTTGTTCATTAGCATTATATACTTGTGTGTTAGTTTCTATTTTTCTTTCTTTTAAAAGTTCATTAACTTTAAAATACCCTACTACTAATACAATTCCTAAAAATACACCAACAATGATATTTAATAACCCTCTACTACTTTTATTTTCCCCATTATTTTGATTACCCATTTTTCCTCCTATAAAATATATTTTTTCCTTTACACTATATATAACGAATGTTTTTTATTAAAGTTTATTATTTCTTAAAATTTTTTGTAATATTTTTTTAATCTTATTGTAACTATTTTTAAATAATTTTAATATATAATATTTATAATATATACAACATATATATTATAGTAAAAAGTAAAAATAATCCAAGGTGATATTTTATGAAAATTTTAAAAATAAATATATTAAGTATATTTTTTATATTATTTTTATTTAAAACAGATATAATTGCAACCCCTAAAATTTATGCTACATATACGGCAAATAACTTAACAATAACAAGTTACAGCAAAAGTTGGAATAAAAATATGTTAAAAAATCTCTATGTAGAGCTTATAAGTAATTTTCATGGAGATGAATTTGATTTTTTAAGTGATATATACATATATCCAAATTCTCCTGAAGGAGTAAATGGACTTTATTATGACGATATCTCTTTAGAAAATAATAACTATATATTAGGCTCTAATGCGTATATTAATCTATATAATGGTGAAAGGTATAATACAATTCCTAAAATAGCCTATAATCTATCACACGAATATGGTCATCACTATATGATATATAATCTTGTAAAATCAGAAAATTTATATTATAACAATTTAAAAGAATCTAAATATACCGAAATTAGAAATTTAAAAAATTCACCCGTTTCGTATAATATTGATAGTGAAGACTACTTATACCATTGGGATATAATGGAAATAATGGCAGATGATTATGTACAACTTTTAGGCTCGTCTAACGCTAAATTATCTTATGATTATAAATCTGTAGATGAACTTTTAAAGGAAAGTAAAAATCCCTATGATAATCCCTCTAGCTTTAATTTAAAACCACAATTAAACCCTTATATACCATTAGCTGCTGATATACCAGGTCTTTATAATTACCTTTTAAACATTAGTGGATTTACTGTAGCACCACCTAAAATACCAGTAAAACCAAAACTAAATAATATTACAGGCTCAATAGCTCTTAATGGAGAACCAACATATAACATTAGTTGGGATAACCCAAATAAAGATGAAGTTTTTGAATATACATTAGTTATTTATCCAGATGATAATCCATTTGTACCATACCCACTAAAAACATTAACATCTAAAGAACCTTTAAACGTTACTTTTGGCAGTTATAGTATAAAACAAAAGGATGACTCAATAAAATCTATTTCACAAAAATATGAAGGAAACTACACATTAAAATTATATATTAAAGATTCCAAAGGCTTTATGTATTCTTCAGAACCTTTAACAAGTAATTTTACAAGCCTTTCAAAAAATATATTATCTGATAATAAAAACAAAGATAAAAAACAAACTAATAATATAGATGAAAAACCTAGTGCTAGTCCAGATGCTAAACCTATAGGACCAAGTGCTAGTGGGTCTTTAGAAAATTTATTTTATATTAACACAAAAAAATAAAACTAGCTAATTAGCTAGTTTTATTTTTACCTATTTTTTCTTAAAAATGTTGGTATATTTAATTTACCAGTTGGCTCATTTTCTTTTTGTCTATTTAATCCATAATTATTATTTTCTTGTGGTTGTGGTGTAAATACAGGTTCTTGTGTATGATTAATCGTTGGTTGTTCTATTGGTTGAACTGGTTGCACATTAGAAAATCCACTTTGCAAATGTTGTGGTGTAACGTTAAATTGTTGATTTGACATTTGTTGCATATTAGGCTGTATATTAGGTTGTATAGGCTGTTGCATATTTTGAGGAGTTATTTCTTGGTTATTATCTGCAACTCTAAGATCTGTTGCAACGATAGTAATTATAACTTTATCTTTAAGATTTTCTTCTATTGAAGAACCATATATAATATTTGCAGATACATCAAGCATATCTGTTATACTAGAAACACCTCTAGTTATTTCTTTAAGAGCAAGGTCTGGACCACCAGCTACATTAACAAGAAGGCTTTTAGCACCTTCTATAGATGTTTCTAATAATGGACTATTAATAGCTTCATTAACAGCATCTTGTATTTTATTTTTCCCATTACCTTCACCTACACCAAGATGTGCATACCCTTTATCTTTCATAATAGTAGTAACATCGGCAAAATCTACATTTATTTCTGCTGGATTTTTAATTATATTTGCAATACCAGTAACACCTTGTCTTAAAACTTCATCTACCCTATGAAAAGCCTCTATCTGAGTTGCATCATCTTCTATAATATCTAATATACGTTCATTAGGGATAACAATAAGCGTGTCCACATTTTCTTTTAATTTTTCTATACCTTCCATTGCATTTAAGGCTCTCTTTTTGCCTTCAAAATTAAAAGGTTTAGTTACAACAGCAACTGTTAAAACCCCTTGACTTTTTGCAATATTTGCAACAACTGCTGCTGCTCCTGTTCCTGTGCCTCCACCCATACCAGCAGTTACAAACACCATATCTGCTCCTTGTATAGCTTGAGAAATATCGTCTTTAGACTCTTCAGCAGCTATCCTTCCTACTTCTGGATTGCCACCAGCCCCAAGCCCACGTGTAGACTTCTCCCCAATAACAATAGTCTTTTGGGCTAAACTTTTGTTTAGTGCTTGTCTATCTGTGTTTATAGCAATAAACTCTATATCCGTAGATCCACATTCTATCATTCTATTAACAGCATTATTACCTGCACCACCAACACCTATAACTATAATTTTTTCTTCTTCATTGTTAATATTTTCTAACCCTATCAAGATATAACCCTCCTAAATCATATTCAGTCTTTTTATTATACACTATATATTTTAATAATTCAATTTATTTTATGATATTTCATTCATTATAACATTTATAATATAAGTATATATATTTTTCAAAATTTTTCAAGTATATTATTAAATTTATATTGCAATTTTTTTATAATTTTTAAATATAAAAAGTATTAACTTTATTTTTACTTTTTTGTATTTTTTTCGACATACCATCTATGTAATATATTTGAAAATTGGAGCTTTATTTATATCATCTATATACAAAAATCCTTTTTCAGTTGGGGTAAAGTTTTTAAGTATTTCGTTTAATGTATTCATTTTTATATTTATAGCCTCTCTATTTCCCAATACAATATCTAAATTTTCCATATATAAATGTATATCTTCCAAATCGGATACATCTATTTTTAATATTTCCTTTAAATACTCTTTATCTTTTATAGAATTTGTTATTTCCATAACTATCTCAAAAGCTTCATCATTATCTGTCCTTAAATTTTCCCCAATAATAAAACTATCAAATTTTAATCCATAAATTATTGGTAATGGCTGTGTGTAAGAAGATTTAACATCTATAACCATACCATCTTTATCTATATATATATAATCACTTATGTAAGGTATATATCCTACTATTTTTCTTTCAGTAACATTAATAATTACTGTGTTTGGTAGTTTTTTTGTTACTTTTATATCTTGTATATAATAGTTACTTTTAAGTCTTCTTTTTGCTATAAGACTATTAAAGCTAAGTATATTAGTTGTTTTATCTAGCTTCATTTGTCTAATAATATCTGGTTTTTCTATTGTTTCTAATCCATTTACTTCTATATTTTGTATATTAAGCCAAGGTGATAGCATTAATAGCATAAATATTAAGGCTACTAATGCTATACTCATTAAAATATAGATATATATTTTTTTCATTAGCTTCACCTAATCTTCGATATATTTTATGTCTGCTCCTAAGATACTCAATTTTTTATCTAAATATTCATATCCCCTATTTATATAACAAGCACCATCTACAACAGTCTCACCTTCTGCAAAAAGCCCTGCTGTTATAAGACCTGCTCCACCTCTTAAATCCTTTGCAAAAACATTTCTACCTATTAAACTATTTACACCATTTATAATAAAAATATTATTATCCTCTACAATATTACAACCCATTTTATTAAGCTCTGGTATATGTTTATTTCTAGCCTCAAATATATTTTCTTTTATAACACTTATACCATCTAAAGTAGATAATAAAGCCATTATTTGTGGCTGAAGGTCTGTAGCAAAATATGGATAAGGTTTAGTTTCTAAAAAATCTATACATTTTAGATTTTTACTATTTTTTATTTTTATACTTTCCTTACTTTTAATAATTTCACAACCTATTTGTTCTAAAATATCTATTAAAGAACTAAGATAATGTGGTACTATTCCGTTCACTTTTATATTCCCATTTGTTATAGCAGACATACATAAAAAAGTCCCTGCCTCTATTCTATCTGGCATTACTGTATATTCTACCATATCTTTAAGATTTTCTACACCATTTATAGTTATAGTATTAGTACCTTCACCATAGATATTAGCACCCATTTTTCTTAAAAAATTTACCATATCTATTATCTCTGGCTCTTTAGCACAATTTTTTATAACAACTTTACCTTTTACAAATATAGAGGCTAAAATAATATTTTGAGTAGCTCCAACACTAGCAAAAGGTAAATCTATGATGTTTTCCTTTATTTCATTAACACTAGCCCTTATTAAATTTTGATTATCATCTATTTTTATCCCAAGTTTTTTAAAAGCCTCTAAATGAAAATCTATTGGTCTTTTACCAAGATTACACCCTCCAGGATAGGATATACTAGCCTCTTTAAATCTAGATATTATAGCACCTAAAAATATTATAGAAGAACGCATTTTTTTAACTAACTCTTCTTTAACATTTGTTTTATTCATATCCTTGGAATTAATAACAACAGTATTTTCCCCATAGGTAACTTTACAACCTAAATCTCTTAATATATCCATTGCTACAAAAGTATCTAAAAGCATTGGAACATTTTTTAAAATACATATACCACTATTTAAAATAGTTGAGGCAAGGATAGGCAAAACGGCATTTTTAGCACCGCTTATAAATACTTCACCGTTTAGCTTATTTCCACCTTTTATTATATACTTACCCATATATAACCCTCCAATTTTTTCATATTTTTATACTATGAAAGGTTATATAAATAGGTTACAACTTTTATACTTTTTTTAACTTTGATAAGTTTGCCATAAGTTTCTTTTCCCCAAAGTTATCAAAATTAATAGTTACCTCATAATCTGCTCCTGCAGGGCTTATGTTTAAAACATTTCCTTGACCAAATTTAAAATGTTTTACTATATCTCCAACTCCAAAATCTAAAGATACATTTTTAGGTGCTGGAATTTCTTTTTTAAGATAAGAGGAAACATTAGGCTTATAAGTAGGTTTAGGCCTGTAGTTATTGTTATTATCTTCACAATTAAATGATATATTAGATCTTTTTTCTATTTTTTGCCTACTATAAACTAAATCTTGTGGCAACTCTTTTAAAAATGATGATGGTGCATTACTTACATATCTACCATGTTGCAATCTAGACTTTGAATTAGTAAGATACAATTCTTTTTTTGCTCTTGTTATCCCTACATATAAAAGTCTTCTTTCTTCTTCTATATCTGATGGATTTGGGCTTGTTATTGCACGGTATGTTGGGAATATTCCTTCTTCAAAGCCAGCTATAAAAACTATCGGAAACTCTAATCCTTTAGAACTATGTAAAGTCATTAATGTAACTACATTTTCTTCATCTTCCATAGAATCTATATCGGCAACTAAAGATACTTCTTCTAAAAATTTTGTAAGAGACTTATCTTCGTTTTCATCATTTTCTTCATATTCTACTGCCTTACTAACAAATTCTTCTAAATTTGATATTCTTCCTAAAGCTTCATCTGTTCCTTCTTTTTTAAGCTCTTCTATATATCCTGTATGTTCTAAAATATAATCTGTTAAATCTGCTATACTTAAATTTTGGCTTTCTTCTATAAAATTATGTAACATATTATAAAAATCTATAATACTTTTAGTTTTTCTTCCTAAATCTACTATGTCTTTAGCTTTAGATAATGCCTCAAAGAAAGATATGTTATTTTCTTGTGCATATTCACTAACTTTTAATATAGTTGCATCGCCTATTCCTCTTTTAGGAACATTTATTATTCTTTTTAATGAAATATCATCATTAGGATTTTCCAATATTTTTAAATAACTTATAATATCTTTTATTTCCTTTCTTCCATAAAAGTTTATACCACCATATAATTTATAAGGTATAGATAAAAATACCATCTGTTCTTCTAAAACCCTAGATAAATTATTTGCTCTATATAATATTGCAAAATCTTTATAAGAATATCCATCTTTTATTTTTTTTAAGATTTCATTAGCTATGAATACTGCTTCCTCTCTATCAGAGTTACATTTTTCATAATTTATAAGAGAACCTTCTTCATTTTCTGTCCAAAGGCTTTTTTCTTTTCTTCCAAAATTATTTTTTATAACAAAGTTTGCAGCATCTAATATAGTTTTGCTAGAACGATAGTTTTGCTCAAGTTTTATAACTTTAGCATTATTAAAATCCTTTTCAAAATCTAATATATTGTTTATATCGGCACCTCTCCAACCATATATACTTTGGTCATCATCACCTACTACACAAATATTTTTATATTTGTTAGCTAATAATTTTATAAGCATATATTGGCTTGTGCTAGTGTCTTGATACTCATCAACCATAATATATTTAAAGCGTTCTTGATAATAATCTAATAAATCAACATTATTAGCTAAAAGTTGTACTGTCTTAAATATAAGGTCATCAAAATCTAAAGAATTGTTTAATTTTAATCTATTTTCATATGCTGTATATATATCAGAAATTAGTTTTTTTCTAAAGTCAGAGCCTATGTTTTTTTCATAAGCACTAGCTGTTATAAGCTTATCTTTTTGTCTACCTATTTCGTTTAAAGCTGCCTTAGGACTTAATAAATCATCATTTATCTTATATTCTTTCATTATATCTTTTATAAGTCTTTCAGCATCATCTGCATCATATATAGTAAATTTATTTGTATATCCTATTTTTTCTATATCTCTTCTTAAAATTCTAACACACAAAGAATGAAACGTAGATACTAAAACTTGACTACCTTCTTCACATATAGAACAAACTCTTTCTTTCATTTCTTTGGCAGCCTTATTTGTAAAAGTAATAGCTAAAATATTAAATGGTCTTATACCGTTATCAATTAAATATGCTATTCTATGTGTTAAAACTCTAGTTTTACCAGAACCTGCTCCTGCTAAAATAAGAAGAGCCCCTTCTGTTGTTAAAACTGCCTCTTTTTGCATAGGATTTAACTTATTTAAAAGTTGTTTCATTTTTTATCTCCTAAAATAATTTTTAATATTTTTGTTTATATCTATTTTTTATATTAATACTTATATAAACTAATAGTATACCTACAATAGCTCCAGAAAAATCTAATAAAACATCTTTAACAGAAGATGTGCGTCCAGGAGAATATATTTGTATAAATTCATCTATAACAGGTACAAATGTAGAAAAAAACATAGGACCCCATAATATACCAAATACCCTATTAGTAAAAGCTTTAAATGTCAACATAAGAAAAATTCCTAAAGTAAAAAACTCTATAAAATGAGCTAATTTTCTTATAAAATGACCACTAAGTTGAAAGCTTAATCCTATCATATTAATCAAATCATTTACAAACATTAAAACAGCTGTACTTGTATTAGAAGAATGTTCTCCATTTTGCATAGAATTATAAAAAATAAATACTATTATCAGTATAGTAATTACCAAATATATTAATTTTTTAATATTTATTTTCATATATCCTCCTTTTAAGCCTATCTATATATTATATTCTAAAATAGAATATTTGTAAATAACAATCTGTAAGCCATTTATTTATAATTTAAAAGTATCAAACATATATTAATATATAAAATATCTATAGTTTATAAAATGATGAAGGCTACATCATAATCATTGAAATTTATCTATAAATGTTAAAAGGTTTGGTAGTAAATACTTCTTTTATATTTAATGTTCTTTCTATATTATTTTTAGCTATTGCCACTTGTTTTTTATTTTTAAAAATACCAAAAACAGCTGAACCACTACCACTCATAAGGCTACCTAATGCCCCGTTTTCTAACATATTTTCTTTTATCTGCTTTATTATAGGATATTTTTCAATTGATACAGATTCTAAAACGTTACATAAATTTTTAGAAACACCTTCTATATCATTTTTATCTATATAATGAATAATTTTTTCTATATCTGGTCTTTCTTTTATTTTAGATAAATCTAAATTTTCAAAAATAACTGATGTAGATATATTAATATTAGGCTTAACAACTAATATATAGCAGTTAGGCATATTATTTAAAGGTGTTAGCTTCTCTCCTATACCTTCTGCTAAACAAGTTCCCCTTTTTAAACAAAAAGGAACATCTGCTCCAAAATTTTTTGATATATCTAACAATTTATTATTAGATATTTTCAATCCAAATAAATTTCTAATTCCAATTAATGTAGCTGCACAATCTGCACTACCTCCACCAAGCCCTGCACAAGACGGTATTTTTTTGTTAAGCTCTATATGAATACCATATTTAATATTATATTCATCTTTTAAATATTTTGCAGCTTTATAAACTAAATTTGTATAATCTGTTGGTAACCAATATACATTTGTTTTTAATTTTATATCATTTGTAAAAGTCTTTTTAATTTCAATAGTATCTGATAATCCTATTGTTTGCATAATCATTTCTAAATTATGATAACCACTGTCTAGTCTTTCTACAACATCTAACGCTAAATTTATTTTAGCTTTTGCAAAAAGTTTTATCCTCTCCATAGCTCTCACCTTGTTTTAATAAATTTTTTTATATTTTAACACATAAACTATAAAATAAAAACAATTTTTTTAAGTTTTAATAAAAAATAATATAAAAATACTTGACGTTTTTTTAAACTAATAATATACTTTGATTATCAAAAGATTTTTTTATTGTTCTATAATATGTGGAGGCTATATTATGAAAAAACCTTTAGATACTATTAGTGGGCTTATATCTAGTGTTTTCTATGATATAATAAAACTAGAAGAGGCCTTTTTAAAAAATAATAAATACAAAGATGTGTCCTCTAAAGAAATAAGGACTATTGAAGCAATAGGCACAAGTAAAACAAAAAATATGGGCTCTATTGCTAAAAATCTTGATATAACTCTTGGCACACTAACAGTTTCTATAACAAATCTTGAAAAGAAAGGATATGTTAGAAGAGAAAAATGCCTTAATGACAAAAGAGTTGTTAATGTTACTCTTACCGAAAAAGGTAAAAAACTATTTAGACTACATAAAAAATTTAAAGAAAATATAATGAAATCTATAGTTATAGACCTTTCTAATCAAGAAAAAGAAATTTTTAATGGTGCTTTAAATAGAGTTAGCCAGATATTACATAAACAATGTATAAATATTTAATAAGGAGAAAAATATGTTTAACTCAAAAATAATTGGATTTGAAAGCTATGTACCAAAAAAAGTTATAACAAATGATGAGCTTTCTAACATTGTAGAAACATCTGATGAATGGATATATACAAGAACTGGTATATCTAAAAGATGTTTATCTACAAAAGAAAGTACTTCCGATTTTGCTATAAATGTTGGCAAAAAGCTAATAGAAAAATCTAATATTTCGGCAGAAGATATAGATATTATTATTGTAGCAACAATAACATCTGACTATTTAACTCCATCTACTGCTTGTATAGTACAAGGTGCAATAGGTGCTAAAAATGCTTTAGCATTTGATATAAATGTGGCTTGTTCTGGATTTGTATATGGTTTATCTATTGCAGATAAATTTTTAAAATCTGGCATATATAAAAATGCTCTTATAATAGGTTCAGAAACACTATCTAAAATAGTAGACTGGTCGGATAGAAGCACTTGTGTCCTATTTGGAGATGGTTCTGGTGGTGCTCTTTTAACATCTTGTGAAGACTATAATAGCATTTTAGCAGAAGATTTAAAAGCAGATGGTATAGCATGGCAGGCTATAACTGGTGGTAAGCTAAACAATAATAATCCATTTGTGGAAGGAAAAGAAAATAACCCTTTCTATTTGCAAATGAATGGTAGAGATGTATTTAATTTTGCTACAAAAACTGTACCAAAAAGTATAATAGAAACTTTATCAAAAGCTAATCTTACTCTTGAGGATATTAAATATATAGTGCCTCATCAAGCAAATAGTCGTATCGTTGAAGTTGTTGCTAAAAAATTAAAAGTAAGCTTAGATAAATTTTACTTAAATCTACAAAACTATGGAAACACTTCAGCAGCTAGTATACCTATTGCACTAGCAGAAATGTCAGAAAATGGACTTTTACAAAAAGGCGATAAAATAATAATAACTGGATTTGGTGCTGGTCTTACTTGGGCATCTATGATTGTACAAATATAGGTTCTTTATGAAAGATAATGATAAAATTAAACTAATTGTTTCTATTATGGTTGGTATGTGTCTTGGGAGCATACTAGGTATAATAGTTTATAATATTTTTACTAAAATATAAAAAGGTTAAAAAGGTGATAATATGAAATCAAATTTATGTGATATATTAGGTATAAAATATCCTATTTTTCAAGGGGCTATGGCTTGGATATCTGATGGTGAGCTTGCTGCAAGTGTATCTAATGCTGGTGGACTTGGTATAATAGCTGGTGGTAATGCTCCTGGCGAAATTGTAAGAGAAGAAATAAAAAAAGCAAAATCTTTAACAGATAAACCTTTTGCAGTAAATATTATGCTTTTATCTCCTTTTGTAGAAGAGGTTGTAAAGGTAGTATGTGAAGAAGGTGTTAAAGTAGTTACAACTGGTGCTGGTAACCCTGCTAAATATATGGACTTATTTAATGAGCATAACATTTCTGTAATTCCTGTTATACCATCTGTTGCACTTGCACAAAAAATGGAAAAAATAGGTGCAAAAGCAGTTGTTGCAGAAGGTATGGAAGCTGGTGGTCATATAGGTAAACTTACTACTATGGCATTAGTCCCACAAGTTGTAGATGCTGTTAATATCCCTGTTATAGCAGCTGGAGGTATAGGAGATGGTAGAGGTTGTGCTGCTGCCTTTATGCTAGGTGCAAAAGGTGTTCAACTTGGTACTAGATTTTTAGTGTCAAATGAATGTAATGCACACGAAAATTATAAAGAAAAAGTAATAAAAGCTAAAGATATAGATAGTGTTATTACTGGACAAATAACAGGACACCCTGTCCGTGTTTTAAGAAATAAACTTGCTAGACTTTATGATACAGTAGAAAGAGAAGAATTGAAAAAAGATACTCCTGATATAGAAAGAGTAGAAAAATTAGGTACGGGTGCTTTACAAAAAGCTGTTAAAGAAGGTGATGTAGAAAACGGTTCTGTTATGGCTGGACAAATAGCTGGTATGGTATCAAAAAGACAAAGTAGCAAAGAAATTATAGAAGAGCTAGTTAGCCAATTTGACTCTTTAATGGGTAATAATTAATTTTATTAAATATAAAATTATAGATTCAACTAAACATAAAATTAAAGGAGAAAATATATGAAAGTATGCTTTATATTTAGTGGTCAAGGTGCTCAATATAATGGTATGGGTAAAGAACTTTATGACAATTTTTCAATATGTAAACAAGTATTTGAAGATGCAAACAATGCTTTAGGCTTTAATATAACAGACATATGCTTTAATGAGGACGAAAGACTTAACCAAACAGAATATACACAACCATCTATTTTAACAACAAGCTATGCTATATATAAGCTTATGGAAGAAAAAGGAATAAAAGCAGACTATATGGCTGGTCTTAGCCTTGGAGAATATTCAGCTCTTTGTGCTAGTGGTTCTATAAATTTTAAAGAATGTGTAACATTGGTTAAAAAAAGAGGAAAATATATGACAGAGGCTGTTCCTATTGGTGTTGGTGCTATGTCTGCTGTTATGAATGCTGATGAAAATATTATAAATGAAGCTCTAAAAGAGGCATCTACAGATACAGAGCTTGCAATGATTGCAAACTATAACGCTCCAGGACAAATAGTTATAGCTGGTCATACTCCTGCAATAGAAAGAGCTGAAATTATCCTTAAAGAAAAAGGTATTAAAAAAGTTATAAGGCTTAATGTAAGTGGTCCTTTTCATACGTCTTTGTTAAAACCTGCTAGTGATAAATTAGCTATGGAGCTTGAAAATATTACTATAAGTACACCAAATGTAGATGTATTTACCAACTTAACTGGAGAAAAAGTAGAAAATATAAAAGATACACTAATCAAACAAGTAATGAGTCCTGTTAAATGGGAACAAACTATAAAAAATCTTATTAACCTTGGTGTAGATACTTTTATAGAATTAGGTCCTGGAAAAACTTTATCATCTTTTGTTAAAAAAATTAGCAAAGAGGTTAATATTTACAATGTAGAAGATTTATCTAGTTTAGAAAAAACTTGTAAAGGAATAGGTATAGAATAATGTTAAAAGAAAAAACAGTAATTGTTACAGGTGGTGCTAAAGGCATTGGAAAAGCTATAGCTATAGCTTTTGCTAAAGAAGGAGCTAACATTGTATTAAATTATAGAAGCACAAGTCCAGAAGATGTTGTTAAAGAAATAGAAAGTTTTGGTGTAAAATGTTTAACTGTTCAAGCAGATATAGGTTATTTTGATCAAGCTAAACAATTAGTAGACAAAGCAGTTGAAGAATTTAAAACAATAGATATTTTAGTAAATAATGCGGGTATTACAAAAGATAATCTTCTTTTAAAAATGTCTGAAGACGATTTTGATATGGTTATTAATACAAACCTTAAAGGTACTTTTAATATGATAAAACATACTAGTAAAATAATGCTTAAACAAAAAAGTGGTAGCATTATAAATATGAGTAGTGTTGTTGGATTAACAGGTAATATTGGTCAAGTAAACTATTCAGCTAGTAAGGCTGGTATTATTGGTATGACATTTTCTACGGCTAGAGAACTTGCATCTCGTGGTATCACTTGCAATGCTATTGCCCCTGGTTTTATAGAAACAGATATGACAGATGTTTTACCTGATAATATAAAAGAAAATATACTTAATACTATTCCGCTTAAAAGAATGGGCACAACAGATGAAATAGCTAGTACAGCAGTATTTTTAGCTAAAAATAAATATATAACAGGTCAAGTAATTACCGTAGATGGCGGTATGGTAATGGCTTAGTCTAGGAGGTTAATATGGAAAGAAGAGTCGTTATAACAGGTATGGGGTTAGTTACACCTGTTGGTAATAACATAAACGAATTTTGGGAAAATATTAAAAATGGTAAACACGGTATAGGTAAAATTACTCATTTTGATACGTCTGATTCTAAAGTAAAAATAGCAGCAGAGCTTAAAAACTTTGAACCAGAAAAAGTTTTAGACAAAAAGGAAATTAGAAGACTTGAACCTTTTAGTGTGTATGCCTTATATGCGGCACAAGAAGCAGTAGATAATAGTGGCCTTGATTTAGAAAAAATAGATCCATATAGATTTGGAACAATTGTAGGCTCTGGTATGGGTGGTATTGGTATGATTGAAGACCAAATGCTTAAAATGGCAGAAAAAGGTCCTTCAAGACTTGCTCCTTTATTTATACCAAGTGTTATAACAAATATGGCTTCAGGCCATGTAGCAATACGTTTTGGTGCTAAAGGTAGTTGTGAAACAGCAATAACAGCCTGTGCAACTAGTACAAGTTGTATTGGAATGGCTTATAGAAATATAAAATATGGTTATGAAGATGTTATATTAGCTGGTGGTACAGAAAGCACTATTACAAAAGCTGGTATTGGTGGTTTTGCCGCTCTAAAAGCATTATCTACATCTGAGGACTTAGATAGAGCATCTATACCATTTGATAAAGAAAGAAATGGTTTTGTTATGGGAGAAGGTGCTGGTATTGTTGTTATAGAAGAACTAGAACACGCAAAAGCTCGTGGTGCTAAAATATTAGCAGAAATAGTAGGTTATGGTGCTACTTGTGATGCTTACCATATGACTGCACCTTGTGAAGATGGAGATGGTGCTGCACGTGCTATGATTAAAGCTATGGAAGAAGGTAACGTAAATCCTAATGATATTACATACATAAATGCTCACGGTACTAGCACACCTGCTAATGATGTAGGGGAAACTAAAGCTATAAAAGCTGCTCTTAAGGATAATGCTTATAAAGTTTCTATTAGCTCTACCAAATCTATGACAGGTCATCTTTTAGGTGCAACTGGTGCTGTTGAAGCAATAACTTGTGTGTTAGCACTGCAAAATAACTTTGTTCCTCCAACAGTTGGTTATAAAGTTCCAGATGAAGAATGTGACTTAGACTATACACCAAATGTAGGTAAAGAGCGTGAAATGAAATATGCTTTATCTAATACACTTGGCTTTGGTGGACATAATTCAGTATTATGTCTTAAAAAATGGGAGGAATAATAAAAATGGATTTTGAAAAAATTAAAAACTTAATGCAAAGTTTAGATAATTCTAATCTTATGGACTTTGAGCTTAAATTAAGTGATGGCTTTTATCTTAGAATGAATAAATATAATAGCCAACCTATTGTTCAAAATAATATCACTCCTTCTATTGATAATAATACTGCTATAAACACACCTACTATAAATAATATAGCAGAAAATATATCTGAGCCTATAACAATTATTCCAGAAATTAAACAGGAAATAAAAGAAGGCAACATAGTTGCAAGTCCTATTGTAGGGACATTTTATTCTAGTAGCTCCCCTACTAAGCCTGCTTATGTTAAAGTTGGAGATAAAGTAAAAGAAGGCGACGTTTTATGTATTATAGAGGCTATGAAAGTTATGAATGAAATAACAAGTCAATATAGTGGAGAAATAGTTGAAATACTTGTAAATAATGAAGATATGGTAGAATACAACCAACCTTTATTTAGAATAATATAAATATTATGGGTATGCTTTTGCATACCTATAATATTAGTTTATAAAAAGGAGATTATTATGAATATTAAAGAAATAATGGAAATTATTCCACATAGATACCCTTTTCTTTTAATAGATAAAGTTATAGAAATAGAAGAAGGTAAAAAAATAGTTGCTATAAAAAATGTAACAATGAACGAACAATTTTTCCAAGGTCACTTTCCAGTAGAGCCAGTTATGCCTGGTGTTTTAATAATAGAGGCTATGGCTCAAGCTGGTGCTTGTGCTATATTATCTATGGAAGAGTATAAAGGTAAAATTGCATATTTTGGAGCTATAAATAACGCCAAATTTAGAGATAAAGTAGTTCCTGGGGATACTTTAAGGCTAGAGGTAGAGCTTCTAAAACTTAAAAAAGTTGCAGGTATTGGCAAAGGTGTTGCTTATGTTGGAGATAAAAAAGTAGCCGAAGCAGAATTTACTTTTATGATTGGATAGAGGTGTTTTATGTTTAACAAAATATTAATAGCAAATCGTGGAGAAATAGCTGTTAGAATAATTAGAGCTTGTAGAGAAATGGGTATATCTACTGTTGCTGTTTACTCTGAGGCAGATAAAAATGCCCTACATACACAGCTTGCAGATGAGGCCGTTTGTATAGGTGGTAATAAAAGTTCTTCTAGCTATCTTAATATGAATAATATTATAAGTGCTGCTTGTCTTACAGGAGCTAATGCTATACACCCTGGATTTGGATTTTTATCAGAAAACTCAAAATTTGCTGATATGTGCAAAGAATGTAACATTAAATTTATAGGACCAGATGCAAAAACAATAGACCTTATGGGTAACAAAGCTAATGCTAGAAAGCTTATGATAGAAGCTGGTGTACCCGTTACTCCTGGTAGTGATGGTATAGTAGAAAATATAGAAAAAGCAAAAGAGCTTGCAAACAAATTTGGATACCCTATCATGATTAAGGCATCTGCTGGTGGCGGTGGCCGTGGAATAAGAATAGTTAGAGAAGAAAACGATTTAGAAGAGGCATATAATTCTGCTAAAAGTGAGGCTAAAGTAGCCTTTGGTGATGATAGAATATATATGGAGAAAGTAATAGAAAATGCTAGACATATAGAAGTTCAAATATTAGCAGATGAATATGGTAATGCTATCCATTTAGGAGAACGTGATTGTTCATTACAAAGAAGAAACCAAAAAGTTTTAGAAGAAGCACCTTCTGTTGCCCTTGATAATGAAACAAGAAAAGCTATGGGAGAAGCTGCTATAAGAGCTGTTAAAGCATCTAACTATAAAAATGCTGGTACAATAGAATTTTTATATGATAAAGATAATAATTTTTATTTTATGGAAATGAATACTCGCATACAAGTAGAACACCCTGTTACAGAAATGATAACAGATATAGATATAGTTAAAGAGCAAATAAGAATAGCCTATGGTAAAAAACTTAAATATACCCAAGATGATGTAATGTTTAACGGTCATAGTATTGAATGTAGAATAAATGCTGAAGACCCTTATAATAATTTTGCTCCATCCCCTGGTAAAATAGATTATTTATTTTTACCTAGTGGTGGTAATGGACTTAGAGTAGATAGTGCTGTATATGCTGGTTATACTATACCTAGTTTTTATGATTCTATGATAGCTAAAGTTATAACAAAAGGAAGAACTAGAGAAGAGGCTATCCAAAAAATGAAAAGAGCTTTAAATGAATTTGTTATAGAAGGTATTAAAACTAACATAGATTTTCATATGGAACTTTTAGAAAATGAAGATTACTTAAATGGTAACTTTGATACATCATTTATTGCAAATAAAATAATAAAATAATCTTTTGAAAGGAAGATTTGTATGGATTTATTTAAAAACAAAAAAAGTCCTAGTAATATTGATAAAAAACTTAATAAACAAAAACTTTATACAAAGCCAGAAGTGCCAACTGGACTTTGTATAAAATGTAGTGGCTGTGGTACAACTATATATTCTAAAGAACTAGGGTTATATAATGTTTGTCCTGAATGCAACTTTTATTTTAGACTATCTGCTAGAGATAGAATAAAAACTATTGCTGATAAAAATATCTTTGTAGAATTTGATAAAGATATGTACGCGAAAAATCCTTTAAATTATCCTAATTATGATGAAAAGATACAAAATCTTAAAGAAAAAACTGGTCTTAATGATTCTGTTGTTACTGGTAAATGCCAAATATATGGCAAAGATTGTATATTATGTGTTATGGACTCTAGCTTTATAATGGGTAGTATGGGTTCTGTTGTAGGCGAAAAAATAACAAGAACTTTTGAATATGCAACAGAAAATGAATTACCTATTATTATTTTTACTGCATCTGGTGGTGCTAGAATGCAAGAGGGTATAGTATCTCTTATGCAAATGGCAAAAGTTAGTGCCGCAGCCAGCAAACACTCTGAAGCTGGACTTTTATACGTAACAGTTTTAACAGATCCTACAACTGGTGGTGTTACAGCTAGTTTTGCAATGCTTGGAGATATAATATTAGCAGAGCCTAATACACTTATTGGTTTTGCTGGTCCTAGAGTTATAGAACAAACTATTAAACAAAAATTACCAGAAGGATTTCAAAAAGCAGAATTTTTACTAGAACACGGCTTTGTAGACGCGATTATTGAAAGACAAAATCTTAAAAAAACATTATCTACTATTTTAAAAATACATAAGAAAAATTTATAATAATTTAATATTTATTAACATATTATTTACCAAATTTATTAAAAATAAAATAACTATATAATTTATAAGAAGATATTAAAACATTACAATAAGATTATTATAATAATAGTTTAGGAGGGCTTAAAATGTCAACTGCTTTTGAAACAGTAAGACTAGCAAGAAGAGTTACAAGACCTAATGCTAAAGAATATATAGACTATATATTTACAAACTTTATAGAACTACATGGTGATAGAGCATATAAAGATGATAAAGCTATTATAGGAGGTATTGCTCTTTTAGACCACCAACCTGTTACTATTGTTGGTATACAAAAGGGCTCTACTATAGAAGAAAATATAGAAAGAAATTTTGGCTCACCTCACCCAGAAGGGTATAGAAAAGCATTAAGACTTATGAAACAAGCAGAAAAATTTAACAGACCAATAATAACATTTATAAATACATCTGGTGCATATTGTGGTATAGGCGCTGAAGAACGTGGTCAAGGAGAAGCTATTGCAAGAAATCTTTTTGAAATGGCAAATTTAAAAGTTCCTATTATAGCTATTGTTATAGGTGAAGGTGGTAGCGGAGGAGCTTTAGCACTTGGAGTTGCTGATAGAGTATGGATGCTTGAAAATTCCGTTTATTCTATATTATCTCCAGAAGGCTTTGCAAGTATTTTGTGGAAAGACGCAACAAAAGCTCCAGAAGCGGCAGAGCTTATGAAAATAACTGCAAAAGACCTTTTAGAACTTGGCATTATAGAAAAAGTTATACCAGAGGTAGATGGTGGTGTAGAAATGGACTTTATGTATACTGCACACATTTTAAAAGAAGAACTTATAAAAGAAATAAATAGTCTTTTAAATATACCTAAAAATATACTTTTAGATGATAGATATAACCGTTTTAGAAAAATAGGTGAATTTGAAGAATTTTAGTAAAGTAAGTTTGTTATTTTATAAATAAAAGGAGATGAAATTATGATTAATTTATCTGAAAAATTAATTAGCATACGTCCTAGCGAAAGACAACTTAATTGGCATAAATTAGAATTTTATTCTTTCATACATTTTGGTATGAATACATTTTATGATAGAGAATGGGGTAATGGTAAAGAAGACCCTAATGAATTTAATCCTACTAATCTAAATACAGACCAATGGGTAGAAAGCTTAAAAAATGCAAATATAAAAGCTGTAATATTAACTTGTAAACACCACGATGGCTTTTGCCTATGGCCTAGTAAATATACTGAGCATAGTATTAAAAATAGTCCATATAAAAATGGAAAAGGTGATATTGTAAAAGAATTAAGTAACTCCTGTAAAAAATATGGTTTAAAATTTGGTGTTTATTTATCTCCTTGGGATATGAATAGCAAACTTTATGGAACAGATGAATATAATGAATTTTTTAAAAATCAATTAACTGAGCTTTTAACAGAATATGGTGAACTATTTAGTGTATGGTTTGATGGTGCTTGTGGTGAAGGAGAAAATGGAAAAAAACAAATATATGATTGGGATGGATATTACTCTTTAATAAGAAAACTACAACCAAATGCCTGTATAACTATTTGTGGTCCTGACGTTAGATGGTGTGGTAATGAGGCTGGACATTGTAGAAAACAAGAATGGAATGTAGTCCCAGCTAGACTATCAAAAAGTGAAATAGTTCAAGAAAACTCACAAAAAAATGATGATTCTTCTTTTAGAGAAAGAGAAATAAGTCCTACTGACGAAGACTTAGGAAGCCAAGAAGTATTAAAAGATGAAAAAGATTTAATTTGGTATCCTTGTGAAGTAGATACATCTATAAGAAATGGTTGGTTTTATCATCAAAATGAAGAGCCAAAACCACTAGAAAAACTTTTAGATACATACTATAATTCTGTTGGTGCAAATGCTACCTTACTTTTAAATATTCCACCTAATAAAGAAGGGCTTATTGATGATAAAGATGTACAAATACTTAAACAAATAGGAAATCATATAAATAATACTTTTAAAGAAAATATTGCAAATCAAGCACAAATCAAAGTTGATATTATTGATAATAATACTAATATATATAATGTACTATCTGAAGATGATAAATTCTATAAAGGTATTGATAGTGAAGAAAAAGCTACTATCACATTTAAGTTTGATAGCATAAAACAAATTAAAACAATTGTTTTAAAAGAACAAATTGCATTAAGTCAAAGAATAGAAGAATTTGAAATTTATGCTAATATAAATAATAATATAATTAACATATTTAATGGGACAATTGTAGGTAGCAAAAGAATTTGTAAACTAGATAATATAAATACTGATTATATAGAAATAAGAATACTTAAATCAAGAGTTTGCCCTACCCTAAATTTTGTAGGAATATATACATAAAATAACTAATAATAAATGGAGGTGTCATTATGAATAACTTACTAATCATTATAGACTACCAATATGATTTTGTTGCAGATGATGGGCTTTTAACTGCTGGTAAAAAAGCTCAAGATATAGAAAATAATATTTATAATTTAGCTAATGAATATATTAAAAATAATAGTGATATTATATTTACTCTTGATACGCATATTAAAGAAGAATGGCATATACATCCAGAAAGCAAAAGTTTTAATATCCATTGCGAAAAAGGAACAAAAGGGCATAACCCTTATGGTAAGTTAAAAGAGACTTTATCTTATAAGAACTGTAAAATATTAGAAAAGAAAGGTTATGCTCCTACAATACAAGATATAGAAGATATAGTAAATAATTATGATAATATAGAGCTATGTGGTGTTGTTACAGATATATGTGTTTTACAAACTGCTATTACAATTTATAATGCTTGTGCAAATATGGGTAAAAATATCAACTTCAAAGTGAATTCTAATGCTTGTGCATCTTTTAATGAAAACGGACATACATCTGCCTTAGACTATATGAAAAACATTTTAGGCTTTAAAATTATATAGGAAACAAACTTTAATGGAAAATAAATTTGCCATAGCTGTAAAATGTCTTTTAAAAAATGAAGATGATAAATACCTTATTTTAAAAAAGACACAAGAAGAAAACAAAAAGGATGCTAACTCAAATTTATATGATATCCCTGGTGGAAGAATAGAATATGGAGAAAATGTATTAGATGCTCTTATAAGGGAAATATTTGAAGAAACTGGCATTAGTATAACATTAAATAATATAGAAAAAATATTAGATTCTACATCTGTTATAAGAAAAGACGGCTTACATCTTGTTATTATTACATACTTAGTTAATGTAAACCATCCTAATATTAAAATTAGCTCTGAACATAGCAGTTTTTATTGGGCTGATAAAAGCTTTAAAAATTTACCAGACTGGATAAAAGCCAAAATTAATCTAATATAAATATAAAAAAATAGGAGAATACAATGTTCTCCTATTTTTATTTTATTAATTTATAAAATAATACACCAAATGGAATAAATAAAATAATCTTGTTGTTTTGAAAATAATATATTAAAATATGGTATCCTATGGTAACTGCTAAATAAAATTAATAATATAAATAATATTATTAATTTTAAATCCCCCTATTTTAATTTTTCTTCTATTAATTTAGCTAACTTTCTAGCCTCTCTATCTAGTATATTTTGGTCATTTCCTTCTATCATAACTCTTACCAAAGCCTCCGTACCAGATGGTCTTATTAAAACTCTCCCATTACCTTCAAACATTTTTTCAAGGCTATTTATAGCATTTTTTATATCCTCATTTTCAAGATAGTTATATTTATTTTTATTATCAACTTTAGCATTAACAAGTACCTGAGGTAAAACTTTTATGACTTTTCTAAGCTCAGATAATTTTTTACCAGTTTTTTTAATAACTTCTAAAAGTTTAATAGCTGTAAGTATACCATCTCCTGTTGTATTATAATCTAAATATATAATATGTCCAGATTGTTCCCCTCCAAAATTAAGACCCTTTAAAAGCATCTCCTCTAAAACATATCTATCCCCTACTTTTGTTTTTAAAATATTTATATTATTTTTATCTCCCATTATAAAAAGTCCCAAATTACTCATAATAGTAGCAACTATAGTATTGTCTTTTAACTTTCCTTGCTCTTTAAGATAATTTCCACATATAGCCATTATCTCATCACCGTCTACTATACTACCATTTTCGTCTACAACAAGACATCTATCTCCATCGCCATCAAAAGCTATACCTATATGAGATTTGTTATTAACAACCTCCTTGCACAGAATTTCCATATGAGTAGAACCACAATTATCATTTATATTTATACCATTAGGCTCTCTAAAAATAACATTTGTATTTGCCTTTAAATCCTCAAACAATATAGGAGCTACCTGATATGTTGCACCATTAGCACAATCTATTGTTAAATCTATCCCTTCAAAATTTATATCTAATGTAGACTTTAAAAAATCTATATAATCTTCTATTGCTTCCTCTTTAACTTCCTTATAGCCTATTTCTTTACCCTCTGGATAAGGTATATCACTGTATTTATTTATTATATAATCTTCTATTTCCTCCTCTATATTATCACTAAGTTTAAATCCATTGCTATTAAAAAATTTAATACCATTATCCATAAAAAGATTGTGGCTAGCACTAATCATAACCCCAGCATCTACGTTATACTTTTTTACAAGGTATGCAATAGCTGGAGTAGGTATAATACCTAAAGATATAACTTTAGCCCCAACAGAACACATACCAGATATAAGGCTTGCCTCCAACATATCTCCAGATATACGTGTATCCATACCGACAATAATAGTAGGCTTATGGTTATTTTCCTTATTTAAAACATATGCTCCGGCCCTACCTATTTTATAAGCAAGCTCTGGTGTAAGCTCTACATTAGCAACACCTCTAATACCATCTGTACCAAAATATTTTCCCATTATTCGCCCTCCTATTAAATAATTTTTTGTATATTATAACACCTAATTTAAACTTATTCAATATGTTCTATTTATATATTCCAATAAAATCCTATTTTTAAGATTTATTTTATATAATATATCTATATTTTTATCTTGCCATATTTCCTCTGCTTTTAATGCTTGATATATTAGCATAGCAAAACCATTTGTACATTTAATATTATTATTTTCTGCTATTTGTAAAAGCTTTGTTTTAAATGGAGTGTATATAATATCAAATACAAATTCTATATTATTATTTTTAAAAAAGCTATCATTTAAAGGAGATTTGTCTATATTACCTCCAAACCCTAAAGTTGTTGTATTAATTATTATTTCAATATTTTCTATACTATTAATTTTATCTAAACTAACTATATCTATAATAGCATCTTTATAATATTTTAATATGTGATCTTTTAACTTTATAGAATTTTCAATAGTCCTATTAGCTATAACTATCTTTTTTACTTTGTTTTTCAAAGCCATAAAAGATGCTGTATATCCACTGCCACCTGCCCCTATTATTAACACTATTTTATTCTTAATATTAATATTGTTTTCTAATAAAGTATCTTCCATGCCATCTATATCTGTGTTATAGCCTATGTATCCATCTTCTGTATATTTTAAAGTATTTATAGAACCTATCCTTTTAGCTTGTTCATCTATTTTATATAAATATTTCATTATATCTATTTTATATGGAACAGTTACATTTATACCCTTGATATTTTTATCAAAAAAGCTATGTATTATATTTTTATCTAATTTTTCAACTAAAAATATATCATATTTTTTATTATTATATTCCATATCCTTAAAAAATGTATTATGTATAAGTGGTGATATACTATGTTTTACTGGATTTCCTATTAAAATATAATTATCTATAACAATCACTCCTTTTTAATATAGTAGAAATAAAAAAGGCTTGTACTAAAATAAATCAAGCCTTTTTTATTTAAAAAAATTAGTTACTAATAAAACATAGATACACCAGGGCCTAAAGGTAACCCTAAAGTCATCCATATAACTAATAATATTGTCCAACCTATTAAAAACATTATACTATATGGTAACATTGTAGATATTAATGTACCTATACCAGAATTTTTATCGTACTTTTTAGCAAATACAACTATCATACCAAAATATACCATAAGTGGACTAATAATATTAGTAGTAGAATCCCCTATACGATAAGCAACTTGTGTAAGCTCTGGAGAGTATCCAAGCTGCATAAACATAGGTAT
This sequence comes from Clostridiales bacterium, assembly GCA_018371275.1. Classification (GTDB taxonomy): domain Bacteria; phylum Bacillota; class Clostridia; order Lachnospirales; family CAG-274; genus Tyzzerella. The sequence goes on from JAHALF010000006.1 coordinate 24,019, forward strand.
AAAAATTGGTGCAAGTATAGTCCATTTAGCAGAAGCAGAACCCATAAATAGATTTATAAATGCTGTTAATATTACAAACAATACTATAAGAGGTGCTCCTGTTAACCCTATATTACCTAAAAACTCTGCTCCTTTTAAAGCTAATATACTTCCAATATTTGTATAGTTAAAGTAATTAACAAATTGGGCTGCAACAAATGTTAAAGCAATATAAGAACCCATAGATGCCATATTCTTACCTAATTGTTCACCTATATCTTTTTCATTTTTATAAGTTCCTGATATCCTACCATATACAACAGAGGGTATAAAAAATCCAATTGTTATAAAAACAATAATACCATCTATTAATAAGGCTTTTGATATTAAACTCCCTGTCTCTGGGTTTCTAAGTAAAGAATTTTTTGGCATAGCCCATAATACTATTAATAATATATATATTATTAATGTAATATTTGCCCAAATTAAAGCTTTATTTTCTTGTTTTGTAAGCTGTGTAGCTTTATCAATGCTTTCATCTGTCGTATCAAATTTTCCCAATCTGGGTTCAACAATTTTGTCTGTAACAAATGTACCTACTATAACAATTAAAAATGTAGATATAAACATAAAAAACCAATTAGCAGTTGCTCCAACTTCATAAGAACTATTTAATATCTGTGCTGCCTCTGTGCTTATACCTGCAAGAAGTGTATCTACTGTACCTATTAAAAGATTTGCACTAAATCCACCTGATACACCAGCAAAAGCAGCAGCAAGTCCAGCTAAAGGGTGTCTTTTATATGCCATAAATACAATAGCGCCAATAGGTACTAATACAACATATCCCACATCTGATGCTACATTAGATATAACTCCTAAAAATACAACAACAGGTGTTATTAGTTTTGCTGATGTTTTAGATACTAACTTTTTCATAGCAGCAGCAATATAACCACTACCCTCTGCACAACCAACGCCAAGCATAGTTACCAAAACTACTCCAAAAGGAGCAAAACTTGTAAAATTTGATATAGCATTTCTTACCATATAAGATATACCATCACCACTTAATAAACTAACAGCAGTTATAGTTTTTTCTTCTAATTCCATTGTTTTAGTATTCATTATTTCCCCAGTTGCTGAAACTCCTAAAGCCTCAAATATAGCAGATAGTAAGACTATTATAAATGCTAAAATAAAAAATAATGTTACTGGATGTGGTAACTTATTACCAGCTATTTCAACACTATTTAAAAATTTATCAAAAAAGGAGTTTTTCTTTTTCTGGTTTTCTTTTTTATTCATACATTCCCCTCCTAAAAATATAATTTTATATAATTATACTAAATTTTAAATATGTATACAATATAAAATAAATATTAACGTTATATACATTAAAACTTATTAACAGCCTTTTTATTATAAATAGCCTTTCAAAATAAGTTTTTTGAAAAGCTATTTATTTTAATTATAAAAACTACTCCATTTGTTTGCCTAAAAATCCAGCCGCTGTTTGAGCTAATTTTCCCTCTACTTCGCCCATTTTTTTATCTCCAGATAATAATACAACAGCACCTAATACATCTCCTTCAGATATAATAGGCGTGATTAATTGATGATTATATATACCACTATCTTCTTCTGTAATAGAGACAAAGCTTTTTTCATCTCTATTAGCTATATGTGTAACTCTTTTATTAATCACCTCTTCTAAATCACTACTAATATGTTTTTCTAAAAGCTCCTTTTTACCCCCACCACTAACAGCTATTATATGGTCTTTATCAACTATACAAGCTATATGACCTACTGTTTGAGCTAAACTTTCTGCATATTCTTTCGAAAAACTACCAAGTTCTCCTATTGGTGAATATTTTTTTAATATTATTTCGCCTTCTCTATCTGTAAATATTTCTAAAGGGTCTCCTTCTCTTATTCTTAATGTTCTTCTTATCTCTTTTGGTATAACAACTCTGCCTAAGTCATCTATACGTCTTACAATCCCTGTTGCTTTCAAAAAAATTCCTCCTTATAAAAATTAAATTATAAAAATTTATAATTTTTTAATTTCTTTAGACAGTAGTATTATTAATCAATAAAGGATTTTTTATGCAATATTTTTTTATTTTTTATACAATTTATCCTATTTTTACAATTTTATTAATTTCTATAATTTTAAATATACTTTTAAAAAACTTTATTTGTGGTATAATAAAAATAATAAATTAATAAGGAGATAGATTTATGGAATATGGATTTGTTAGAGTAGCTGCTGCTACACCTTATATAAAAGTTGCTGATTGTTTTTATAATGCTAAAAATATAATAGAAGATATAAAAAAAGCTGAAAAAAATAAAGCAAGCATTATATGTTTTCCCGAACTTTGTATAACCGGTTACACTTGCTCAGATTTATTTCTACAAGACAGTCTATTACAAGATAGTAAAAAGGCATTAAAACATATTGTGCAAGAAACTAAAGACTTAAATATAACTTGTATAGTTGGTATGCCAATAGAATTTTTAGGTAAGCTTTATAATAGTGCTGTATGTTTTTATAAAGGTAACATTTTAGGAATAATACCAAAAACACATATACCTAACTATAATGAATTTTATGAAAAAAGACACTTTAATAATTTAAGTGATAACGCTAAATACTTTTTAAATTTAGATGAATTTAATAATTGCTCTACTTGTTTTGGAAAAACTATTTTTAAAATAGAAAATATTAAAAATTTTACATTTGCAATAGAAATATGTGAAGATTTATGGAGTGTTATCCCTCCTAGCTCAAACTATGCTATAAATGGAGCTAATATTATATTTAACCTTTCTGCTAGCAATGAAATAGCTGGAAAATCTATATACAGAAAGGAACTTATAAAAAACCAATCTGCTAGATGTATTTGTGGTTATGTATATGCCAATGCTGGACAAGGAGAATCTACAACTGATTTGGTATTTTCTGGACACAATTTAATATATGAAAATGGACGCATTTTAAATGAAAGTATTCCTTTTGAAAATAATATTATTTATTCTGATATAGACCTTGAATATATAAATAGTGAAAGAAGAAGAAATAGTACCTTTAAAACTAAACAAACTGATGATTATCATATAGTTTCCTATAATATGGAAAATATATCTTTTGATATAGATAAATATATAGACCCTATGCCTTTTGTACCAAAAGATAAAGACAAAAGAGATATAAGATGTAAAGAAATAATAGATATTCAAGCTTATGGTTTAAAAAAACGTATGGAACATATAGGTATAAAAAATGTCATTATTGGTATATCTGGCGGATTAGATTCTACTCACGCATTAATTGTTATAAATAGAACTTTTGAGCTTTTAGGATACGATAAAAAAGGTATCATAGCAGTTACAATGCCTTGCTTTGGTACAACAGATAGGACATATAATAATGCTAAAAAATTATGTGAAATAATAGGTACTACTCTTTTAGAAATTAATATAAAAGATGCCGTTTTAAAACATTTTGATGATATAAATCATAACCCTAATGTACACGATGTAACATACGAAAATAGTCAAGCTAGAGAAAGAACACAAATACTTATGGATATATCAAATAAATATAATGGTATAGTTGTAGGTACTGGCGATTTATCAGAGCTTGCGCTTGGCTTTGCCACATATAATGGTGACCATATGAGTATGTATGGTGTAAATGGCTCTATTCCTAAAACATTAATAAGATATTTAATAGAGTACTTTGCTAAAAATTCTAATAACGATTTAGAGCATATATTAATGGATATATTAAATACTCCTGTATCACCTGAACTATTGCCACCTAATGAAAATGGTAATATATCCCAAATAACAGAAGATATAGTAGGACCTTATGAACTACACGACTTCTTCCTATATAATATGGTAAGGCATAACTATACACCAGAAAAAATACATTATCTTGCTAAAAAAGCCTTTAATGACACCTATGATAATAAAACTATTTTAAAATGGCTAGAAAAATTTTATATAAGATTTTTTACACAACAATTTAAACGTTCTTGTCTACCAGATGGAGCAAAAGTAGGTTCTGTATCCTTATCTCCTAGAGGAGATTTTAGAATGCCTAGTGATGCTAGCTTTAATGAGTTTTTAGAAAGAATAAAAAAATTAAAATAAATTTTATGTAACAATTAAGTACACTCGAAAATATAATATGGGGGATAAAAAATGAAAATGGTATCTTGGAATGTTAATGGTCTTAGAGCCTGTATAACAAAGGGTTTTTTAGATTTTTTTAACTATATAGACGCAGATATTTTTTCGATACAAGAAACAAAATTGCAAGAAGGGCAAATAACACTTGATATAAACGGATATTACCAATATTGGAACTATGCAGAAAAAAAGGGATACTCTGGAGTTGCTGTTTTTTCTAAAAAAGAACCATTAAAAGTTACTTATGGTTTAAATATAGAAGAACATAATAATGAAGGTAGACTTATAACTTTAGAATTCGAAAAATTCTATTATGTAACAGCTTATGTTCCAAATTCACAAGAAGAACTAAAAAGGCTTGAATATCGTATAAAATGGGAAGATGACATTAAAAAATATCTTAATAAACTAAAAGAAAACAAACCAGTTATTTATTGTGGTGATTTAAACGTAGCACATCAAGAAATAGATTTAAAAAATCCCAAAACTAATAGAAAAAATCCTGGATTTTCTGACGAAGAACGTGAAAAATTCCAAAACCTTTTAGATAGTGGGTTTATAGATACTTTTAGATATAAATATCCAGAAAAAGAAGGTGCTTATAGTTGGTGGAGTTATAGATTTAAAGCACGTGAAAAAAATGCTGGTTGGCGTATAGATTATTATATAATATCTAATGACATAAAACAAAATCTAATAGATGCTACTATTCATAATGATATTTTAGGTTCTGACCATTGTCCTATAAGCATAAATATTAACCTATAATTTATAATAATGGAGGTAACAATGAATAATTTTAAAATTATAAAAGCTGTCGAAGCAAAAAAATTAATGGATAATACTAACTGTAAAGTACTAGATGTAAGAACAGAAGAAGAATTTAATGAAGGTCATATAGATAATGCTATATCGCTACCTTTAGATCAAATAAATGGAAAAGTTGAGGAAGTTTTTAAAGATAAAAATGAAACTATCCTTGTATATTGTAGAAGTGGCGTAAGAAGTAAACAAGCATCTCAAATAATGGTTCAAAAAGGTTATACTAATATATTTGAATTTGGTGGTATTATAGATTGGCCTTTTGAAATTGTTTTATAAAAAAATAAATGCTGAAAATTAATTTTCAGCATTTATTTTTTTAATTGAAATATTTATTTATTATATCCCAAGTAGCATTATTTTCGTGACCTCTTTTCCACCCAGCAACACCTTTAACACCTAAATTTATTGCAACTTTCATACGTTCTTCCATAGATTTTTCATCTTCCAGCCATATTTTTTTGGTTGTTCCATCAGAAAAATATTCTCCATAATATTGCCTTGTTTTTTCATCCCACACAATATTTGCATTATTATCCTCTAAAAGCTTTCTAGCCTCGTCCATTTTTAAAGATTTAGATACTACAGAAACAGATCCATCTGCATTTTTAGTTTCTGTCCACACTCTAGTATAAAAAGGTACACCCATTATAAGTTTATCCTTATTTACAAGTTTTGTAGCCTCTGTCATATATTTTTCTGCCCAAGGTAAAGATGAAACAGATCCACTTTCTTTACTTGTGCTATAATGTTCATCATAAGCCATAATTATTACATAATCTACTATTTTACCCACTTCAGCCATTTGGTAATGAGCCGTCCAAGGTGTAGGTACGTACATATCAACAGATACAACCAACCCATTTTGTTTAAATATAGGTGTTGCCTCTTTTATAAACTGTAAATAATAGTCTCCATCTTCTTTTGAAATGCTTTCAAAGTCTATATTAATACCATCTAAGTTATACTTTTTAGCATATTCAACTAAAGTATCTATTATTTTCTTTCTTTTTTGTGGATTACTTAATGTATTATGTGTTATAACTGGGTCAAAGCTATTAGATACAAGCCCCCATAATTGATAACCCTGTTCTTTAGCCCATTTAGAATATTCTATACTACCTTTATCTTCTATATCCCCTTCACTGTTTTTTATTTCAAACCAGGTAGGCGATAAAACATCTAATCCATTTATAGCCTTTCTTTTTGCATCACTATCATTTATAGGCTTAGATGTTTGGTCCCAAACAATTTTTATACCATCTTGTTTTTGATTAGCAATAGGTTCTATATTATCAGTTGTTGTTTCTGTAATAATTTCTGTAATAGTGCCATTTACAGACTGTGATTCACTTTGGGTTTCTATAGGTGTTTCTATTACAATAGTTCTTATGTTATTATCCCATTCTACACTATAACCTATACTATCTGATATAGCCCTTATAGGCACCATTGTATAACCATTTATTATTTTTGCTGGTACGTCTAATTTAATAATATCTATACTATTTTTTATAGCTTCATTGCTATCTATTTTAAATACTATAGTATTATCATCTTTTTTAATAGTTACCTCTTTTTCTTTATCGTTCCAAAATATTTGAGCATCCATTTCCTCAAAAATATCCCTTAAAGGAACAAGAGTTCTGCCATCTATTATAATTGGCTCCATTTTTAAATTTTCTATTTGTTTACTATCAATAGTAATATGTATTCTTTCAGCACTATAATTATGTACTTTGCCATCATAGTTAAGTTTTAAGTTTATCCAGTCATCAGATGCAGATACATTAAAACTTAAGGCAAATATAAATACTATTATACTTAAAACATTAAGTATCTTTCTCATATTATCCTCCTTTAAATTTTTAAATATAATTAATACTGTAAAAATACCTACCTTATAAACTTGGCAGGTATTTTTATACTATTAAATAGATGTTTCTTCTTTTTTAATATCTTCCTCGTCTTCTTCAGATAATAACTTTTCTGTTTCATTAAAATATGCTTGTATTATTTTTTCTACTACCTTTTCTTTAGATGTATCTTCTACATTAATAGCTATTATTTTTTCTATTAATCGTTGATGTTCTTCTTCTATTTCTTTAATTCTATCTTCAATTTTTTGTTTTTTTAGCTCTATATCTTTAAAATATGCTATTTTGTTATCTATATTTATAGATTTAGCAAAAGACTCTAAAGAACCATTAGAAATAGTTATTTTTTTATCCTTTAAAAAATCTTCTAACTGACCTTGTACTTCATAAACTAACTTTCCCAAATTATCATATCTAGTAACAATATGTTTATAATTATTAAAATCATCTAAATTAGACTTTAAAACACGAGAATTTTTTACATTATATTTTTTATAAGTATAATTTAAGAAATTTACATAATAAGAATATACAACAGTTTTTTTGTTTAATAAAGAAACAAGTTTAGACTGTTTTTTTTCATTTAATTTTAACTCAAAAACTATTTTTCTCCTAAAGATATATATAAGAACAATTGTAAAAACTAATGTTATACATAAAATAGATAATGATAAAAAAACTGATTCATTTAAAGAAACTGATATTAATGTTAAAAATATTATGGATAATCCTAATAGTATAGATATAGCAAAAGAAAACTTGTGTAAAACTTTATAAGCAAACTGTAACCTTTCTCTATCAAGAATAGTACGCTCTTTTTCATCTTTTATTAAACTAATATCTCTAGATAAAAGACGCTTAGAATTTTCAGCATCTTCTATTTGATATAGAGCATCTTGAGCATCTTCCTCTAAATTTTCTAATTTGTTTATAGAATTATTAAAATCCCCTAATTGATATCTAATTCCTTTTCTTTCAGTATTTAACTGAATAAATTTTGTAATAAGTGACTTTAAATGTTCTGCGTCATCTTCAGAAAGGTTATCATAACATTTTAAATCTTCTAATATAGTTTCACATTCTTTTCTTTTTTTATCTAAATATAATCGATGCCTATCAAGCTTTAAGCTATCATCACAGAGCTCTATCACTTTTAAAACATTGCTATCATCTTCACTATCATCTAACAAAAATACATATTCTCTAAATTTAGAATATTCATAAGAATAGTCCTTTAATGTATCTTTAGAATCTATAAATTCTTCTTTTCTAAATCTTGATAAAAACCTTGCTAATAATCCTTTTTCTTGTGGTTCTTCAATAAAATCTAAATTTATATCACTTTTAAACAATTTATTATCTATCTTTTGCTCTAAGGAGCTATCAAAAGAATTTCCCTTGTTATTTGAATTCATACTTTAAGTCTCCTTTTATTATTAAAAGTATTGATAAATACAGCATTTTTAAATATATTATACATTATTATATATTCTTTTACAATAGTTTTTATAAATAATATATAATTGTTATTATTAATATAGTTGAGTTATAATATACTATATAATACAAATAGTATAAAAGGGGGTATTTAAAATGAGTAATTATAAAAATGGATCAGTAGAAATAAAAGAAAATGAAAATGAAGTAATAATTGGAAATAATGCTCTAAAAAGAATATTTAATAAAGTAACAACATCGTCTGGTATTAAAATAAAAACAATTCTTATTAATAATATACTTGGTTTAAGTAATATTATACCACAAGAAGATTCAGAAGAATTTATAATTTGTGGATTAAACAAAATAATAAAATCAGAATTTATAATTATAAAAGCTAGTAAATTAACATTAAATAAAATAGAAATATCTAATACAAATACAATAGTTAATCAAGTTAACAAAAATGGTAAAATATTAACTTTTAAATTTAATCCAATTAAATTTGGTAATGGAAAATTAACTGTTACGGAAAATATAGTTATGTATGATAATGACCCCTTTATGAGAAAGTTTTTAGAATTAGAAAGTACAGATAATAATATGCGCATTGATTATATTGATTTTGAACATTTAAAACTATCAGAAAGTGACAAAATATGGACAATCCCTACTAACCGTGGTGGTATTGTTGAAATGGAAGATGAAGTAGCAAATTTAGGGCAACCTATATATATAAATGGTATGTTTATTGGTTGCGAATTTCCAGCAACAGACACACAAATTGTAAATAGAATAGGACATGTACGTTATTATACTGGTAAAAATTTTAATGACTTTAAAAGGGATAACCAATTAAGCGAAGATAATAAATATATAAGCTGGAATACAGTTATCGGCGCTTCTTGTAATAGTGGAAATAATAATAACATAATTCAATCTTACTTTTTTGATTATATTAATACTATTTCAACACCAACAAAATTTAGGATACAATACAATTCTTGGTTTGATAATATGATGAGAATTACTGATGAAAATATTCTTTATTCTTTTAAACAAATAGAAAAAAATCTTTCTTATACAGGTGTTCGTCCTCTTGATTCGTACGTTGTAGATGATGGCTGGAATATTTACCGTAAAAACAAAGACGATTTACAAAATAAAGATGACATCGAAAGAAATGGAAAAGATGATATAAATACCAAAGGATTTTGGCAATTTAATTCAAAATTTCCAAATGGATTATCCACGTCTAGTAGTCTAGTACAAAAATTTGGTTCTAATTTTGGTTTATGGGTTGGTCCAAGAGGTGGATACAATTATTATAATATGTTAGCCGACATTATAAAAGAAGCTGGAAATGGTAGCAAATCTGGTAATTCTATTGATATTTCTGATAGTAGGTATATTAATAAATTTGAAGAAATGATAATACAATTAATGAAGGATTATAATATAAACTATTGGAAATGGGACGGGTTTGCTGATAAAGCACAGCTTAATGACTTTAAAAAGGGAGAAGGAATCGTTGGTTATGATAAAGAGCACTGTCATATGTATGGTGGTATAAATGGTATGTATCATATAACTGATTTATGGGAAAAATGGGTAACATTATTTAAAAATATCCGTAATGCCCAAAAAGATTTAAAAATTGATAACCTATGGATTTCTCTTACTTGTTATGTTAATCCAAGCCCTTGGTATTTGCAATGGGCAAACTCTGTATGGCTACAATGCTCTGGAGACCGTGGAGAAACAAAAAATTCTGTTTTAAATAATATGATGGATAATATGCTAACATATCGTGATGCTTGTTATTATGATTTTATAATAAATCATCAGTTTCAATTTCCACTAGCAAACATTTATAACCACGACCCTGTATATGGAAAAGAAGAAACTGGCATAACAGCTAATTCAATGAATGGTGATGAATTTAGAAATTACCTATTTATGCAAGGAACAAGAGGCACATCTTTTTGGGAGCTTTACTATTCAAATGATTTATTAGATGAGGAAAAATATTTGATTAACTCTGACTTTTTACACTGGGTAGAAAACAACTTTTCTAAATTAAAAAATGCAAAAATGATTGGCGGAAAACCAGCTGAAAATACTACTCTTAACCCACATATAAATATAATAAACCAAAACCCTTATGGTTTTTCCTGTTTTGATGAAAATGGTGGAATTATATCTATGAGAAATCCAGACAATAAAACTAAAACTCTTACATTCAAATTAGATGAATCTATAGGTGTAAAATCAGATGGTACATATTATATGACTTTAGAACATGGATATATTAATAGTGGTAACCTTACTCCTACAAAATCAATTTTTAAAAAAGGTGAAATAATTAATATTAATTTACAACCAGGAGAAACACAAATTTGGAATCTTAATTTGAAAAAAAATATAAATACATTAAAATTAGATAAAATTTATATTAAAAACCAAAATAAAATTCAAGTAAAAGTATGTAAACGCCTAAATACAGAAGAAGCTATATTTAATTTAAAAATAAATTCTAAAAAAGTAAGTGCAAAAGTAGAAAAACTAAAGGATCTTTGTACATTTAACCTATATTTAGAAGAAAATATGAATGATGGTGATATAATTGAAGTAATAGCATCATTTAAAGAAAACAATACCCTAAATATAGTTAACGAAAGTAGCATTACAACAAAATACTATGAAAATAATATTATTGCAGAAATAAAATCAATAAAAAAACCTAATATTAAATTAAGTAATGCTAACTACAGTGTTAAAGGAAATAATGGATTTACAGTAACAGCTAAAGTAAAAACAGATGATAAAAATATTACATTAATAAAACAAGGTAATGAATATGCCCTTGGAATTGACTTATATAATCACCCATATTTTATTTTAAATGGATTAATTGTAACATCTGAAGAAATTATTTCATCTAAATATGAAACAACTATTACTGCTGTTAAAGAAAATAATGGAATTATTAAAATATATATAAATGGAGAAATTAGTAACTCTAAATATAAAGTTGAAAATAAAGACTATGAAATAATAGAAGATGATATTATAATTAATAATATAAATGGTTCTTTAACAGATATTAAAATATATAATAAAAGTTTAGGATTTGATGAAATACTTTGTCTAAACAACTAATATAATTATAAAAAGGCAAAATCATAAATACTTATAGTTTTGCCTTTTTATATTTTTATTTTAAAATATTTTCTACAACATCTGATGGTATAATAAATTCTACTGTTCCCATATAACCTGGTGCAACTTCATACTCATCAAAACATATTACTAAATTATTTTCTCTATTAAAGTAAAAATTTTGGTCTTCTTTTATTTTATTAAAATTATTTTCTTCTATCTCATCATTTAAAAAATATGATTTACTTTCATCGCTGTCCATTTGTTGTTTCATTTGTTCTTTAATGTTTTGGCTTAAAATATCTACATAATCACTACCATCTTTAAATACATCTTTAAGCTCTATCATATTTCCTGTATTTTTATCTATATGATAAATTTTAGAAAACATATAACCACTAGCTTCTGTTTCTGTTCCGTTTATTCTTAAGCTAAATAAATCTTCATTATCTCTTATAACATCATAGTCTATATCTAAGCTTTTATTATCTCCCTCTTTAAAATCTTGTTTAAATTTTTCTGTAAGAGATTTTATATATTCATCTGTTTTCTCATTAAAATTATCTAAACTACTACTATTGTTTTCATCTTTTACTACTGGTGTTTTTGCACTAATATTTTTGTCATTTTCGTCATATTTATCTATTGTAATAACTTCTACAATTTTGCCTATAACAGGTATTTTACTCATAGCCATAGCTATATTTGAGCTTAAATTTGGTAAAGCAATAAATACAGCCAAAGCAGCTATTGATGCAACTGTTACATATTTAACTTTATTATTTTTATTTTCTCTTTTAGCTTGTTCAATACTTTTTTTCATTAAAAAAACCCCTTCTTCTTTAACATTAATATTATCATATTCTTTTTTCAATTTTTTTATTATTTCATTATGCTCCATTTTATACCTCCTCCATAATGCTTTCTAACTTTCTAAGACAACGATATAATCTAGATTTAACTGTATTAACTTTAATATCTAATACACTTGCTATATCTTCTATTTTTAAGTCTTCAAAAAACCTTAATATAATAATAGCCTTTTCGTCATCATCTAAAGCGTTTAAAGCATTTTTTAAATCTATATTTTCATATTTATCATTAAAAGATATATTTACATCACTTATATCATCTGTTATTTGCTTATTTTTTGATAAAAATGTCTTACATTGATTTATAACTATTCTATATATCCAAGTGTCTACATACTTTTGATTTTTAAGTAGTTCTGCATTTTTTATAGCCTTGTATGCACTATCTTGAACTATATCCATAGCATCGGAATCGTTATGAACATAAGAAAATGCTAGTTTGTAATATTTATTATAATTTTTTAGGAGACTTTCTTCTATTAGGTATACCTTATTTTTTCTCATTAGTGAATTTCACCTCCTATACATTAGACTTATTTTATATTAATAAAGTTTCAAATTTTTTAAAAAATTTTATACATACGTATATAATATAAATATTTGTTAAAAATAATAGTATCATATACAACATTTAGGAGGAAATTATGGAAATATTAAAGGTTTCAGCAAATTCAGAACCAAAGTCTGTTGCTGGCGCAATAGCTGCAATAGCAAGAAATAATAAAAAAATAGAAATAGAAACAATAGGAGCAGGTGCCGTAAATCAAACAGTAAAAAGCATAGCTATAGCAAGAGGATATGTTGCTCCAAATGGTATAGAGCTTATATGTACACCTGCCTTTTCTCAAATAGATGTTGATGGAGATTTAAAAACTTCTATTAAATTTATGGTAGAAAAAAGATAAATATATAAAAAATACCTTCTAGAAATATAGAAGGTATTTTTTATATATTTTCTATCTGCCAGTCTATTTCTTTTAACCCATTTTGTACCAAAAATTGATTAGTCTTTGAAAAAGGCTTAGAACCAAAAAAACCACGACTAGCAGAAAGTGGACTTGGATGTACTGATGTTAAAATAAGATGATGATTTTTTGTTATAAACTTTGTTTTTGATATAGCATTATTGCCCCAAAGTATAAAAACTACTGGTTCATCTTTCTCATTTAACACTTGTATAACCTTATCTGTAAATATCTGCCAACCAATATTTTGGTGAGAATTTGCATTACTATCTATAACTGTTAATGTTGCATTTAAAAGCAACACTCCTTGGTCTGCCCATTTTTTTAAATACCCATTATTAGGCATATAAAGTCCTAAATCTGTAGATAACTCTTTATATATATTTTTTAAAGATGGTGGTATTTTTATACCTTTATTTACCGAAAAACTAAGTCCATGCGCTTGACCTTTTTGATGATATGGGTCTTGTCCTAATATTAAAACTTTTGTATCTTTATAACTTGTATAATGTAGCGCATTAAATATATCTTCCATTGGAGGATATACTTGTTTTGTTTTATAATCTTCTTTAAGTCTCTCTCTAAGTTTTAAATAATAATCTTTTTTAAACTCATCGTCTAAATAATCTTTCCAATCATTTTTTAATATTTCTGCCATATTTACATCCCCTTATTTTATAATAACTGCATCAATGTATTTTACATAATCTTTTATAATATTCAAATAAATTTCTTCTATTATAATATCATCTTTTTTTATAACTTTATCATTACTGTCTATAAACTCTACTTCAACAAAAATATTTTTCATATAATAACCTCTTTTTTATTTTAAAATAATATATGAAGTTATACATATGTACTATTCTTTAAAATTTAACTTTAATATTATCTAAATTATAAAAAATTTTTAATATAATAGAAAAACCTCTAATAATAGAGAGGTCTTTCTACTTTTTTAATTATCTTTATTTACTACTTGTTTTAATAAATCTATTTAAAACAGATGCTACTTCAGCACGAGTTGCTGTACCAAGTGGTTCAAAATAATTATTTTGTTTGCCATATATTATTCCTGCTTGTTGCATAGTATTTATTGAATCTATTGCCCAACTGCTAATTTGTTCACTATCACTAAATAATACACTTTGTTGACTTATTGGCAAAGAATAACCTAATTTATCTGAAAAATTATTCATCATAACAGCCATTTCTTGACGAGTAATCATACGATTTGGTTCAAATGTATTTTCACTAGTACCTTTTACAATACCACTATTAGATGCCCATTTTACATAGCTTGCATAATATGAATCTGATGGTACATCTATAAAATGTGTTTTATCTAATGATGTATTATCTATTCCTGCAAGTCTTCCAAGAACAGTAACAAACATACCACGTGTCATATTACCTTTAGGGTCAAACGTATTTTCACTTATTCCTTTAAAAAGTCCAAGCTGTGTTACATACATAATATCTTTTTCAGCCCAATGTCCTATAATATCATTAAATACTGGTGAATCTTCTTGATATCCAACTGCATAAATACTAAAATGGTCAGTTGTAAATTCTACCACTCCCTTTTTAGGATTATAAGATGAATCTTCAAGCCACTGTACCTCACCTCTATCATTTATATAAACTGCATGTAGATTTTCTTTTACTTCTTGGCTAGATGGTGTATATGGTAAGCTTACTTTAATTTTATTACCTTTTAATTTTTCAATATTATCTTTATTTCCATCTTTTAACCAACTTAATGTAATATCATAAGCAGGACGTGTACCAACTACTTTTTGCGCTTGTTCCGAAATTTGTGTTTGCTTTTGAGCATCAACTACTAACTCTCCATCCCCATTTTCACCAATATATGAAAGAGTTTGCACATCAAATTCAAGATTAACAGAATTTTTAGCACTAACCTCTAACTTTACATTATCTTTTACTAATAAATTTATAGCTTCTTTAGGTAATGTTACTGTAAGCATATTATTATTTGCTGTTTCAATTGGTATAACAACTGTCATATTTTGTTGATTATTCTTTTTAGCATCATCTATTGCCTCTTTTATATCTTTTTCCGTAACTGAAGCTATAGAATTGCTATTAGGTTTAATAGGTGGTATTTCTTGTTTAGTATTAGTATTATCATTATTATTTAAGTTTGAACCTGTACCAGAACCAATACTAGCACCTCCACCTCCACCACTATTGTTATTACTATTATTGTTGTTATTATTACTGTTGTTACTATTATTATTTACAATTTTAAGTTTTCCTTGAATACCTAATGGATTATAATTTTTATTATTGCTATTAACTTCTAATAAAATATTATAATCTCCTATATTTGTATTATCTGGTACTTTATCATACTTCATATGTATTTCCCCAATTGATTCTCCAGAAATAGGCTCATATCCTGTATCAAATTTATAATCTATATCTAACTTAGGGTTATCAAGGTTAGGAACTGTACCATTAATATTAATTTCACGATCTATTGCTCTAACACGAACTTCTTTAGGCTCAATAGTGAAATTTTTAGTCTCTACACCAAGCTGTGAATCAGTTTCTAAAGATACAGTAATGGAATAACTACCAACTTCTTTTGGAGCTTCTTTTAAATCTTTTTGCTGGATTAAATCATAATAACTTACTTTGCATTTATTAATAGGCTGTGTAATTGTCCACCCACTATATGCCTTACCATTATAAACTTGGTTAGGTGCTTGTAATCCAATTGAAACTACTTCTTTATTTGTAACAAAAAAGTGTATACTAATCGTCATATCCTCATAGTTATTAGAACTTACTTTAACTGTAACTGTTTGTTCACCTATATTTTTAGGTGTATATTTTATGTTATTATTTTCCAATTTTACATCTACATAAGTCCCTGGAGTATTAACAAGTGTGTATTTAGGATTTACCACATTACTTGGTATAACTTTTGAAATATCAATATCTCCGGTTTTGCTAAGACTTACTACCTTTTGTACAACAACTGGTGCTGGAGCATCTCCCTTAAGTATATTAACTTTAGGGGATACTTTAACGTTTGTTCCCTCAACTCCTGTAAATTCATACCAATCTCCTTCGCTACCATTTGGCTTAACACTTTCAAGAGTAGCTGTGTCATACTCACCAACATCAGCTTTTGGTAATTGTGCCTTTCCTATTACTGGAAATGTTGTTCCATTTTCAAGTGTAACAGATTGAACATTAGTAGTTTTAGTTTTACCATCATATTTTAAATTACTAAGAGAAACTGTTATATTTTGATTTTTCAAATTAATACCTTGTTTCTGTAATGTTACATCAAGTAATGCTTTAGGACTTGTACTTGGTTTAAAATTATTATTTCCTCCAAATACAACACTAATAGTTGATTTACCAATCGGAATTTTTCTTTCACTTGTTAAATAATTTAAACTAGCTCTACCATTAGAATCAACTGTTGCTGTACCTAATAATTCATTACCACAATAAAAAGATACTTCGTTAGAATTTGCTGTTAACGCTCTTTGTTTACCAGTTGCTTCAAATGTAAATTTAATAGTATCTCCATATGTAGCTGTTGTTTTATCCGCTTTTAATGTTAGGTTTGCATCACCTTTTACAATATTAAATGTTTTTTCTACTGTTCCTTTATACGAATTAATACCTATAATTTCTACTGTTGCTGTACCAACATTTTTATTATTTTTATAGTTTAACTCATAATCTGTCTTATTAGATAATGTCTTACCATTAACAGTTACTGTAACATCTGGTGTAACTTCTCTTCCAGTATAAGCTTGGTCTGGTATTATTTGTACATCATTTGGATTAATAGTAGTTGCACTTGATGAGTTGTTTGAACGATAAAATCTAAATGGAATTTCGCTAACAACTTTATCTTTAACTAATTTTTTTACCTCTGCAACTGTTGCATTAGGAGCAATATTAACTTCTTCAGATAAAATTAACATTGTATAATTACCCTCATCTTGATCATCTGGTACACCTAAATTATATATGTCATCTTGCTCATCATAACTTAAAGTAATAAGCTTAACCCCATTGTTTTTATTATCATGTGTTGTTTCATTCCAATATTCAGTTTTTATACCAAAAGTTTCATAAAGAAGATAGTTATCATCTGCTACTTTACCACTAATAATATTTCCATCTTCATCCCTGCAAATAAGTTGTAATTGTTTACCCTTATAATCTAAATCATTTATCTTATTTAAATCAATGATTGATGCCTTTGAAACAACTTCAACACTCCCTAAAACTGGAGCATCAACATATTTAGAATAAACAACCCAGTTATTTCCTTCTTGTTTTAACTCGTAATTACTAAGATTACTATCAAGATTAAAGGCATTATTGCCTGTTTTTGTAGAAGAAGAAATATATGTTTTACCAGAATTTAAAATACCACCCCATGTAGATATTGTTGTTTCTCCTGTTACATTACCTTTAATTTCAACTGAATAATCTTTTGATAAAGTCAGTTTACCACCACCAGTGAAATTACCATTTATTACTACATTACCTGCATTACTTAAATCAAGTATTGAATTATCTTTAACTGTTACATTATTAAATTTATTAGATACTGGGATAACCTTACCTTCATTAACTATTTCAATAAATCCAATATCTTGAATTTCTGCATTTGTAACTTGTATATTATCTATTTTAAGTTTTGTAGTATCATTACCAATAAATTTTGTAACCCCAGCAGTTCCCCCGGCAGTTCCAGATGATGAACCGCTTTTAATGTGTATTGTTGCATTTGTGCTGTTTTTGGAATTAATACCATCACGTACTTTAGCACGTTCTCCCATATTAAGACTCGCCTGTCCACTATATTCTTTATACGTATTATTTACTGTACCATGGCCTAAATAAATCCCTTGAAAAATAGTATTACTATTAGCATTTTCAACAGTAAGTGAAGCGTTATTACCTATTTTATCATCTTTTGTATTTGGGTATGCTCCTCCATAAACTGTTGGTAGTAATTCTTTTTCTGTACCACCTAATCCTCCAAGAGAACCACCACTACCAGGTAAATATGTATCCACATTGTCTAATGTAAGGCTATGCCCTGCAAGAAAAATCTCCCTATGAGGTACACTATTTAATGCATTTGTAGATTCAAAATGCATATTAATATTTTTAAATGCTACATTATTACCTTCTAACTGCATAGGTCCACGAAATACTAAGGAAGCCCCTGATGACCCTACAATTTCTGTATTTTCCTTAAAAATAACTGGTAACATTCTGCCACTACTATCTGATTGATCTCCCAATGTGATTGTACCATTTACTATAATACGTTTATTTCCATCTTTTATAGCATTCATAAAATCAATGCTATTAGAAACTGTTGTTTCTGATAAACTAGAAACTTGTGAAGATTCTGCATATACTGATATTATATTATATGGTAATAAGCTAAATAACATAAAAGCACTAAGTAACCCACTAATTATGCGTTTGCTATCATATTTCATAATTTTAAATTTTCTCCTTTCTATTATATAAAAATTATATTTATTATTTTACTATATTTTTACCATATATTTCAAGTTTTTTCTACAATTATTTTATAATGTAAATTTTCAAGTATGGTAATTTCCGAATTTAACTAGCTTAATTTTCCCATATATCCATAAGATCTTAAATCTAAAAATTTATTCACCTCAGCTAGCTGTTGTTTATATTGCTTTTCAGTTTCAAGATTATAGAACATAACATCAGTAATAGTTTTCTTACCTTCCAATTCATAAAAGCTTTGAACACGTGCCGAATCTACTCCTATAGATGATATCTTTGAACATTCCTTATATATACTCATATCTGGAACAGGATATTGAAAACATTGCAAATATTTCATTTTAGAAATACAGTTTAATGCTGTTTCATCCTCAGCCCTATAACGCATAGTAAATTCTTTTAACCTTGGTAAATCATACAAAAAGTTTAAATCACCTATAGACACCTCATTAAATTCCAATTCTTTAAGGTTCTTTAATTTTTTCATAAATACAAATGATGAAACCTCTGTTTCCTGCAAGGCCAAACTCTGTAATTTACTAAAGTACTCTAACTCCTCATAATTTATACCTTCAATTCTACGAATACTAAGTTCTCTCAATGAGGCTATATCAGCAAGACACAATATGTTATCTAGTTTCATAACATTTAACCTAATTGTCTTTAGCTTCTCCATCTTCTTCAAGCAACTTAAATCTTCACTTGTAATATTACAATTCACTAAAGCAATAGACTTTAATGCTTTGGCATCAATAATACAAGTAAAATTAGATACTGTACAATTATGTAATACCAATTCCTTTATACTTTCAATATCCACAACCTGTGCAAAATCTATTGCCTGTTCCTTTTTATAAAACAATGAATCCATATTACACCTCCTTATAATTACTCTCATACATATTTTATTATTACTTAACAGCTTTATTTACTTGCTGTTAAAATCTAACCTGTCGATTTTCCTTGATTAAATGTATTATAACATTAGACTATACCAAAGACAACTACCAAAAGAAATGAATTATAAATACTTCGGAAATTATGTTGTAATGCTTTTCTATATTGGTACCCTTTATTTATTACAGGGGTTCTCTAAACGCAAATTACGGTGAATAAGGAATTATCCCTACCCACCGCAATTTTTAATTTATAAGTGTTACATTGCATTAGTTAAAAATAAGTTCGGCATTTACTATTTCTCTTGCCTTTGCCTGTATTTCATTCATTTTTCCAAGATATATTACAGATGTTGTTATCCCCAAAGTCCTATTGGTTCTTATTTGATTTTCAAAACCCAACAAGGAAAGTAATAATCGCCTTTCAATTCATACCATAATCCATTGCTTTTATCGTAAATGTATTTTCCCATTATGTAAATCTCCGAAATAATTTATTGACACATACGCCACAGTTCCCCAATTGCCACACTTTTTTATATCGTGTTATAAGATTTTCCTGCCCTTGCTTTTGCCCTTACTACGAGTGAGTGCAAGAGTAAATTCAAGTGAAACAATATAAAGGGATAGGGCAAGCCGTCTGCAATAGAGCCTTTATTTTCAAGACTTTTGAAAGATTTTATTAAAGTCCTATGAGGTGGGATAAACACCAGTAAAATTATTAATTTATAATATAAATTAAATTTATTAATGATACATAACTTTGAAAAATATATCATTCCTCTATTTTTATAATTATTTTTGTAACATAATCATCTATTTTAGAAATAGCAAATTCATTTAAACCTATTTCATATGCGTTTCCTATTAAATTTAAATTGTTTTCACTAGCAAATTTTAAAATCTTTTTATACAAAGTTTTTAAATTACTAAAGTCACCTATTGAATATGAACAAAGATACTTTCCTTTTAAACACACTACAAACTGTTCTAAATCGGTATCTATAAACTTATTTGAAATAGGAAAAAATAAACCATTATATTCTGAAAAGTCATCATTCATAATTTTATCTAAAGAAATATAACTTCCACAGTTTACTTTAAACTTTTCTAATTGCCATATTTTTTTTGATTTATCTAATATATGTTCAATATTATATTCTTTAAATACAAATGGTACTTCTACTATATAATTTTCTTCATATTCTACTATCTCAATACTATTATTTAAAACTTTAGTTGATAACTCCAAACTTTCTTTTTTATTTTCTAATATACTTTTTAACTTGTTTAATTTATTTATTTCTTTATTAATAAAATCTAATCTATCCTCAGCTATTTTTAAAAAATTTTTAGGGTTACAATCTTCTAAATACATTTTAATATTTGAAATAGAAAATCCTAACTCTCTAAACATTAATATAAATTCTAATTCTATTGATTGTTGTAACGAATAATACCTATAATTGTTTTCCCCAATATACATAGGAGAAAATAGACCTATTTTATCATAATAATGTAGAGTTCTTGTATTAATATTATGAAATTTTGCAAATTCAGATACTGTCATTACTTTTAATTTATTTTCCATAATTACCTCACTTAAATAAATATTAATAACAAAAATATATACTAGAATTTAATATATATCAATAAAAAATATACAAAAACATTAAATATTAATATCTTTGTATATTTTTATAATATTTTATGATATACTCTCTACAATACTTCTAAAAAATTCTATATTTTTTATTTCATAATCTGGTTTATTAAAATTAAAATCTGCACTAGTTTTTACAATAATTATATTTCTTAATGGATTTATATATAAAAACTGCCCATAAACTCCAATGGCAAGAAATTCTTTTTCATTCCCATCAGGAATCCACCATTGATATCCATACCCAATAGCATTTTCTATACTATTATTTTTATCTGGTCTAGAATATGGACTACTGTTGTCTAAACTTTGCTCAATCCATTCTTTTGGTATTATTTGTTCTTTGTTATAAATTCCATTATTTAAATATAATCTTCCAAACCTAGCATAGTCCCTAAGAGAAATACTTAGTCCACCCATTGCTAATTCTTTATTATTATTTAATGTCCAATAAGCATTTGATTGCACTCCTATTTTCTTCCATAACTTTTCTTCCATATATTGTGACAGGCTATATCCTGTAGCTTTAGTAATAACCTCTCCTAAAATTTCTGTATTTATACTTAAATATTTTCTATGAGTAAATGGCTCTTCCTCTATTCCACATTTAGCTATTAATTTCATTGGTGAAACTCCTAGTAAAGTTTTAATAGAAAATTTACTTAAATCTTTTTCCTCATCAAATTTTATACCTGAAGCCATTTGCAAACAAGCCTTAATAGGAATACTTTCTAAATCTGTATTTTTAAATTGTGGTATGTATTTTCCAATAGGTTCATCAACACTATTAATATACCCTTCCGAAATAGCTATACCCATTAATGCAGAAACAAATGATTTTCCCATAGAATTAGACGAAAATAAAGTATTTTTATCTCCTCCTAAATAATATTTTTCATACTTTATATTATCATCTTTTATAATAAGTAATCCTGTTGTTTTAGTTTCCTCTATAAAATCATCTATCAAATAAGTGTTATTCTTAAAATTAAATTTTTTAGGTAAATTTATTGAGTAATCTTCATTAAATTCAAATGTATCTTCACCTTTATTAATAACTTTCACTGGCTGTATTTTAGGTGTATTTTGAAAAGTATAAGCTAAATTTTCATCTTTAAAACTATTTAAAGATGTATATATTAATTTAACTTTATCCTTATATTTTATAGTACTTACTAATATAAGTATGACTGTTACAACTACAATTATAATTTTAAATTTTTTCATTTTATTTATAACTCCTTTTATATAAAAACTTTTATTTGTAAATAAAATATAAACTATCTACTAAGTGTAAAGTCAATACTATATTAATAAAATTTATAAATTATTTAATATAGTATATTAATAAGTTTTTATACACTTAAAATTAATATTAACTAAGCTAAGGCATATATTTTATATCAACTTAAATAAATTTTAGGAGTTTTTATGAAAAAAGCCGTAGCATATGTTAGAATGTCAACAGATAAACAAGATTATTCTATAGAAAGTCAAAAAAGGACTATAAGAGAATATGCCAAAAAAAATAATTATAATATAATAAAATATTTTGAGGACAAAGGTATATCTGGTAGAGATGCAGAAAAAAGACCTGCCTTTATGAGTATGATAGAAGAAAGTAAAAAATGTACTTTTGATTATGTTCTTATATATGATAGCTCTCGTTTTGCAAGAAACTTAGAACAATCCCTCATATATAAATCTATCCTTAAAAAAAATAACGTAGATTTAATATCTATAACAGAGCCTATATTAGATGATGATAGCCAACTTATAGCAGATGCTCTTTTTGGTGCTATGAATGAAATGTACTCTAGAAAACTATCAAAAGTTGTAAAAAGAGGTATGGCAGAGAAAGCATTAAAAGGGGAATATATATCCTGTGCACCCTATGGATATTTTAAGCCTAAAAATAATCCCCTTATTATAGTAGAAAAAGAAGCTAATATAGTAAAATATATTTTTAAATTATTTTTAGATGGTAAATCTACTTATGCAATAGCAAAAATACTGAATGAAAACAATATAAAAACAAAAAAAGGAAATAATATAGATACACGATTTATAAAAAAAATATTAACAAATCCAACATACAAAGGTTATTATAGATTTGAAACAGAAAAAAAGGTTATTTTAAATAAATCAACTCATATTCCTATAATTGATGAGGTAACCTTTGACAAAGTACAAACTTTATTTAACAATAATGTTAAAAGATTAAATAGTAAAAACAAACCATTAGAATATAATAAACATTGGCTTGTTGGCTTAATGAAATGTGTATATTGTAATAACACCTTTGTATATGCAAAATATTATAATAATAGACAAGATAGATTTAGATGTGGAGGATACACCTGTGGTAAATGTGATAGCTCCTTTTCTATTGGTATATATGATATAGAAGATATTGTTATTAACAAAATAAAAGAAAATTATCCAGATAAAAAATACAAAATAAAAAATATAAATGATAACACCCAAAAAAAATATAAATTATTAAAGGATATAGAAAAATATAAAAAAGCTTTAGAAAAAGCTAAAGACGCTTATTTATTAGAAATAGATACATTAGAAGAATATAAAAACAACAAAGATCTTTTTACAAGTAAAATTAAAGACTTAGAAGAAGAATTAAAAAATTTTAAAAACTTAAATAAAAATATAGAAGAAATATCTATATTAAGCATACTAAAAGGTAATTATGATATGGTGCTAAAAAATAAGCTAGCCAAACTAGTTATAAATAAAATATTAATAGATGGTAAAAAGAGAAAAATTAAAATAATCTTTAATGGATATTAAAATATGTTGTATTCTATTACATTATAGACAACAAGACTGCCTTACAAGTGATGTATTAGGACCTGCTAGAGCTGAGTGCTTTACTCATCTTGGCAACAAAACTATACAAGAAGGGGATATTATAGACCCGCCTTCTAATGCCGCTAGTGTTTCTATGGAAAACTTAAGAGTAAAAAGAGTTATTGTATCAGATAAAGAACCTAATCCATTTAAAAATGGTTTTTGGGATATAACTTTAAAATATGTATTTGTATATAAATTAATTTTTAGAGAATCTGATGGAACAATTATTGGTAAAGTACATGCTAACAGTATATTTACTAAAAAAGTAACATTATTTGGTTCTATTGGTACAGAGATTTCTATATCTACTGATTTATTTAACCAAAATGGTTCTGGTTGTAGTGAACTTAACTCTGATCCATTCGTTTTAATAGAATCTAAAGCAGTTGCTCTTGGTGCTGAACTTAGATTTTTAAATAGACAATGCTGCTGTGGAGATGAAGCATTAGAACCAACAGAAGTAGGTATTACTATTGGTCTATTTACAATTATAAAATTATTTAGACTTGTAAACCTTTCTGTATTATCAAGAGGTTTCTGTATACCAAAAGAATGTGAAAACATTTCTCCACTTAACCCTTGTGAATTCTTTGATAGCTTAGATTTCCCTATGGACATTTTTGCTCCACCTCAAAAAAGAGAATTTTTAGCAGGTATTAGTGGTAATATTCCAAATACAACAGAAAATAACAATAACAGCTGTAATAATGGCTGTGGTTGTAACAATAGCTGTGGTTGTGGTAGCTGTGGCAGTTGTAACCTTAGATAATATAAAAAGCAGTAGATTTTATCTACTGCTTTTTATATTACAAACATATAGTAAAAGGCTATAAATAAATACTATTATAATATTTTTACAATTTTTTATAATTATCAGACATATATATATACAATATAAATAATAAATATTCTTATATATATTTATTTATATTTATTATTGAAAAAACTAATATTTATACTCATTTTGATAATAAAAATTTTATAAAATTTATCTAAACTTTTTATATTTTACCATTTTTACCTTGAAATTTGATATAAATTAAGTTATAATTGTTACAAATATATTACAAAAATTAAAATTCCTTTACAATTAAGGAGGACTATATGAATAACCTTAAAAAAATATTAGCTATATTGGGTACCACTACTTTTCTATTGCTTAATTATGTAAATGTATATGCTAATATTTTTAATGATGTAGACCCGAGTAATATAGCATATCCTTCAATAGAAAAAATATCTAAACTTGGTATTATAGTAGGTGATTTACAAGGTAATTTTAACCCAGATAATTATGTTAGTAAGTTTGATGCTATTAAAATTTTATCAAAACTTATTAAAAACAATAACAATATTAATATAAGCGAAAGCAAATATAATAACATTGTATTAGAATATGATAAAAAATATTCTCGTTGGGACAGTTCTGCTAATTCATCCTTAGTTATTATGTTAGAAAATGGCATATTAAATGAAAATGAACTAAACAATTTTATTGTAATAGATAAAAATAACAAAGAACAAATAAGAGCTTTATCTAATGAAGAAATATCACTATTTTTAGTCAAAATAGATGGTAAAGAAGATATTGTTAATAATATGTCTTTTCAAAAAACTTTTAAAGATGAAAACGATATTAGTCCTGATAAAGTTAAGGCTTGTTATTATATGGATAGTATTAATATAGTACCTTCAAAAGATGATACCTTTTTACCTAAAAATGCTGTTACTAGAGCTAATTTAGCTATTATATTAGATAAGTTTTTGCAATATACAAATATAGACTTAAATGTACAAACTAATAATTTTGAATATTTAGACTATAATAACATACAAACTAGATTTGTTACAATAGAAAAAATTTTTGATAAAAATTTTTCTATACAAGTAAAAATAGGCAATGAAACTAAAATATATCCTGTTGAAGAAAATGCTTTTATATATATAGATGGTATTTCTTCAGATTTAGCTAATGTAAAACCTAATAGTAACGCTGAAATCACTATAAAAGATAATATTATTAATAAAATAGATATAAAAAGTAATTTAAAAATAAATAATATTGAAGATAATAACTCTGAAAAAATTTATGGTATAATAAAAAATATTTCCGATGACAGTATAGGCATTTCTTACAAAGAAGTAGATGATAATGGTTTTTATAGCAAAGAAAAAATTGATATTATTCCTTTATCATCTGATTATAAAATAACAAAAAATGGAATTATTGTTAGCGATTTAAAAGAAAATAATTTAGCTACTGTTATATTGGAAAACAAAAAAGCTAAACAAATCATATTAGAAGATGACAACACAATATTCATTGGTAAAATTATAGAGAAATCTAAAGATAAAATAACAATAAAAACTACTGATGATAAAATATTTGAAATTGGCTTTTTAGAAAATGCAAAAATAATAAGAAATGATAAAGAATGTTCTATTAAAGACTTAAAAATAGGAGATACAGTAAATGTTAATATAAAAAATGATAAAATATCTAAAATAGATTCTAATGGCAGTAAAACTAAAATACAAGGTATTGTAAAATCTATTAAAATAAATAACACTTCATCTATTATAGAAATAGAAGATAATAAAAATAATTCTCATACATACTATGCTAATAACTTTACAACAGATATTTATTCTATAAGAATATTAGATAGTGTTAGCTTATATTTGGATAGCTCAGAAATATATGCAATAGATATTCTATCAAGAAAATACAACAAAAACTTTAGTGGTGAAATAATTGACATTAATGATGACTTTATAACAATTTTTACACAAGATGTAACTGGTAAGTACACTACTTCAGTTTTTATAAATAAAGATACTATATTTTTTGATTATGAAAAGTTAGAACCTATTTCCACCAAAGATTTAAAAAAAGGATATAAAGTTTATGTAGTTTTAAATGACAATATAAATAATATAGCATCTAACATAAATATAGTATCAAAATAAAAATGGAGGTTTTTATGTCTGTTAATGTTAATAAGGAAAGTTCTTATAATGATAATTCATCTAATGAAAATAACAATAATATAATAGAGTTTCCTTTTAAAAATAACAAATTAAATTTTAAAGAAGTAAATATTGTTACTGTTAACAATAAAAATACAAATAATACAACTATTAATAAAAAAGAAAATATTTTTTTACAATTAAAAAATAGTATAATAAACAAATTTTATTCTGTAGAAGATAAAGAAACAAAATTAGAACCGCGTACAAACTCAAATAATATTATTTCCTTTAATAACCTAAATAAAGGTGATAATAGCAAATTACCACCTAAACCAATTGCTCTTACTGTTTTAGGGATTATATTAATAGGAATTGTTATATGGGCATTAACACATAAAAATGCTCAAGAAATATATGTAGGAGGTAAGTCAGTTGGTATAATAAAACTATCAAAAGAAGACATACAAACTCCTGAACAACTTAAAGAACTTGCACTATCTAGCTTATCAGAAAAAACTGGCGCTAAAGTTGAAGTAAATGAAGATGTTATATTTAAACCAGTTAGAGCATCTAAAGATGAAATTTTATCTATATCAGATGCAGCTAAAAAAGTGTCTGCAAATTTTACTTTTAAAGTAGAGGCATCTATTATAACAGTTGATGGACAACCTATAGCAACTGTAAAAAATGAAGAAGAGGCTAATAAAATTTTAAATAGTATAAAAAATAAATATGTAAATAAAGAAGTAAGACAACTTTCAGAACCTTCTTTTGTACAAAATGTAAAAATAGAAAATAAATATGTAAGAGAAGAAGATATTTTAACTAATGAAAAAGCTTTATCAGCATTGACAGCTAATAAAGATCAAGGTAAAGAACATGAAATTAAAGAAGGGGATACACTTTTTGAAATAGCAATAAATAATGATATGTCTTTACAAGAACTTTTAAAATCAAATCCTAATCTTACTGAAACAACTCCACTTAAAATAGGAAGTAAAGTTAAGCTTGTCGTTCCTGTTCCTTTATTATCTGTTATAACTTATGAAGAAGCAGTTTATAATCAAGCAATACCTAAAACAATAGAAACTATAAAAAATGATAAAGAGTATAAAACATATAAAAAAGTTATATCTACTGGTAAAGATGGTAGCAAACAAGTTACAGCAAAAATAACAAAAGTTAATGGTGTAGAAGAAAAAAGAGATGTTATCTCTGAAAAAGTATTAGTTCAACCTGTTGTAGAAAAAGTTGAAGTTGGTACATTAAATACTCCACCTAAAAAAGCAATTGGTAACTTTATCTATCCTGTTAGAGGAAGATTTACATCCGGATATGGTCCTAGATGGGGTACAACACATAAAGGTATAGACCTTGCTTGCCCTGCTGGAACACCTATAAAAGCCTCTGATGGAGGCAAAGTAGTATTTTCTGGCTGGAACAGTGGTGGATATGGATATATGGTTAAAATAGACCACGGAAATGGTTATCAAACTATATATGGACATAACAGCAAAAATGCTGTATCTGTTGGACAACAAGTTGCTCAAGGTGAAATTATAGGATACGTTGGTAGCACTGGTGATAGCACTGGTAACCATGTACATTTTGAAGTTATTCAAAATGGTATATCAAAAAATCCTTTAAACTTCTTAAAATAAAGTATAAAAAGGTTATAGAATATTCTATAACCTTTTTATATTTTAATCGAAATGTTTTTTAACTTTATCAAAGAAATTTTCTTTTTTAACATTTGGAACAGAACCATCTTGTGATGCAAACTGCATAAGAAGTTCTTTTTGATGGTCACTAATCTTTGTAGGCACAACTACTTTAAATTTTATAATTTCATCTCCTCTTAATTTAGGATTACGTACATTAAATACACCCTTATTTTTAAGAGTAACTGTTGTCTCTGGCTGTGTACCTGCCTTTACAGTATAATTTTCTTCTCCATCTATTGTAGGTATTTTTATCTCGTCACCTAAAGTTGCTTGTACAATAGATATAGGAACTTCTACATATATATCATTATTTTGCCTTATAAAAGTTTTATGTGGTCTAATACTAATAGCTACAAGTAAATCTCCATTAGGACCGCCCTTTTCACCAGGAGCACCCATACCCGCCTTTCTAATACTTTGTCCTTCATTTATGCCTTTTGGTATATCAACTGTTATATTTTTTGTTTTTCTAACTTTACCTTTACCACTACATACTGTACAAGGATCTTTTATTATTTTACCTTCTCCATGACAAGTTCTACACTCTATAACAGTAGTCATAGAACCAAACATTGTCTGTTGCATAACTCTTTCTTGACCAGAGCCACCGCAAGTTTTACAAGTTTCAGCATGTGTGCCAGGTTTAGCACCAGACCCATTACAAGTATCACATTTATCATCTGCTTGGAAAGATATTTCTTTCTTACAACCAAAAACAGCTTCTTCAAAATCTATTGTAAGGTTATATTGTAAATCTGCACCTCTTGATGGTCCTCTTCTTCTTTTTGATGAACCCCCACCAAATATATCTGAAAAGCCTCCACCACCAAAGAAACTTTCAAAAATATCTCCCATATCCATACCAGAGAAATTACCACCACCAGAAAACCCTC
Source organism: Clostridiales bacterium (assembly GCA_018371275.1). Taxonomy (GTDB): domain Bacteria; phylum Bacillota; class Clostridia; order Lachnospirales; family CAG-274; genus Tyzzerella. The sequence goes on from JAHALF010000006.1 coordinate 53,924, forward strand.
CAGCACCTTCAAATGCAGAATGACCAAATTGGTCATATGTTTGTCTTTTCTTTTCATCACTAAGAACTTCATATGCCTCTGTTGCTTCCTTAAATTTAGATTCTGCTTCTTGGTTATTAGGATTAGCATCTGGGTGGTATTTTTTAGCAAGTTTTCTATATGCTTTTTTTATATCAGCATCTGTTGCACCTTTATTTAATCCTAAAACTTCATAATAATCTCTTTTTGCCAATTTTTTCACCTACCAATTATATTTTTAATGACTATTTTATCAAAATATAGTAAAATATTATTAAGAAAGGAGCAATTATGAAAATTTTTTTTAATTATATTTTAACTATATTTACAAGTATTTTATTTAACTACATATTTGTCTTTATTGCAGTAATATTTCTATTATTTAATAAAAATTTTTACTATTTACATATTAAATATTTAGATTTACCTAAAAATACTGGATATTCTTTAGATAATATAATTCTAAATTATAATGCTATGATAGATTATTTAATACCATTTTCAGATAAAACTTTTTATTTACCATCTTTACCTTATTCCCAAGAAGGTAAAATACATTTTGAAGAAGTTAAAGATATATTTAATACTATGTCTTTAATATGTATATTAATTGCAATAATATTAACTTTAATATTATACTACTACTATAAGAAAAAAGACAGCATATTTTTAAAAAAATGTTCAATAAGTTCTATTATAATAACTATTTTTATATGTTTAATAGGATATATAAATTTTGATAAATCTTTTACAATATTTCATAAAATATTTTTTAATAATAATTATTGGGTATTTGATACTAAAAAAGACCCTATTATAAATATACTACCTCAAGAATTTTTTAGAAATTGTAGTATCCTTATTTTTATTTTTACAGTAATAGGCTCTATAGGCTTATATTTAATATACAAGCTCATAAATAAAAACCTTAAATAATGTTTTACCCTCTAGCCATAGCTAGAGGGCCTTTTTAATTTATATATTAACCATCTATAATATCATCATTATTTGTAGCACCTTGTTCTGAACCCATATCTCCCATATTCATATTAGGGTTCCCACCTGCTTCTTGATAAAGCTTTGTTGAAAAATCGTTAATAAATTTTGTAAAGCTTTCTGTAGCTGTTTTTAATGTTTGAGTATCTGTCTCACTCATAGTTTCTGCAACCATTGGAGTAGATACTGCTTTTAAATTATCAATTTCTTTTTGAAGCTCTGCTTTATTTTCTTCAGATACTTTATCGCCTACATCTTGTAAAACTTTTTCACCTTGAAAAATTAAACTTTCTGCCTCATTTTTAACATCAACAGCTTCTTTTCTCTTAGCATCTGCCTCTGCATATTGCTCTGCTTCTTTCATAGCTCTTTCTACTTCATCATCACTTAAATTTGTACTAGATGTAATAGTAATGTTTTGTTCTTTACCAGTTCCTAAATCTTTAGCAGAAACAGTAGTAATACCATTAGCATCTATATCAAATGTAACTTCAATTTTTGGTATACCACGAGGAGCTGGAGCAATACCATCTAATTTAAACTGACCAAGCTCTTTATTATCTCTAGCCATAGGTCTTTCACCTTGAACTATTCTAATATCAACAGCTGTTTGATTATCTGCATAAGTTGTAAACGTTTCTTTTTTATTAGTAGGTATAGTAGTATTTCTTGGAATTAATACAGTTGAAACACCACCTGCTGTTTCTATACCTAAAGAAAGAGGAGTAACATCAAGAAGTAATATGCCACCTGCACCTTCATCACCTGCAAGCTTACCACCTTGTATAGAAGCACCAAGAGCAACACATTCGTCTGGGTTTATACCTTTAAATGGCTCTTTACCAGTTATTTTTTTAACCTCTTCTTGAACAGCTGGTATTCTTGTAGAACCACCTACTAATAATACTTTATCTAAATCGCTAGCCTCTAAATCTGCATCTTTTAACGCATTTCTAACTGGTTCTAATGTAGCTAAAACTAAATCGTGAGTTAACTCTTCAAATTTAGCTCTAGTTAAAGTTAAATCTATATGTTTAGGACCATCTTGGTTCATTGTAATATATGGTAAATTAATGCTTGTTGTTGTAGCTGAAGATAATTCTTTTTTAGCTTTTTCTGCTGCCTCTTTAAGTCTTTGCATAGCCATTTTATCTGCTCTTAAATCCATACCTTCTGCTTTTTTAAATTCATCTACAAGGTAATTTATAATTTTTTCATCAAAATCATCTCCACCTAAATGGTTATTACCACTTGTAGCTAAAACCTCTATAACACCATCACCTATTTCAATAATAGATACGTCAAATGTACCACCACCTAAGTCGTAAACCATTATTTTTTGTTCATTTTCATTATCAAGCCCATAAGCTAAAGCTGCTGCTGTAGGTTCATTTATAATACGTTTTACATCAAGACCTGCAATTTTACCTGCATCTTTTGTTGCTTGTCTTTGACTATCTGTAAAATATGCTGGTACTGTAATAACAGCCTCTGTAACACTTTCTCCTAGATAACTTTCTGCATCTTTTTTAAGTTTTTGTAAAATCATAGCAGAAATCTCTTGTGGAGAGAATTTCTTACCATCATTTTCAAATTTATAATCAGTACCCATATGTCTTTTAATAGAAATAACTGTACCATCTACATTTGTAACAGCTTGACGTTTAGCAGTTTCACCTACTAATCTTTCTCCCGTTTTTGTAAATCCAACAATAGAAGGAGTAGTTCTAGCACCTTCGCTATTAGCTATAACAACTGGTTGACCACCTTCCATAACAGCAACACAAGAGTTAGTTGTACCTAAATCTATACCAATAATTTTTCCCATATTTGTATCCTCCTTAAAATATATTAATTAATTTGCAACTTTAACCATACTAGGACGTATTATTTTATCCTTATATTTATAACCTTTTTGCATAACTTCTGCTACTACATTTTCGCCAAAGCTATCATCATCTACGTGTAAAACAGCATTGTGTATATTAGGATCAAAGTTTTCTCCAACACCTGCAACTTCTTCTACACCCATATTTTTAAAAGTTTCTACCATTTGATTAAATATCATATCTATACCTTTAAACATAGCACTATTTTTATCTTCTTCTGGTGTAGATAAAATAGCTCTTTCAAAGTTATCAAGAATAGGCAAAAGCTTTTCTATTGTATCTCTAGCACCATTTTCATACATAGAAGCTTTTTCTACATTAGTTCTTTTTCTAAAGTTATCAAATTCTGCCATACTTCTTTGTAATTTATCTAAATAGTCTTTAGAAGATGATTCTGCTTTTTCAAGCTTTAATTTTAATTGTTCTAACTCATTTACTTCTTCTTTGCTTTCTTCTATTGCTTCATCAATAGTTTCTTCTATTTCTTCATTATTATCTACATTTTGTTCAATATCTTTTTCCATTATTTTTTCCTTTCCCCTCAATCTGATGATAAGGATTTAAGAACATTATTTATATTTTTAACAATTCCATCTAAAACACTAACAGCTTTAGCATAGTCCATACGAGTTGGTGCTATAATACCTATTGTACCCTTAGCACCAGCTATTTTATACTCAGTTTTTACAATACTACAATCTTTTAATCCTTCTATAGCATTTTCTCCACCTATTAATATTTGGACAGAATTATCATTTTCACTATTATTGCTTAATATATCTATTAACATTTGTTTTTCTTCTAAAGATTGAAAAACAGGCTTTGCTTTTTCTATATCACTAAACTCCTTAAAGTCCAATATATTTTTTATTCCACTTGTGTAAACTTTAAGCTCCTCTTCTTCTTTAGTTGCCTTAAATATTTCATTAAACACCTTATTTATAACCTGCTCTGCATCTGTTAAAATATCTTTTTCATCTTTATCAATTAAATTTTTAATTTCTTCTAAAGAATATCTTTCTATTAAACTATTTGCTGCATAACTAATGGATATTAAATCTTGTACAGATAAATTTTTATCTACAGGAACAATATAATTTTTAACCGTTTTATTTTCTGTAACAACAACCGCAATAATAGATGTTTCATCTAGTGATACAAGCTGAATATGTTTAATTTTTTCTTTTTCAATCTTTGGTTTGCTAATAATAGTTGGATAGTTTGTAAGCATAGATAAAGCTTTTGCTGTTTGTTCCATAAGATAATCCATATGATTTATATTATTTACTATTACATTTTGCAAAAATTTAGTTTCTTCATCTGTAAGCTCTCTATGCCCCATAAGATTATCTACATATAGTCTATATCCTTTATCCGATGGTATACGACCAGAAGACGTATGAAGCTGTGTTATAAGCCCAAGTTCTTCTAAATCACTCATTTCATTTCTTATAGTTGCACTACTAATACCTAAATCATAATTTTTAGCAATAGTACGAGAACCTATTGGTTCTCCTGTTTCTATATAACCTGTAATAATAGCTTCTAATATTTTAGTTTTTCTTTCATTTAAGTTCAAAAAATCACTTCCTTAGGAACAAATAACATACGACTAACTAAATCTATTAGCACTCAAATTCTATGAGTGCTGTCTAGCTTAAAATAACATTAACACTTTTTTTTATTTTTGTCAAGTACTTTATATTTTATTTACATATTTTTTATTTATAATATAAAATAAATCTAACAAGTTAAAATAATGGTAATTAAAAATGTATAGCCTAGGCTATACATTTTTAATTACCATTATTTTAACTATTAATATCTTCTTTTTCTCCATGTTTATTTGAAACATATTTTTTAAAGTTTTTCATAGTTCCTATAACAAAATCTAACTCTTGTTCATCCATACTATTAACATAAGTCGATATTGTAGTCCTTTTTTTATCAATGCTAGGCTCTTCTTTTATAACTATTCTCTCATCAGATGGGCAAGTGATAAGTTGATCTAATGTAATACTAAAAAAGTTAGCAATTCTACATAAATTTTTTATGCTTGTCCCTCTTTGGCCTCTTTCAATTAATCCTAAAAATCCGGGTGCGATGTTTAAGATTTCTGAAAGTTCATCAATTGTAAGATTTCTTTTTTGTCTTTCAAATCTAACATTGGAACCAATTATTTTATTATGATCCATTTAAATACCTCCAAAGTAAAAAATTAAAATAAATTACGTATAAATTATATACTTATATAACATTTTACCACAAAAATCACTTATTTTCAATAGTCAGCATAAAATTTACTAACATTTTTTTAGTATATTTAATATACTATAAATATTCTTTAATATATTTTTCATATCCCATATTTTCTAAACAATTTGCTTTTTCTAAAACTAAATCATTTAAATTTTTCCTATAATTATTTACTTTATTACTAATATTTTCGTCAAAAGCACCTAATATTTGTATAGCCAATAGTCCAGCATTTGCTCCTCCATCAATAGCAACTGTAGCAACTGGTATACCTGCTGGCATTTGTACTATAGAATATAAAGAGTCAATGCCTTTTAAAGCCTTAGTTTTTATAGGAACCCCTATAACTGGTAATGTTGTAATAGCAGCTACCATCCCTGGCAAATGAGCTGCTCCTCCAGCTCCAGCTATAATTATTTTTATATCTCTATCTTTTGCACTTTCTGCATATTGGTATAACCTTTCTGGTGTTCTATGGGCAGATACAATAGTTATCTCATAATCAATATTAAAATCTTCCAAAACCCTTGCTGCCTCTTTCATAACCTTTAAATCAGAATCACTTCCCATAATAATTCCTACTTTATCCATATTTTGCCTCCTAATTTTTAGAAATAAACTTTATATAATCATAAGCTTTTGTAGCATTTTTTTCTGCTTGTTCTAAAGATAACATAGAGCAAGTTAAATGTCCCATTTTTCTTTTAGGAATTGTCTGTTGTTTACCATATATATGTACAAATACATTATCTATATTAAGAGCTTCTTCTAATCCTTTTACTAAAGTATCTCCCTTATGCCCATCTTCACCAAGAAGATTTATCATTATCGTAGGATTTAATAAGCTAGTATTGCCTAAAGGCAGTCCCAAAATAGCCCTTATATGATTTTCAAACTGACTTGTAACACAGCCCTCTATTGTATAATGACCAGAATTATGAGGTCTTGGTGCTATTTCATTTACTAAAACATCTCCATCTTTTGTTACAAAAAACTCAACACAAAACATACCAACGCCATTAAATATATTTATAATATTATGTGCTATACCTATAGCTTTTTTCTTACTTTCTTCTGATATATTGGCTGGTACAATTGTCTTATGTAAAATATTATCTATATGTATATTATTCCCTACTGGATATACTTTTATATCGTTATTTAACCCTCCACAAGCAAGAACAGATACTTCCATATCAAAATTTATAAATTTTTCCACCATTAAAGGTATATCTAAATTAGGATTTAACATATTAAACCCTTTTTCTATATCTTCCTCACATTTTATTACATAATTTCCTTTACCATCATACCCCCCTGTGCAAGATTTTAACACCATTGGATATGAAAAATTTTTAGCTACATTTTTTATATCTTGTGTACTTTCTACAAGACAAAAATCAGGAACATTAATATTATTATCTTTTAAAACTGTTTTTTGTGTAAATTTATTTTGAATAATCTTTAAAGACTTTGGACTTGGATATATTTTATGACCTAAATTTTCAAGCTCCATAAGACAATTATAATCTATATGTTCAAATTCATAAGTTATAACATCACATTTTTTAGCTAAAGCATATATAGCTTCTCTATCCGAAAAATTAGCCACTATATGTTCATCACAAATACTACTAGAAGGACAGTCTTTGGTAGGATCTAATATAACAACATAACAACCTAGTTTTTTAGCTTCTAATATCATCATTTTACCAAGCTGTCCGCCGCCAATTATACCTATTTTTTGATTTAAAGGATAAAATTTCATAGTATAAAACACTCCTAATGAAAATATTTAAAATTAGTATAACATAAAAATACTTATATGTCGACAATAAAAATACTTGTGTTATAGTATTTAATTTGTTATAATTTTTATTAATGTTATTATTTTTTTAGGAGGTAATAATGACAAATATATTAATAAAATTATTTATAAAGGATTATAAAAATATTAAAGATGAAAATATTAGAAGAAAATATGGAGAACTTGGTAGTTTCGTTGGCATATCTAGCAATATAGTATTATTTATTATAAAAATTTTAGTAGGTACATTTATAGGTAGTGTTGCTATAATGGCAGACTCTTTTAATAATCTATCAGATAGTTTATCGTCTATAATAACATTAGTTGGATTTAAGCTAGGAGCGAAACCAGCAGATGAAGAGCACCCTTTTGGTCATGGCAGAATGGAATATATATCTGGTCTTATAGTATCATTTATTATAATGCTTATAGGGTTTGAATTTTTAAGAACCTCTTTCTTTAAGGTTATAAATCCTGAAAATATATCTTTTAGCTATGCCACTATATTTATTTTATTAATAACTGTATTAATAAAAGTATGGCAAGCATTTTTTAACAAAAAAATAGGCACTTTAATAAATTCACATTCTTTAATAGCAACTGCAACTGACAGCCGTAATGATGTTATAGTAACGTCTGTAACTATACTTTCTTTAATTATATTTAAATTTTTTAGTATAAATTTAGATGGTTATTTTGGTATAATTGTATCAATCTTTTTAATGTATTCAGGATTTACCCTTGCTAGAGAAACTTTATCTCCTCTTTTAGGAGAAGCTGTTGATAATGAACTTGCCGAAAAAATAAAATCTATAGCCTTAAGCTATGAAGGTATTATAGGTGTACACGATATACTAGTACATAACTATGGTCCTAATAAAAGTATAGCCTCTTTACATGTAGAGGTCCCTAGTGATGTAAATATAAATAAATCTCATGAAATAATAGACCTTATAGAAAAACATATACAAAAAGAACTTAATATATTCTTAACTATACATATGGATCCTGTAAATATAAATGATGATAGAATAGAACCTATATTAAATACTATAAAGGATGTTTTTAAAAAATATAATGATGAACTAGATACTCACGATCACAGACTTGTAGATGGTGAAAACAGAATAAATTTTATATTCGATTTAGTTATACCTTATAATTTTTCAAAAGAGAAAGAAATAAATCTTATATCCGATATAAAATCTAGTGTTTCAAAATTAGATGAAAGGTATAAATGTATAATAAATATAGAAAAAAGTTTTATAAATAAATAATTTTAATTATACTATAAAGGAAGTTTTTAAATGTCTAAAACAGAAAATAAAAAGGATAACTTAAAAAATAATAAAACAAAAAATACTAGTCCCCCTAAAATTCCTGTTAATAATAATCTATCTTTAGAAATAACATCTATACTTATAATATGTTTTAGCATTTTACTTATAATAAGTATATTTTTTAATAGTGGTGGTTTTTTAGGTAAATCTCTTAGCAATCTTTTTAAGGGGTTATTTGGCATAGGAGCTTATTTTTTACCTATTATAATGATTATATCTAGTATATATGTTTTTTTTGTACAATCTAACAAAATAAATACCTTTAAGTTAATATTATATATAATATCATTTATTCTTTTAATAATATTTTTCCATATTATAAATAGAGAAGACATAAGTAACTTTTCAAATTATTTTACATACTTAGCTAATGAATATAAAACAGGTAGCTTTTTAGATGGCGGTATTTTTGGTGCTTTGATTGGAGATTTATTTATAAAAACAATAGGTGTATTTGCAAGCTATATTGTAATTATAATTTTATTTATCTCAACTATATTTTTATTAACTGGAAAATCCTTTTTTTCTACAGTTTCTAAAGGATTTAAAAATTTATCTAATTATTTTTACTATGAATATGACATTAAAGATAGTGTAGAAGAAGAAAATATAAACAATTTAAATAGAAAAAATGTTTTTTCGAAAATAAAAGAAAAAATATCTAATGAAAAAATTATTAAAAATAATGAAGATGAATATGAACAACCTCCTCCACCACCTATAACTAAGCGAACCACTAAAAAATTACCAAATCCTGATATTATAATAGATAGTGGTATAGATTTTGAAATGCCTAGAAGAACTATAAAGAGATACAATAACTACCTTTTTGATGGTGTGGATAAATATAAACGCATAGAAAAACCTGTCTTTTTTGATATGAACAAAAACACTAAATTAGACAAAGAAAAAAAGATTATTTTTGCAATGGACGAAATAAATAATCCTAAAAAATATGCTAATAACTATAGTAATACGACAAACAATAATAAACAAGTTGATAATGACTTAAAAATTTTTGAAGATGCAAAAATTACCAGTAATGATATATGTTATAAAACATCAACTGTATCAAAACCATTAGAAAAAGATTTTAATAATACTCCACTTTCTAACAATTCAGACTTATTCCAAGTTAAGTCTAAAGAAGAGTATATAAATGATGTATATAAAAAGAAAAAGATTGAAAACCTAACTTCAACTAATAAATTTGATATAGATTTAAAATTTGCAAATAATAAATCTATAGATGATATATTTGAAAATCCACCAGAAGAATTTTTACAAAATGAAGTAGACGATAATCATTTAAACAATTTAGATGAGTTTTATAATTTTAATGATAATAGTGAAGATACAGAAAATATTAATAATTCTACACCTTTAAATAATGGTGTTAAACTTGATTATAAACCATCATATGATGATGACAACATTTCTGATAACATACTATTAAATAATGATAATAACCTTAATGATATACTATTAGATGATGATAATTCCGAAAATATATTATTAGATAATGACGACCTTAATGATATATTATTAGAAGATGGTAATGACTCTAAAAATATACCACTAAATAATAATAAACTAGTTTGCAATAATGAGAATACAACAAATATAAAAAAAGATAATGATGGATTCACTATAATAAACCAAAATGAAAATGTTAATAAACAAATTAATAAAAGTATTGACAAAATAGAAGAAAAGGAACAAAATATAAATGAACCTATCATTATAAAACCTGATGTAGAAAAAATGGTAACAAATCTAAATGTACAAGAAACTATAAAAAAAGAATACGTATTCCCTAAACTATCATTTTTATCAAAAAATCCTAATAATGGAGATGAAAATAATGATATAGAGCTTAGAGAAAATTCTTACATACTAGTTAAAACGTTAAAAAGCTTTAATGTAAATGCACAAGTAATAAATATAAGCAAAGGTCCTTCTGTTACAAGATATGAACTATCTATAGAAGATGGTATAAAGGTAAGTAAAATACTAGGGCTTGCTGATAACCTTGCTCTTAGCCTAGCTGCCAGCTCTATTAGAATAGAAGCTCCTATACCTGGTAAATCTGCTGTTGGTATAGAAATACCTAATAAAGAAGTAAAAAGTGTATTTTTAAGTGAAGTAATATGTGCCGAAAAGTTTCAAAAATTCCCTTCAAAAGTTGCATTTGGATTAGGTAAAGATATTACTGGTAATGTTATCGTTACGGATATTGCTAAAATGCCACATATGCTTATAGCTGGTGCAACTGGATCTGGTAAAAGTGTTTGTATCAATACCCTTATAACAAGTATATTATATAAGGCTAATCCAGAAGAAGTTAAACTTATGATGATAGATCCAAAAGTTGTAGAACTTAGTGTTTATAATGGCATACCTCATCTTTTAACACCTGTTGTTACTGAACCAGAAAAAGCTGCTGGTGTTTTAAACTGGGCTGTTTCTGAAATGATGGAAAGATACAATCTTTTTGCAAAAACTGGAACTAGAAACCTTATTGGATACAATGATTTAAAAGTAGAAAATAATGAGCCAAAGTTACCTCAAATAATAATCATTATAGATGAATTAGCAGACCTTATGATGGTTGCTGCAAAAGAAGTGGAAGCATCTATTTGTAGGCTTGCTCAGCTTGCAAGAGCCGCTGGTATACATCTTATTATAGCAACACAAAGACCTTCTGTTGATGTAATTACAGGTCTTATTAAAGCCAACATACCATCTAGAATAGCTTTTGCTGTATCTAGTGGTACAGACTCTCGTACCATTTTAGATACTGTTGGGGCTGAAAAACTTCTTGGCAAAGGTGATATGCTATTTAGATCTGTTGATATGAACAAACCTTTAAGAATTCAAGGTGCTTTTATATCCGATAAAGAAGTAGAAAATATAGTAACTTTTATAAAAGAAAATAGCTCTCCTGACTACGATGAAACTATTATTAACAAAATAGAAAGTTCTACTAAATCAAACGATAATTTATCCTCTGATAATTCTGATGAGCTTACAGAAGATGTAATCTCATTTTTAGTAAAAAAGGGAAAAGCATCTACATCTATGATACAACGTCAATTTAGAATAGGATATAATAGAGCTGCTAGAATAATAGAAGAGCTAGAAGATAGGGGCATTGTATCATCAGAAAATGGCAGTAAACAACGTGATGTATTAATGGATAGATATCAATATGAAGAATATCTAAATAGATACGATAATTATTAAAACTAAAATTTAAGGAGAAATATTATGAAAAAATCGAATATAACATTAATAATTTTAGAAATTTTACTTATTATTACAATTATTTGTGGCACACTTTTAAATGGACAAACATCTAAAACTATAGATACTATTGTCCAAAAAGAACTTAAAGATAATGAAATTGCATCTCTAAACTATTTATTAAAATATGAAATGCCAGAAGGCTATGAAGATGCCTTAAATTTATATGGTGAAATAGCAATTACATCACAAGATAGCAATTCTAACTTTACAATGGATATATTAGAAACTGAAAAAATTACTGCTGAGGAGTTTTTTAAAGCACAAGAAGAAGTATTTGAACAGTCAGCCAAATTTACAGTAGTGTCTGAAAATAGTTCTGATGAAAATGGTAGAAAAGTTAACAAAAAAATTTATGAAATAAATAATGATTTTTCAAGTTTTTATGCGTTTATTGGTACAATAGAAGTTAAAAATCATCCTAAAGAATTTATAGGTTTAATCGGAACTTCCGCATCTTTAGACCCTGAAAGTACATTTGATGATTTATTAGCTAAAACAAATTATACAAAACAAAAATTAAATGATAAAAAATTATTTTCTAGTGACTTAGAAAACATAACTATTACAATCCCACCTAATTGGAAAAGACTTGAAAGAGCTGTTCCTTATAGTTTCTATATACAAGATGAAACTAATATGACATCTTTAATATGCAGTAGCGCTAACATTAATGAACAAGACCCACAAGAAAGTTATAATTATGCTAAAGAAACCTTATCTAGTGACTCAACTGCTAATTTAAAAGAAGATTCTAAAGTAGAAACAGTTGACAATAAAACTATAACAACTTCTACAATAGAATATGAAGGGTCACATATAACAACTATGCTTAAATTAATAGAGTTTAAAGATTCTGACATATTTGCAATAGTTAGAATTGATGTAGTAAGTGAAAATGGCATAGATTATATAAAATCTGATATAGATTCTATTGTTAAATCGATAAATTTAAAATAATAAAATAAAAAAATCCCTAATTATAAGGGATTTTTTTATTTTAAAGCATCTACAAATGCTTTTGTTATTAATTGTGGTCTTGTTATAGCACTACCTACAACAACTGCGTAAGCACCCATATCAATAGCTCTTCTTGCTTGTTCTGGAGTATTAAAGTTACCTTCTGCTATAACCTTTGCTATTTTACAATCTTTTATAAGCTTTTCCAAAACTTCAAACTTTTCTATATCTTTAGAATGTTTAGTGTATCCTATTAAAGTTGTACCTATATAATGAAACCCAATCTTTTCTGCTCTTACACCCTCCTCATAAGTGGATATATCTGCCATAAATTTTTGGTCTTTATACTTTTCTATAATTTCTTTTAAAAAGTTTTCATCTTGATTTATAGTAGCATCTACAGCTATTATGTCTACACCTTCATTTATAAGCTCTTCTACCTCTTTCATTGTTGGTGTAATATATGGAACAAGATTTTCATAATCCTTTTTTATAATTCCAATTATAGGTAGATTTACATTATTCTTTATTTCTTTTATATCTTCAACACTATTGGCTCTTATACCAACTGCTCCCCCTTGAAAAGCAGCTAATGCCATTTTTCCCATTATAAATGAACTATGCAAAGGTTCATTATCTAATGCCTGACAAGATACTATTAGACCTTTTTCCATCTTAATCACTCCTTAATTTAAATATATTTAACTAATTGGCTTTAAACATACATATAAGTATACTTAATCTTTTATATGTTTAATTAAGTATACTTATATTTTACATTTATTTACTAATTTTGTTCAGCTACATTCTTAAGCTCTGACAATGTATATGTTTTATAAATAGATTTTGAACCATTTGGAGCTGTTTCATACATTATAGCAATATCTTTATTTGGTAACTCAGTTAAACAAGAATATTGAAACTCACCATCATTAACTGTTTTTTTGTATTTCCAATCTACATTATATCTTGTTTTTCCATTACTATCCTTATATTCATCTATTAATCCAATTCTTATTACACCATTATTTCTGTTTGGACCTTCTGGGCTAGATAATATAATAGCATCTTTATCATCTATTTTTTCACTATAATTTATTACTGATATCATACAACCATAACCACTGTGACCATATGGTAAATTTTTATCTTCTTTTAAAGGCTCAAATGTTACACCTCCATCAAAACTATCTGCATAACCTATATAACCTGAACTTCCTCTTGCATATACCCTAACAGTACCATCTGGCAACTGTATAAGTTGTGATTCACTAGCTTTACCTGGGCTATCTTCTTCACTTAATGTAACTCTATTGCCTCTATTCCAAGTTTCTCCATTATCATCACTATATATAACAGAGCATCTTTCACCATCTTCACTATCATATATAGGTATTAAAATTCTACCTTTATATTTTCCTTCTGTTATAGTAAGACCTCTTCCAGGACCTGTTCCCATAAATCTCTCATTTTCTCTTTTTAAGTAATTTAAACATACTGGTTCTGACCAAGTTTTTCCACCATCATTACTTGTTATAGTCCACATATAAGATGTTGAAAAAACTTTAAAAACAGAATTTTCATAAAAAATATTCATAGGTACTTCTTTATTAGTAAAACTACCATCTGCATTTTTTTGTCTAACTTTTAATGGTTCCTTATTTCTATATAAATTAAAATAACCATCAACAGAATATCCTGTATCATTTCCATTGTCATCAAAAATTATATTATCTTTTATATAGTAATTAAAATTTTTAAAGTTAGTTGTATCCTTATCTCTTGTTAATACTAAATATTTTTCTCCGTCAATAGTTTTATATCCTGTTCCTGCTTTTGCATTAGGATAACCATATCCAGACGGAAATACATCTACTGTTAAATGAATTTTATTATCTAATCCTTGCACAATATTAGTATCTATAAATGATGCACTATTACTAGCTCTTCCACTTTTATTAGAATAATCACCAAAATAATAAGGGAAAGATGCCAAAGACCAATTATTATCTTTTAAAGTCATTAAAGCTATATCAATATTGTTAGGAGAATCTGCCTCCGAACCAAATCTAGCATCTATTGTTGAAAAAACTGTACCATCTGATAGTGTATACATAGCTGGTATCCTATGATACTTAGAACCTGTAGAAACTTCATTAAAAATTTGTATTCCCGAATTATCTTTTGTGTCTAATACATTATTTGCAAACGCAACACTTGAAAAAATATTAGAAACAAATATTGAACTTAAAAATAATACTAAAATCTTTCTCTTCATAATATACATTCTCCTATAATAAATTATTAATTAATATTACCTACATAAATACTATTAGTTCTAACTCCAGGTTTAATCTCCCCATTAATTGAAATAATTGTATCATTAAGCTGTACTAATCCAGCACCACAAGGGGCATCAAAAGGGATCTTTCCTATACTTCTCCAGCTATTACTATTAGAATTATATATTAATATTTCCTTATTCCAATTATACTCATACGGGTCCAATTTGAAATACACATTTCTAAAATCCTCTAACTCTTTACCTTTTAGTGTATTCAAATTTTTAACTGCATTATCATAAATAGTCTTATCAAAACCACCTATAACTAACATTTCTTCATTATTTAATTTTATAGAACTAGCTCCGTATAATGATATTTCTTTATCATCAATAGAAACTGGAGCAACTTTTTCCCAACTATTTTTGATAATATCATATTTATATCCATCCGTAAATATAGTGTCTCCACCACCACTAAATAAATATATATTATCATCTAACACCTGTGCAACTGCCTGATTTCTGACAGAATTATCATTTATAGTATTTAATTCTTTTACAAAATTATCTTCTAAATCATATGCTATAAACCTATTGCTAGGCTTTCCATCTTGTTTTCCAAATCCAACATATAAAATATTATTATTTTCAACTGCTACACCATCACTTATAGTAAATGGTAATTCACCAACTTTTTTATATTCTATTTTGCCATTATTTTGTGTAAATAACGTTATATCATTAGCATTATCTACATTTGTACTACCACCTATATAATAAACCCCTTTATCTGTAGTAACTGAACTTCCATATGCTATCTCAAATGGTAATTGTTGATGATCTATAACTTGCAAATTATTATTATCATCTTTTTTTAATAAATATATATCTGGATAAGTTTTTTTAGCTCCGCCTTCTAAAACGCTTTTTTCTGGGAAATTAGCCCCACCACCAACTATTATGTAATTATCTATTTTGCCATATAAAACACCTGCTGTACCAATATTTTTCTTATAACCCTTTTGTGCTGGCAACTCTCCACCGTGTTGCCATAATATTTTATCAACTATTTTGTCTTTTTTTTCAACAGAATCAAAACCACTTAATGTTGTTATAAATAAACTAGCTATTAAAGTTACACCTAAAAATTTTTTTAATCTTTTCATAATAGCATCTCCTTATAATACACTTATAATACATTTAAAGTTCTTTAATTTTAAACAAATTATAGTAAATTTTGTTTAGCTAAAAAATTATAGTATGCACCTAACATACCAGCATTATTTTCATATTTAGCAAAGGAAACTTTAGTGTTTTTTAATACTGGCTCTATTAAATAATTTTTTAAGCTATTTATTATTTTATCATATAAATAATCTTTTTGAGCCATTATACCTCCACCCAAAACTACTATTTCTGGATTTATAACATAACATATATTAGCTATACCATAAGCTAAATAGTTACAAAGCTTATCTATTTGTTCTATACAAATTTTATCCCCCTGTTTTGCTCTTTCAAAAATAATTTTTCCATTAATATTATCTTTATCTACATTTAAAGCATCAGCCACATTTTTTACTAGTGCTGTTGTAGAAGCAATATTTTGAAATGTGTCATTAAACATATTTATATATCCTACTTCACAACCACTATTAGAAAAACCATTTATAACTTTGTTATCTATAATAATACACCCACCTATGCCTGTGCCTATTGTAAGGCACAAGCTAGAATGTGTATTTTTTGAAGCTCCAACATAGTTTTCACAAAGCCCAGCACAGTTTACATCGTTTTCAACTTCACAAGGTATATTAAAGATTTTTTCAAAAGATTTTTTATAGTTTATCCCTATATAATTTGGAATAGATTCATTAGCATATATAATTTCACCTGTTTTTGCATTTACCATACCTGCTGTTGATATACATATACCTAATATATTTTTTTCTAAAATATATTTTTCACATATATTTTTTATTTTATTAAAAATATATTCTCCACCATTAAATGCTTCTGTTTCTATTTCATTTTTTTCTAAAATATTACCATCTTCATCTATGATACCATATTTTATCATAGTACCACCTATATCTATTGATATATACTGCTTAATCATATTTTCACCTTAAATATAGCTTTTTTTATTTTTTTACTACTAGAAACATTTACAGCTGTCATATGTGCATCATTTGGATAACATATTAAAAAATCTTCCTCTTGTAAAACAATACTACTTTTTTTACCACCTTCAAGAGGTAAAAAATCTTCTTCTTCTACAAATTGTTTTTGCACCATATTATCTATAAAATTTACATTTATAATTTCTTCCCCATCTAACATAAAATGTATATCTAAATAATTTTTATGTGCTTCCCAAAATCTTTTATTTTCTGTTGTTGTTTCATATTCTACTATATTAACAAATAAATCTTTACCACATATTTCATAGCTACCTTTTTCAAAACCTTTTAAATCATTTTCTTTTATATATTCAAAACATCTTTGTATATTTTGTGGTAAAAAGTTATACTCCAAAACATTTTTTATATTGCTATATATCATAACTAATCCCCCTATTTATAATATATTGTAGCTCTTTCATCAAGTTCTTTATTTGGTTTAAACATACTACTTGCAATAAGACCAACAATTAAAGAAACAATTATAGATATTATAGCATAAGACCAGCTAGAAATTGTTGGTACTTTATATTTAATAATTATTATAATTATACTGGCAAATATAAAGCCTATAAATGTTCCTTTTGCATTAGCCTTTTTAGTAAATGCACCTAAAACAAATATTCCTACTAATACACCTAAAACAAGTCCCATAAAAGCATTAAATGTTTCATATGCAGATTTTATATCTCCATTAGCAAGAAGCATAGCTATACCTATTGTTGCAATACCTACACCAAGTGATATATATTGTGCAAGTTTTGTTTGTTTGCTTTCATCTATATTTTTACTTATATATGGCTGTATATCTAAAGCCCAGCTTGTAGCAACAGAGTTTAGCCCTGTTGATAATGTAGACTGACTAGCTGCATATATAGCTGCTAATAATATACCTGTTATACCAACTGGTAATTGTAAAGATATATAAGAAGCAAATATTTGGTCTTGTTTAGCAATAGATGGTAATGGATTTTGTGTGTAAAATACACTTAAACCTGTGCCTATTAAATAAAATACTGTTGCAATAAATAAAGATAATAAACAATTTGTAAGCATCATTTTATTTAATTTTTTAGTATCTGTTGTTGTTGTAAATCTTTGAACTATATCTTGACTTGATACATAAGATGCAAATGTATTAAACCCAGCACCAACTAAAACTATAAATACACTTGTTTTAAATATATTAGGGTCAAATATAACTTCATTTTCTCCTAAAAATTTATGATTTTGTGTAAACTCTTTGAAAATTGCACCTAGTCCACCATCAATACCATTAATAAGATATACTAATGCAAATACTACACCTACTATTAAAACAGCACCTTGTATAAAATCTGTCCATAATACAGATTTTAATCCGCCTGTATAAGAATATATAATAGCTATTATACCCATAACTACTATCAAAACATTCACGTTTACACCCATAAGACCAGATAATACAACACAAGGTAAATACATTATTATAGACATACGTCCTATTTGATATATTATAAATGTTAACGCCCCTAATATTCTAAGACCTTTGCTACCAAACCTTATATCTAAATAATGATAAGCTGTATCTATATCTAACCTACTATATATAGGTAAGAAAAATTTAATTGTAAGAGGAACAGCTATAATAACACCTAATTGAGCAAACCATAAAAACCAAGTTCCTGCATAAGAGTTACCAGCTAAAGACAAGAAAGATATTGGGCTTAAAAGTGTTGCAAATATAGAAACACTTGTTACCCACCAAGGTATTGTTCCATCGCCTTTGAAAAACTCTTTTCCCTTCATATCTTTTTTAGAAAAAAGTATCCCTACAACTAAAACTGCTAATAAATATACTATTAATATAATTAAATCTATGGTTGTAAAACCTAAATCATTAGCTTTCATTTTTATCTTCCCCTTTAACTATATTATAAAATTATTTACAGGAGATAGTTTTACATTAAATATCCCCTGTATTTATAATTTTTTATACTATAAACTAAATACTTTTTAAATATTTTTCATACATTTCTTTTGCCTTTTCTTTTTGACCCTCTGTTATAATAGACATAGGTTTTTTACAATAACCAGCATCTACTCCTTGTAACTGTAATAAATATTTAATTGTTTGATATAATCCATTTCCTAAAATGTCTGTTATTAAGTCATTTGTAATATTTTGTATTTTAAATGCTTCATCTATTTTGCCTTGCTGTGCTAATTCAAAAATTTGTCTAGCCCTTATACCATTTACATTAAATGTTGAACCAATAGCCCCATCTACATTTAATACTGTTGCTGGTAACATCATTTCATCAAATCCTGCATAAATAAGATGATTTGGATATGCTTTTCTAAGTCTTTCTAATAGGTAAAAATCTGCTGCTGTAAATTTTACACCTATTATTTTTTCATTTTCAAATAATTCTCCAAATTGTTCTACACTAATATTAACACCTGTTAAAAATGGTATAGAATATATTATAAGATAATTATCTACACTATTTATAATCGTATTATAGTAATCTTTAATCTCTTCAAAGCTAAATTTATAATAAAATGGTGTAACAGCAGATATAGCATCATATCCAAGCTCTGTTACATATTTTGCAAGTTCTATAGATTCGTGTATATTTAAAGAACCTACTTGGGCTATAAGCTTAATATCATTTTTAGCCTCATCTTTTGCTATTTTAAATATTTTTTTCTTTTCTTCTGTCGATATTAAAAAATTTTCTCCTGTTGAACCACCAACATATAATCCGTCTACTTTCATTTTATCAATATTATGTCTTACAATTTGTCTTACACCATCTTCATTAATGTTCCCATTCTCATCAAAAGATGTTAATAATGCACTAAATATACCTTTTAAATCTTTTTTCATTTTTAATACTCCTTTTCTTATATAAAAATAACATTGACTAAAATAATTTATATTTATATTATATTTATGTAAATTATTTTAATCAATAGTAATTTTATTAAATATTTGATAATTTTTTTTATTATAATTGTATATATGTAAATTATTTTCTTTTTTATTTACATATATTTTAGTATATTTTATATAATATATCCTATTTATTTCCTTTTATTTTATTTATTTTGTTATATAACTCTATATTATTGAATTATATATATATTATGGTATAATATAAAAATATAAAATAACTTACAACTAAGGTGATATAAATGAACATTTTAGAACTAATACAATTAAAATACCTTGAATTTTCCTTAAAAGAACAAAAAATAGCAAACTATATTTTAGAAAATGGTAAATCTATAAAAAATATGAATATTACTGTTTTTGCTAAAAACTGCAATGTGTCTACTGCTACTGTTACTAGATTCTGCCAGAAAATAGATTGTCAAAGCTTTGCTAATTTAAAAATTAAGCTTAGCTCCATAAATTTAAAATCATCTTCAACCAATACAAAAAATGACCCTCTATACAAAGTACATTCATTTTATAAAGATATTATAAATACAACTAAAAATATAGTTAATATAGATGACTTGAAAATTTTATATGATAAAATAAAAAATGCTAAAAGAATATACATTTATGGACTTGGTAGCTCTGGATTAACTGGTACAGAATTTATGCTTAGACTTATAAGAATGGGCTTTCACTGTCAAGCTATTACAGATTCTCATCTTATGCTTATAAATAGCTCTATATTAAAAGATGAGGATTTAGTTATAGCTATTTCTTGTTCTGGTGAAACTTTAGACGTTATAAATGCGGTTAAACTAGCAAAAAAAAATAAATGCTTTGTAGCATCTATTACTAGTTTTCCTACAAGCACCCTATCATTAAACTCTGACTTTTTTATTATTATACCTAACTCTAAACTACTAACAAAAAATTCCTTTATTAATTCACAGTTTTCCACAATATATATTATAGATGTGTTGACAACTATATTTTTAGAAGAAGAAGAAATGCGCAAAAAAATGAATATTACAATAAATACAATATTAAATAATCAAAAAAAATAAGCTATTTATAATAGCTTATTTTTTTTGATTATTTAATCTATCATACCTTTAAACCCCGTTCCTATTACTTCACTAACATTAGCAATAACAACAAAAGCTTTTCCATCAATATCTGCTACAACCTCTTTAAGCTCTGGTATTTGTTTCTGTTTTACAATACAAAATATAACATTCTTTTTATTTTTTGTATACATACCATGAGCATCTAAAGATGTTGCCCCTCTATCAATAATATTTAATATGCTATGACCTATCTCATCAGACTTATCACTAATAATAAATACTGCTTTAGCAAAATCAAAACCATCTACAACTATACCTATAACTTTACTTACTATAAATACACTCATAACAGCATATAAAGTAGGTCTAACTCCAAAAACAATTATACCTGTAAATATTATTGTAGCATCTATACAAAGAAGTATTTTAGATATTTTAATATGTTTTAAAAATTTATTAATTATAATAGCTAAAAGGTCTGTACCTCCTGTGCTACATCTGTTTTTTATAATAAGCCCTAACCCTATACCATCTATAACTGCTCCAAAAAGTGCAGCTAAAAATATATCCTCTGTAAATTCTGGTAAAAAGTCTGTAACAGCTAGTGTAAAAGATAAAAAGAATGTAGCAAAAAGGGTATTACCTAAAAATTTTAATCCAAATATTTTATATGCTATTAAAAATAACGGTAAATTTATTAAAATATTACTAAGCCAAATAGGGAAAGGTATACCAAAAGATGTTTGAAATACACTATCTAATATAATACCAAGACCTGTAACACCACCTAAAACAAATGTGTTAGGCTTTAAAAATATATTAATTGATATACCTAATAAAAAACACCCAACAATAATATTTAGATATTTTATAAATGTTTTATTATTTAATATTTCTTTCATTTTTACCACCTTTTATTTTATATTTTAAAACTTCTATAATAAACAAAGGTAGCTTTAACATTCTTTTAAACCTTGTAGGTTGTGTTATAAGCCTATAAAACCATTCTAAATTTAACTTTATAAAAATTTTAGGAGCTCTTTTTACATTACCACTCATAACATCAAAGCTACCACCAACACCTATCATAACTTTAACATTAAGTCTATCTTTATTATTGTATATCCATTTTTCTTGTCTAGGAGAGCCAAGCCCAACTAACAATATATCTGGACTAAGCTCATTTATTTGGTCTACTATTATATTGTCCTCTTCATCTTTAAAATATCCATTATGAGTGCCAATTATTTTAAGTCCTCTATATTTTTTTGTCATCATTTCTTTAGCCATAACAACTGTTTCTTCACTAGCACCTAAAAAATATACTGTCTTATCTGTATTTTTTATATTTGAAAATAAACTTTGCACTAAATCAAACCCAGCTACACGCTCTTTTATATTATAACCTAAAATTCTAGCTCCTATTACTACTCCTATGCCATCTGCTATATTTAGGTTACTTTTATTTAAAATATCCATAAACTCTTTATCGTTTATAGCATTCATAATAAACTCTGGATTTGGTGTAAAAATTATCTTTTTTTCATTATCTTCAAGATATAAAAGCACTAGCCCTAAAGCTTCATTTAAATTAACATTGTTTATAGGAACGCCTAATATGTTGCAAACTGTAAAAGACATATAAAAACTCCTTTTATTTTATCTCATAATCACCTTTTACTAAAAACCACGCCTTTTCAGTAACTTTTATACCCCTTCCATCATCTCTAGGTATTATAAGAAGCTGATTTTTATTTACAGCATTTTTATTTTTAACCTCTAAACCATTTGTTATATTAGCAATACCTTCAGCACCAGGAACAACAGCATTACCTTTACCACTTCTTAATATAATTTCAGTACCTTCTTTACCATATATAGTTTGTCCAACTTCTACTAAAACTGGCTTAAAGCTACCACCACTTATTTGCACATTTGTGTTAGAAGATGACCCCGATGATGTATCAGAGCCAATAGTATTATTTATAACCTTTAAAACTTGGTTTATTTGGTCATCAACATAACTTTTAGCAACTAATGGGTCATCTGAACTTCCAGCTTGATTTGCAAAAGTTACACCTGTTGCTATTATAGCTGTCGCTAAAAATATTTGTATCCCTATTAATATTTTTTGTTTCATTTTCATTTCCCCTTAAATGTTAATTTATTTTCTTATAGTTTCTTATTTGCTCAAGTTCTCTACATAAAAGTATTTCATTTTGTCTAGCTTTGTCTAAAAGTATGTCTATTTTTTCATCTAATATATCTTCGTATCTTTCAAGCCCCATAAACATACCCTCCATTTGAGCAGTAAGTCTTTTTGCATCTATATCTCCTGTTCTAATATCTCCACCATTTGGCATATTTAAAACATTAAGATAATATTCTATTTTAGGGTCATATATAAGCCCTATCATAGGCACTTTTTTAGAGGCAGAAAATAATAATGTATGAAGCCTCATACCAAGTATAAGCTTCATTTGTCCTATTATTCCAAGTATTTCATCTGGTTTATATAGCTCTTGCAATATATAACTATCTTGTTTCATTTCATACATAACTCTTTTGGAAACTTCTATATCCTTTGGTTGCTCCATAGGTATAAAAAGAATAGTTTTTCCTTGTTTTACCATATTATCACAAGCATTTGCTATTTCTTTTATATACTTATCACCATATTTTGCCTTACTCCAGTTTCTAACAGAAACTCCTATAATATCTTTGTCAAGAGGTATTTTTTCTTTTATTAAAAAATTTCTTGCCTTTTCATCCGATACAGACCTAAGGGTAAAAGCAGCATCTGCAGTAACATAAATCTTTGGTTTTTTAACACCCATATCTAATAAATCCGTTTTAGAAAATTCTTCCCTAAGAGTAATTAAATCTACATTGTCTACTACCATTTTCACCAATCTTCGATTTAATTTTCCATTAACAGGACCTATACCATTAGAATAAAGCATTACCTTTTTCTTAAAAAGCTTTGCAATTTTTATAATACTTAAGTAATATAAAAGTGACCGTGTGCTAGTACCATTTTGTATTAAAGTGCCTCCGCCAGATAGTATGATATCACTTTTTACAATAGCTCTCATCACTTCAATAGCATTAAATCTCTGTATAGAATTAATATTGTATTCAGTTTTTGTTAATTCAGGAATATGAGAAATAGCAGTTATATTAACATCTGGTGCCATTTCTTTAATGTTTGTTGTCATAGCCATTAAAGTTGCCTCATCTCCGCAATTTCCATATCCATGATACCCAGCTATTAATAAGTTAATCATTGGTTATCCTTCCTTAAATTTTATTTGTTAAAATTATATACATTATCCTTATAATTTATATACCAAAAATGCATAAGTACCGCTACCAAAAGCCAAAAACAAGATGTCATCATAGGCACTTCAAAAACATTTTCTACAAAGTTATGCACAATAACTCCAAAAAGCCCCGCCAAAATACCTATTTCTAGTTCTCTAGATACTTTATCAGTTGTTACTCTAATAGTTCTTAACCCATTTACTATTATTTGATACATAAGCATTACAAATGCAAATAAGCCAAAAATCCCTGTTTCTACTGCTGTTTTTAAATAATAATTATCCATATAAAAAGTTTCTACCATCTCTGTACCTACTAAATAAGATAAATCATTATTCATAGCAACAGCACCACCAAAATGCCCAAGTCCTACACCAAAAAGTGGCGTTCCTTTTAAAATCTGTAAGCCTGTTATCCATCTTACAAGTCTTCCACCTCTTAAGCTACTTTCTATATATTCTGGACTTAACATATAAGTTATCCTATTAGCAATACCTGGCACTAATACTGCTGCTAATAATCCTACTATTAGAACAGGTATTAATAGCCTTTTATCTTTTAAAAATGCGTAAACTAAAATTGCTACACCAAAGCCTATCCAAGCACCTCTTGAAAAAGTAAATACCAGACAACCTACCATAGTTAATGCAAGTATATAAAATAATGCTTTAGTTTTATTATTTTTAGATATAGCACCGAAAGACAATGTTAAAGGTAAGGCTAAAGTAACAAGAGAACCTAATATATTAGGACTAGTAAGTATAGAAAATACCCTCGTCCTAACTCCAGCCTCTTTGCTATCTACCCAACCAGCTGGCATCTCAACACCTATTATATATTGATATACTCCGTGTATAGCCATTAAAGAAACAACTATAACAAATATAAGACATATCCTTTTAGCACCTTTAGTATCTTTTAAAAGCTGTATTATAACAAAATACCAAAGTATGTACTGTATAACCGCTCTAAATCCTTCTAAAGATATTCTATAATCTGGAGAGTTTATAATAAATACAACAAGCATTGCTATTAAAAACAACATAACTGGTAAATCCAGTGGTGTCTGTTTAAATCCATCTTGTTCCCTATATTTAAGATATTTATAGCCCCATACTAAAAACATAGCTATAAATAAAAGTTCATCCCATACGCTTGCTATATTTGGTACAAAACTTCTTAAAACAAAATCTATAAAAGGATATAGACAAAGGGCATATGCTATAATTTGATAATCAGCAAGGACAATGCCTATTATAGCTAATATTAATAAAAATATAATTACCTTTTCAATGCCTACAAATGCACCAAATATACCAGCTAATGAAAATAATATCATTAAAATAATTAGCGTTTGCTTTTTCACATTTTCACCAACTCTTGAATATTTTATAAATAAAACTTTGTTTAAAACAATCTGTATTTTTACTAAATAAAAATAGTATTAATGTTATAGCTAAAATACCGTATGATACATAAAGATTTACTGTATTTAAAATTATACCTGCCAATGTATAAAAAACATTAAAACTTCCTATTAAAATACTTAACAACAGTAAATTTTTTTCTTTACTAGAATATTTTATACTACGTATTTCAAAAAAACTACTACTACCTAATAACCACTTTTTTATTGTTTTGTTTAAAAAATCCATTAGTTTATCTAATAATTTTACTATTTTTCTAATAAATTTATATGATAAACTATTTAAAAAATATGGTTTTTTATCTAAGTATCTTTCTATATTTTTATAAATAGCACTTTGTTTAAAACAATTTACTATTTTTCCTAAATTTTTCTTTAATACACTATTATTATATGGATTTAATATAAATTTATCAAATAGCCTATAAATAATGCTGTTTTTTATAAATAAAGGCATCTTATACCTCCTATTCTGTTACAACTTGGCTTTCTTCTGAATTTGTATTACCCACTCCCATATCTTTAAGCTCTATACCACGAACTTTACAGTTAGCCTCAAACTGTTGTGTTTTTAATATAAAATTATAATTTACTCTAACTTCTTGATTACCCGCTTTTAATATAGGGTTAGAAGCATTTACTGTATCTTTTATAACTACTGTAATATCTTTCCACATTGGGTGTTCTGTAAGGATAGCTTCCCCATCAGAGTTAGTAGTAATATAAGCTGCTGGTACCATATCAACAGATACTATTTCTGCATCTGTAAAAACGTTATTAGCTACTAGTTTATCCCCTGGCTTTAAAGTTTCTGCTGCTTCTGGAACAATAGAGTTCCCATATAATGTAACATATATTTCTTTTTTTCCATCTAAAGCATTTTGTCCTTCTGCATTTCTGGAACTGCTAGTAAGTCTTATCCCAATAACAGCTATAACACCTATTATTACTATTGCTACTAATAAATCAACAATATTTATAAATCCAAATAATTTTCCTTTTTCATCTATTATTTTACTCACTTTTTTGTCTCCTTTAAAATATTTTTATAAATGTCTATATGTGTTTTTGCCATTTTTTTATCTGAAAAATGGTCATAGGCATATTTATAAAAGCTTTCACCAAAGCTAGACATAAGATTTTTATCTTTTAAAAGTATATCTATTTTTTTAGCTACATCTTTACTATTATGAGGCTTTATTAAAAATCCTGTTTCATTATCTTTTATCATTTCTGGTATACCACCAACAGAAGTTGCTATTGTAGCTTTTTTAAGCCTTGCTCCCTCTAAAAGTGCATAAGGAAAACTTTCAGAATAGCTAGTTAAAACATTTATATCTAAAGCATTATAAAAGCTATTTATATCATTTAAAAATCCAAGCATTTTTACATTATCTTGTAAATTATTATCTTTTATATAGCTTTTCATACTATCTTCTAAGTGCCCACTACCAGCTATCAAAAATATAATTTCCTTATTATCTTTTAATAAAATTTTACTAGCCTCTAAAAAATGTTTTAAACCTTTTACCTGTTGTAACCTTGCTGCTATACCTACATATAAGTAATTTTCATTATAAGGTATATTATATCTTTTTAAAAACTCCTTTTTATCTAAAGTTTTTATTTCTTTTTCCATATTTATACCATTATATATAACTTTTAATTTTTTCTCATCAAAGCCTCTTTCTATAAGCATACTTTTAAAAGCTTTTGTAACTGCTAATATATAGTCAAACTTTCTAAGAGCAATAGCATTAATAGGCATAAATATAGCCTGTTTATATATGCTATCCTTAAAATCTAGCTTATAATCGCTATGCAAAGTTGTTATAAAAGGTATCTTAAAACTATTTTTTATAAAAAATGATATATAATTTGCACGGGCCCCATGGCAATGTACTATATCATAGTTTCCTTTACATATATATTTTTTTATATCAAAAATAGGCTTTAAGCTATATCTTTTCTTTTGATGTATAATCTTTATAGGTATTTTTTCTTTTCTAGCTTCTTCTGTAAAAGAACCCTCCATTATACATAAAAGCTCCACATTTATGCCTTCGTTCATAAGCCTTTTAAGAAGAGTTATAACGTGGGTTTTTGCTCCTCCACCATCTCCCCCGCTTATCAAATGAAGCACTTTCATTTTATTATCACACCCCAAGGTACTATTTTAATATTAATAATATAATTTATTATAATATATTATAAAAATTTTAACAAATTATTTTTTTGTAAGTCCTAAAGCCTTATCAAAAATATTAGCTAAATCTTTAGTAAGTTTTTTTCTTTCAAATTTTTCTATTATGCTAAAATCTGGCTCAAATGTTAAATTATTTTGTTGCCATTTTTCATAGTAATCTTTTATAATATTTTCTATTTCAAACACATTATCTGTATTAGCTACAGTTCCAATTTTACTTTCTAATACTAAATCTTTAGCTACCCCATCTGGAAGTATTGCAATAACTGGTCTTTTAGTGTTCATATATTCAAATACTTTACCAGTATAAAAAGCATTAGCGCCAATACCACTACCCTCTATTAAAACTAAAGCATCTGCACTAAGTTGATGCTCTATACAAACATTATGTGGTACATACCCTACTATTTCTATCTCATTTGTTAAATTAAAACCATCTATTTGAGATTGTAATTTATCTTTATGATAATTACCAATAAGTTTAACTTTTATATTATTTTCTTTAATTATTCCTTTTTCTTTTAAATTTTTTATTGCAATAAAGAAATTATCTGGCTTTCTTCTTCCATATAAAGCACCTGTATAAACCATTGTAAATTTATCATTATTAGGCTTTTTAAAATCAATATTGTAAAAATCTTCTTCATCATAACCATTTGGAATAACATAAAAATTATCCCCAGATATGTTATTATTTTTTATAAAATTATCTCTCATAACTGGTGTATTAGTTATAAGATAGTCTGCCTCTAAAAGAACTCTTTTTTCCATATTTTTTTCTATTTTTGTTCTTATAATATTATGTGGATTATCTAATGTATAAGGGTTATTAGTCCATTCATCTCTAAAGTCTACTACCCACTTTATATTAGGAATTTTTCGTTTTATATATAACCCTAAAAGATGGTCACTATAAGGTGCACTTGTTGTATATATAATTTTTATATTGTTATCTTGTATAGTTTTTAATGCCTCATTTTTACTTTTTTCAAACCATATTCTAGCACTATCTGGTATCATTATTTTAGAAATTATTTTAAAAGGTATCTTTAATATTCCCTCCATTTCTGATGGCTCATAGGCTTTTGTTCTAACAATATTTATCCCTTTTGGAACATCATTTAAAAGAGTTTTATCTATTAATTTTGCTCCTGTTGTTTCTCTAGTAAATACAACTGGCTCATACCCAAAATTTCTAAGGTGCTTTACAAACTTTACACTTCTTTGCACACCAGAACCACCCATAGGAGGAAACTGATTTGCAATAATAAGAACTTTTTCCATTATTTTTCACCTAATAAATAATAATTTATGTTGTTTTTAATAATATCTTCTTTATTAAAGAAATTTCTTGTATCTAATATATTTTTATCTTTTAACAACATTGATACTTTATTAAAATCTATATTTTTAAACTCATCGTGATTTACACCTAAAACCATAATGCTAGCATCTTTTATTGCATCATAAATGTCCATATTATTTTCAACTTGTTCTTTAGCATGAGGGTCACAAACATTTACTTTTATATTTTCTTTTTTTAACATATCTAAAAGGTGCATAACTGGACTTTCCCTAACATCATCTATATTAGGCTTATATGTTACACCAAATAAAGCTACCGTTTGTCCATTAAAACCGCCTAATATATTTTTAATTTTATCAAATACAAACTGTGGCATACTATCATTTATAAGCCTTGCTTGTTTTATAAGTTTAGCATTTTCAGATTTCTCTACTAAAAACCAAGGGTCTAAAGCTATACAATGACCTCCAACACCAGGTCCTGGGCTTAATAAATTTACACGTGGGTGGTGATTTGCAAGACGTATAACTTCAAAGGCATTAACTCCTAGTTCCTCACTTATTTTAGCAAGCTCATTAGCTAAAGCTATATTTACATCTCTAAATGTATTTTCCATAACCTTGCACATTTCAGCAGTAGTAGATGTAGTAATAAATATTTCTCCTTCTACAATACTCTCATATATTTTTTTAACTTCTAAACTAGATTTTTCATTTATACCACCAACAATACGACTGTTTGTTCTAAGCTCTTCTATAACTTTACCTGGTAAAATACGTTCTGGAGAATGGGCAACTAAAAGCTCATCTCCTAATTTAAGACCTGTTTCTTTAAGTATAGGTAACATTAAGTCTTCTACTGTACGTGGTGGAGAAGTAGATTCTAATATAACAATACAACCTTTTCTAAGATTAGGTACAATAGCTCTTGTAGCACTTTCTACATAACTCATATCTGCTGTTTTATCTTCATTAATAGGTGTAGGTACAGCTATTATATAAACATCACAATCTGATGGACACTCTGTTGTAGCAGATAAATTACCTTTTTGTACACATTCTTTAACAAGCTCTAAAAGTCCTGGTTCTTCTATTATTATCTCACCTTTATTAAGTGCATCTACTGCCCTTTTGTTTAAATCATACCCTATTACTTTATGCCCTTTAGATGCAAACATAGCTGCAGTAGGTAACCCAACATATCCAATACCAATCATACAAATCTTTTTCATAGGTATAAATTCCTTTCATATAAACTGTATAAAATATTTATAGTTTTTTACATTATTTCTATTTTACCACTTTTTATAACCTTTAACAATATTTATTTATAATAATACAATTATCTTCACAAAAAATTTACAAAATTTGATATTATCTATATTTCATATCTATTTTCTTTTCAGTTTATTTATAATAATATCTATTTCATTTTTTGCCTCCCCTGTAAAATATAGTGATAATATATATACTAACATACCTATAAATACAAGTAAACATAATGTAATAATGTTAATTGGTAAAAATATTTTTATAAAAATTATAGATACTCCCATTATAAAAATACTTATTAATATTTTATATAAAGATTTTACATTAAGATTAAATGGCATATGTTCTTTTGTACCATTTTTAGCCAATATAAAATATATAAAAAATGCTAAAAATGTGCTTATACCTGCAAACTTATATCCAAATACTTTAATAAATAAAACATTTAATATAATGTTTAATATACCACTTATCATACTTCTTTTAAATATTTCTTTTGTTCTAGCATTAAGCTCCCAAGGCTTTATAGCATATTCTGTAAGACCTAAAAACATCATACCAAGAGCAACAAATCCCATTATACTATGTCCTTCAAAATATTTAGCCTCAAATAACACTTTAGCTACAAAATCTGATATACAAAATACCCCAACAACAGCTGGTAAAGATATTAAAAGATATGTTCTTATAGCATTACCTATAAGTGTTTTTGTAAACTCTTCATCTCCTTCACTCCATGTTCTAACAATAGTAGGATAGCTTCCTCTCATAGCCCCTGCTGCAAGAAGTGTAAAAGCTGATGCTATTATAGAATAATTTGTTTGATATATTCCTACTTTATCTTCCCCTAAAAAATATTGTATAACATATATATCTGACTTATTTAAAACAGAAGTAGCTATCATATTTCCCATTAAAGGCATTCCATATATTTTTAATACATTTAATATTTCTTTATCATAATATTCCCACTTTATATGCTTTTTTATATCTAATTTTATAAAACCTACTAAAGCCGTTATAAAATCAAATATTATATAGCTTACAAATATCCATTCTATTTTTGTTTTAAAAACTTTATTTAAGAAGATTATAGATAAAAGCTTACCTACTACATTTATAACAGATAAAACTAAATTTATTTTACTTTTTCTAATACCAGCAAGCATTCCTATAACCAACTGAGATGTATTATATGTAAAAAACATAATAACACTAACAACAATAAGGCTTATAGGATAAATATTAGTTATAAATTTAAAAGCGCCTAAACTTAAAAACAATATTACAAAACTAGATACTAAAAATACTATAATATTAACTTTAAACCAAGAAAAGAAAACAGTAGAAAAGAACTTGTCCTGTTCATTATCTAATTCATATTTATTAATATATCTTAACACTGATTGTACAAGCCATTGTATTAAAACCATAGCAACTGTTGTTATAGCTATATTTATAGTAGAATATCTACCTGTTTGCTCTGGCACATATATATAGGACATAGCAGATATAGTCAACACTCCAACTATACCCTCTATTCCTTTTGCTATCATATATATAATAGTATCTTTAGCCATAGCCTGATTTTTATTATTATTACTAGACATTTCATTACCTCTTTATCTATTTTTTAATACTTTTCTATTATATCTAAATTTTTATACTTTGTCTATTAACCATGTTAGCTTTAATTATACTTAAATTAATTTTTTAGATATTTTATATCTAAATTGATATTAATAAAAAAGAACAGCTTTGATTGCTGTCCTTTTAATAAAGAGAATAATCTTATAAATCTTAAAATTAAACTAGCTAATTTATATTTTTAACTACCATAACTTTCCATAAATTTCATTAATTCATCTTTACCTGTTATCTTTATACCATTTTTTATTTTTTCTTGTTCTTCTTTTGGTAATCCCTCTAAAGATATGTCTGTTATTTCTTTAAGATTTGTTCCATTTATCTCTTTTTCATAATATATGGCTATATATCCGTCATATTCCCCTATTATATAATGTTGTGTGCTTTCTCCTTCTATAACTTTTTGTAAAACAACTTCTTTAGGTGAAAATGATTTTATTTTCCAATCACTAAAATTAGTTTCTAAATCATTTCTTGTTAAATCTATTAAAAAATATGGTGGGGTATCTTCTACTGTTTCTGTTATACTATCATCTTTATAAAAATATTCATAAGTCATTTTTGTAGAAGGTGTTATTTTTGCAACTGTTATATTATCTACTGGTTTTTCTTGTTCTTTTAAAAAATCCATATTAGCCTCATTTTTAGACTCTACTATTTGATTTTTACTATCTTCTTCATTATACATATTATATCCTATACTAGCACTTATTATAGCTACAAATATAATCATTATAAAAAACAAAACAAAGTAAAATTTTTTTAACATTTTTTATCCTCCACCTAAAAATTATATATTTATAATTTCCAAATAAAAGATAAAAAATACATATTTACATAATTTATTTTTTTCTAGTTAAAAGCTTTTCTATCTCTACAATAACTATTGGCATAATACATAGTACTATAACAACTAACCATTGTATGCTATTAAGTGGTACAACTTTAAAAATGTTTGAAAGAGTCGGCACCATTATAACAGCCACTTGTAAAAATATACCTATAATTAATGAACCTATTAAATATTGGTTATTAAGTAAATTTATAGAAAATATAGACTTTTCTGTTTTTAAATTAAAAGCGTGTACTAACTGAGATATACTAAGAGTGGCAAAAGCCATAGTACTACCTATTATTTCTTTACCAAATACTACTGTGCCTATTGCATAAGAAAGTAAAGCAAGGGAACCTATCATCATACCCTCTATAGATATTCTAGCCCATCTATCTTTTGTAAATATTCCTGTTTTAGATTTTTTAACTCTTCCATCCATTAAAGAAGTATCTGGCGGATCTATACCAAGGGCTATTGCTGGTAAAGAATCTGTAACAAGATTTACCCACAAAAGCTGTATAGCCACAAGAGGACTTTTAAACCCTATCAATAAAGATATTAATATTGTTATAATCTCACCTATATTGCTAGATAATAAAAAATGTACAGATTTTTTTATATTTTCGTATATAGCTCTGCCCTCTTTTACTGCCTCCACTATTGTTGAAAAATTATCGTCTGCTAATATAATATCTGACGCTCCCTTAGCAACATCTGTCCCTGTTATACCCATAGCACAGCCTATGTCTGCTGCTTTTAAAGCTGGTGCATCATTTACACCATCTCCTGTCATAGCTACAATATTTCCTCTTTTCTTAAAAGCCTTTACTATACACACCTTGTGCTCTGGGCTTACCCTTGCAAATATATCATATTTATATATATTTTCACAAAGCCCTTTTTCACTTATATTATCAAGCTCTGCACCTGTTATAGCTAATCCGTCTTTTCTTAATATTCCTATTTTTTTACCTATGGCCTTTGCTGTTTCTATATGGTCCCCTGTTATCATAACTGGCTTTATACCTGCCTTTTTACATTTCATAACAGCATCATATGTTTCTTCCCTAGGTGGGTCTATCATACCTACCATACCTAAAAATATAAGATTTTTTTCTATATTCGTGCTATTTATATCTACATATGTTTCACTATCTTTATAACATATAGCTAAAACTCTTAAAGCATCTTTTGCCATTGACATATTTTCTCTTAATATTTCCCTTTTTTTGTTGTCTGTTAAAGGTTGTTTTTCTCCATTTTCATAATAATATGTACATCTTTCTAAAAGAACATCTATTGCACCTTTTGTTATTATTTTATAACCTGTCTTATTTCTATGTATAGTTGTCATCATTTTTCTTTTAGAGTCAAAAGGTATTTCATTTACCCTTGGTAAAACTTGTTCTTCTTTATTTTTATAAACACCATTTTTTATAGCAATTTCCATAAGTGCTATTTCTGTTGGCTCTCCTATTAGTTTGTTTTCTAATCCTATCTCTACATTATTACATAATGATGCCATACTATATAATTTTTGTCTATCCTTTGTATACACTTTTATTACTTCCATTTTATTTTGAGTTAAAGTGCCAGTTTTATCCGAACATATAACAGTTGCAGAACCTAAAGCCTCCACAGCTGGTAGCTTTCTTATTATAGCATTTCTTTTAACCATTTTTTCAACACCTATAGCAAGCATAATCGTTACTATTGCTGGTAACCCTTCTGGTATAGCAGCAACAGCAAGGCTTACTGATGTCATAAACATTTCAAAAGGTGGTATTTTTCTAAACAACCCTATAAAAAATATACCAAAACAAATAACTAAAGCACCTATGCCTAATATTTTTCCTGTTTCCTCTAGCTTTTTTTGAAGATTTGTTTGTTCGTCTTCTTGATTTATAATCATATGTGCTATTTTACCTATTTCTGTTTGCATACCTGTTGCTGTAACTATACCTTTTGCCTTGCCATTAATAGCTAATGTCCCACTATATATCATATTTTTTCTATCTCCAATAGAGCTATTTTCAATATTTATTGTATCTATATTTTTCTCTATTGGGATACTTTCACCTGTTAATGACGCCTCTTCTACTTTCAAATTATTACATTCTACAAGTCTTGCATCTGCTGATATATAATCTCCGCTATTTATAACAATAATATCACCTATTACAAGGCCTGTACTATCTATTTTTTGTAAAACTCCATTTCTTATAACATTAGCTTTAGGTGATGACATTTTTTTAAGTGCCTCTAAAGCTTTTTCAGCTTTGTTTTCTTGCATAAACCCTAAAACTGCATTTATGAAAACTATTAGAACTATTATTATAGTATCTAAGAAATCTTTCTCCCCTTGCAAAAAACTTGTTAAAAAAGATATAAATCCAGCTATTAAAAGTATTATAACCATAAAATCATTA
The DNA here is from genome assembly GCA_018371275.1 of Clostridiales bacterium. GTDB lineage: Bacteria > Bacillota > Clostridia > Lachnospirales > CAG-274 > Tyzzerella. The sequence continues at coordinate 89,403 of JAHALF010000006.1, forward strand.
AATTGGGCTAAAAACTTGGCTATATTACTTTTCTTATTATTATCCTTTATTACATTTTCCCCATTTTTCTTAATCCTGTTAGTAGCCTCCTTACTATCAAGCCCTGTTTGTATATTTGTTTTTAACATTTTTTCTACTTCTTTAATGTTTTTTGAATAGTATCTCATTTGTTCACCTCTTAAAAATTTATTATTATAATTAAAAAATTGTTTTATAAATTATATTAGCTTGTCTTAATTTATATGCTACTATTTAAAAAATATTAACCATTTTATGTAAAAAACATATACTAAAATAAGATTTTCTGTATATAGGAGGCAAAAATGATTTTACAATTACTCGTTTTAGCACTGGCATTAAGTATAGATGCCTTTGGTATTGGTATATCCTATGGTGTAAGAAAAATAAACTTTAAAATATCATCTTTGGCTATTATATCCTTTATAGCCCTTTTATTTTCTAGTGTTTCTATATGGCTTGGGACTATAATAGCTAATATATTTTCAAAAACTATTACTTCTTTTATAAGCATCTTAATATTAGTTATATTAGGACTATTTATTATAAAAAAGGGCATTGAAAAAGATGATATTAAACCTATATCTAGCTATACTACAAATAATGAACATAAGAATATATATTCACTATTTATAAAATCTTTAGGAATAACTATAAATATTATTAAAACTCCTTCTATATGTGACCTAAACAATTCCCTAAAAATAGACCCTAAAGAAGCCCTCTATTTAGGAATAGCCCTATCTTTAGACTGTATAGGAACAAGCATTGCTATATCCTCTTTTGAAAAATATACATTTTTATTTCCTATATTTATAGTAATATTTCAGCTAACATTTTTACTATTAGGGACTTTTTTAGGAAAAAAAACAATAGTAAAATTTTTAGACGAAAGTAAAATTTCTATAACATCTGGCCTTATCCTAATTACAATAGGGTTTTTAAGACTTATTTTTTATAAATAGTTATTGCATAGCTTATTAATTAATGTTAAAATTTTTATTATTAAAATGTTAATTAATTGAGGTGAGTTATGAAAGGTTATATATATGGTGTTTTTGGTAATGGGTATCTTTTAAAATATAATAGAGAAAAAGCTATTAATTGCTTTGAAAAGGCTATGTTATACAATACAAAAAATATTTTAGCTATATATAATTATGGGCTTATACTTTTACAAGATGGGGATTTTAAAAGAGCTTTAGAACTTTTTTTCAAATCTAAAGAGCTTAATGATAAAAAAGCAAGTAAAAAAAGCTTTGTACCTGCTACTCTTAATAGAACAATACTTTTACAAAAAAATATACCTCTTGCTATTGCTAGCACATACTGGAGATTAAATGATATGTCTAAAGCTATATCCACATTAGAAGATTTAAGAAAAAAATATGACTATGTTAGTCCAAACACTCTTACAACTCTTGGATATTTTTATTTATTAATAAAAGATTATGAAAAAGCTAAAGAAATGTCACAACTAGCTATTGATGATGATGAAAATTTTGCATCTGCTTGGGATAATATGGGTCAAATATATTTAGAACAAAATGATTTGAAAACAGCTAAAGAAAAGTTTTTAAAGGCTGTTACTCTTAATCCAAAATCTGTAGATAGTCTTTATAATCTAGGTACAATAGAAGAAAAAGAAAACAATAAATCTAAAGCTTTAGAATATTTTAAAAAGGCTTTAGATTGTAATATTACATCTTTAAATACAGTCACTAGAGAAACAATAGAAAATAAAATAGAAGAGTTAAGTTCATAAAATCAAATTAAAATAGTACTTCTAATATAACTATTCTGAACACAATAAAACCTAAGTATTTTAATAATACTTAGGTTTTTAAAATTTAAACTAGAAAAATACAATTAACCCTTTTAAAAAATCTCTCATAAAAATACCTCCTCTATTAATTGTTAATTATAAATAATAACTAATTAAATAGCAATTTTTATAATATATAATTAGGGGGATAATTATTTTAAAATAAAATATTATTAAATCTTTAAAAAATATAGTTTTTATATCTTTACCTATTTTTTCTTTTATGTTTATTTTACATATTTTATAAAATAAGTATTTAACTTACTTATTAATTCCTTTTTTAAAATCCAATTTTAGTCAATTTAATATACTACTATCTATTTAAATTTTTAATGTTTTAAATATAATTTTTATACAAATAACCTTTAATTTGAAAACGATTTGAGGTCGTCACAAAAGTCTAACTAAATTAGCCTCAATAATTCCTCTTTTTATATCATTATACTCCTACTTTTTATCCAATTAATAAATGTTCTATTTAAAAAATAACCTTAACAAATGAAAAGTAATTTTTTATATAAAAATACAAAATATTATATTAGTTTGACTAAAATACTATACTTACTGTATATTACAACAATTTCATTGCTTAATTATTACTAATATTATCACAAATAAAAAATTTAAGTCAGATAATTTACACTATAGATTTTTGATTACACCAATGCTCGTCACATAACAAAAAAGAGAAGCACTTGTAAATACTTCTCTTTTTTGCCTATTTTTTATATACTATAATATAAATATTTATTTAAAACAGCGATATAGTAATGTTACAGTTTGAGCTCTTGTACAATCTGCAGTTGGACTAAATGTGTTACCACTTGTACCAGATGTAATTCCCTGTGATACAGCCCATTGTACTGCATCAGCATAATACATATTGTCAGACACATCTTTAAAATTGTTGTCACCAGAAATATCTGGCATACCGTTCGCACGGTATAAAAATGCTATTGTTTGACCACGAGTAACTTCATCATCTGGTGAAAATGTTGTATCGGTTGTACCAGACGTAATACCCTTAGATGCTGCCCACTGTACTGCATTATAATAGTACGAATCAGAACTTACATCTTCAAACTGACTTTCTGCAGACTCTACTATTGGAGAACCAGCTACACGCCATAAGAAAGTCATCATCTGAGCACGAGTACAAGACTCATTTGGTGCAAAAGTATCTTCCTCTATGCCAGAAATAATCCCACTATCCATACCCCATTTAACTGCATCGTAGAAATAATCACTTTCATTAATATCCTTAAAATCATTTACAGATACTGTATTACCTACACTTTCTATATTTTGTGTATTTTCTATTTCCTCTACAGGTTCAGATTCATCTTTAATATCTGCTGTGGAATCAGTAGTACCAATGAAACTACCACCTCCAGAAATAATACCTCCAGTATTATTTGTACTAAAGTTTGCCATTACTGTTACTGCTTTTGCTGGCATTTTAAATGTTGTAGTTTCTGCTTTACTATCTTCAAAAGTAACACCATCTACACTACTCCATCCTGTAAATGTGTAACCTGATTTTTTATTAGCAATGATTGTTACAGTGTCCCCTTCACTATAATTTCCATCTCCACTACCATCTATTATTGTTACTTTATATTTTACATCACTATCTTTTTGAAAATTGGCTGTTACTGTTACTGCTTTTGCTGGCATTTTAAATGCTGTAGTTTCTGCCTTGCTATCCTGAAAAGTAATATCATCTACACTACTCCACCCTGTAAATGTATAGCCTGGCTTTTTATCAGCAATGATTGTTACAATATCTCCTTCACTATACTCTCCACTTCCACTACCACCATTTACTGTTACCATATACCCTAAAGTATTATCTCCATCCTTTTTAAAATTGGCTATTACTGTTACTGGTTTTGCTGGCATTTCAAATGTTGTAGTTTTTGCTTTAATATCCGCAAAATTAACACCATCTGCACTGCTCCATCCTATAAATGTATAACCTGGTTTATCATTAGCTTTGATTGTTACAATGTCTCCTTTTTTATGTTGCCCACTTCCACTACCATCTATTACTGTTACTTGATATTTTTCCCCAGGACTAGGATTACCACCTTTTACCGTTAATTTGGAATTTTGCAATGTAACATTATAATTATCATCAGAAACAGGTACATTAATAAGAATATCATATGTCCCTTCCACATTTGTATTTAGATCATTGCCATATCCCATTTGAACTAGAATAGAATCTCCTTGTATTAGTGGCAGGCTTAGTATATAATCTATTCCCTCTTTAGGATTACTTAAATCAGGAGCAGTTTCACCCAATAAAATCGTTCTATTATTTGCTTTTATTGTTACATCAATAGGGTTAATTTCAAATGTTTTAACTGTTGTACCAACTTTGCTGTTATCCTTCCAATTAGCAGTTACAGAATAACTTCCTGCAGCAACAGGTGCTGTGTTTCCTAAATCTTTGTTTTCTTTTAAATCATAATATGTTAAATTCACATTTGATATATCATTACCTGTCACTCCATTATATGATCTTCCATCGTATGTTTTAGATGTTGTTGTGATATCTGGATTTACAATAACAGTATTACTTCCAACAACTTTTACATTAACATTAAAATTAATATCTTCATAATTTGTAGATGTCAAGTTTACAGTAAATGTATCTTCTCCAGAAGCATTATTTGCCTTATAGCTAAAAGTCATAGTTTTATTGTCAAAGCTTGCTTGCCCATTACTTCCAGAATTAGGAGTTATATTAGCTGCCCATCCTTTCGTACTGTCTATAAACCCACTTAAACTTACACCTACATTACCCCCCTGTTTAACTGTTAAATACTGATTTGGTACAATAGGTGAAACAGCTTTTTTAATTTGTACTGGTGGAGAAACAGTTATTTCACCAGATGTGCTTGATGTTGAATTTTTATACCAATTTGCATCTTCACCAGCAAGCTCCCAAACTGGACTTTGAGCTTTAGCATAAGAACCTGCATCTAGTTTAGGAAGTAATGCATAACCAATTGCAGAAATTGTACTACCATCTGTTAATGTAATATACTGGATGTCGGCTTTTTTGTTTTGACCATCATAAACAAAACCTTCTAATGTAATGCTTGCAATATCTGTACTGCTCACAGACTTCTTATTAAGTGTTATAGATAGCTTATTATCTAATTCAATAGGTTTTAATCCAGTATTACCACCAAAACGTACCCCTATTTGTGATGTACCAGTAGGTATTTTACGATCAGTTGTATTATATACTAAAACAGCTTGACCATTTGCATCTACACGAGCCATACCAAGTATTTCATTACCACAGAAAAATTCTACCATATTTTCCTGTACTCTAGCACTTCTTGTTTTCTTTTTAGCATTTGCTTTAAATACAAATCGAATCTGCTCACCATATGTAAAATCTGTTTTATCTGCTGTCAAGGTTACTTCTGAATCTGCTTTTACAATTTGAAAATTAATTTGTTTTGTACCTGTATAATTTCCAATACCCGTTACTGTAACAGTAGCATTACCTGTATTTATATTATTTGCATAATTAACAACATAGTCTTTTCCAAGAGTTAATGTTTGTCCATTATAAGTTACTGTAATGTTTGGTGTAATCATACTACCAGTATAAGGTTGATCAGCAATAGGTGCAATAGTTGCACTTGATAAATTTTCTTGATGTCCACCACCAGAAGAACTAGAATTATAAATTGAAAATTCTACTTGTGCTAAAACTTTGTTGTTTTTGAGTGCCTCTTTTACCTCTCTTACTGTAATTGCATTTTGCAAATCAATTTCCTCATCAAAAAACAAAAGTGTATAATTGCCTTCTTTTACAGCACTCGCATCTTGACCGTTAGGATCTCCACAAACATAGTATAAATTATCAAGAATAGGATCACCATCGTCATTTGTTTTTTTCTGAATATTAACCGCATTTCCCCAGTCTGTTGCATTATCATTTGCTGTATTATTACCCCAGTATTCACTTTTGATAATCATTGTATAGCCATATTCAAAACCTTCGTTGTATACAATTTCAGGACTAATGACACTATTTTTATCATCATACCAGATAATTTCAATAGGATATTGTGATGAATCATCTGGCATTTTTGTCAAATTAGAGATATCTATTGCTGTAGGTGCATTACGAATTTCAACTTTACTAATCGTTGGCGTTGGGGCATCTGGTGCCAGAGTTTGCGATGCAACCCAACCTTTTCCTTTCACAAAATTCAATGCAAATTTAGTATCATAATGGCTATCTAAAATAAAATATTTTTCATCAGTTGGTACGCCTTGAAAACTAATATAACAATGTCCAGAAATAAAATCTTTTGGACTTAGAACATCTCCTGCCACAATAGTTGTTGGGTTTTGACTAGAAATCTTTTCAATCTCTACAGAACCATTTGGGTCAAGTACTACTTTCCCACCACCAATAAAATCTTGAATCTGTACATTTCCTATATTAGAGAAATCTACAACAGTATTAGCTGGTACAGAAATTTTTTTAAATGTGCCAGATAAAGGTTTAAATTTGGCAGATTGGCCAATTAATATAATATCTCCCACATTTTCCACATTTGCACCATCAAAGAAAATATTATTCAATGTTAATGTTGTTTTATCATTGCCAATCAATTTTTTAATACGAGAACTTTCCCCTCCACTAGTGGAATTCAATGTAATTTTTGCAGTATTATTTTTATCTGTATAAATTCCACCTCGCACAAGGGCCTTTGCATCTAATTCTAATGTTGCATCACCATTATAACCTACCATTTCATATTGTCCAGCATCATGGCTCATATAAATATCTTTAAACATAGTATTCTGTATAGAATTTTGAACAATTAAGGAGGCACTATTTCCCATATTAGAATTAATGCCTCTATATGCCCCTGCATAAACCGTTGGCAAAAGCTCATCTTCAGAGCTACCAAAACCACCAAGTGAACCATTATCACCCTTTAAATAAGTACTCACATTATCCAAAGTTAGTTTATGCCCTGCCAAAAAAATTTCACGGTGTGGTTCGCTACCTAATGAATCACTAGAATTAAATTTAAGACCAATATTTTTAATAGTAACATCACCCTCTAATTGAAGAGGTCCTCTCAAAAATATGTTAGGATCACTACCAATTCCTTCAATTGTAGTACCATCTTTAATCATAATAGGTCTAATTCTGCCATCAGGATCAGCCCCATTTTTATCAGATAATGTTAATATCCCTTTTACTTTGATATTTTGTATCCCCTGTTGTACTGCTGCAAAAAGTTGAGAATGTGTCGTAACTGTAATAGAATTACTACTTTTTAACTCTGCTAAAAACTGAGGATTCATTCCATCTTCTGACAATTCTTCTTCTCTAGACAAATTATCATAGTCTATATTAGATAATGATTCATCAGATAATTCTAAAGAAAATGTTTCCGAAGGAACCGATCCTACTACTAATGTTAGTGACAAAAGCATTGTCAAAATTTTTCGCTTCATATTTTATAAAACCTCCAAACATAGTATTATTTTTATGATCTTATCTTATTATAATCGTATTCAAATATGTTTATTATATAATATCTGCTTATTATATAAATACACTTAATAAAATCTCATTTATTTATATTAAATATAATAAAAAACAAATATATAATATATTAACATAAATAAAATATTATAGTCAATATTCAATAATTCATTTATAAAATATTAACTATAATATATTATAATTCTTCTATATACAAATAATAAATACAACAAGAATTTTTATAATAATAACTAAAATAATTTTACTAAAATTTGGGGCTTTATAATAAAATATCACAATTAATTTAGTATACTACAATTCTTATTCTATACAAATATATAAATTATAATTAAAAATAAAGTAAAAAATATAGATTTATATTTTAAATATAAATATTAACTAATATTTAATAATACTATCTAATTATTATTTATAACTTCCAAATTTATATATATTTTTATAACTTAAATACTATCATTTAATATTGTTTATATCAATTTTTTATGTTAAAGTTTATTTATAATTAATAAGCTAAAAAATTTTTTTATTATAGTAGGTAATTATATTATATAATACTAATTTCTCAAATTTATTAAATTTTGTTTTCAAAGATATACCTAAAGATAAATTATATTATAATTATATATCTAATGATTTTAATGTAATCAAAAAAATAATAATAAATTACTATTATAACACTATATATTTAATAGAAAAAATTTATTGTAAAATTAAAAAAGGATACTTACAAAGTATCCCTTTTTTAAGGTGTATTAAACACTGGATCTCCTACCGTTTCTTCTTGCGTAGGTGCTTGTGTTGTTTGTTCTATAGTTGTAGATTGTGTTGTTTGCTCTTGTGGAACAGATGGTATAATATTTCCTACCTCTTCTGGTAAAGTTGTAGTTTGTGTACTATTATCTTGTGAAATTGTGTTATCTTCCGAAGGACTTACAATAATAGTACCATTTTCACCACTATCTGCTGAGTTTGTCTCCCATTCATTTGTTGTGATATCTGTACTGCTATCTATACTAATATTTTCTTCTAAATGTATATCACAAACATCTTTAGGAACTGGATTTTCATCTGTAAAACTAAATATAGATTTAACCTCTATACTTTCTTTTGGACAAAAATCTCCTGCTAATTTTCCACTATCTTTACAAATAGACACTAATTGATGCTTATCGCAAGCCTCTTTAGGCTCTGTACCCTTTAAAAACATATCTACAACAACTCTACTACCTCTTGGATCATTTTTACAGTCTTCTGTTGCTATAAGACCAGAATCTAAACATATAGACACATCTACAATGCCTTTTGGTCTTGGTCCAAAGTTAGCCTTTGGTAAATCTTTGTGTATTTTCTCCATAACATCTCGCCATAAAACTAAATGATATTTATCATTAGCAATAACACGTTTACCTCCAACTCTAGCCATCATATTAGGAATTATGTCATCATACCTATCATATCCAAACCATATACCTGCAACATAATAAGGTGTATATCCTACAAATGTTAAGTCTTTAACCTCTTGAGTTGTACCTGTTTTACCTGCAATAGGCATAGATATATTTTTAAATTTTGCTGCTGTACCTGTTCCTTTTGTAACAACGCCTTCCATCATATCTGTAAGCATATATGCTGTTGTCTCTTTAATAACTTGTTTAGGCTCTACTGTTGTATTATCTAATATAACGTTACCGTCGTGATCTAAAACTCTTGTATAAAGCTTAGGCTTATAATATTTACCACCATTAGCTATAGCTGCATATGCTGCTGTAACTTCCATTTGTGTAACACCATATGTTATACCACCAAGAGCAGTTGATAAATGGTTATCATTTTCTAATGTTGTAAATCCAAAATTTAATAAATATTGGTAGGCAACATCTATACCAGCCATATCCATAGCCTTAACAGCTAATATATTCATAGATTGTTCTATACCCTCACGAACAGTTGAAGGCCCTCTGTAGCTTTCTCCATACCAGTTTTTAGGACTGTATTTTCCTATTTTCAAAGGTTCATCTACTATTACACTACCTGGCATTAAAACTCCTGTATCTATTGCTGGTGCATAAGATGCTAAAACTTTAAATACAGACCCTGGCTGTCTTTTGGAGTCTGTTGCTCTATTAAAACCTCTATTAACTGCCTTTTCACCTCTTCCGCCTATAAGTGCTGTTACATTACCCGCTTTATAATCCATTATAACCATAGATGCTTGAGGTTGTATGGAAAAACTAGCCCTATCTGCAACTATTTTTTGGTTAGGAGAAAGACTTTTTTCTATTTCTGCCTTTTTATTAGCTACAAAAGTATCTCCGTCTTCCTTAGTTTTTACAAACTGGCGATAGTCTTTATGCTCTTGTTTTCCTGTTGTAGAATCTTCAATAGAAACAGTATACGTTACATCATATTTATATACTACATTAGGAAAAAGCTCATCATTTGCAAAAGAGTCCTCTAAAATTTTCTGCATATTACTATCTTTAGTAGAATATATTTGAAGTCCACCATTATATATAAGGTTATCTGCTTGCACTTTGCTTATATTATGTTTTTCTTGTAAGTCCTCTGATACTTGTTCAAACACAGCATCCTCAAAATATCCATGAATAATATTTCCCTCTACTTTTTTCTGGCTATTACCATCTGACACTTTAGAATATATATCTTCTGCTAAAGCTTCATCATATTGAGCCTTTGTAATCATACCTTGCTCTAACATATGATTTAATATTTTCTGAACCCTCTTTTTATTGTTTTCTGGGTTACTTCTAGGAGAGTATAAAGAAGGATTATTTGTTATAGCTGCTACAGAAGCGCTTTCTGCTAATGTTAAATCCTTTGCATCTTTATTAAAATAACCTAATGATGCTGCTTGAACGCCATTATACCCGTGTCCTAAAGCGATAGTATTTAAGTAAAGCTCTAAAATATATTTTTTAGCCTGCATTTTACTGCCAAACTTTTCTTCTAAGTTTTTTTCATACATAACAGCTAAATATTGCTCTTGAATTTTAGTTTCAAATGTATTTCTTGTTACTTTTGTTACATTATTTTTTATAAGCTGCTGAGTTATTGTACTAGCACCTTGTAAGCCACTAGAGCCTGTAATTTTATTTTTTATTGTTGTAATTCCTGCCCTAACTATACCTTTTAAATCTATTCCAAAATGGGTATAAAATCTTTCATCTTCTACAGATACTATCGCATTTTGTAAATATGGTGAAATTTCATCTAATGTTACATACTCCCTATTTTCTTTACCATGAAAACGGTCTATCTCTTTATTATCCTTATCATAAACTATAGATGTATATACATTAGGTTCAACAGATATAAGCTCTAAATTAGGTGAATCTTGTATTATTCTTACAAAAATACCTGCACCTATACCACCTACTGTTGCAATAATTATAATCATAGTTAGTATAAATCCTAAACAAGTTCTTCTAAATCTTTTTTTCTTTGCTTTTCTTTTGTTCTTACTAGATTTTTTATTCTGTTGTTGATTAGATGCTACTTTTTTATTTATATCTTCTTTGCTATTCTGTCTTTTATTAATTTCCCTTTCTCTTGTATACCTATCTTGTGACATATTATTAATACTTGGTTTAGATGGTCTGTTATTAGTCGTTCTCGGTCCTTTAACATTATTTTGTATATTTCTTTGATTATTTCTTTGTTGACTCATTAAATCGACTCCTTTTCAAGCATATATTATACCAAATATAAATAAATTAATAAAGTAAAAAAATAATTTTTAAAGATATTGTAACAAAATTGTTACAATATCTTTAAAAACGAAAAGGTGATATAAAATGTTTCATAAAAAAAGAAAATTTAAAAGAAAAAAACTTTTTAAAATACCTTTTTTTAGTCTTACTATATTATGTATATTTATTTGGCTCATATATTTATTTATATTACAGTTTGAAAATGAAGTACTACCAACAGCAATAAAAGTAAGCCAAAAATATGCAACTAACATTATAAGTCAAGAAATTAATAAAAGTGTTGAAAAAACAATAACTAGTTTAAGACTACATACAAATGACTTTTTTAATAAAAATGTTAATAAAGACACTAATAAAACTTATTTAGATGTAGATACTATACTTATAAATAATGTATGTGCAAAAGTATCTGATGAACTTTCAAAAAATTTAAAAAACATTAATGATACAAAAATAGATCTCCCTATAGGCGTATTTTCAGGTATAAGTGCTTTTTCTGAATTTGGTCCACCTTTTACAGTTTCTTTAAGCTCCATAGGTGATGCTATTGTAGACTATGAAACAAACTTTCAATCTGTAGGCATAAATCAAATAAACTTTCAAGTTTACTTAAATATTAATTGTAGCATTAGCATAATAAATCCTATGTATAAAAAGGATATAGATGTATCAAGAAAATTAATGCTTGTAAATACTATATTTGATGGAGAAGTACCTAAAACATACCTTAATACAAGTATTGACTAAATTTTTATAATATTATATAATTTATTTATTGTAAAAATGTATATTTAAAAATAGTTTGTATACATTTTAATATACTTTATTTTTTATAGGAGATGTTAATATGAATTTTACATTATTAAACACCGTTATAACTGGTGGCTCTGAAGTTGCTACACAAGCTGGTCAAACAGGTCAAGCTGTTGCACCTACTGCAACTGGCGGATTAGGATTTTTTGGCACTTTACCTGGTATAATAGTATATATTATATTTATTGTTTTAATATTTTATTTTATAGGTATTAGACCACAGAAAAAAAGAGAAAAGAAAATGGTTGAACTTCAATCTGAAATAAAAATTGGTGATTGGGTTTTATTAGATAGCGGTATATACGGAAAAGTTACAGATATAGCTGACCAAGTGTTTATTATAGAGTTTGGCACAAACAAGGGTGTTTTAATTCCTGTTTTAAAACAAAGAGTTGTATCTAAAGGCGAACCTAACCTTACTAGTACTACAAAATAATTTATAGTCTTTTTGTAGGAATTATACAAAAACTTTACTTAAAAAGTAAGATTTGTTATTACTAACTAATAAATCTTACTTTTTTTGTCTTTTTTCCTTGAAAATATAAAAAATCTATTGTATTATTTAATAGTTATCAGTAATTTATATTTTATGATAACTAACCTTTATTTTACGAGACTTAATGTCAAGTTTACCCCCTAGTAACTAATGATTTTATTATTAAAAGCCAACACAATTGTGTTGGCTTTTAATAATAAATTTAAAAAAGCCCTATAATATTTCCATTTTCATCTATATCTAAGTTTTCAGCTGCTGGTACTTTTGGTAATCCTGGCATTACCATAACATCACCTGCTAAAGCTACTATAAATCCTGCACCTGCTGATACTCTAACCTCTTTTATAGTTATATCAAATCCACTAGGACGACCCAAAAGATTAGGGTTATCTGATAAAGAGGCTGGTGTTTTTGCAATACATATAGGCATTTTGTCAAGCCCTATTTTTTCTATCTGAGCTATTTCTGATTTAGCTTTAGGTAAAATTTTTACACTATCTGCACCATATATTTCTTTTGATATAATATTTAATTTTTCTTCAATAGATAATTTTTCATCATATAAAAATTTAAAATCTGATGGCTCTTTTAAAGCCTCTAAAACTTTACTTGCAAGCTCTATACCACCTTCTCCGCCTTTTGCCCAAACTTCTGATAAAGCAAAATGTACGCCTATACTTTCACATTTTTCTCTTATAAAATCTATTTCTTCTTGTGTGTCTGTTGTAAAGGAATTTAATGTAACAACTATTGGTAATCCATATTTTTTAACATTTTCTATATGTTTTTCAAGATTTACAAAACCTTTTTTAACTGCTTCTAAATTTGGATTAGAAAAATCTTGTTTTTCAACGCCACCATTAAATTTTAAACTTCTTATAGTTGCAACTAAAACAACTGCATCTGGCTTTAACCCTGCCATGCGGCATTTTATATCAAAGAATTTTTCAGCCCCTAAATCTGCTCCAAAACCAGCCTCTGTAACAGCTACATCTGATAATTTTAAAGCAAGATTTGTAGCTTGTACACTATTACAACCATGTGCAATATTAGCAAAAGGTCCTCCGTGTATAATAGCTGGTGTATGCTCTAAAGTCTGTGCAAAATTTGGTTTTATAGCATCTTTTAATAATACTGCCATTGCACCATTAGCTTTTAAATCTTTAGCTGTAACAGGTTCACCATTCATGTTGTATCCTACTATTATTTTACCAAGACGTTCTTTTAAGTCTTGTAAATCATTTGATAAACATAATATAGCCATTATTTCAGATGCAACTGTTATCATAAATCCATCTTCACGTGGCACACCATTTATTTTCCCACCAAGACCTACAGTAATATTTCTAAGAGCTCTATCATTCATATCTAAAGTTCTTTTCCAAGTAATATTTCTTGTATCTATATTAAGACTATTCCCTTGATGTATATGATTATCTAACATAGCACTAAGCAAGTTGTTAGCTGTTGTCATAGCGTGTAAATCACCTGTAAAATGTAAGTTTATTTCATCCATAGGAACAACTTGTGAATATCCACCACCTGCAGCTCCACCTTTTATCCCCATACAAGGACCAAGAGATGGCTCTCTAAGGGCAACAACAGATTTAACTCCTATTTTGTTAAGTGCTTGAGAAAGACCTATCGTTGTTGTTGTTTTCCCTTCACCTGCTGGAGTTGGATTTATTGCTGTAACTAATACTAATTTGCCATTTTCTTTAGATTTTAATTTATCGTAAAGAGTGTTAGATGCTTTAGCCTTATATTTGCCATAAAGTTCTAAATCATCATAAGATATATCAAACCTTCCTAACACTTTTTCAATATTTTCCATTTTTGTTTCATTAGCTATCTGAATATCTGTTTTCATAAAAGTCCCTCCTAAAGTTTAAATTTTACATTAATCATTTTATCATATATAAAAGTAAAATAATAGACTTTTTAAAATTTTTATAAAAAATTACTTAAAACATATACATTATTTAATTATAATTATTAATCTTTATAATTTAAAAATTAAAACACTTATTGAAATTTTTACTTTAATTATGTATAATAAAATTACAAATATATTATTTATGGAGGTACATAAAAATGGTTATATATAACGCTAAAGATTATAATGATATGAGTAGAAAGGCAGCTAATATTATATCTGCTCAAATTATAATAAAACCTAATAGTGTTTTAGGCCTTGCAACAGGATCTACACCAGAGGGAACTTACAAACAGCTTGTAGAATGGTATAAAAAAGGTGACTTAGATTTTTCACAAGTTAAAGCTGTAAATTTAGATGAGTATAAAGGATTATCTAAAGACAATGACCAAAGTTATGCTTACTTTATGAGAAAACACCTTTTTGACCATGTTAATATAGATATAAATAATACTTTTATACCAAATGGACTTGAAGAAGATTCTAAAAAAGAATGTTCTAGATATAACCAAGTTATTAAATCTCTAGGTGGTGTAGATTTACAGCTTTTAGGGATTGGTGGTAATGGACATATTGGTTTTAATGAGCCTGGAGAAGCTTTTGAAAAAGAAACACATTGTGTTAAACTTACAGATGATACTATTAAAGCTAACTCAAGATTTTTCTCTAGTTTAGATTTAGTTCCTAAATTTGCATATTCTATGGGTATTAAAAGTATTATGCAAGCAAAAAGTATATTATTAGTAGCTTCTGGCAAATCAAAAGCAGATGCACTTTATAAAACTATATATGGTGAAATTATCCCTAGTGTACCTGCATCTATCTTACAACTTCACAACAATGTAACTATTGTTGCAGATGATGATGCTTTATCTATCATAAAAGAAAAAGGACTTTTATAAAATAATATTTAAAAATAAAAAGGAGGTTGTATTATGATTATAAAAAATGGTTTAGTTTTTAATGAAGATTGTGTTTTTGAAAAAAAAGATGTTTATATAGAAGATGGTATTATAGTAGCTAGTATAGATGATGTTAAAGATAAGACAGAAATAGATGCTAATGGCAATTATGTTATCCCAGGTCTTATAGATACACATATACACGGTGCAACAGGTCACGATTTTTGTGATAAAGATGTTAAAGGACTTCTATCAATAGCTAAATATTTAAAAAGCCAAGGTATAACTGCTTTTTGTCCTACATCTATGACACTAAAAAAAGATGTCTTAAAAGAAATATTTAATACTGCTACAACAGATTTACCAAACGATTGTGCTCATATAGTTGGCATACATATGGAAGGACCATTTTTATCTTCAGAGAAAAAGGGTGCTCAAGATGATAAATTTATTGTAAATCCAGAAACAACTATGTTTAAAGAATTAAATGAAGCTTGTAATAATATGATTAAAATTATTACTATGGCACCAGAGTGTGAAGGTGGTTTAGATTTTATAAAAGAAATGTCTAAAACTGTTAGTATTTCCCTTGGTCATACTACTGCAAAATATGATATGGCAAAACAAGCTTTTGATTTTGGCTCTACAAGAGTTACACATCTATTTAATGCTATGCCTGCTTTTAACCATAGAGATCCATCTGTTGTTGGTGCTGCTCTTGACAATGAAAACGTATTTGTAGAACTTATATCTGATGGCATACATATCCACCCTAGTATGATTAGAGCTACATTTAAAATGTTCGGAGATGATAGAGTTGTTTTAGTAAGTGATGCTATGATGGCAACTGGTATGGAAAATGGAACTTACGAACTTGGTGGACAAAAAGTAACTATGAAAGATAGAAAAGCTGTCTTAGACGATGGAACTATTGCTGGTTCTGCTACAAATCTTTTTGACTGTATGAGAAAAGCTGTATCATTTGGTATTCCATTAGAATCTGCTATTAAATCTTGTACAAAAACAGCAGCTGTAAGTATAGATGTATTTGATAAAATGGGAAGTATATCTGTAGGAAAAATTGCTAATATTGTTATTATGGATAAAGACTTAAATATTAAAAACATTATATAAATATAATATATAAACCCCCACAAATAAGTGGGATTTACATATTATAAAGGCTTTTTATATTTTATAAAAAGCCTTTAATATTTTATTTTTGATATATAATTTTCTTGAAATTCTTTTAATTCTAATATATTTTGTAAATCACTAGATATTGATATAGGTGTAAAGTTTCTTCTCCTATCAAAAAAACTTTGACAAGTTTCTATATACCTAGTTGGAAACTTAATAAGTGCATATAGTATTGGCAAAAAATTACCATCTATATAATTTATTTTAGAATATGTAGTTAAAATTTCTTCTAAACTTAAATAATCATCTGAATGTTTTTTTATATACCTAATAATAAAGCTAGATATGTCATATATAAAATGTCCTATTGTTATACTTTCAAATTGAGTTAAATAAGATTTTTGTCCTATTAAAATATTTTCTTCTTTAAGTCTATTATGACATATCATCAAATTGTTATTAGCTAACTTATTTAAATTACCATATTTACACTTTTCTAATATTTCAATGGATTCTATCGCATTTTTATAAAAATAGTCATACTCCTTAATAAAACTTAATTCAAAATCCATTAATTTTTTCTGTTTAGAAACAATTCTCTTCATTTTCTTTAAATTTTCTAATTTTTTTAAAAAAACTTGTTTTATATCTAAATTACTAATATCATGTTTTATAGTCTCAATATTTTGTAATTTATATCCTTGTGATAATTTATGGAAATTAGCTATTAATTCTATAGCTTTTTTTGTATCAGTATCTTTTGATAAATCACATTCATCTAAATCTATATAATCTGTCATAACATACAAAATATCTTCACTTATTACATATGGTAAGTTATCTTGTGACATATAATAAAAATCTAATTGATTAAAACCTTTTTCAATAAGGTGCTGTTTTATATTATGTACAAATAATATTTTATCTGTAGTATAATTTACAGGTTTTATTAACTTTACACCTTTATCTGTATTACATATATACATATATTTCTTTCTATAAATATACTTTGGCTTAAAATTAAACTTCTGAACAATATTAGAAGCAAATTCGTCCACAACTACACCTCCTTTAATATTTTTATCATATTTTATAATATTCACGTATCTATAAAAATATGATATATATTAATAAAATAGGATAGTTTTATCGTTAATAATTTAAAACTTAAATCTTTATAAAGTTTATAAAAAATAAAGTTAAAGACTATCTTAAATAGATAGTCTTTAACTTTATAAAGAATTTAATTTTGCAATAATATCTTCTTTTTCTGCAACACCAACTATTCTATCAACTTCTTTACCATCTTTGAAAAATACAAGAGTTGGTAATAATTTTATAGAATATTCAGCACAGAGCTCGCCTAATTGATCACTATCAACTTTAGCTACAACAGCTTTACCTTCCATCTCATTAGCAATTTCATCTATAACTGGGCTTAACATTTTACAAGGTCCACACCAAGTTGCAAAAAAATCAACCATAGCTGGAAGATTTGATTTTAATATATCATTTTCAAATTCTGATTTATCATTTAATATTTTAGACATAAACTAACCTCCAATATATTTAATATTTACTTTTATGATATAGATTATACTATATTATTTAATATTTTTCAATATATTTCTTAGTATTTTTCTATACTTACTTTCTTCGCTATATGGTTTTCTTGTAAAACTAAAGAACATATAAAGTCAAATTTATCATTTTTATCACTAACATAAAAACTATGATTTCCACCTTTTATATTATATATATTATTATCCATTAAATATTTTTTCATTTTCATAGCAGTTTCAAATGCTGGATCAACTATATTTACACTATTACCCATAACCTTTTTAATACTATTTTTTAATAAAGGATAGTGTGTACAGCCTAAAATTAGAGAATCTATATTATATTTTTTTAAATCTTCCAAATATATTTTGGCAATATCTACTGTAATTTTATCTTCTAAAAGTCCTTCTTCTGCAATGGGAACAAATAGAGGACAAGGCTTAGAATATACTTCTACATTTTCTAACCCATCTTTTAACTTTTTTTCATACTGCCCACTTTTTATAGTTCCTTCTGTTCCTATAACACCTATCTTTCTATTTTTAGTTACCCTAATGGCAGAACTTACACCAGGCTCTAAAACTTCTATTATTGGTATGTCTATAAAATGTTTTTTTAAATCATCATAACAGTTAGAACTAACTGTATTACAAGCAATAATGATAGCTTTAACATTTTGTTCTTTTAAAAATTTTATTATTTGACAAGAAAATTTATATATCAATTCTTTAGATTTTGAACCATATGGAACTCTTGCTGTATCTCCAAAATAAACAATGTTTTCTTTTGGTAAAACATTTATAACTTCTTTAACTACTGTAAGCCCACCAACACCAGAATCAAATATCCCTATTGGTCTTTCGTCTATGCTAATCATAAAATTTACTCCATATTTTTATTATTAAAATCTTCAAAAGCTAAGTCTATAAGATTGTCTAACAATTCTGGTAGCAATATACCCTTATCTCTCCATAACATATGATACATACTTATAGATGTAAATCCTGGAAAAGTATTTATTTCATTAAATATAACTCTATTAGTTTCATTTTGTATAAAAAAGTCTACTCTAGATAATCCTCTACCATCTAAAGCTTTAAATATATTTATAGCCTTTGTTCTTATTTCTTCTGATATCTCTATTGGTATATTAGCAGGTATTACTGTTTTTGACTCTTCATTATTATATTTTGCATCAAAATCATAAAAATCTGCTGCTGATAAAACTTCCCCAACATTAGTAGCCTTAACATTATAATTTCCTAAAACAGCACATTCTACCTCTCTACCATATATATTTTCCTCTATAATAACCTTAATATCATATAAAAAGGCGTCGTCAATAGCCTTTTGCAACTCTTTTCTATCATTAGCTTTTGATACACCTTTTGAAGAACCTGCATTTGCTGGTTTAACAAAACAAGGATATCCCAAATAATTTTCTATATCTTCATATATATTATCTATATTCTTCATACTGTGTTTATATACTACTTTATATTTAGCTTGATCTATATTTATACTCTCAGCAATAATCTTTGTATATAACTTATCCATTGAAACTGCTGAGGATAAAACATTACAACCTACATAAGGTATTTTAGCTAATTCCAAAAGACCTTGTATAGTACCATCTTCACCAAATTTACCGTGAAGAACTGGTATGACTACATCTATAGGCATAAATCTTATTTTATCACCTACGATTCTTATTATTCCTTTATGTGATGTATCTGGACTTATAATAGCATTTGTAGAATAAGATTCCCAATCTGTATTGCATATGTTTTCTATAGGTCCATCATATATTTTCCACTGTCCATCTTTAGATATATATATAGGTAAAACCAAATACTTTGCTTTAGATAAATTAGATATTATTGTAGACGCAGATATTTTTGATATCTCGTGTTCAGATGATTGCCCTCCAAATAATACTGCAACAACCTTTTTAGCCATACTTATCCCCCTTTTTTTGTATTTTATAAATACTTTATTATATGCCAAAATAAAGATATTGTTTTTGTCCTAGTAGAATTATGTAAAATTAACCTTATTATAACCTAATATTAATAAAAATGCAAAGAAAAAATCAGATATATTTCTATATCTGATTAAAACTATGAGTCACCCGGGGTTCGAACCCGGGACACCTGGATTAAAAGTCCAGTGCTCTACCAACTGAGCTAGTGACCCGCATTATATCTTAATAAGGGTGGATAACGGGATTCGAACCCGTGACCTCCAGAGCCACAATCTGGCGCGCTAACCAACTGCGCCATACCCACCATATGTTAGCAAATGAACCAGGAGGGATTCGAACCCCCGACCCACGGCTTAGAAGGCCGTTGCTCTATCCAACTGAGCTACTGATCCATAATATCATATTTTAAATATGATAGTTAAACAAAATCGGGGTGACAGGATTCGAACCTGCGACCTCCTGATCCCAAATCAGGCGCGCTAGCCAAGCTACGCTACACCCCGTTAGATCTGGCAACCACTTACTTTCCCAGGCAGTCCCCCACCAAGTATCATCAGCCGTTTAAGTCTTAACCATCGTGTTCGGTATGGGAACGGGTGTTTCCCCTAAACGCATCATCACCAGAAAATTTTATTTATATAAAACTGACCCGTAGGGGAATCGAACCCCTGTTTTAGCCGTGAAAGGGCCACGTCTTAACCGCTTGACCAACGGGCCTTATTAAACTCCCCGAGTAGGATTCG
>JAHALF010000045.1 GCA_018371275.1 Clostridiales bacterium
TTTAAGAAAAGTTTTGAAGATATACTAAATTTTGGTGAACACCGACTTAATTTTGCAGGAATTGGAAAGATAGATGATGATTTAGGAAAATTTTCAAACCATACTAATAGAGCTAATAATAGTGGTAGTGGTGTTGAAATAAATAATAGTTCATTGGTTTTAAATGTAGAAGAATTTGAAACAAATATTAGTAAATTACCAGCTAATATAAGGGTTGCTACTATAATTGAAAAAGCTAATGAAATTGCTAAAATGAGAGGTTTAGTTAAAGATAATAAATTATCTAAAATAAATAAACGTATTGTATATAAGGATAAAAATACAGGTGATTTTTATAGTCTTGATACTCAACATGGTAGGTTTGAACATTTAAATAAAAGAGGAAAGCATTTAGGTGAAGTAAATTTTAATTTTGAACCTACAAAAAATGCAGATAATTCTGGAAAACATGATATAAAAATAAAATAGAATAAATTTAGGAGAAAAAAGATGAATAAAAAAGTAAAAGAAGCTATATATAAAGTATATATTGAAAAGGATTATAAATTTTTTAAAGATATGTGTTTTAGTATGCCATCATATTTGGAATTATTGGAAAATACTATTAGTAAATATTCTAAGGAATATGAAATTTATAAAATAAAGGGTGAACCTGAAATAACATTTTACATTAATTATGATAATTATAATTATGATAAATTTAGTATAGAATATTCAACTATTTTAAATATAAGTAAGATTTGTAATGTATATTATATACAACATGAATTTAGTATTGATAATATAAATCCCAATAAAATAATGAATACATTAGATAACTTTTCTGACAAGCCGTATAATTTAAAACAGTTTAAGATGGAAAAAGAAATTATTGAAATATTATCAAATTTAAATTTAGAAAGAATATATTTAAATGACTTAGATGAGGTTGTTAATTTATGCATGCCAGAAGAAAGTGAACACCTTTTTGGGAAACAAATTACAGTTCATGAATTATTATTTAATGATTTATATTATATTTGTGAAAATAATTTATAATTTAATAAAGGAGAATATAAAATGGATAAAATAATAAAAGAAACTATTTCGAAAATATATATAGAAAAAGATTATGAATTTTATAAAAGTGTATATAAAAAAGAAATATCTTATTTAAGCTATTTAATAAAAGTTACTAAAAATTTTTATAAAGAATTTAAAGTTTTTAATTTGGATAATAGTTTAGAGATAATAATTCATTTTATAAATTATTATAGAGAAAATAATTTTAGTGTACAATATGTAACAAAATTACAAGTTAGTAAAATTTGTGATATATACTATATACAACATGAATTTAATATAGATAATTTAGATCCAAATAGAATAGAATTAAAATTAAACGGATTTGATAACCAAACATATACAATAGATCAATATGAATTAGAAAGTAAAATTATTGATATCCTATCAAGTAATAATTTAAAACAGATACAATTTATAGATTTAAAACAAATAATAAATTTAAATGAGACAGAAAATTTATTAATAGAAAAACAGATTACTTTAGAGGATTTATTATTTAAAAATATATATAATATAAGTTAATTTATATGTATGCAAATTAATTGACCATATTAAATAATTTGAAATAATAATTATGAAGATGATAAATTTACTTTTGTATGATTTAAAGTTTTAAGTATTATATTACTTAAATAAAAGGTTTATAAATTGTAAAAAAGAAAGTTATATAGGAGATGAAATAACATTATTAGGAACAATAGGAGAAATAGCTGTTGGATGTATACCAGTAGTAGGGTAAATAGAAAATGTAAGGGAATATTATATGATATACAAAATTGAGAATGGAAATGGAGTAATTCAGGAGATTTAGTATTAGATGTAATAGGATTTATACCAGGAGTAGGAGATTTAATAAAGGGAGTAAAAAAAGTACCATTTAAAGAAATAGGAAAAGGTA
>JAHALF010000046.1 GCA_018371275.1 Clostridiales bacterium
ATATGGAAAAATGCAAAAAATGGTATAGATAATCTTGTAAGTAAATTTAGCAAAAAAGGAATACAAGAAACAACTGAAAATTTAATATCAACAAATATGTTAAAAGAGATGGCAGGTTCTTTTAAGAAAAGTTTTGAAGATATACTAAATTTTGGTGAACACCGACTTAATTTTGCAGGAATTGGGGATATAGGTGATGATATATTAAAAAATATAGAAGAAGCAAAAAGTCCTAATGGAAAGAATATCAATAATAGCGTAGATAAAAATAACAATAACAATAACAATAACAACAATAAAGCTAATAATAATGGAGCTGGTGTTGAAATTACCATAAAGTCATCTAGCGAACAGGAGCTAAGAATAGTAGATATAGATAACCAAATAAAAGATTTTAATCCATCAAAAGCTACAAGGCTACAAAAAGGAAATTATGGTGAGCTTTTGACTGAAAAAGAAATGTATGACATGGGTGATTTAGAAAATATAATGTTAGATGATGTAAGGTTGAAAGATATAAATGATAAAACACACCAAGGAATAGATTTAATATTTAAAAATAATACACCGCCACCAGAAATAGTTATTGTAGAAAGTAAGTATAAAAATAATGGTAATAAACCTAGAATGAATAAAAACAGAAATCAAAATACCAAATATAAATGGAAAAGACAAATGGATGATAAATGGGTATCAAAAAATTTAGAAGATGCTGTTGGTAAAGACAAGGCAGAAGAAATAAGAGAAATTTTAAAACAAGATATTGATAATATAGATTTAAATGAAAAAGTAGAAATAGGAAATATATTAAAAATGGCATCTTTAGTAAATAAAAAAGGTGATGTAAAATATTTTGAAATAGGAAGAGAGGGAGAAGTATTAAGAGAGTTAAGTAAAATAGATGTAGAACAAATATTAAAAAATTAAATAAAATGTAAACAATATTAAAATATATAATAATATAAAAAAATAATAAGATAAAAGGAGAAAATATATGAGAGATAAAATAAAAGATAAAGCATACTTAGAAGAAAATTATAAATTTTATTTAAAGAGTTATAATAAAGATTTGGCAACAATAAAAAGAAGATTTGAAGAAGAAAAAGGCAATCATCCTTATGAAAAAATAGAAAAAGCAATGAGGGGATATCATTATGGAATATTTTTATCAGGATTTAAAATATTTTATGCAGGGTATTCAATAGGAATGGAAATAGAAGAGTTAAAGTCGATAGGAGAGGGATTATTATACGGATTATATAAAAATTTTAAATATGATATAGTTTGTTTTGAAGATATAAGAGCAACATTAATATTTATAATAATATTAAATATAAAAACAGAGTATGTAGAAAAATTTATAAAATTAATAAGAAAAAATGAATTAGAAGATAGATACATAGACCATTTGATAAACTATATAGATGAAAAAGAAGAAATAAAATCAGAAGAAATATTATTTAAGAAAAGAGAAAAAACAGTAATGGAGGTAATAGATTTAGCAAAAGATGGTAAAAAAGAAGAAGCAACAAAGTTACTAAAAAAATATATAACGAAACAATGGTTAAATATACAAGATGACCAAACAGTAATAAAGAAAAATAGTCATTTAAAAGATTACTACGTAGGGTATTGGTGTATAGAAGCAGCGGCATTAGTAAAAATGTATGATTTAGATGATGAAATATTAAAAGAATGTGATTATTATCCGTATGAATTAGCACATTTTGAGGGATAGATATTTAATTATTTTTATTATACTTAAAGAATTAGACAAAAATACAAGTAAATTTTATGATATATTTGATTTAATACATACAGAAAAGGAAAATAAAAATATAATAAAAATTAAGAGATGGTTATCAAAAAAAGTAGATGAAGAATATTGT
>JAHALF010000020.1 GCA_018371275.1 Clostridiales bacterium
AACAAGAAAAAAATTATATTTTATATAGCTTTTTTCCAAATGGCTTTTTTTATTCTTATCTTTAGGGTATTTTTTATACAGTCTATAAAGGCAGATGAATATCAAAAAATGGCTTATGAACAACAGACAAGAGATAGACTAATATCCCCAAAAAGAGGAGAAATTGTCGATAGAAATAATAATCCTATTGCTACTAATGAAAGTGTTTATTCTATTAGTGTTATAAATTCTCAAATAGAAGAACCAGAAAAAGTTGCCTCAATTTTGTCTGAAAAATTAGAACTGAAATATGAAGATGTTTTAAAAAAAGTTAATAAAAAAGTTGCCTTAGAACGAATTAAAACAAAGGTTGACAAAGAAACAGCCGATTTAATAAGAAATTTAAATTTAGTAGGAGTTATGATAGATGAAGATATTAAAAGAATATATCCTAATGAAAATATGGCATCACAAGTTATAGGGTTTGTAGGAAAGGATAACCAAGGTATAATAGGATTAGAGGCTAAATATGATGAGTATTTAAAAGGAAAACAAGGTAAGATTTTAACAGAAACAGACTCACGTGGCATAGAACTTAAAAATGGTAGCCAAGAAAGAGTTGCTCCAACAAATGGGTACACATTGGTAACTTCTATAGATATAAATATACAAAAATATGCTGAACAAACATTAGAAAAAGTTGTAGAGGCAAAAGGTGCAAAAAGAGGCTCTATTATACTAATGAACCCTCAAAATGGCGAGATTTATGCTATGGCAAACAAACCAGATTTTAATTTAAATGAGCCTTTTACTATAAATAATGATGATTTAAAATCTAATTGGGCTAATATGTCCCAAAAGGATAGAAACAATGCACTAAATCAAATGTGGAGAAATTTTAGTATTAATGATACATATGAGCCAGGTTCTACATTTAAAGTAATGACGTCGGCTATGGGACTTAACGAAAAATTGATAACACCAGAAACTCACTTTAACTGTGGAGGTGGCAAAACTGTTGGTGGTAGATACATAAAATGTTGGCGTTCTCCTAGAAGTCACGGCTCTCAAACTTTTGTACAAGGTGTTCAAAACTCTTGTAACCCAGTATTTATGGAGGTTGGAGAAAAACTTGGTGCTGATAAATTTTATGAATATATGCAAATCTTTGGATTTAATGAAAAAACTGGTGTAGATTTACCTGGAGAAGCTGTTGGTATAATGCACAAAAAAGAAAATGTAGGTCCTGTAGAACTTGCTACTATGAGCTTTGGTCAATCTTTCCAAATAACTCCACTTCAATTATTAAGAGCAATTTCTTCTGTAATAAATGGTGGTGAACTTATTACACCTCATTTTGGTACAAAAATTGTAGATGAAAATGGTAATATTGTAGAAGAACTAAATTATAAAAAAGGTAGAAAAACTATATCTAAAGAAACATCTGAACAAATGAAATGGATTCTTGAAAGCGTTGTTTCTGAAGGTACTGGAAATAAAACATATATACCTGGTTTTAGAATTGGTGGAAAAACTGCTACAAGCGAAAAATTACCAAGAAGAAGTGGTAAATATATTGCATCGTTTTGTGCATTTTCTCCAGCTGAAAACCCTCAAGTTATTGCATTAGTTTTAGTAGATGAACCTCAAGGAGTTTATTATGGTGGTCAAGTTGCTGGTCCTGTTATGAAAGAATTAATGGAAAATGTGTTGCCATATTTAAAGATAGAACCAAAATATAGTGAAAAAGAATTAGAAATGGAAGAAACAAAAGAAATAGTCGTTCCAAAATTTTTAGAAATGGATATAAAAGATGCTAAAAAAATACTAACAGATGAAAAAATAAATTTTGAAGTTATAGGGCAAGGAGAAAAAGTTATAAACCAATTTCCACAACCAGATGAAGTTATAAAATATAATGGAAAAGTTATGTTATATACAAATTAAAATAAAAACCAACTTTAAAATACTCCAATTATTTAAAAGTTAATAATTGGAGTATTTTTTGTTATATTAATCTACTATACCTCTAATTTCCTTTAAATCTTTAATATTATATTTATCCATATAATCTTCTATACCTTTTAAAACATCGATAGTAGCATAAGGATTAATAAAATTAGCTGTACCAACAGCAATACCACTAGCACCTGCCAATATAAATTCTATTGCATCATCACCATTTGATATACCACCCATACCAATAATAGGCATATTTACAACTTTGCTTACTTGATAAACCATTCTAACAGCAATAGGCTTTATAGCTGGTCCACTCATACCACCCATTTTTTTAGCTAAAATAGGTTTTCTTTTATGTATATCTATTTTCATACCTGTAATAGTATTAATAAGGGATATAGCATCTGCACCACCTATTTCACTTGCTCTAGCAATCTCTGTTATATCTGTAACATTAGGTGTAAGCTTTACAATAAGAGGTTGTTTAGAGACTTTTTTAACGCTAGAAACAACTTTTTCAACCATTTTAGCATCTGTACCAAAACTAAGACAACCCTCAGCCACATTAGGACAAGATATATTAAGCTCTAAGGCATCTATATCTGCATTTGCTAATTTTTCTGTAACTTCTATATATTCGTCTAAAGAATGACCACAAACATTAACTACTACTTTTGTATCAAACTGTCTTAAAAATGGTATATCTTCTTTTATAAATACATCTACACCAGGATTTTGTAAACCTACACTATTTAACATACCGCCATAAACTTCAGCTATACGAGGTGTATCATTACCTATCCAAGCAGCTTTTGAAACACCTTTTACAACAACAGCTCCTAGTTTCTTTAAATCTACAAAATCAACATATTCTTTGCCACTACCAAAAGTACCAGATGCAGTCATAACAGGATTTTTAAATTCTACGTTACCTATTTTAAAACTTAAATTTTTCATTTATATACCACCTCTAAAGAATTAAAAACTGGTCCATCTTTACAAACTTTTTTATATACACAATTTCCATTTTCAAGTATTTTTACAACACAGCCAACACAAGCTCCAATACCACAAGCCATTCTTTCTTCCATAGATACTTGTGTATAAATACCTTTTTCTTTGGCATATTCTGTTAAAGCTTGTAACATAGGTTTAGGGCCACAAGAGTATATATAATCTCCTGTTATATTTTCCTTTTTGATAAGCTCAACAACATTTCCTTTAAATCCTATAGAGCCATCATCAGTTGCAATATAAACAGTTGACCCTAGCTTTTCAAAGTCTTCTTTTAAAAATTGTCCTGTTCTAAATCCTAAAACAACTACTTTTTTACCTTTTGTTTGTTTGCAAGTTTCTAACAGAGGAGGTATACCTATTCCACCACCTACAAAAATATGAGTTTTTTCTTCTTCAAAAATTTCATAACCATTTCCACAATTTCCTAAAACCCTTATTTTTTCCCCTTGTTTCATAGTAGAAAAAAGACAAGTCCCCTCACCTAATTTTTGATAAACAAGCCTAAGAGTTTCTTTTTCTTTATCTATTTCACAAATACTTATAGGGCGTGGTAATAAATTTTTATTATTATCTGGATAAAGCTTTATAAACTGACCTGCTTTAGCATTATTAGCAAGATTAGTATATAAAACCATATCAAAAATATCTGGTGCTATTTGTTCATTTTTTAAAATGATAGCTTCTTCTACTATTTTTTTCATTTTATATACCCCTTTATTTATAGTATAATATAGTCCCTTAAAAAGAATAATTTCTTTCTAAGGGATTATAAAAATTATTTTAAATCTTTTGATATATCAAATAACTGTAAATCATCAAGCTTAATATCTTTTTCCATAACTTCAAGCATAGCTACTAATGTATCTAAAGAAGTAATAAGAGTTACAGCACTTTCTACTGCTGTTCTTCTTATTTTAAAGCCATCACTTTCAACATCATTTCCCTTTTCTGGTATATCTACAATTAAATCTACAATACCACTTCTTATAATATCTAAAATGTTAGGCACACCTTCACTTATTTTTTTTACTTTTTGCACATCTATACCAGCCTCTTCAATAGCTTTGGCAGTACCAGATGTGGCTATAAGTCTACAACCTAAAGCATCAAAACGTTTGGCTATATCTTTAAACTTTTCTTGGTCCCTGTCTCTAATAGTTGCAACTATTGTGCCACCTCTTTTTGGTATTTTCATTCCAGATGCTATAAATCCTTTATATAAAGCATTTTGCAAATTATAACCAAGACCTAAAACTTCACCTGTTGACCTCATTTCTGGTCCTAAGCTAACTTCAACTTGTGGTAATTTTTCTGTTGAAAACACTGGAACTTTAACAGATACAATATTAGGTTCATCTGCTATCTCTGTGCTTAATCCCATATCTTTAAGCTTTTCACCAAGCATTACTTTTGTAGCTATATCAATAATAGGAACACCTGTAACTTTACTAATATATGGAACAGTTCTTGAAGAACGAGGGTTTACTTCAATAATATTAAGCTCTCCTTTGTACTCTATAAACTGAATATTTATCATACCTATTACTTTAAGAGCAACTGCCATTTTTTTAGTAACTTCAATTATTTCTTGTCTAATTTCTGTTGTTACATTTTGTGGTGGATAAATAGATATACTATCTCCAGAATGGACACCAGCACGTTCTAAATGTTCCATTATACCCGGTATAAATACATCTTCTCCATCACATATAGCATCTACCTCTAGCTCACGCCCATTTATATATCTATCTATTAAAACAGGATTTTTACTATCCTTTTCAAAAGCATCTGTTAAATATTTTACAAGACCTTCTTCTTCATAAGTTATTTCCATACCTTGTCCACCTAAAACATAAGAAGGACGGACTAAAACAGGAAATCCAAGCTCGTTTGCAACTTTAACACCTTCAGAAACACTCCATACCCCTTTTCCTTTAGGACGTACAATACCAAGACTTTCTAATATTTCATCAAATTTTTCTCTATCTTCTGCCGCATCTATTTGCTCTGGTTTTGTACCTAAAATAGGAATATTCATTTCATCAAAGAAATTAGCAAGCTTAATAGCTGTTTGCCCACCAAATTGTAATATTACACCATTTGGTTTTTCTTGTTCAACAATATTTAAAACATCTTCTTCTGTTAAAGGTTCAAAATAAAGTTTATCTGATGTATCAAAATCTGTACTTACTGTTTCTGGGTTATTATTAACAATAATTGTTTCTATACCAGCATCTTTTAAAGACATAATAGAACGTACAGAGCAATAGTCAAACTCTATCCCTTGTCCTATTCTTATTGGACCAGAACCTATAACTAATACTTTTTTATTATCTGTTATAATAGCTTCATTTTCTTCATCATAAGTTGAATAATAATAAGGTGTAACTGCCTCAAATTCTCCTGCACAAGTGTCAACCATTTTATAAACTGGCAATATATTATGTTGTTTTCTAAGTTCATAAATTTTAGGAGGTTGTACATTTAAGTATTTAGCTATAAGTTTATCAGAGAATCCTTTTTCTTTATAATATTTTAAAGTATCTGCATCTAAATCTTCAATAGACATTTCTTTTAATGCCTCTTCCATATCTACAATACCTTTAATTTTATTTACAAAGAATGGGTCCATACCTGTTATTTCACAAACTTTTTCTACACGATAATTTCTTCTAAGCATTTCTGCAAGGTCAAAAAGCCTTTCATCATCTGGCACTTGAACACGTTTTTTAAGCTCTTCTAAATCTCTATTTGTAGAAGATTTTCTTTCAAGCCCATATTGCCCTATTTCTAGAGAACGTATTCCTTTTAAAAGTGCCATTTCAAAATTATTAGCGATAGCCATAACTTCCCCTGTTGCCATCATTTTTGTACCAAGAGTTCTTTTGGCTCCATAAAATTTATCAAAAGGCCATCTAGGTATTTTTAAAACAACATAGTCTAAAGTAGGCTCAAAACAAGCAAATGTTTTTCCAGTTACTTCATTTTTAATCTCATCTAAATTGTAACCTAAAGCAATTTTTGCTGCAACTTTAGCAATAGGATAACCTGTTGCTTTAGACGCTAAAGCTGAAGAACGGCTAACACGAGGATTTATTTCTATAACAGCATAATTATAACTATTAGGGTCAAGGGCAAACTGTACATTACAACCGCCTTTTATTTCAATAGAGTTAATAATATTAATAGCAGCAGTTCTAAGCATTTGATACTCTCTATCTGTTAATGTTTGAGCTGGTGCAACTACAATACTATCACCAGTATGTACTCCAACTGGGTCTACATTTTCCATACTACATACTGTAATACAGTTGCCAGCACCATCTCTTATAACCTCAAATTCTATTTCTTTCCAACCTTTAATACTCTTTTCTATTAAGACTTGCCCTACACGGCTAAAATGTAACCCTTGAGCACATATCTCTCTAAATTCATCTTCATTTTCTGCTATACCACCACCAGTACCACCAAGTGTATAAGCTGGTCTTATTATAACAGGATAGCCTATTTTTTGGGCAAAATCAACCCCATCTTCAAGGTCTGTTATAATTTTACTTTCAATAATAGGTTGATTTGTTCTTTCCATAAGCTTTTTAAAGCTATCTCTATCTTCTCCCTCTTTTATAGCTTCGATAGATGTTCCTATTACTCTAACGTGGTACTTATCTAAAATACCTTTATCATAAAGCTCACAAGCAAGGTTTAAACCTGTTTGTCCTCCCATACCAGCTATTATACTATCTGGTCTCTCTTTAGCTATTACTTTTTCTAAAAAGTCTATATTAAGAGGCTCTATATAAGTATAATGTGCCATACCTATATCTGTCATAATAGTTGCTGGATTAGAATTTACTAACACAACTTCTATCCCTTCTTCTTTAAAAGAAGAAACTGCCTGTGTTCCTGAATAGTCAAATTCCGCTGCTTGTCCAATAACTATAGGACCAGACCCTATAACAAGCACCTTTTTAATAGATATATCTTTTGGCATACTATTTACCCTCCTCTATAATTTTTAAAAACCTGTCAAATAAAAACTGCATATCAAGTGGCCCTGGGTTTGCCTCTGGGTGAAACTGAACACTATAAATAGGTTTAGTTTTATGTTTAATACCCTCTATACTTCCATCATTTACATTTATAAATGTTGGTTCTACATTATCTGATAAATCGCATACAACGAACTCATGATTTTGTGATGTTATAAATACATTACCAGTTTTTAAATCTTTAACTGGATGATTACCGCCGTGATGTCCAAATTTTAATCTTTTTGTATTACAACCTAAAGCTAATCCTAAAATTTGGTGGCCTAAACAAATACCTAAAACTGGTACTTTAGTGTCAATAAGTTTTTTTACAACTTCTACAACAGTTGGTATATCTTTAGGGTCTCCAGGCCCATTGCCTAAAAAGATTGCATCTGGACTTACTGCCATTATTTCTTCATATGTGGCAAAAGCTGGGAATACACTAAGTTTACACCCTCTTTTTTCAAGCTCTTTTAAAATACCTTTTTTAATACCACAATCTAACACTGCAAGATGAGTTCCATTTCCATTTATAGTATATTTTTCTTGTATAGTAACCTCTTTTACAGCATTTTTATTTGTATAAGTATCAAACTTTTGTTTTATTTGTGACTGCGTCAAGTCTTCTCTAATAGTAATGATACCACGCATAGTACCACTGTTTCTTAAAGTTCTAGTTAATGCTCTTGTATCTATACCTTCTATACCCATTATTTTATGTTGGTTTAAAAATCCATCAAGCTCCATTTCACAACGCCAGTTATTAGGTAAATCACATTTTTCTCTTACAACAAACCCCTTTAAATAAGGCTTAATACTTTCCATATCTTCAAGATTTATACCATAGTTACCTATAAGAGGGTATGTCATAGTTACTATTTGTCCTGCAAAAGAAGGGTCTGTTAAAGTTTCTTGATAGCCTGTCATACCTGTCGTAAAAACAACTTCTCCTACTGTTTCTTTTATATATCCAAAAGCTTTTCCATTAAAAACTTTTCCATTTTCTAATATTAACTTTGCTTTAATAGATTTTTTATTCAATTAAATGCACCTCCTTAAATCTTCTTTCATATCAATAACAGCTTTTCTACTAGCTTTGGCAAAGTCTTTGCCTTGAAGATTTTTGAATTCTTCTTTAAGATGGCTTGCAATAATACCTCTTGAAGAATTTATAATAGCACCAAGTCCATTTTTATCAAAACATACTGACAAATCTTCTGCTTTTCCGCCTTGTGCACCATACCCTGGAACAAGGAAAAAGCTATTAGGCATTATTTCTCTAAGTCTTTCGGCTTGTTCTTTATGAGTTGCCCCAACAACTGCTCCAACTTCGCTATAACCATTTTTCCCTATAAGCTCTTTACCCCATTTATCAATAAGAGCACCTATTTTTTCATATAAGGGTTTACCATCTACTAATAAATCTTGTATTTCTCCACTATTAGGATTAGATGTTTTAGCTAGTATAAATAACCCTTTTTCATATTCTTTACAATCTTTTAAAAATGGTTCAATACTATCTGAGCCTAAATAAGGATTAAGTGTAATAAAATCTTGTTTAAAAACATCAAAACTATTTTCTTTAACAATTGTTCTTCCTATATGACCATCAGAATAGGCCTCTGCTGTAGACGCTATATCACTTCTTTTTATATCGCCTATTATAATTAATCCTTTTTCTTTAGCATATTCAATAGTTTTTAGATAAGCTTTTAGTCCTTCTATACCATATCTTTCATACATTGCTATTTGAGGTTTAACAGCTGGTATAAGGTCGTATATTTCATCTATTATATATTTATTAAAATCGTACATAGCCTCTGCTACAGCTTTTAAGCTATGCCCATATTTTTCATATTTTTCTTCTATAATAAAGCTTGGTATATAATCTTCTCTAGGGTCTAATCCTACAACAGTAGGATTTCCTGTTTCATTAATTTTGTCTATAAGCTTATCTATAACCATTACTTAAACTCCTCTCTAAGTTGTCCATTTTCTACAATTATTTTACCACCTACTAAAGTATATAAAACTTTTCCTGTCACTTCTCTATTATTAAAAGGACTATTTTTACTTTTAGATACAAAATTTTCTACATTTACTTTATATTTTACATTAGGGTCTATTATAATAACATCTGCATTATTTCCAACAGATAAATGTCCTAAATCTTTTCTTCTTAAAATTTCGGCTGGATTTTTTGTAAATTTTTCTATCATTTTAAATGGTGTTAAAACGCCCTTTTCTACAAGCTCAGATATACTAAGACTAAGAGCAGTTTCAAGCCCAACAATACCATTTAAAGCGCGCTCAAATTCGCAATTTTTTTCATCTATATGGTGTGGAGCGTGGTCTGTTGCTATAACTTGTATTGTATCATTTTTTAAAGCCTCTATAATAGCTGCTCTATCTTGTGTACTTCTTAATGGAGGGTTCATTTTAAAATTACCATCATATTCTGTTATATCTTCATCTACAAGTGTAAAATGATGAGGAGTAGCCTCTGCTGTAACTTTTGAACCTCTAGCTTTAGCATCTTTTATTAAATCAACAGAACCTTTTGTGCTTATATGACAAAGATGTATAGGAGCTTTTAAGCTATCTGCTAAAATAATATCTCTAGATACAATAACGTCTTCACTTTCATTAGATATTCCCTTTAATCCAAGTTTTGTAGCAGTGTCTCCAGCATTCATACTACCTCCTGCAAGGTCTACATCTTCACAATGTGAAAAAACTGGTATATTAAACATTTCTGCATATTTTATAGCTGTTTTCATTAAAGAGGCATTTTCAACAGTAAACCCATCTTCAGATATAGCACAAGCCCCTGCTTTTGCCATTTTACCTATTTCTGCTAAAGTTTCTCCTTTTTGCCCAACTGTTATAGCACCAATAGGTAATACTCTACATACTCCCTCACGTTCTGCTTTCATTTTAATGTATTCTACCAATATTTGATTATCTGTAACTGGCCTTGTATTTGGCATACAACATATAGTTGTAAATCCTCCCATAACAGCACTTCTTGTACCAGTAGCTATTGTTTCTTTGTGTTCATATCCTGGTTCTCTAAGGTGTACATGTAAATCTATAAGACCAGGAGCAACCCACATATTATTAGCATCTATAATTTTATCTACATTATTATTTGCTATATTTTCACTTACTTTAGCAACAACTCCATTGCTAATTAATATATCCATTTTTCCATCAATATTATTATAAGGGTCTATAAGCCTACCATTTTTTATTAATATATTCATATTTTTCCTCCAGTCTTATTTATTTTCTAATAATAATTTTAAAATTGCCATTCTAACAGCAACACCATTTTTTACTTGTTCATTTATTATAGAGCTTTTTCCATCTATAACTTCTGTACTAAGCTCAACACCCCTGTTTACAGGTCCTGGGTGCATTATTGTAACATCATCTTTAGCAAGATTTAACATATCTTGTTTTAAACCAAAAATTTGATGATATTCGCTAGTATTAGGGAAAGGCATTTTTTTCTGTCTTTCAAACTGAACCCTAAGCCCCATTATAACATCAGCCTCTTTTATTCCCTCTTCTATATTATTTACAACTTTAACATTTTTAGCCAAAGTTTCCATATTTTTAGATACCAATGTAGATGGACCTGCTAATGTTACATTAGCTCCTAGTTTTGTTAAGCCAAAAACATTACTTCTAGCTACACGGCTATTAACTATATCTCCTATTATAGCTACATTAAGCCCATCTATTTTCCCTTTTTCTTCTAATATGCTATACATATCTAAAAGGGCTTGTGTTGGATGTTCATTGCTACCATCACCAGCATTTATAACAGATGCGTTTACACTTTTTGCAAGCAAATGGCTAGCTCCTGTAAAAGAATGTCTTATTATCATAGCATTTATACCCATTTGGTCTAAAGTAACACCAGTATCAATAAGGCTTTCTCCTTTACTAACACTACTTGTTGCTATTCCTAAATCTTCTGGTTTCGCACCTAAATAATCGGCTGCTAGCATAAAAGACATTTTTGTTCTTGTACTATTTTCATAAAATAAAGTTACAACACTTTTATTTTTTAATTCATCACCTCTAAGACAAGAATTATCTATTCTTTTTTTCATATCTTTAGCTGTATGTATTATAGACAAAATCTCGTCTTCTGTTAAAGACTTTATTTCAAGCAAATCTTTTCTTTTTAACATAAAGCAACCTCCTAAAATATTATAATGCCTAAAAAAAAAGCAATAAATTGAGAAAATAAAATACTCATCTATTGCCTATAAAATATTATAAAAAATTAAATTAAAAATAGAAAAAATAACATTAAAAATATTTTTCTTAAAAATATTATTCATATCTATTCCTCCTTTAATTATATCAAATCTCTTAATTTGCTTTTAAAATTTTATCATTACAAAAGCCTTTTGTCAATAAAATTTTTTAAAATATGTAATGTTTGTTATTATTACATATATTTTTATTATTTTATTATTTTATTTTTAATATTAGTTACATTGATTATTTACATACTGTTATTGTAAAATATTTATGTATTTATTTTTAGAAAGGATTTTTATTATGATTATAAAGCAATTAACAATTTTATTTTCTATTAGCTTTTTAAGTGAGCTAATTTCTAATTTTTTACCTTTCACTTTCCCATCTAGTTTAATAGCAATGATAATTTTGTTTTTACTGTTATATACAAAATTATTAAATATAAAAAATGTTCAAACTGTTGGAGAGTTTTTACAAAATCATATTGCTATATTTTTTATCCCCCCAGCTATATCTTTAATGGACGAATTTGATTATATAAAGGACAAACTAATTCCTATTTTATTTATTACTATTGTAAGCTTTTTACTAACTTTTTTATCAACTGCATATACAGTTAAATTTATAATAATGATACAAGAAAGGATACAAAAAAATGGAACAAGTATTAAATAGTCCTCTTTTTGGAATTAGTATAACACTTATAGCCTTTGAAATAGGTGTTATTATTTATAAAAAAATCAAATCTCCTTTATCTTCACCATTTATATTATCTATAATATTTATTATTAGTTTTTTATTAATATTTAAAATACCTTCTAGTAGCTATCAAAAAGGTGGTAATATAATAAATCTAATGCTAACCCCAGCAACAGCTGCACTTGCTATATCTATGTATCATAAAGTTAAGATAATAAAGAGAAATCTTCTTCCTATTGTAATAGGAACATTTGTTGGGTCTTTAGTATCTATAACTAGTATTATATTTATGTGTAAACTATTTGGGTTAGATGACAGTATAAAATATGCTATGATCCCAAAATCTGTAACTATGCCTATAGCTTTAGATTTATCTCAGAAAACTGGAGGAATTACTTCTGTAACAATAACTTGTGTATGTTTATCTGGTATTTTGGGTGCTGTATTCTCACCAATATTAATAAAAATATTTAAGCTAAATAACCCTATATCAGCAGGTCTTGCTATTGGTACATCTAGCCACGGTATAGGCACTTCAAAAGCAATAGAAATAGGAGAAACAGAAGGTGCTTTAAGCGGTATAGCAATAGGTCTTTCTGGTATTATGACTGTAATAATTTACACATTGTTATAATTATTTAAGCATAAAATCGTCAAAAACTAATATTTGACGATTTTATATATTATATTACTTCTAAAGACAATCTTAAATGGAAAATTGCTCTATATAAACTAGCTATTACTTTTATTTGATTATTTAAAATACTAACTAGTTTTTTATATATATCATTAAGATTACTTCTTTTTGATAAAAGTTCATTTTCTAAATCTATCATATTTTTTTTATTATGTATTTTAGTAGTATATGTTGATATAATATCTTCTTCTTCAGCTACTATGTCATTATATTCTTTAAAACAATCCATTTGTTCTTTAGATAATTTTTCTCTATTTTTTATTTTTTCACTAAATTTAATGTTTATGTTATTAGATAAATGTTTCTTTTCTTTCAATAACTTAGATATTATACTAAAATTATTATCTATTTCTATCATAATATTATTTATATCTTCAGATTTTATTTTTTTATTTTGATTTTTTTGTATTTTTATATTGTTTGTATACATTTTATATGTTTTAGATTCAAATTTATCTAATGGTGTAGACAATAAAGAAAATAACATTATACTATTTAGAATTATATCCATAATTTAACACCCCTTAATTTATATTAAAAACTATAATTTTAATTTACTATATTTTTATAATATACTATAAATGTGAATATAGTATGAATATACAATTAATAAATAGTTAAATTATAATTTATAATGTAAATTTTATTTTAATAAACATATTATTTATAAACTTTTATAAAAATGCTTATAAACAATATACTCATTATTAATTAAATTATTAAATATTTACAATAAGAATAAAAGGAGTAAATTATTTATTATACGATAAATTTCATTTATTGTTTACTCAATCTATAATTTTTACTAAATCCTTTTTCAATTTCAATATTAAAGTTTTTAGCTCTTTCAAATATTCTACTGCCTATTGCCTCATCAATACTTAATATTTCAAATAGCGTCTTTTCACTTGATAGTATACAAGGCTTATTATTTAAGTATCTAAAATTTATAATATCAAATATTTTTGCTTTATCTGTTTCCGTTGGTATTCTCCTAAAAAAGTCATCTATAAATAATAAACCTGTATTTTTTAAATTAAACATTATTTTGCTATATTCTTCTTGTTGTTCATATGCTAGTTGTTTTAGCTTTTCTAATTCTTCATCACACTTTATGTATGTATAACTAATATTGTTTAATTCACCTATATTTCTCAAAATAGATGTACATATGTGTGTTTTACCTGCTCCTATTTGTCCGCCTATATAAAACCAATTATCTTTAAAATTACTAACATAATTTTTAGATTTTTTTAATATATCTTTTTGCCATTTTTCACTAGCCTTATAGTTTTTAAATGTGTATTCTTTCTTATTAGCTATTTCTGTTTTACTAAATCTTTCCTGTGATAGTTTTTTATTAAAACATTCACATTCTCTTGAGTATGTTATACCATCTTCTTTTCTTAGTATCATACCTATTCCGTTACATATCTTACAATCTTTTAGCCCT
This sequence comes from Clostridiales bacterium, assembly GCA_018371275.1. GTDB lineage: Bacteria > Bacillota > Clostridia > Lachnospirales > CAG-274 > Tyzzerella. Next base: position 14,120 of record JAHALF010000020.1, read on the forward strand.
AATGTATTGTCATTATATAAATACTCTGAAGTATTTGGCTGTTTAATTATTAGCTGTTGTACTGCTTTTAATTTGTCTATTAATGTATTATCCAAATTTTACACCACCTTTATTAAATTTACTCTATTATTAGCCATATTCTAACTTTAGTATATATGATTTGTTAATACTTTTAATGGCTATCACAAACTGTTTCTTTATCTGGAGCTAAAGCTCCAGATTTATTATTAATATCAGTCTTATTATATTTAGTATTGTTTATATTAGTTTTATTAGCCTCTAAATTTTGTACTTCCTGAAGTCTATTTTTTAGACATTTAAAAGTATGATTTTTAGACATATTGATGTCTATTTTTTAGAAATATATTTTAGGTTTATATAACCTTTAATTCAAAAAAATTATATAATTTAAAAAAATTATTAATTACCATATGCTAACCTCTATGTTAGTCTGGATTTTATATGTTATATTATATTAATATTTTATATCTTTATTTTTATTTATTAGTGCAAAAACTATGAATTGATATAAAAGTAACCATTTTAAAAATCTTCTGCTTTTTACAATTTAAAATTTAAAAGTAAATTAATATTGACAGTATAATATTTTAAGTTTATAATAATAATATATTTAACCACTAAAAAAGGCTACTGTTGGAGCAGTAACCTTTAATTAATACTTTAGTGGTTAGCTTTAACATATCATATATAAGTTAAAATTACCCACTTATATTGCAGTATAAGTGGTTTTATTTTTTATTAGCCCTAACTGTTTCAATTATTAATATAACAGTTAAAAATGTATAAATAATCTCAAAGTCGGACATATGCTCCACCCCCTTTCTTAGAAGGTAAAGCTAACCACTTATATTTTAAGTATTAATCTTTCACATTATATCATAAATTGCTACAATTTGTCTATATTTATATTTATAAATATATAAAATGTTTATATTATAAATATAGGCTCCTAAAAGGAGCTAATATTAAAAATCTGCTAGCCTCAACTATATTTTCATACATTAAAACTAAAGCACCATACCCATTTTTACTTTCTATTAACTTATTATTTTTTAAAGTTTCGCTAACTAAAATATTAAATATTGGTGTAGTTAAAACTTCGCTTTGGTCTTTTACTATTTTTTCAACTGAAATTTCACACTCTAATCTACCAGGCTCTTTTAAAAAATCTGTCGTTAAGGCAAATTGTACTCTTCCATTTTCAGCATCTGTTATTTGACCAATATTATAAATAAAAGTATCCGTTGGAAGTTTAGGACAAGGTGTTTTTGTTGGTGGACGTTTAACAAATATTTTAACTGTTGCATTAGTTAAATCTACTGGGTTGCCTTTATCTTTTAAATCAACATCTATATATCTTGAATTTTGGTCATTTTGAATAGCTGTAATGGTTGCTTTAACTGGTTGTGCTTTAGCTGCTATATCTGTTAATGCTTTAGATATTATAGTACCTAAGGAGTTAATAACACCCTCAAATCCCCCTTTATCAAAAGCATTTTGTAATTCTGTTACAAGCCCAGTAGCATATTCAGTAACTTCCTTTAAATGTACTTGAATACTTTCATATATTTTTATACCTAAAGTTTCTAATCGGGAGGAAAGTTCATCAAGTCTACCTTGTAAGTTATCACTCATTATTTCAGCCATTTCAGCAGCACCACCACTACTGTTATTAATAGCTCCTGTTAATTTGTCAAAGTCAGCTTGACTTGAATTTACAATAGCTAAAAGACCAGACATACCCTCTTTACCGGCAAGCATTTCTGCATATTGTGCTTTTTCTGCCTCAGTCAAACCATTAAATCCATCTCTTAATTGAACCATTACATCGTTAAATGGAAGCATATTTCCTTTAGCATCTTGTATATTAAGACCTAACTGTTGAATAGCCATAGCAGAATTTTTTGTTGGACTGGCTAAGTTAGTCATTAATGTTCTTAAAGATGTACCAGATTGAGATGCTTTAATCCCAGCATTAGCCATAAGTCCCAGTGCAACTGAAGTATCCTCTATGCTATAACCTAAAGCTCCAGCTACAGGTGCAACATATTTAAAGCTTTCTCCAAGCATTGAAACATTGGTATTGGCATTACTACTAGCAGCAGCTAAAACGTCAGCAAATCTCCCACTTTCATTAGCAGATAGGCCAAAGGCTGTTAAACCATCTGTTACAATATCTGATACCATAGCCAAATCTTCACCAGACGCAGCAGCTAAGTCCATAATACCACCAATACCACCAATCATTTGCTCTGTTTTCCAACCAGCCATAGCCATATAGTTTAATACTTCGGCAGATTCACTGGCACTAAATTTAGTAGATGCTCCCATTTCTAGTGCTTTCTCTTTTAATCTTTCTAAATCATCAGCACTTGCTCCACTTGTGGCTTGGACTTTACTCATAGCAGTTTCAAAATTTTTACCAACAGATATTGAGGCAGCACCAAGTCCACCAATACCAGTAGAAACACCAGCAATAGCAGTAGTAATACCAGCAACAGCTGTTTTTGTTATACTTCCTAATCCAGCTATACCACTTTTCACAACAGACCCTAAATTAGCAAATCCTTTTTTAAAAAATGTTGGTATAAAATTAGCACTTTTCTCGTAGCTATCTGAAATTTTATCAGCCTGTTTTGAAACTTCTTTAGCGTTTTTTTCAGCTAATAATCCTAGTTCTTTATAGGCTTTTTTATGAGCATTAGCATTATCTAACGGTTTACCATTATTTAATTCTGCGTATTCTTTTTTTATTCTTTCTACTGTTTTATGAAATAATTCCCTAATCTCTTCTACAGATTTACCAGTGTTTTTAGCCATTTGTTCAAAGGTTCTTCTGTTTTGATTTTTAACAGTGTTAAGTCCCTTTTCAATACCTGTAGTATCTAGTTCTGTTCCAATTTTTATAGACCCGTCACTCATTCACTATCTCACCCCCTTTTATTTTTTGTATATCTTCAAAACGTTTTTTTAGTTTTTCTCTAATATTATTATGGTACTGTTCTGTAGTTAGTTTTTCTTCTTGAATATCTAAAGCATAAACTTGTTTCATTTTTTTATAAAACTTTTTATTCTCTTTATCCATTTTTGAAGTGTCAACACTTCTATACTGAATAATTTTTGTAAGTTGGCAATTTTCACTTAAACTTTGTAATAAGCTCTTAAATTTATGCCAATGTAAATATTCAACTTCATATAAATCAATACCATATTCTTGTAGAAAAGCAGAGTAAATATATTTTTCGTCTTTATGAAAATCAAATACTTTTTCACTTCTATATTCTAAATTATCCTTATTCTGTTTTTCTCCACTAAAAAAAGACACAACCTCTTTAAGTGCGTCTTCAAACTGGTCAACTTGCAAATTTAAACCAATTTCAATAAAAAAATTTAAAAGTTTATAAAAACTTTCTTCATTTTCTTTTAAATTTTGTATTAAATCTTGAAATTTTAGCCAAATTCTAAAATCGGTAGCAATAGGAATACTGCTACCATTAATTAGAATTGTATTTTTTAAGTTAAACATTAGCTTTTACCATTAGCTTTTTCATAAATTTTAATAATATCACTAATATTCGTATTTTTAAAAATACCATTTATTTTTTCTTGTTCTCTTTTCACAGTTGCCTCTTCTAAAGGTCTTTCATATTCTGTTTTTATTATAAAAAATAACAGTTCAAGTTCTTTTGTATCTATATCTTCAAAAGAAGCACTTTCTAATATTTCAAGTAATTTTTCTTCAGTTAATAAATCTGATAAAAATTCATAACATTTTCTAAGAACTTCTATTCTCCTAACATTTCCTAATAAAAAATTTTTATTAAGATTTTCTATTTCTTCCATTTTTTCCTCAAAAGCTATTGTAAATTTAGGTAAATCAATTTTTTTATTTTTAAAATTCATATTTATTCCTCCACTATATCATATAATACTGTTGGACTTTCTATTTCTGCAATAGGTTTATCTTTATCTGCTGTCCAATCAAAAGCCATAGGCATATCCCCTACCTTTGAGAAGTTGATAGAAACTTCTGCTTTACTTCCAGCGTCTCCGCTACCGTCATTTTCAACCATAACAGACATTCTACCTACTTCTCCTTTACCAGTTAAAACATTAAAATATACATAAGGTACAACAGTTGACTGACCTGTTCCATATATCAAGTTTTGTTGTAGAGTGTTTAGCCTTGAGCCTATTTAAAACAGTAATAGTATAACCAAAAGTAGGTAACATTTGATTTTTATTCCATTTTATTCGCATTAGACCACCACGCTTATTAATTCAATTGGCAGTATTTCAACAACTTTTTGATATAGTTCTTGTAGCTTTTGTTCAGAAGTTTTAGCCTCTACAAAACTCATTGATATACCATCATTTGAAACAGAAGAAACATCAGCCTCTCCTGTTTCATTTTCATATATTTGTTCAATTATTAAGAACACACATAATTCAATATCTTCTGTTACATCTATAATTCTTCCAGATGTCCAATAGTTAAGTTTTTTTCTAGCTAATAACTCAAAAAAAGTATAATCTTCCTCGACTATACTTCCACCAAATTCTAAATATCTATCATATGTTAAGTGCATTTTATTTACCAGCCCCTTTTTTCCCTTTAGTTGTCAGTTTTGGAGCGTCTTCTGACAACATAGCTACTCCCCCTGAAATTTAACAGTGCCAACTGCAATAGCATTCTCCCTTGTTACTTTACCACCATAAATATTAAGTCCTTTCACTGCATCTGAAAATCTTTTTTCTGGTCTATAGGCTTCAGTTTTAATAATTTGATTAGCATAAGTACAAGAACCATTATAAGAACCTATTATTTTATATTCATTACTAGAATTAGGCACATTATTAGATATGTATATATCAAACCCTGCTGCTCTACCAACTGAACCATTTAATAACCTACTTTCGCTAGCTCCTGTATTATAAGCAAATCGTGGGTCTAATAGCATAAATCCCTCAAACTCTGGTGGTAATACTACCCAACGCCCTTGTTTTGGGACATTGCCTTTATCAAGAACTGTTCTCATTTTTACCAAAAATTCGTAAGCATTTTCTTTATTAATAACTATAGCTGAACCATCTGCACCTAATCCATCTTTTAATTTGCCTTCTTTAAGTAAGCCACCTATATATGTGTCAACCTTTTCGGCTAATTTATATGACGCATTAGCCATTGCTTTATCCATTAGCTCCGCCCTAGCTTGTACCCTATCAACATCATCGATACCAATGTTAAAATAATCGCCTTGATTAATTTCAAGCATTTGTTCAGCTGTTGTAAGCTCTTCTGGTGCGTCAATATCAGTATTTCTAGTATAAGTTTTTGTTGTAATTTCATTAAGAGAGTTTATGTGGACTTTATCCCCATATTGTTTAATTTCACCCTCATAATCTCTATTAACAAGATTAGCAAAAACTAAATTTTTGTTTAAATTATCTAAAAGCCTTGCACTCCATACCTCTGGAATAAATGTTGTTATACTCATTATTTAACCTCCTTTAATGAATTAGATACTAATTCCCAATTTTTATTTATTTCTTCAGAGCTCATATTTTTAATTTGTTCTCTTGTTAGTAATTTTGGGTTACCAGAATTATTAATCGATGGTATCTCTATTTTTTCTTGTTGCTCATTTATAAAGACATTTTCAACGTCTTTAGTCATTGATTCAAAAAGCTCTTTAGCTGATTTTCCTTTATTTGAAGTATCAAGGATAGCCTCCTTTAATTTATTTGCATATCCTTGTTTTGTAATATCATTAATAAACTTTTTATCAGCAAAGACTTCAGCTATAACATCGTTTAACTGACGTTCTTCTGCCTCTTTTGTATAAATTTCTTCTTGTTTTTTTAGTTTATTTTGCAAATCTTCGATATTTTTTTGTAATTCTTCTGCATTACCTTTATTTTTTTCTAATTCCTTAATATTTTGAGTTAATTCAGTGTTTCTAGTATGTAAAGAATTATTTTCTTCTTGAAGATTTTTGATTAAATCTATGTCTTTTTGATAAAAAATATTAACTTGTTCTAACTGCTCAGTAGTTGCATTTTCGAATATTTTTTGTAAATCTTCTAACTTCATATATCCTCCTATTTATAAATCCTTGTTTTTTCTAAATGTAAACTTAGTCCAACTGAATTACTAAAATCTTTATATAGATTATAAACTTCCTATTAACAGCTACACTAAATCGTGTAACTGCTATAGGCTGTGTACTTTGAGAATATTTTATCTCTGCGTCTCTTGTAAGTCTTCCTATAAATTGT
>JAHALF010000047.1 GCA_018371275.1 Clostridiales bacterium
AACCTTTTTTAATGGTTCCCTTTATATTATTATTATATTATCAAAATTTTATTCAGTCAATAAATATTTTACACTTGATTTTTGGTAATAAATAGTATAGAATAATAATAATAAAAAATTAAATACAACAAAAAACTCTTAACTCATCATTGTCGCCAAACTTTTATGAGTTAAGAGCCCAACAAAAAATTGAATAAAAAACATTAAAAAATATTTAATATTTTTGATTTTTTTATAAATATATTTATATTATAGATTAATATATAAAAAAAGTCAATATCAATATATTAAAATATTAAAAAATCTTCTTTAAATTAGGGTTTGTTTTATATTCAATTTTACAATAATAACTATAAAATAAATTTTAATTGAAAGGAGATTTTTTCTATGAAACATAAACAAAAGATAAATAAACAGTACGGATTAATAAATAAAGAAGTAATAAGAAATAATAATATAACTGCTAATGCTAAAGGTTTATATGTTTACCTGTGTGCAAGAAGTGGCAATAAAGGTATATGTAACCCTAGCATAGATACTATATGCAAAGACTTAAATATAAATGTAGCTACATTTCATAAAGCAAAAAATGAGTTAGTAAAAAACAATATAATAAATATAGAAAAAAAAGGACAAGGTATAAATAAGAGGAACAATTACATTTTATTAAAACAAAATAATGAGGGGTATGGTATTGTATATCTAGATATAGTGATGAGCCCTAACATAAATTTAAAAGCAAAAGCTATATATGGGTTATTATCTTGTTATGCTGGTATGAGATTTGTTGCTTATCCTTTATCAAAAATAATACATAGAACATTGCAAATAAGCCGTAATACATACTTTAAAGCATTAAAACAATTAAAGGACCTAAACATTGTAATAACAAAACAACTACATATTAATGGTAGGTTCGCATATTGTAATTATTATATTAATAATAAAGAACCTAATAAAAAAGAAACAAGATTTATATTTAAAGGATTAAAAAATAAAACTACTACATCAATAAAATATTATACTAAAACTAATAAAGGAAAGAATGCTGTATCTTCCACATACATAACATATATGGATAATATAAAATCTAATATAGAGTATGATGCTTTAATAGGCTTATTTGATAGCAATAAAAAGGCATTATACATATTAGAAAACATATTAACAATATTAACTAATGATACATATTCAGACAATATAAAAAGCATAGTAATAAATGATGTTAAATTAAATAGTAGTGTAGTTAAATCAATTTTTAATAAATTAAACTTTAATAATATAAAATATGTAGTAGAAAACATTTTAAGAACAAATAACAAAATCAAAAATATCAAAAAATATTTAAAAGCAGCTTTAATAAATAGTTACTATCAATTAGAACAAAAACAATATGCACAAATGAGAAGTTTTTAAAAAATAGGTATAAAAACGTTTTATTTGTGTATCAAAAATTAAAAATGTATTATAAATAAAAAAATATGCTTATAACCAAGCTATTTTTATTTATAATATAGAGTACCAATTTTTAAAGTATAAAAAAATAAAGTATAATAAATTAATCTATAAATAATAACAAAATTAAATAATAACAATTAATAAATAATATCAATATAGATTAATCTATATGATTTATAAAAATATAATAAAAAACTGACAAAAATACACATTTTTGACATACTGGTAAAAATAACGTATACTAGATTAATAATATACTGTCAAAACTAAAGTGACAAAAGGGGTTATTAAAATGATATATGGT
>JAHALF010000048.1 GCA_018371275.1 Clostridiales bacterium
AACCCAGTAATAGGAAGATTTACTCAAGAAGATACATATAGAGGAGATGGGCTTAACCTTTATGCTTATTGTGCTAATAATCCTGTTTATTATGTTGACCCTAGTGGGAATGTTATTTGTAGAAGTAAGGCTCTTGTACTAAAAGCAAAAAGAAATTATTATAATAAATATAATTTAAAATTAAAACGTAAAGATATTAAACAATTAGAAGAATATGAAAAAGTTTATGGTGATTTTGCTGAAGATGTATCAAAATATTTAGATTTAGATTATTCTAAAATACGAGCGTATAAAGGTATAGATATACATGACATACCAGTAGAGATTAGGGCAGATCCTAGACTTTTAGTAGAGATGCCTTATATAGGGAAAAAATCAAATGCAAATGCAGCTGGTTGGAAAAGAGATCAAAATGAGCATGCAAGAAATCTTTTATCTAGTAATCCGGAATTTTGGAGTAATGAAAATAAGTTAAGAATAAAATTAGAAGGAAAGATACCTGTAGTAGATGAAGAATTTATTAAATATTTTCCACAGTATAAAGATTTTTTAGGAGATGAGCTAAGACACCATCATATAGGTGGTGGTGGACAAGTAATATTTGTCCCTGAAAGCTTACATAAAGGATTTGGAGGAATTCATAATGTAGAAAAAATATTTGGTATTAGAGATAATGATTATTTAACAGAAATAATGAAAAATCGTAAAGAATAAAAGGATGGTAACTATGCAAAAATATGATTATCAAAAAATAATAAATGATTTATATGAAGGTAAAGACATAATTGAATTATACAAAAATGAGAAGGTGATTAAATATGATAAAGACTTATTTAATAATAGTTGTTTATCTGGTGAAGAGATAAAATTATTATGTTATTTAGGTCTACCCAAAATGGTAGGTCCAGGTTTATCTTTTTTATCCTCTGAAAAGAACAAAAGTTTATTATCTTCAAAATATAAAAATTCAAAAAAATATAAAAAAATTCAAGATAATATATATTTAGGTGAAGATGCTTGGGGAGATTACTTATGTATAAATATTAAAACTAATGAGATTAAATTATTCTCTCATGAATTAGAAATTTATGAAGAAGGTTTTGAAAGAAAGGTTAATAATTCTATGGAGCAATTTTTTAAAAGTATTTTGAGATTTAAATTATATACTAAAGAATTAAGAGAAAAAGTTGATATAAAATTAATTTTAGAGGATAAAATACCATTAGAATTTATAAAGTCATTAAAGGATGATTTAGAAAAGATTGATTCGGAAAGTTTTAAAGATAAAAGTAGTTTTTGGGCTATTCAAATAAATATGATTGAAGAGATGGTTCAAAATAGGAATTAAAAAATGTTTATAATTAAGTATATTTATAATAATAAAAATTAAATTTTTTAATAAATTTAAAAAGACATAATAAATAATTTTATTAAACAATTTCTATAGGATGTAATTAAAGTAGAATTTAAAAAGGTATGGTATAAAACCGTACCTTTTTAATATTAAAATGAAATAAGATTAATAAATATTGTGGGTTTACAAGTAGTTAATTCATAATTAGGAAATTGATAGAATTTAACTATGTTTTGATTAAAAAATAGGGTAATATACCAAGAATTATATAATGGGCAAGAATATGTAACAGAATATGATGATGAAAACTATACAAATACATTTTCATATCCTAAAATGACAGAAGATAGAACAGAAAAATATG
>JAHALF010000049.1 GCA_018371275.1 Clostridiales bacterium
ATCGTCTAACTCTTTGTCATATTGCTCTGGTGCTATCCTTTTTATTACATTCCCATTAGCATCATATTTTGTACGTTCTATACTTCCATCTGGATATATCGTTTTTATTTTGTTGTCATATCCATCATATTCATATGATATGCCCTCTCCATCATTTAATTTAACATCATAACTATTAGGGTTTATTTCTTTTAATAAATTACCCTCATAATCTCTAGGCATTGCACCTCTGCATCTTCTAGCTTTATCATATATATAATTAACTAAAATTGCACAATAAAAAAAGTGTATACTCTTTAGCTTGGTTATTTTTTTAACCTCAACTAAAAACAGCATACACCATTATTTATTATATAACCATATAGAAAACCAAGCTAATTATTAGCCTGATTTTCTTTTTAATTTTTCTATAATTTTAATTATAATATAATTACTATTTAAACTAAATTATTGATTTTCTATCTAAGTTAGCAATATCAACTTGTTTTTTTTCAAGTAATGTTTCTAATGCTTCTATACCATAATCTAAACTATATAAATATTCTTTTTCAGAAATAGGTACAGCTAATAACCATGAAACTATTTTATCTTCTAAATATAAAGCTTTTAGCTCATTCATATATGGAAGTAAATTTGTAAATAATATATGTTTCATATCTGTATTTGGATAAAATGGTTCTATAACATCTAAAAATATCGCACCTGGATAACATTTATAATTAGAGTTTTTAATACAAAATGCACAAGTGGATAATATATTTGGTATTTTAGATTCTATATTTAAGCTTTTTGAAAATGATTTATTACTTAAAGCTATAAATTCTACCCTTAAAGGTAAATTATCAGTTTTCAAAGATATATCATACTCACTTACACCAATTGTTCCAAAAATATTAATTCCTTTTTCAATTATATCTTTAATTTGAAAAACTCTAATAAAATTATTTTCTTTTTTATCAAAATATCTATATATTTCAGGATTTTCTTTATTTTTATTAATAGATAATTTATCTATAATTTCACGTGTATAAATTGCAATTTTTTTCATTTGTTCAATACTCATATCTTAATTACTCCTTTATATTTTAATATCAATTTATGGATAAAAATCTAAATCTTCTGGCGCTTCATGTTTATGAGAAAGATTATCTTTTGGTAACTCTGGACGATAATGGTCTGGGTTATTGTATTCATCTAAAAATTGTTTTCTAGTTATTCCTCTTCTTTCAGCACTTTTTTGATGTTTTCTAAACTCATATCCTGGCTTATGTCCCATATGCCAATCATCACCAGCTTTTATTATATCACCACTAGGTGATAGCACATTACCATTTGCATCTCTTGGAGCATTTTTCCAAACTTCTTCTCTAATACCTTTTCTAAATTTAGAAGGTCTAGAATATATTGAAGCTTTTTTATTATTAACTTTTTCATATAATTTAAGAGACTTTTCTTCTCTATGTGTAATAGTCCCATTTTTTCTTTTTTCAGCCAATTCAGCTGCTTTATCTGGACAAATAACTCTATAATTCCCACTAGGGTCTACATAATAAATAGGGTTATTAGCACAATAAGTATAAAGGTTAAGTCCATCTCCCCTATATGTATCTTCTTGGGTAAATCTTCCTATTACTGGGTTATAAAATCTTGCCCTTAAGTAGTATTGTTGTGTTATTGGGTCTAGTTGTTGTCCATTAAATTTAAACCTA
>JAHALF010000021.1 GCA_018371275.1 Clostridiales bacterium
GAAGAAACAATAGTTATTGAGGGACAGGGAGATGGTATTTCTAAAGCTAGAAAGATAAGAAAGGAAGTAAGCCCTAAAGATAGACTAAAAGCAGCAGAACTTTTAGGCAAAAGGTATAGATTATTTACAGATAGGATAGAACAAACAGTAGATATAAGACCTATTGTAATTAAAGGAGATGATGAGCTTGAAGAATGATACTACAGAAAAGTATTTACCAGATATAGTGGGAAAGGGATATAAAGGTTATTGGAACTTTAGGGGAAGATTTAGAGTTTGTAAAGGGTCTAGAGCTAGTAAAAAATCTAAAACAACAGCTTTAAATTTTATAACTAGGTTAATACAATATCCAGACGCTAATTTACTTGTTGTTAGAAAAACATTTAGAACCTTAAAAGATAGCTGTTTTGCAGAGTTAAAATGGGCAATAGAAAGGCTAGGGGTATCTAACTATTTTGAATGTAAGGTATCTCCTTTAGAAATAACATATAGACCAACAGGACAGAAAATATATTTTAGAGGACTTGATGACCCTTTAAAAATAACATCTATAACTGTGTCTACTGGTGTTTTATGTTGGTTATGGATAGAGGAAGCCTACGAGATAGGTTCTGAAAGTGATTTTGATATTTTACAAGAAAGTATAAGAGGTGAAGTACCTAAAGGTTTATTTAAACAAATTACATTAACATTTAACCCTTGGAATGAACATCACTGGCTTAAAAAAAGGTTTTTTGACTGTGAACCTAATGAAGATATATTAGCTATAACAACTAACTACACTATTAATGAATGGTTAGATGCTAGTGATAAAAAGATGTTTGAGGATATGAAAAAAAATAATCCTAAAAGGTATCAAGTAGCAGGTCTTGGTAACTGGGGTATAACAGATGGACTTGTTTATGAAAACTTTAATGTACAAGATTTTAGTATAGTTGATATATTAAGACAAAATAATATTGAAACTGTATTTGGACTTGACTTTGGTTATACTAATGACCCAACAGCATTATTTTGTGGAGCTATTGATATAAATAACAAAAAAATATATGTGTTTGATGAGATGTACAAAAAGGCACTTACAAACTTTGATATATCAAATCATATAAAAAATATGGGATATGCTAAAGAAAGAATAACAGCAGATAGTGCAGAACCTAAAAGTATATATGAACTTAGAGAGCTTGGCATTAATAGAGTACAACCAGCAAGAAAAGGTAAAGACAGTGTAATGCACGGAATACAGTATATACAAGGTTTTGAAATAATTATACACTCTAAATGTAAAAATTTTATAACAGAAATAAATAACTATACTTGGGATAAAGATAAAAAGACAGGTAAAAGTTTAAATAAACCTATAGATGAGTATAACCATTTATTAGATAGTATGAGATATGCTTTAGAAAGCTATGTTTTACGTCCTACATTTACATTTGGATAGGAGGTTTAAGGTGAATTTTTATAATATACAAAGTGATATAGCTAATAAGATAATTAGTGAAAATGCTGGTATTACATATTTACAATTTTTAGAAAAAGAAATAGAAACATTTTTAAATTCTAAAAAAAGAAAAGATATGGTTGACGCTTATAATTATTTAATAGGTAATCACGATATTTTGAAAAGAAAAAGGGGATTATGGACTTCTAATGATAGTTTTGTGGAAAGTAAAAGATTACCTAATAATAAGATAGTTGACAATCAGTATGCTAAAGTTGTTGAACAAAAAACAAACTACCTTTTTGCTAGGGAATTAACTATTGAATGTAAAAATAAAGAATTTGAGGGAAAAATTAAAAGTTTATTTGATAAGCGTTTTATAAGAATTTTTAGAAAGTTAGGAGAAAATTCTATTAACTATGGTATAGGTTGGTTATATATTTATATTGAAAATGACAAAATAAATTTTAAAAATTTTGCTCCTTATGAAGTATTGCCTTTTTGGAAAGATGAAGAACAAACTTTACTTGATATGGTTGTACGTGTATACACTATTGAAGAATATAAAATAAATGGTAAGGAGGATATAATTAAAGTAGAGGTATACAACAAAGATAATGTAGACTATTATACATATGATGGGAGGTTAAATTTTGAAAATTCTAAAAGTTATATAGATTTAAAAGATAATAATAAACAAGTTAATTTTAATAATATACCTATTATACCATTTAAAAGTAGTAGTAGAGAACAACCCTTATTAAATAGTGTTAAAAGCCTACAGGATAGTTTAAATTTAATTAAATCAAACTTTGTAAACTATATGGAAGAAGACCCACGAACAACTTGGATAGTATTAAAGGGATATGGTGAACAAGATTTAGAAATATTTAAACGTAATATGGCAGAATATGGTATATTAAAAATAGATTCATATGAAACTGGTGCTGGTGTAGAAACATTAAAAATAGAAGTAGATGCTAACAACTATACAATAATTATAAATATGCTTAAAAAATCTATAATTGAAAATGCTAATGCTTTTGATGTAAAAGATGAAAGATTAGCTAATAACCCTAATCAAATGAATATACGTTCAATGTACAGTGATATCGACTTAGCTAGTAATGGTTTAGAAATAGAGTTTCAATGTAGCTTGGAAATATTTTTTGAATTTTGTGCAATGTATTTTAAAATATTAGAAAATAAAGATTTTTTTAATGAAAAAGTAGAAGTTACTTTCAACAAAGACCAATTACTTAACTCAAGTGAGATTATACAAGATTTAGTTAGTAGCTATGGAATGCTATCAAAAGAAACTATATTGTCAAAACACCCTTATGTTAAAGATGTAGAAGAGGAATTGCAAAGAATAGCTAAGGAAGAAACAATACAAGTTGATGATAAATATCCTAATCATTAAGAGGTAGCTATATGAAGAACAGAGATTATTGGCGAAAAAGGTTTTTGTATAATCAAATATTTAATGTTAAACGTATGGATAAAGTTTCGGAAGAGTATGCAGAATTATTTCAAACTTTAATAAAAGAATTAAACAAGGAAATAACATACTGGTATTTACAGTTTGCTAAAGACGGGGAGCTTACTTCTTTAAAGTCTAAAAAGATATTAAATCAAAGTCAGTTAAAACAAATAAAAACAGATGTTTATGGTTTTATACAAAAAGCTAAAGAAAATGGTATAAATGGAGATTATACAAAAGAACTTGATTATATTTATAATAGAGTTCAGCTTAATAGACTAGAATTATTAAGAAGTGTAATTGATATGGAATTAATAGAACTTTATCATAATATAGATGAAAGCCTTAAAAAAGAGTTACAAGATACATATATAGAAACACAAGGTAGAACGGTATATGAAATATCTAAAGCTAATGGTAAACTTGTAGAATGGAGCTTACCAACAAAAGATATGATAGATGTTATTTTGTTACAGCCTTGGGCTAGTGATGGTAAAAACTTCAGTGATAATATATGGACTAATAAAGCTAGATTATTAAATGCTTTAGAAACAGAACTTAGAAAAGGATTTGTAATGGGTAAGTCTGTTGGACAAATAACTAAATCTATGGCTGATAAAGTGTATAAACAAAATAAAAAGTCAGCAACAGCAGAATATAATTTAAGAAGAGTTGTACATACCGAAATAGGACATTTTGCAGAAGAAGCTAAAACAAAAGTATTACAGGATTTAGATGTTAAAAAGTATGAGATAGACGCTACCTTAGATAGTCATACTTGTAGTGTATGTCAAAGTAAAGATAAAGAAGTTTATAGTTATGATGATAGAATAGAGGGTGTAAATGCTCCAGTATTTCATCCTTTTTGTCGTTGTGCAACTGCTCCATACTTTGAAGATGATTTTGAATATAGTGAAAGATTTGCAAGAGATAAAAATGGTAAGCCTATATATGTTCCTAATTCTATGAAATATAAAGAATACTATGAGAAATATTTGACATAAAATAGTAAAAATTATATAATAAATAGAGATAATCTTAATAAAGGGTTGTTAGCCTACTAACTCTAAACTACTGAATTACATAGTAATTCTAGGTAGAGTTAGGGGGTGGTATTATGAGTACATATGAAACAATAATGGTAATATTAGCATTATTAAGTTTAATTGTATCAATAATTAATAGTACAAAAAAATAACAGCCCCTGTCTGCAAAACTATGGGCTGTTAGGCTATTAAATAATCTAACAAAAACAAAGTAGTAGGCTAATAATTAAGATTAGCTTTTCTTATACATATAATACCATAAACTATAGTCTATGTAAATATTTTTCTAAGTTATTATTGAAAAAATATTTTATAATGAAGCTTTTTTATAAAATAAAGTATTTTTTAAGTCATTATGAACAAAATAAGTTCATAATGACTTTTTCATAAACTATATAAAGACAACTATTTTAGGTTGTCTTTTTTAATACTTGAAAGGAGGTGGTTATATATATAGTTTTAGTTTAAGTTATGATAATGACTTATCTAATGCTATTTATTTTCCTTTAACAATAGAAGAGTTTAAGACAGTTGTTAAATCATTAAATAAAACGGTAGATGTTGTAAGTGGAAGTCAGATGACAATTATAAAGTCTATACCACTTAGAGAATTTAGCTTAAAAGTGTTATTACCTAAAAATGATATATTAGTTAAAGATAAATATATATGGAAAGAACCTATTGTATATTTAGGTAGATTAAGAGAGTTTAAAGCTAATAAAAAGCCTTTAAGATTTATAGTATTAAGACCACAAGAAGATGGTACAGAGTTATTCCCAGGAAATTTACTTGTAACTTTAGAAGAATATACAGTAAATGAAGTTGCTGGGGAAGAAGGAGATTTTTATATTGATATAAAATTAAAAGAATATAATACTATACAAGGTAAAAAATTAGTTATTAATAACAATAAGCCTAATAATAATGGTAAAGTTCAAGCTAAGGAAGAACCACAAAGACCTACTAAAGAACCAGATAAAACATATACAGTTAAAAAAGGTGATACATTATGGACTATTGCTCAAAAACAATTAGGAAATGGTAGCAAGTGGCAAGACATAGCTAAATTAAACAATATATCTAATCCAAATAAGCTACAAGTAGGGCAGGTGTTAAAATTGCAATGAAAATAAAATTATTAGTTAATAATAATAAAGGTATATTTGATATAACACCATTTATAACAGATAAGATAACACTTACTACACATAGAAAAAATAGTGCTAGCACATTAGATTTTAAGTTTGCAAGAGATTTAGTAGTACAAAATAACTTATCTATATCTATTGATGAGGGTAATGCAGTAGAATTAACTGTTAATGATAACAAAATATATAAAGGGTTTGTATTTCAAAAAACTAGAAATAAAGACCAGATTATATCTATTAAGTGTTATGACCAGTTAAGGTATTTACAAAATAAACAGAGCTATACTTTTTTAGATAAAAAGGCGAGTGATATTATTAAATCAATAGCTAGTGATTTTGGACTTATAACAGGACATATACAAGATACAGGTTATATATTACAACCTTTAAATATGGATAATCAAAGACTACTTGATATTATAATGAAAGCACTTGACATAACTTTTTATAATAATAATGAATTATATATTTTTTATGATGATGTAGGTAAATTAACTCTTAGAAAAGTTAATGATATGTATACCACATATTTATTTACAAGTGATACTAATATAACTAATTTTAACTACACAAGCACTATTGATAATAATGTATATAACCAAATAAAGCTTTATAAAGATAATGAAGAAACAGGTAAAAGGGAGATATATCTAGCTAAAGATAATGCTAATATTGGTAATTGGGGTGTTTTACAGTATTATGAAAAGTTAGATGATAACCTTAATACAGCACAGGCTAAAAAACTAGCAGAAAATATATTAAAACAAAAAAATAAAGTTGTTGAAAGTTTATCTATTGATATTCAAAATATAGATGATACTTTAAAACTTGAAAAGTTAAGGGCTGGCAATTATGTATATGTTTTAATTAAAGCATTATCAAGTGGAGATTTTTCAAAAACTTGTCTTATTGAAAAATGTACACATATATTTTGTGATAATGAGCATAGTATAAAATTAGAATTAAATGGAGGTAGTTAAATGAAAAATTTATTAAACAAATTACAAATAGAAGAAGAAATAGCTAATCAAATATTAAATAAGTATAATGATGATATAGCCAAAGTTAATGAAGATTTACAAACTGCTAATAAAAACTTAGAACTTAAAAATACACAATTAGCAGAAGTACAAAAAAATATTAAAGAATTACAAAAACTTGAGCCTGAAAAAGTAAAAGAAGAGCTTGAAAATACTAAAACAAAAATGAAAGAGCTTGAGCAAGCTCATAAGCTAGAAATTGATAATATAAAAATAGACAATGCTATTAATACAAGTCTTATGAAAAATGGTGCTATTAACAATAAAGCAGTAATACCTTTTATAAATAAAGGAGTTGTTAAATTTGATGAAAATGGTAATATCGTTGGATTAGATGACCAATTAAAAGAGCTTATAAAAGGAGAAGAAACTAGCTTTTTATTTAAACAAAAAGAACAAGTTAATATTAAAGGTTTGGATATTCAAACTAAAGAAAATGCTACACCTGGTAATAGTATAGGTAAACCTATAAATAATAACTATATTAGTAATAACAAGTTTCAACTTGGTAAAATACCTAGCTTTGAAATGTTTGAAAAACAATTTAATAATCAATAATAAAGCCTTATTCTAAAAAGAATAAGGTTTATTTATATATTTTTTAATTTTAAGGAGGAATAAAAAATGGCAAAGTTTAATTATATTTCATTTAATGGAACTGCTTTTGGTAGCTATATAGAAAGGTTACCAAAAATAAAAAAAGATGAACTTATTAAAAGTGGGGTATTAGTAGGAAATAACAATATAAAAAATGCTTTTAGCTCCCAAACAGGAACAGCTTATGCTGAAATACCTTTCTTTGGTAATATAGGTGGAAAAGCACTAAACTATGATGGAAAAACTGATATAACAGCTGAAAAGGTTATGACATCAACACAAGGTGTAGTTGTTGTTGGTAGGTCCAAAGCGTGGATTGAAGATGATTTTTCTGTTGATATAACTGGTGGAGTTGATTTTATGACTAATGTTGCAAATCAAGTTAGCACATATTGGGATGAAATAGACCAACTAACACTTGTTTCAATATTAGATGGTATTTTTAAAATGACAGGTACAGCAAGTGCTAAATTTGTTGAAAATCATACATTAGATTTAACAACAGGTAGGTCTGCTATGAAAATGGACGCAACAACTCTTAATATAGCTATTCAAAAGGCTTGTGGGTCTAACAAAAATGCTTTTAGCTTAGCTATTATGCACAGTAGTGTAGCAACTAATTTAGAAAATTTAAATTTACTTGATTATATGAAATACACAGACGCAAGTGGTATACAAAGAGATTTAACTATTGGTACTTTAAACGGTAAGACTGTTATTATTGATGATAGTTGTACTTTTGATGGAACAGATAAGTATACTACATATGTTTTAGGTAAAGGTTCATTTTATTTTGAAGATATCGGGGTAGAAGTACCTTATGCTATGACAAGAGATGAAAAAACTAATGGTGGACAAACAACCCTTTATACAAGACAAAGAAAATGTTTTGCTCCTTTTGGTATATCCTACACTAAAGCAAGTCAAGATAGTTTATCACCAACTGATGAAGAACTTGCTAAAGGTGAGAACTGGAAGTTAATTGGAGATGATGATGCTAATAGTGAAACTATTGACGATAAAACAATAGCTATTGCTAGAATTATATCTAAAGGTTAAGTTTATGGTATTTGAAAGAGTTTTAGCTAAATTAAAAACATTTGGTATAGAAACAAATAGTATTGATGAATTTAATATAAAAAATCTTATTGGAGATATAAAGATAGAAATAGTTACATACTGTAATTTAGATGATTATCCACAAGAAAATAAACAATTAGATAATATACTTGCTAATTTAGTTATATTCAACTTTTTGAAAAGTAAGAATACAGCTTTTTCAAGTGGTAAAAATGAAGAAAATACAGGAAATATTAAGTCAATTAATGTTGGGGATTTTTCTGTTAGTTATGGTGCTTCTGATAGTGCCATAACTAATGAGTTTATATCAAATGAAATAGATAAATATTATTTAATGCTTAATAAGTTTAGGAGGTTGAAATGGTAGTAGATTACAGAAAAGAAATAGAAAAAACATATGACCATACTTGTAATATTTTTATAAAAAAAGAAATTAAAAATCCTAAAACATTTGAAACAGAATTTATTACAGATGTATATATAAAAAATCAACCTTGTAGAGTAAGTTTTAAAGCATCTAATGTTACTGGTAATGGAGAAGTTGCTGATTATACACAACAAATAAAACTTTTTACTGATGAAAAAATAAAGATATTAGAAGGTAGCAGTATAGAAGTAACTATAAATGAAGAAACAACATTGTATAAACAATCTGGTAAACCTATGATTTATCCTTGTCATCAAGAAATATTGTTAAAAGTGGAGGATATTGCATAATGG
The DNA here is from genome assembly GCA_018371275.1 of Clostridiales bacterium. Lineage (GTDB taxonomy): Bacteria > Bacillota > Clostridia > Lachnospirales > CAG-274 > Tyzzerella. Next base: position 8,559 of record JAHALF010000021.1, read on the forward strand.
CTAAAGATATGACTTTAAAACAGTTTTCTAAAAATCTTAAAAATCTTGAACAAAAAGGTATGGATGATATTTGTGAGAAAATACTTAGAGAAATGACTTTAAGATTTTTGACCAAAGTAATTCAACTTACACCTGTTGGTAAAAGTAACTATGTTAGAAGAAGAACACGAGCCGAAAATGGTGATTATTTAAGATATGCCAGAGGTAAGAATAAAGGTAAAATAAAAACTAAAAGAACTAACACTTATACTGGTGGTACTTTAAGGCGTGGGTGGATAGTCAAAAATGAAAAACAAGCAATAACTAATAAGTCTAAACCTACTCAAGCAGAAATAGAAAACTTTGTTAAAGGCTTAAAATTTCATAAATTTGGTACAAATTATAAAATAACTGTTGTTAATCCAGTTGAATACGCTAAATATGTTAATTATGGTCACAGAAAACGAAGAAAAAAAGGGTACTATGGTGATACTAATATGGCAACTGTAATTAAGCCTAATGATTGGGTACAAGGATATTTCTTTTTAGAAAAGGCGGAAAAATATATTAATAGACGGGAAAATTATAACAAAGTTTTTAAAGCTTTATATGAACGAGAGTTAAAAAGGGAGTTAGGCTTATGAGCATTACAAATGATATATTAAATGCTATTTTAATTAGTTTAGAAAATGATTTTCCTAACATAAATAAATATATTGAAAATGTAGAACAGGGATTTAAAACACCCTGTTTTTTTATTAACTTTTTAGATTACAACAAAGAAAATCTAAATGAAAGTGATAGATTTTTAAGGGAAAAAGAAACTATTGATATACAAGTTGTTTATTTTCCTAAAGAAGAAATAGATAGAAGAACAGAAAAAAGACAAATAGCAAATATTATACCCAGTCTCACAAGATGTGTAGAATGTATAGAGCTATACAACAAACCTATTAGAGCAAATAGTAGTAAAGCTGTTATAGTTGATGATACAGCACAAGTATTGGTTAGTTTTGATTTTAACTCTGTTGTAAAATTTAAAAAGAATTTTATGGATAATTTAGAACAGATAGGAGGTAATATTTTTGAAAGATAATATAAAAACTGTAAAAGAAAATGAAGAACCTATACAACAAGATAAATATACTAAACATAATTTATTAAATTCTAAAAGGTATATTAAGCAGAAAGATTTAATTAATGCCTTGTTAGAAGATGATAGAAAATACACTTTACAAGAAGTAGATAGTATTATTAATAAATATTTGAAAGGAGTGATAAAATAATGGCAATGGGTGGTACATTTTTAACTCATAATAAGGTTTTACCTGGGGCATATATAAACTTTATATCTAAAGCTAGACCACTTGGAACTATTGGAGATAGGGGTGTTGTAGCTGTTGCTTTAGAGCATAATTTTGGTGTACCTAATGAAATAATTAGGTTGGATAGTGAAACATTACAAAAAGACAGTTTAACTGTTTTAGGTTATTCATTTCAAGATGATAAATTACAGCTTTTTAGAGAAATGATAAGAAATGCTAAAGAAATTTTATTTTATAGACTTGGTGGAGATGGTACAAAAGCAAGTGTTGAAATAAGTCCATTAACTATTACTGCTAAATATGGGGGTACTAGATATAATGATATTAAAATAGTTATTGAAAACAATGTAGATAGTGGTAAAAAAATAGTTAAAACTTATATAGATACTAATGTTTTAATAGACGAACAAATAGCTTCTAATGTAGAAGAATTAAAGGCTAATGATTTTGTTGTATTTAGTGGTACTGGTGCTTTAGTAGAAAATGGTGGTACTAATCTAGCTAATGGAACAGATGATAATGTAAATGGTTCTAGTTATTCTAACTTTTTAGATAAAATAGAAAAATACAACTTTAATGTAATTGGTTATGGTGGCGATGATGAATCTACAAAAGCATTATATGAAAGTTTTACTAAAAGGCTTAGATATGATGAAGGCGTTAAGATTACTTGTTTACTTGTAAAATATAATAAAGCAGATGATGAGGGTATTATATCTCTTGATGAATCTGCTAAAAAATTATTTTATTGGACTTTAGGTGCTTTAGGTGGGGCTGAAATAAATCAAAGTTTAACTAATAAGCTATATGATGGAGAAATTAACCTAAATGTTGAACTTAAAAAATCTGAATTGGAAAAAAAGATTAAAGCTGGTATATTTGCATTTTATGGAGAAAAAGATGAAATTAGAGTTTTAAAAGATATTAATACTTTTATTAGTTATAAAGCTGATAAAAACTCTGACTTTAGCAATAATCAAATAATTAGAATACTTGATAATGTAGGAAATGATATTGCTAGAGTATTTAACACTTACTATTTAGGTAAAGAAATAAATGATAATACTGGTAGAAATTTATTTAAAGCAGAATTAATATCCTATTTTAGAAACTTACAAGCTATTAGAGCATTAGATAATTTTAATAGTGATAATGTAATTGTAACTAAAGGAACAGAAAAAGGTGATGTAATAGTTGATGTATTAATAGAGCCTGTTGCTGCTATGGATAAACTATATATGAAATGTATTATAGAATAGGAGGTATATTGTGGGTTATCAAGAAACTTTAAGGGTACAAGATGTTATAAATGGTAAATTAGGCTCAGTTTACATAGTTAAAGATGGTGAAAGACGACTTGCAATGGAATGTAAAAATGTTACTGCTAATTTTAAAAAGAATAAAAAGGAAATACCTGTTTTAGGTATTTCTGGAGTTAAGCATAAAGCTACAGGGTGGTCAGGAAGTGGAAGTATGGATATGTATTATGGTACAAGTGAATTAAGAGATTCTGCTATTAAATTTATAAATACAGGTATAGATACATATTATGAAATGATTATAACAAATGAAGACCCTAGTAGTGATATAGGTAGACAAAGTGTAGTTTTAACTGGTGTAAATTTTGATGATACAGTTTTAGCTAAAATTGATATAAATAGTACAGAGTTAGACGAACAAATAAATTTTACATTTCACGGTTGCGAAATGCTTGAGAAGTTTAAGGAATATAAAGGAGAATAATTTATTGGAATATAAAAATATTTAATTAGACAAGTAAAACTTGTCTTTTTTATTACAAAAAATAAGGAGAGATTAAAATGAACAATATAGCAATGAGCAGTATAGAATTATTTAGAAATGAAAGTTTTGGAGAGATTAGAATTTTACTTATTGAAGATGAAGTTTGGTTTGTAGGTAAAGATGTTGCAGAGGCTTTAGGCTATGAAAGACCAGATAACGCTATTAGAAATCATATAGATGAAGAAGATAAGCTAATGCACCAAATTAGTGCATCAGGTCAAAGTCGTAAAATGGTAATCATAAATGAAAGTGGTTTATATTCTTTAATATTATCAAGCAAGTTACCACAAGCAAAAGAATTTAAACGTTGGGTAACAAATGATATATTACCTAGTATAAGAAAAAATGGTGAATACATATCTAATCAAGAAAACTTAACACAAGAAGAGATTTTAGCAAAAGCATTAATTGTTGCACAAAATGTAATAAATGAAAAAGACAAACTAAACAAGCAATTACAGGCACAAAACAGTGAATTAGCAGTAGATAATCAAATAATGAGACCTAAAGCAGATTATTTTGATGAGTTAGTAGATAGAAACTTACTAACTAATTTTAGAGAAACGGCTAAACAATTAGGAATTAAAGAAAAGTTGTTTATAAAATTCTTATTAGATAAAAAATATTTATACAGAGATAATAGGGGTAAACTAATGCCGTATGCCGATAAAAACAATGGCTTATTTGAGATGAAAGAAAGTGTAAACGAAAAAACAAAATGGGCAGGTACTCAAACATTAATAACACCTAAAGGTAGAGAAACCTTTAGATTATTATTTATCTAAGTTTATTGACCTAGACAAGTCATTAAACTGTCTTTATGTATTTATTAAAGGGGTTATTAAATTTATTGACGTACGTTAGAATGTATGTTAAAATTTATATAGAAAGGTGGGTAAAAAATGATAACAACAAATATAACTAATTTTAGAAAAGATATTTATAAAATGACAGAAAATACAATAAAATTTAATGAGCCTTTATCAATAAATACAAAAGAAGGTAATGCTATATTAATTAGTGAAGAAGAATACAAAGGTATGGTTGCTACACTTGAATTAACATCTAATAAGTTAATGAAAGATAAGTTAATAGAAGGAATTAATACACCTTTAAATGAGTGTGTATCAGAAGATGAGGTTAATTGGTAATGTATAAAATATTTTATACTAAAAAAGCTATAAAAGATATAGAAAAAATTAAAAGTGCCAAGCTAGAGAAAATAGCAAAGAATTTAATTAATATAATAAAAGAAAATCCATACCAAAATCCACCAAGTTATGAAAAGTTAGTTGGAGATTTAAAAGGACTTTATTCAAGGCGTATAAACTTAAAACATAGGTTAGTTTATGAAGTTATAGAAGAAGAAAAAGCTATAAAAATAATTAGTTTATGGACACATTATGAATTTTAAAGACAAGTAAAACTTGTCTTTTTTTATACTATTTTTTAAATTTAAGGAGGAAATTTTATGAAAATAAGTGATTTTTTAATTAATAACAATGTAGGTAACGTTTTAGAGAAAGAAGTAATAGTTTCTGATAGGTTTGTAGATGAAGGAGGTAACCATATACCTTTTAAAATTAGAAATATTAGTCCAGAAGAGTTAGCAGATATTGAAAGAAGAACCAATAATTCAGTTGAAAGATTTATAGGTTATATCGAACAAGGATGTATTGAACCTAATTTCAAAAATATTGAATTACAAAATCATTATGGTGTAAAAAATGGGGGGTTATTAATAAATAAAGTATTATTAGCAGGTGAAATAGATATATTAGCTACTGAAATATTAAAACTTAGTGGTTTTTTTAAAACATTTGATGAATTAGTACAAGACGCAAAAAAGCAATAAAAAAGGAGCCAGAATTATCTTCTATTTTAGCATATTGTTTAGTAGAATTAAAAATGATACCCTCCCAATTTATGAAAATTGATAATAAGGAAAAAGCCTTAATTATAGCTTTAATTCATAAACATAGTGAAGATTTAAAAAACATAAGAAGGGAGGATAATTAAAAATGTCAGTGCAAACAGATATAAAGTTAATTGATAATGCTAGTAAACCTATTGCTGGTATAACTAATAATTTAGATATATTAGGTGAAAAGCTAGATAGAATTAATCGAGTGCAGTTATCGACATTCAGTAAAAAAGATTTTTTAACTTTTAGATGGAATTTAGAAAACTCACTTAATGGTGTTTCTAAAGAAGCTTTAAATGTGGGGGAGAGTTTCAAGAACGGATTTGAAGGTAGTTTTGGAATGTTAGCAAAATTGGGTGCTAGCATTTATGCTATTAGTTCTGCTGTTTCAGGAGTGATTAAAGTTACTTCTTTTGCTACACAATATTCAGATAATATAGCTACTACTACAGCAAGGCTTAATTTAATCAATGATGGATTAATGAATACACACGAGCTTTGGAATGAGATATATAATAGTTCAATAAGAGCAAGAGTAAGTATGTTAGATACAGCCGATGTAGTACAAAGAATAAAGATGAATACAGGAGATGTTTTTTCAAATAATAAAGAAGTTTTAAAATTTACAGAGAATTTATCAAAAAGTTTTAAAATAGCAGGTATAAGTGCACAAGGAATTAGTACATCTATGTTACAGTTAACGCAATCTTTATCAAGTGGAGTATTACAAGGAGATGAATTTAAGTCATTAAAAGAAAATGCGCCTAATATAATCAACTTGATTAGTGATTATATGGGCGTAACACGAGGAGAATTAGAAGAATTAAGTAGTCAAGGCAAAATTACTACTGATATTGTTAAAAATGCAATACTTGGTGCTACTGATGAAATAAACCAAAAATTTGAGGAAATGCCTATGACTTGGGAAGAAGTAAATACAAAATTTAGCAATATAGCTATTGAAGCTTTTCAACCTTTTTTAGAAGAATTAGGAAAAACACCTGAAAAAATAGATGAATTATCACCTCACTGGGAAGCATTTGCTTATATTGTTAGTGATAGTTTAACACAAATGACTAGGGATTTTAATAGTTTTTTTGATGGTATATCAAGAAGAACAAAAGAAGTTAGGAGTGAATTAAGCCATTTATCTGCTTTAGGACTTTTTACAACAGCGGATGAGATAAAAACAGAAAAATATGGTAAGAAATTAGCTAGAGAAAATACAGGTGGTTTTTTAAATTTAGATTACTATTTATTGGGTTCTAATGAAAAGGAAAAATTGTTAAAAAGTACAGAAAGAGATGCGTCAGCTAGATTTATATTAGAAAATGCTAACAAAAAGGGACTACTTAAGAATGATGAACAAAAATTACTTGAGCATTTGCAAAAAGGGGGAAGTTTAAGTTTAGTATCTAAAGGTACTGTTATAAGTCATGATGAAAAAGTAAGTTTAGAAAAATATCAAAATATAATAAATACTGATTGGGAAAAAAGAATAAATGATAAAGCCAATGAAATATCTAAATCAAATAAAAAAGAAGATAAAGACAAAGGGTTACCTATTAATATTGATGGTTATAAATCTTTAGATGGAATAGCAAGAGACGTATCTGATATATCTAAAGGTATAAGTAACTTAAATGACATTAATAAGGCTATTATGGAAATAAATGAGGCAACATATCACAACAATGTAATTAATCAATTCACTGGTAATATACAAGTAATATCATATGGTACAGGAGAAGAAGAACAAAAAGCAATAGGAAAAGTTACAGAAGATGCTGTAAGAAAGGTAATTTTTAATGATTACCAAAATACACAAGCTATGGGAGTGTATGCTTGATTAGCTATTGAAATCTTAAAAATTAAATGATATAATATGTTTTGATACATAAGTATCTTAAAGAGTAATTATTGAATTAAGGTTGTTCCCCTTTAATAAAGGGGGTGATACTATGAATAAAGTTATTTTATTTTTTATTTTAACTTTTATCTTTATAGTATTATCTACTGTTAAAGTTTACTAATTTTAATTTTAGATAAATAAAAAAACAACCTTACAGAGTTGGAAGCCTTAAGGTTGTTTTAAATAACAACAAGGGGAACAACTATTCAATAGTTGCTCTTTTTATATTATTATTATATTCCTATTTTTTTATACTGTCAAGATTATTAGGAGGTGTTTTTATAAATACTGTTGAGATAATAAAAAATATAATAAATGAAAGTTTAGAAATAACTAGCCTTTCTGATATTGAAATTGCTACTATTGAAACTATACAACCATTATCAATAAAATTAGCTAATGATAAAATATTACCTAAAGAATTTTTGTTATACACACCTAAAATGATGTATCTAAAAAATACTGATAATGAATTAGAGCTAAATAATAAAGTGTTAATACAAAAAAGACTTGGAGGACAACAATATTTAATTATTGATACTTTAGAAGATACTACCATAGGAAATACTGTTTCAACCATTATGGATATGTCACCTTTAAAAATACAATTAGAAAATAATAAAATTTTAGAAAGACAAGACTTAATGATATTTTCAAAAGGTATAGAAATAGAAAAGGGTAAAAAGTTAATAACTATTAGAGAAACTGGTACAGGTAAATATATGTTTATAGCAGAAAGTGAGTGATATTATGTTACCTACTAACAATATAAATACAGATGATATAGAAATTATAAAAGACCCTAGTTTATCTTATAAGTTAGATTTAGATAAAGAAAGAGTTAGGAAGTATGTAGATGATATAGAAAGCATTAAACAAGCTATTTATAAAATACTTAATACAGAAAGGTATACATATACTGCTTATAATTGGCAATATGGAATAGAGTTAAATGACTTAATAGGACAACCTAAATCACTTGTTAAAGCTATTTTACCAGATAGAATAAAAGAGGCTTTAATGGTAGATGATAGAATACAAGATGTAGTAGATTTTAAATTTGAAGATATATCTAAAACTGAAATAGATATAACATTTATTGTTAAGGCTTATGAGTTTGAACAAATAATATTAATAAAATGGGGGTGGAAAATTTAGTGTATGAAAATGAAAGCTTTTTTAATATTTTAAATAGAGCTTTAGATAAAGTACCTACGGATGTAGATAAAAGACAAGGGTCTATTATTTATGATTCACTAGCTCCAGTATGTGCAGAACTTACACAAGTATATATAGCTTTAGATTGGGTATTAAAAGAGGGATTTGCCGATACTTCTAGTCGTGAATATCTTATTAAAAGAGCAAGGGAGAGAGGATTATCTCCTTATCCTGCTACTTCATCTATTATACTTGCTGAACTTACAGGAAATATTAATCTAAAAGGTGGGGAAAGATTTAATGCAGAAGATATTAACTTTTATTATATTGGAGAAAAAGAAGATAAATATTATAAGCTAAAATGCGAAACTCCTGGAGAAATAGGCAATTTAACATATGGTAGTTTAATACCTTTTGAAAATATACCTAACTTACAAAAAGCCAGTATACATAGCTTATTAACTGCTGGTCAAGATGAAGAAGAAACAGAAATTTTTAGAGAAAGATATTTTAATAGTTTTAAAAATTATGCTTTTGGTGGAAACAGAGCAGATTATAAAGAAAAACTAAATAGCCTTAATAAAATTGAAGAAATAGCTAATAATGGCGGAGTTGGTGGTGTAAAAATATATCGTACACCTAATGGTGGAGGGACAGTTGATATTTATATACAGTCTTTAGGATATAATAAGCCAACAGATAATCTAGTAGGATTGGTACAAAAAGAAGTTGACCCTTTGCCATATACTGGAGAGGGTTATGGGACTGCTCCTATTGGACATTTTGTAACTATTAAACCAGTAGAAACACAAGTTATAAATATTAATACTATTCTAGAATTAAAGCCAGGCTTTAGTGTAGATGATATACAAGAATACATTAACAAAGCTATAGAAGATTATTTACAAGAATTAAGAGAAAGTTGGCAAGATGAAGAATATATAGTAGTTAGAGTAGCTAAAATAGAAGCTTTGATATTAGATATCAATGGTGTAGTTGATATTAGAGAAACAAAAATAAATAATTCATCTCAAAACTTGAATTTAGATGAAAATATAATACCTATAAGGGGGGATATAAATGCAGTTGTATGAATATCTTCCTTTTTTTGTGTATAATACTAAAGAATTTAAAGAGCTTTTTAAAATATTACAGCCTAAAATAGATAGCTTATTTATTGAAACAGATAAAAGACTTACAGATATGTTTGTTTTGGGTTGTAGTGAGTATGCAACTAAAAGATATGAAAAAATAGTAGGTATTATGCCTAAACTTACAGATAGTTTAGAAAAAAGACAATTAGATATTTTGGCAATATATAATGAAGTTCCACCTTTTACTTATGAAAGATTAGAAGAAATGTTAGAGGCACTTTTAGGAAAAGATGGGTTTAAAATGAGTTTAGACATTCCAAGTTATTATTTAAAAATTGTATTAAAACGTGATAAACTACAATTTATTAAGCAAGTGAATGATATGTTAGAACGTATTGTTCCTGTAAATATTATACTAGATTATAGTATAGATTGGAATACTTGGTCAGATTTAAAACCTTTTACTTGGGGTACATTATTAAGTGCTACTTGGAAAGAAGTTCGAGAAGATGAAAGATTTAATACTATAAAATAGGAGGTAGTTATGGAGTATAAAACTTGGGAAGAAGCTGTAAATGAAAGAGAAAAAATAAATATTGAAAGAAAAAAACTTCAAGAAAAAGAATTAAAAGAAAAATATCCTAATGCTGATGATAAGTTTACGAATAAAGAAGAACTAGAATATTCATTAGAAAATGACTTAGTAAATGTAAAAGTATTAAATAACAACACTAAACTTTTAGATGAAAAAAAAGCTGATAAAACTAGTTTAAATAATGTAGCACGAGAAAGTACACCTATGGCTATTGAAAATGCTGTAAAAAATATAAGTAATGATGTATCTCAAAATTTGCAAGGTGTAGCTAAGGAGAGAAGTGATTATAGTATTGAAGATAAGGTTAAAGAATTAAGTGTTGAATTAAATGATATTAAAAAAAGATTAACAAAATACTATACATTGCCTAATTTAAAAGCAAAAAGAGTAGATATTAAGCAAGATACAGGAGTTTTTTCGAACAAATTAGTTGTTGATATTACTGGA
>JAHALF010000050.1 GCA_018371275.1 Clostridiales bacterium
TTTCAAATATATGAAGATAGTATAGACATAGGAGAGGATTATGTATCTATGTCTTTTGATATAGAAATGAACCTTATAAAAGATATAGAAGAAGATTTAAGCTATATGGAAAATGTTATTGTAAAATAATAAAAACTCTTGACACGTAATATATTACGTAGTATAATGTATATAGAGAAAGGAGCATTATATTTAATGAAAAGCTATTCATCAAGAGAGATAATAAAAATGCTTGAAGATGATGGTTGGTATGAAATAAAGATTGTTGGCAGTCATCATCATTTTAGGCATAATGAAAAGAGTGGTAAAGTTACAGTTCCACACCCTAAAAAAGATTTACCAATAAAAACAGTAAAAAGTATTTTAAGTCAAGCAGGGTTAAGTATTTAACTCTTGCAAAATTAATTATCATATTAATTTAAGAAAGGTTTGATTTTATGTATAAAGATGTCTATATTTTTCCTGCTATATTTGATTACGCAGATGATGGAATTTCAATAGAATTTCCAGACTTACCAGGTTGCTTATCTTGTGCAAGTACAGACGAAGAAGCTTTATATATGGCTCAAGATGTTTTAAAAGGTTTTTTGGTATGTATGGAAAAAGAAAATGAAGAAATACCAAAGCCAACACCTTTAAAGGATATAAAGGAAGAAGAAAATCAAAGGGCAGTTTTAATTGAGGTATGTGTTGCTTCATTAAGAGAAAAAAATAAAAATAAATTTGTTAAAAAAACATTATCTATACCTTACTATCTAAATGTAGAAGCAGAAAGGGCAGGAATAAATTTTTCACAAGCTTTACAAGTTGCATTAAAAGAAAAATTAAATATTAATTAAATTTAAAAGGTGCTATATTTTATATAGTGCCTTTTAGTATTAAAAGGAGTTGATAAAATGGCAATAGGATTACCTAAAGTAGATGTAATATTCACAGGACTTGCCAATACTGCTGTTGTAAGAAGTGGCAGGGGTATTGCTTGTCTTATTATAAATGATAATACAGGAATAGATACTTTAGAATTAAATGATAATACAGGAATGGATACTTTAGAATTATCTAAAACTAAAAAAGAAAATGTAGTTAATGAAGAAGATCTAAAAGTTAAATCTGTTATTACAGAAGATAAAATATTAAAACAATATAAAGGTTTTACAGAGGTAGAAAAAACCGATTATGCAGAAGAAAATTATAAAATAATAGAAGATGTATTTTTAACAGAAATAAATAAGCTATATGTTATAAAAATACCTAATGATAAAACTTTTGATGATATAAAACCTTTTATAAAAAAAGATATAAACTGGATAGCTTACATAGGAGAAACAAGAGAAGAACAAAAGAAACTTGCAGACTTTGTAAAGCTTGAAAATAAATTAAGGTCAAAAAGGTTAAAAGCTATCTGCTATAACTTACAAGGGGCAGAGGCAGACGATATGCATATTGTCAACTTTGTAAACGCAAGTGTTATAAAGGCAGATGGTAAAAGTCTTGTAGGTTATAAATATTTAGGTAGGCTTTTAGGCGTTTTAGCTGGTTGTAGAATGGATATGTCAGTTACATACAATATTGTATCAGACTTAAATAGTGTTGAGCAAATAGGAGATACAGACGCCATAAATGAGGCTATTGGAAAAGGTAAATTTGTACTTATAAATGATGATGACGGTG
>JAHALF010000051.1 GCA_018371275.1 Clostridiales bacterium
AAAAAGTCGGTAAATGTATAGAAAGGTGGTGATTTCACATAGGAAGACCTAGAAAGTTGTCGGGTATGCAAACGAAACACCTTACAAAAGAAGAAATTATAGAAAAAGAACAACAAGAAAATCTTATAGTTGTTGGTAGAGAAGATTTACATAAACCTCCTATTTGGCTTATAGATAATATTGCAAAAAAAGAGTTTAAACGTATAGTTAAAAACTTTGAAAATTTAGATGTAATAGGAAACTTAGACCTTAATAATATAGGAGGTTATTGTAATGCCTATTCTATATATATAAAGGCTACTCGTGAAATTGCTGAAAGTGGTGTCTTGACTATTGAAAAACAACTTCCAAATGGTTCGTATACTATTGTGGAAAATCCACTTATAAAAATACAAAAACAATATGCTGATGAGATGAGAAGATTTGCAAGTCTATGCGGTCTAACTATTGATAGTAGGCTTAAACTAGCGGTACAAAAAACAACAAAGGAAAGAAAGGAGATAGAAGAAGATTTTGGGGATATTTAAAAATAAAAAAATACTTAATGAGTTAATGGAGTATGCAAATGACTGTATTAATGGATTTGTAATTAGTGGTAAAAAACATAAATTAGCTTGTAAAAGATTTTTGAAAGATATTGAGAGAGTAGAAAGTGACGATACTTTCTTTTTTTATTGGAATGAAGAAGAGGCAGAAAAGATAGTTAAATGGTTTAGTTATTTAAGGCATAGTAAAGGAATATTAGCAGGGCAACCTATTGAATTAACTATGTGGCAAAAGTTTGTTTTATGTCAAATATATGGTTGGCGAGATATAAAAACAGGTTATAAACGTTTTAAAAATGCTTTTATAATGGTAGGTAGAAAAAATGCCAAGTCGCAAATGGAGGCAGGTTGTCTTTTATATGAAATTTCAGTACAAAGTACTAAAAATAATGAACTTTATGAAAGTTATTGTGCTGGTGTCAAAAAAGACCAATCTAAAGTTATATTTAACGAGTGCGTAAACCTTTTAAGATGTAGTCCACTACGAAAAAATTTCACTATAACTAAGGCGGAAATATCCCATAATAAGACAGGTAGTTTTCTAAAGCCACTTAATAAAGAAGATGGTAAAAAGGGAGATGGAACAAACCCTGCTGTTTTAGTAATAGATGAATATCACCAACACCAAACAACAGAGTTTTACGATTTATTTTTAGGCTCTAATGTTAAAGAGGGTATTTGTATGATTATAACAACAGCAGGAGTAGACCTTAATTCCCCTTGTTATACGCAAGAGTTTAAGTATTGTAATGAAATACTTGAGGGTGTGTCTCAAAATGATAGATATTTCGTTGATATATTAGATATAGATGAGGGGGACGATATAACAGATCCTAAAATATGGGAAAAAGCTAACCCCATAAGATGTAGTTATAAAAAAGGTAGGGAAGATTTAGAGGCTTATTTTAAGGTAGCTAAAGATATACCTGAAAAGATGAATACATTTAAAACAAAATGCTTAAATTTATGGGTGTCAGCAGGAGAAAATAGATATATGGATATATCTAAATGGAAAAATTGTATTGTAGACTATGTTGATATAGATATAACTAATAAGCCTGTATATGTTGGT
>JAHALF010000052.1 GCA_018371275.1 Clostridiales bacterium
ACCAACATATACAGGCTTATTAGTTATATCTATATCAACATAGTCTACAATACAATTTTTCCATTTAGATATATCCATATATCTATTTTCTCCTGCTGATACCCATAAATTTAAGCATTTTGTTTTAAAAGTGTTCATCTTTTCAGGTATATCTTTAGCTACTTTAAAATAAGTCTCTAAATCTTCCCTACCTTTTTTATAACTACATCTTATAGGGTTAGCCTTTTCCCATACTTTCGGGTCTGTTATATCATCTCCCTCATCTATATCTAATACATCAACAAAATATCTATCATTTTGAGACACACCCTCAAGTATTTCATTACAATACTTAAACTCTTGTGTATAACAAGGGGAATTAAGGTCTACTCCTGCTGTTGTTATAATCATACAAATACCCTCTTTAACATTAGAACCTAAAAATAAATCGTAAAACTCTGTTGTTTGGTGCTGGTGATATTCATCTATCACTAAAACAGCAGGGTTTGTTCCATCTCCTTTTTTACCATCTTCTTTATTAAGTGGCTTTAAAAAACTACCTGTCTTATTATGGGATATTTCTGTTTTAGAACCTTTAAACTTCTCAGCTAAAGGACTACCCTTTAAAAGATTTATACATTCATTAAATATAATTTTAGACTGGTCTTTTTTTACACCTGCACAGTAACATTCATAAATTTCTTTATTTTTAGTGCTTTGAGTCGACATCTCATACAGTATGCAACCTGCTTCCATTTGGGACTTTGCATTTTTTCGCCCAACCATTATAAAAGCATTTTTAAAACGTTTATAACTTGTTTTTATATCTTGCCAACCATATATTTGACACAATATAAACTTTTGCCAAGTTGTTAATATAATAGGTTGCCCAGCTAATACTCCTTTACTATGCCTTAACAATGTAAACCACCTAATTATTTTTTCTGCCTCTTGCTCATTCCAATAAAAAAAGAAAGTGTCATCACTTTCTACTCTCTCAATATCTTTCAAAAATCTTTTACAAGCTAATTTATGCTTTTTACCGCTAATTATAACATTGTTAATACAATCATTAGCATACTGTATTAACTCAGTAAGTATTTTTTTATTTTTAGATATCCCCAAAATAGTCCTCTATCTCTTGCCTTTCCTTTGTTGTTTTTTGTACTGCTAATTTAAGTCTACTATCAATAGTTAAGCCACATAAACTCGCAAATCTTCTCATTTCTTCAGCACATTGCCTTTGAATTTTTATTATTGGATTAGGTATTTCAGTATAAGCACCATTTGTCATCTGCTTAGTTATCATTAAATCTTTACATTTTTTATAATCTTGTGTAGCCTTTATATACATAGAATAAGCATTACAATAGCCTGCTATATTATTAAGGTCTAAGTTGCCTATTACTTCTATTTTTTCAAAATTTTTAACTATACGCTTAAACTCACTTTTTGCTTTGGCATCTATAAGCCAACTAGGTGGTTCTTGCAAATCTTCCCTACCAACAACTATAAGATTTTCTTGTTGTTCTTTTTCTGTAATTTCTTCTTTTGTAAGGTGTTTCGTTTGCATACCCGACAACTTTCTAGGTCTTCCTATGTGAAATCACCACCTTTCTATACATTTACCGACTTTTT
>JAHALF010000053.1 GCA_018371275.1 Clostridiales bacterium
CCACACCTTTCTATATAAAGAATATTTATATTCTGTTTGTCCTAAATCATTAATTACCTTTTTACTTTTATAAACTTCTATTTTTTTATCTAACTTTTGCGCTAACATTCTTCTTCACCTGCTAACTGTAATTGTAAAATAAGGCTTTTTATTATTTTATTTGTATGTATAGCCTTGTCTATTAAATAACTTCTTCTTTCATATAAGTCAGCACATATAGTATATAGCAATACCCTAAAGCTAGGCTTTCCCATATCAATATAGCCAATAGCGTTTTTAATATATTCTTTGCCAGCTAAAATTATTGTGTTTAATAAAATATCATCGTCATCAAAATCTATGCGTAAATAGTTCTTAATTTCTTCTAGTTCATCTTGCATAACCATAACTACTCACCTTGAGATTTTGCCTTTCTATCTTCATTAAGCATAACAGGAGCAGTTATATCCACTTCACCTTTTACTAAAGCATTTTCATCTATTACTTGTACGTCAAGCCTTTCTCTTACTTTAATGCCTATCATATCTTTGTCCCATAAATCACCTGCCTCGCTAGACATTTCAATAAACAATTTTTCATAGTCAAAAAGGGTGATAAATTCTTTTAAATTACCAATATAAAATGGAGCTTTGTTTGTATTAGTTTTTATTTGTTTGTTAGAAAAAACAATAACAGGGTATTTACCAAATAATAAATAATCAAATTTTTGTGTTATATCTGGCTGTAAAATATATCTACCGTTTTCATCTTTTAACTTATCTAACCAATTAAATCCGTCTTGATTAGTTATTATTTGTGTACCATTTAAAATAGCAGGGTCTAATTTAGTATTAATTATATCTTTTAAGCTATCTATATTTGTGATAGTTACCTTTGAACCATCTTTTTTATCATCTATAGCCTTTAGTATAAGATTATTTCTTGTTGTAATTCCCTTTTTAGCTATCCATTTAATAATATATCCTTTAATAGATGAAAATGTAGCTTGATAAAATTCTTGTGTACCTTTTAAAATACCACCAAATTTTTTTAATTTGTAAGATATTTTTTTAAAATCTGGGTCTGGCATATCAGGGAATACTGCCTCTTCATCTACTGCCTCAAAACCTACTATGTCTATATTTTTTTCAATAACTCTGCTACCTTCTGTTTTTTCTACCTTTTCTATGTTTACCAACTGCTCCAAAGACTGTGTTTCTCGCCTTAACTCTCTTACAGTTGTTGATATATCTTGAGGTACAAGTATACCTTTTTCTTCTTCTGTTGTTTTAAGAACATTTACAACATTTTTAGGTATTTCCTTATCTAAAGCAGTGTTTTTAATAGCCGTTATAAATGCTTGTTCTTCTGTTATTTTTTCATTGTTTTGTATAGGCTCTTTACCTAAAAGACTGTTTTTAACGTCTTCTTTATCATCTTCTAAATCATATAAAATATTTAGCTTGTTTTGTAATTGTACTAGTTCATCTTTAGATTTTTTAGCATCTTCTAATTTATTTTCATTTGTAAAGTTTATAACCTCTTCTTTTTTTAATTTAATATTATCTAATAATTCTATAATTGTTTTATTCATAAAATTTCTCCTTAAAATA
>JAHALF010000054.1 GCA_018371275.1 Clostridiales bacterium
TATTTTAAGGAGAAATTTTATGAATAAAACAATTATAGAATTATTAGATAATATTAAATTAAAAAAAGAAGAGGTTATAAACTTTACAAATGAAAATAAGTTAGAAGATGCTAAAAAATCTAAAGATGAACTAGTGCAATTACAAAATAAACTTAATATTTTATATGATCTAGAAGATGTTGAAAATAGCAATATTGAAAATAATATAAAAGAAAAAGAGCCTATACATAGTGAAAAAATAACAGAAGAAAATGCTTTTATAAATGTTGTTAAGAATACTGCTTTGAATAAGTCAATACCTAGTGAGGTATTAAATGCTTTAAAAACTTCAGAAGATGAGGGAGTAGTTATCCCCCACGATATCTCTACAAAAGTAAGAGAGTTAAGAAGAGAAACACAATCACTAGAAACTCTTGTAAATATTGAACAAGTGCAAAGAATAGAGGGTAGTAGAGTTGTAGAAAAAAATGCCGACATAGTAGGTTTTGAGGCGGTAGATGAAGAGGCTCAATTTCCAGATATGCCAAAGCCTGAATTTGTAAAAATATCTTATAAACTTAAAAAATTAGGTGGTATTTTAAAGGCTACAAAAGAATTTTACCAGTCAGCGGACAATACTATTAAAGCATATATTACAAAATGGATAGCTAAAAAGGGAATTACAACAAGAAATAATCTTATATTAAAGGCTATAGATGATAAAAAAGATGGTTCAAAAGTAGCTATTACAAATATAGATAGCTTGAAAGATATAATTAATACTAAATTAGACCCAGCTATTTTAAATGGTACAAAAATAATAACAAATCAAGATGGTTTTCACTGGTTAGATAAGTTAAAAGATGAAAACGGTAGATATATTTTACAGCCAGATATAACACAAAAATCTAAGTATCTACTTTTTGGTCAATATCCAGTTATTGTATTTTCTAACAAACAAATCAAAACTAATGCAAACAAAACTCCATTTTATATTGGTAATTTAAAAGAATTTATTACTTTATTTGATTATGAAAAGTTATTTATTGAGGCATCTGGTCAGGCAGGTGATTTATGGGCAAAAGATATGGTAGGTATTAAAGTAAGAGAAAGGCTTGACGTACAAGTAATAGATGAAAATGCTTTAGTAAAAGGTGAAGTGGATATAACTGCTCCTGTTATGCTTAATGAAGGTGGAGAGGAAAAATCTTAAGGGTAGATGGTTATGGTATATCAAGAAGAGTTAAGTGAAATAAAAAATTATTTAAGAATAGATTTTGACGATGATGATATTTTATTAAACACAATAATTTTAGCTGGTAAAGAATATATTAAAAACGCTATTGGTTATATTGATATGGGAAAGCCTAGCTTTAGGGTATTACTATATACTATATGTGCTGACCTTTATGAGAGAAGGTCTTATTTAATTGATAAGGCTTTGCAAACTAATAAAATAATAAAAAGCCTTATTTTACAATTACAGTTAGCAGGTGAAGAAGAATGTTAGCACAAAAGTTAGATAAAAAAATAGAAGTTTATAAAAGTAAAAAGGTAATTAATGATTTAGGACAAACAGAATATAAATATTCTTTATATAGAAAGGTGTGG
>JAHALF010000055.1 GCA_018371275.1 Clostridiales bacterium
ATAACAAGTACCCAAGGGTTACTCCAAGCAGTTTTATTAAATATTTTACCAGCTATATTTAATATAGCTTGTTTTTTAGCTAATAAATCTGTTGCTATAGCTGTTATATTAGATACAATGCCCCAAGTTTTAACCCCTGCAGTAATACCAGCTATAACTGGCAGTATCCAACGTAAATTATTCAAAAAAGATGATACAAAATTAATAGCAGTAGGTATAAAATTTATTACATTTTCAAATATATTTCCTAGTCTTTCTTTTAAATTATCAATAGTTCCATCTGCTTGCCAGTCTGCAAATTTTTGCTTTACAAAATCTATTAAATTACCTATATATCCAAAAATAACTTTTGCTCTAGCTACAAAACTATCAAATTTAGCAGATATTTTTTCAATAGTACCATCTTGTTGCCAAGAAGTCATTTTGTTAGCAACTTTTTCTATTACGTTTCTAAAGTTATCAAGTAATGAGCCTGTTCTAACTAGTCCGTCATCTGTTACCCCAACTATTTTAGCCATTGAGTTTTTGAAAACCCCTGTAACAGTACTCCACATACCTTTAGTAGTTTTTGATAGGCTTTCTGCTCCACCTTTATAACGTTTTTCCATTTCAGTAAATAAAAGCTCTGTAAGGGCTAATTGGTCAATTACTTGTCCTTTATTATTAAACACTTTGCCAGAAACATCTAAATCTTCTAATGTTTTTTTAGAAAGTCCAAACTCTTTTAATCTCTCGAACTCTCCACTAGCTACAGCGTCTATAACAGCCTCAACTGCTTGTATCATATCTTTAGAAGTAGCACCTGCCATATCCGACGTTATACTAAGCCACTTTTTAGCAGACAATCCCATACTTTCAAATTTAGCAGTAGCCTCTATAACTTGACCTGTCTCAAAGGGTGTTTTATTGGCAAATGCTATTGCGTCTCTCATTAATTGGGATGCCTTTTTAGTATCTTTTGTAGCTGTTTCAAGTTGGACTTTATAGGTTTCATAGTCCATACCCTCAAATATACCTGCCCCTAAACTAGCTACACCTAAACTGCCACCTAGCAAACTAAATTTTTTTAACATATCCATACCTTTTTGTAACCCTTTATAAGATATACTAGTTAAAGATTTTGTTATATCTATTGATAGTTGCTTAAATTGGTTTTTTATTTTTTTTAAATCTTTGATTATTCTATTTTCAGTTTTTTTAACTATTTTAGCAAACTTTTCTTGACTTTCTTTAGCACCAGCTGTAAATTCTTTTATAGTTGCTTTAGCCTGTTTTAAAGGTTTTGAAAAATCATCTTTAAGCCTTAAAACTGTTTGTATAACTCTACTTGTAGCCAAAAAAACACCTCCTTTCTCTATATAATTAATTATTATTTTTTATTGTCTATATCCCACTTTTTAGCCTCTATTTCATATTCGTGTTTCATAGTTTCTATAAAAAATATTTTTTCTGTATAAGATAAATTAAGTAAATAATCTAACTGATGACCTCGTGCAACAAAATAACTATACATTGCCATTTCGCCATCAGTTTCTATTAGTTTTTTATTTCATCATTAACAGGTGTTTG
>JAHALF010000056.1 GCA_018371275.1 Clostridiales bacterium
ACTGTAACATTAGGTAAATGTTTTAAATTTGACTTTGTAACAGGACAACATATTATATTAGATGGTAAATTTGTAGAGTGTGATTTTAAAGAAAATATAAAGAGTTTTATACAAGTTGTTTTGAGAACAAAAAAGGATATATTTAAAGTATATACAGTAGATGAAGAAGAAGACTTTGGGTTGTCTATATATAGCCATATAGGTAATAAAATATTTCATAAAGGATATATATTATCTGAAACAAAAAGAGAAATAACAGAACAGCTTTTAAATCACCCTTTTATAAAAGAAGTAGATAACTTCACTTTTGACTTTGAAGATACTATTTTAACAATAACTTTTAATTGCTACTTACAAAATAATGAAATATTAAATATTAGGGAGGATTTACAAGTTGAATTTTAACAAAAACTCTAATGAAATTTTAGAAGAATTTTTACAAGAAATACCAGAACAATATGAAAAGAGAAAAGGTTATTTTTTATGGGATATATTAAAAGCTATATCCATTAGAATGGTAGATACAATGAAAAAACTAACACTTGTAGCTAGCAAATTAGATATAAATAATCTAACAGGAATAGAACTGGAAAGATTTATAGTACAAAGAACAGGCATTGAAAGAAAAAAAGCTACATATTCTCAAGGCATCATCACTATAAAAGGCAATGGAACTATTAATATTGGAGATTTATTTGAAACAGAGGGGCTTGTGCGTTTTGAGGCAATAGAACAAAAAAATATAATAGGGACAGGTACTATTAATATAAAGTGTGTTACTGCTGGTAAAATAGGCAATGTTCCCATTAATAGCATAAAAAAAATGCCTGTTACAATTACTGGTATTAATAGCTGTAACAATGAAGTTGAAACTACTGGTGGATATGACGAAGAAGTTGATACAGATTTGAGGAATAGGTATTTTGAAAGGCTTAGAGAACCTGCAACAAGTGGGAATGTATATCACTATAAAAGATGGGCAAAAGAAGTTGATGGAGTGGGAGAGGCTAGGGTTATACCCCTTTGGAATGGTCATACTACTGTTAAAGTAATAATTATAGATAGTGATAGACAACCTCCAGATGAGAGCCTTGTAGAAAAAGTACAGCAATACATTGACCCTAATATAACAGGAGAAGGACGAGGACAAGCTCCTATTGGAGCATTTTGTACTGTAGTTAGTGCTACATCTAAAGACATAACTATATCTGTTAAAGCTGTTTTTAGTAAAAATTATGACAAAGAGCAATTAAAGAAAAAAGTAACTGAAAATATAAAAACATATTTAAAAGAAATAGCATTTAAAAAAGATATATTAAGCTATGCTATTATTGGCTCAAAAATATTAGATATAGACGGTGTTATAGATTATTCAGACTTAAAAATTAATAATCAAACATCTAATATAGAGTGTGAACAAGAAGAAGTTTTTATATTAGAAAGGATAGATTTTATTGAATGATAAAGTTATTAATTTTATAAATAAAATATTTAGGAATGATGATATTTCAAAACATATTGC
>JAHALF010000057.1 GCA_018371275.1 Clostridiales bacterium
ATTTTCAAACTGCAAACTAATAATAAATTCATTTATATATGTATCTATATACTCTTGTTCTTCTTCAGCTGTTAAACTTCTCTCCTTGAAGTTTATATTGAGTTTTATTCTAGCTTTTTCTTCTAATTCATCATAAGTCATTACACCACTTCCTTTTGAATATTAAAAAATCTAATTATATCTTCTGTTTGTAGCTTATCCATACAACCTATACATAATGGCTCATTATCATCATTAACTAATACTTCTTCTCCTTTTTCTAAAATGATTCCACACTCTTTACAGTATTCTTTTTCTTCTTCTGTATAGTTAGGACATCTGACACTACACCTATATTGATTACATTCATTACACATTTTGTACACCCCCAATATTTGTAATTTTGCTAATTCAATAACTTTTAAATATATCTCCTCGTGTTTATTTCCTTTATGGGTATTTTTCACTTTTTCTTCAAATTCCTTAATATTTCCATAAAAGCAACCACAACTTACATATATGTGATTATCTTTATTTCTGGAAAATGTAGTTGTACTGTTTCTTGACCCTATATTTGATATAGTAATAATATCATTTTTACTTTTTATTTCAGCATCTCCACATACTTTAGCATCTCCACATACTTTAGTATCTCCAAATACTTCAGCATCTCCAAATACTTTAGAATTTCCAAATACTTCAGCGTTTCCATATACTTTAGCATCTCCAAATACTTCAGCATTTCCCCATACTTCAGCGTTTCCATATACTTTAGCATCTCCAAATACTTCAGCATTTCCCCATACTTCAGCGTTTCCATATACTTTAGCATCTTCACATACTTCAGCGTTTCCACATACTTTAGCATTTCCCCATACTTCAGCATTTCCCCATACTTTACCGCCTCCAGATACCCAGCAATTATTACTATGAGACAAATTATTCTCACTTTCTATATATCCACCAATATCTCCAACTTCAACATTGCCAAAGTCCTTTAAAGCTTTTATTCTGTATAACTTTTTACCATTAAACTTTATGTACTCATTTTTTAATAGTTCATATTTTTTCATAAAAACACCTCTTTAAAAATGTAATTTTACCTCTTTTCTTTTTGTAAAATATGTTGTATAATTAATTAAGTTTGTTTTTTTGTGTGGCTTATATAAGCCACTTTTTTATTTATTATTCTGTAACAACTGCTGATATATTGTTTATATCTTGTATAGCTATTTTATGTATACCATATTCTTTACTTATTATTTTTATATATTTTCTATTTAATGATATAAAATGCCCTTCCCTCGCCATTTCATTTCTATCATTTAGTATAATAATAAAACTTGTTTTATGTAGTTCATGTTTCATACTTTTAATTATACTTTTAATAATTCCCCTTGTGTACAACATTATTTATTATCCTTTCAAGCTATCAATATCTATTCCATAAATAGATGATAAAGCTATAAGTATATGTTTCTTAGGTTTCGTTCTACCTCTTTCCCAATTAATTATAGTATGTTTACTAA
>JAHALF010000058.1 GCA_018371275.1 Clostridiales bacterium
TAAGCTATCAAACATTTGTTTACTTTTTCTGTTTCCGTTCCCGTCATATTTATATCTGTTTGATACTATTAAATTATCATTATGTTTTATATTTAGGCTACAAATTTATTATAATGATTATAACATAAAAAGAATTGATTTAAAAAATCAATTCTTTTTATGTTATAATCATTATAATAAATTTAATACAATATCTTTAACTATTTTCATCTTCAATTAACATGTCAAAAAATTCTTCAACACTATTAGCAACCTTTTTTGTTGCAGGTGAATCTTCTTCTGATTCCTCATGGTCCCAAATTACCACAATAGGATTTTTATTTTCTCTATAATCAATTCCTTTTTTTCTATAGTCTAAACATATAAAATCACCACCAAATAACGAAGCAATTGGTATTACATCCATTCCTATTATATCTTCACTGTCAGTTAAACGGTCAAATATTTGTGATATTACTACTCCTATAACATAATGCCCATCTTCATGTTCCTCATAATCTTCCAAAATACATAAAAACCTTTCTATTACATATTCATTTGAATCTAATGGTAAAATATTTGTTATTGGTGTAGCTCCATTATATTCTAATAAAAATTCTTTAAATTTTTTAGGGAAATTTACCTCATAATCTTCTTCAAATCTTTTTATTAAATTTTCTGTAGGTTTTGGTTCTACAATACTGTTCATATCAATTTTCATAATTATATCCTCCTATCTTTTTCCAAAAGCCCAATGACCTTTACTTCTTCCTCCTATATGGTTAATAACATTATGTATACCAAATGGGACCAATTCCATTCTACCCTCAATTTCTGAATGATGCCATGTAAATCCTTTAGGTCTTCCTCCAGTAATTCTATCATCAAGCCATCTGAATTGTACTGTATCTGAAGATTTCCATAATTCTTGTGGAAGATAATCTACCTTTTGTATTAATCCTTCAGATTCAAAATCAGGATATTTTGTCCCTGGTTTCATTTTTACACTTGGTATTAATCCTCTATCAATTGCTTCATTTTTTATTTTCTTTTTCTGAGTTTTTGTTAATGAATCACCCCCTGTTATATGATATTTCCACTCCCAAGAATTATTTGAATTAACTAAATTAGCATATTCATTTACTAATGGATTTAATCTATCAAACTCATCAAGTTCTTTTATTTCTTTAGGTGTAGCTTTTCCATTTGCTATTTTTTCCCTAATTTTATCCGCTTTATTAGGACATATAATTTTTGCTACATTTCCACTAGGGTCAACATAATAAATAGGATTATTAGCACAATAAGCATAAAGGTTAAGCCCATCTCCTCTATATGTATCTTCTTGAGTAAATCTTCCTATTACTGGGTTATAAAATCTTGCCCTTAAGTAGTATTGTTGTGTTATTGGGTCTAATTGTTGTCCATTAAATTTAAACCTATTTTTTATTGTTTCTTTTTGACTTACAACATTTCCCCAAACATCATATTCATATTGGTTTAATATTTTCCTATCATCTACTATA
>JAHALF010000059.1 GCA_018371275.1 Clostridiales bacterium
AGATAGATGATGATGTAGGAAAAAATATATCAGAAGAATTACAAAATCCTAATATAAACATTAATAAAGCTAGTAATAGTGGTAGTGGTGTTGAAATAAGTAATAGTAAAATTAATAATAAAAAACCATACAAGATAAAAGTTATAAATGGTGATGATTTAAACAAAATGGAATTTTTAAAAATTGATATTAACAAAGATAAATTAATTGAGAAAATAACAGATAAGGAGAATAAGCAAGCACATATTTTTAGTAATGAGCATATATCAGGTAAAAATAATAATAATATTGGATTTAATACATTACAAATAGATTTAAATATGAGTGAAGAAGACATGAAAAAATATGTCATAAATCATATATCAAAAATATTAGAGGATATAAATAATACAATAGGATTTCCAATAGGTAGGAGCACACAAATTAGAACTAAAATTAATAATTATGATTTAGAAATAAGATTTTATGCTATTCCACCAGATGGAAAGATAGGTAGCATAGATGCTTTTTTAGGTTATGGTGGAGAACTAAAAAGTGCAATTTTGATAGAAAAATATTAAGAGGGGTGTTAATATGAATAATTATGAATTAAAAAAGTTATTTACTGGTAAGTTTATATTAGGTGATAGTAACTCAAAAAAAGTTTTAATATTAGATAATAAAATAAATGAAGTAAAAACTAATTTAAAATTAAATCCTGGTTTAAAATCTTTATTGCTGGATTTACTTATTATGAAAGCAATAATAGAGTTAAATGATGAACAATATCCTTTTGAAATTATAAATAAAATTTATGAAATTGATAATTTTAATTTAAAAGCATTAATATTAGAAATGCGAGTAGAAAATTGTATTTATGGTACAATACAAGAAAAAACAATAAATAAAATAAATAATATATTATCAAAAAATAAAGATGTTGATTATAGATATTTAAGTGTATTAAAATACTATGAAGCTTTTTATAATGTTGAATTAAATAATTTAAATACAAGTATTAATTTTGTAGAGCAATCATTAAAATTTTGGGATAAAAATTCAAGTGCATATAGGTTATTTGGTTATATTTTAAAAAAAATGAATATTTTAGATAAAAGTGAAGAAATGTATATGTTAGAAAAATTAAATAAAAATTATTATAAAATAAATAGAAGTGATTATAATTGGTCCGATTTTGATGTGTATATATATATAATAGCTCAGAATTTAGAAATTATAGAAAATTTATAATAATAAAAAGCAAAATAAATGATTTAAATGGAAATAAGATAATTAGAAGTAGTATTAAAAAATAAAAATTTAAAAAATGTAGACTTAAGAAATAGTATTATATTTGGGGAGAAAAGGGATAGGAAATATAATAAAAAAAGCAAGTAATTCAATAGGACAAGTTGTAAAAGCGGGTAAACAAACAATAAAAAAAGTAGGAAATAGTATAAAAAATAAAGCGAAAAGTATAGTAAATAGAGCAAAAAGTGCAGTAGGAAATGCAGTAAGAGGA
>JAHALF010000007.1 GCA_018371275.1 Clostridiales bacterium
TACATTATTATCTATTGATTTTATTTTTTCAGAAAGCTCTTTCATCTCTGCCATAAGTTCTGTTGTGTCTTTTCCCTCTTTTTTTAATATAGGGACTTGTTTAGATGTAGTATTTTGTTTGTTTTTAAGTTCTTCTACTTGTTGTAAAAGTGTTCTTCTTTTTTCATCTAATGTTAAAAAACTTTCTAAATCATATTTTTTGCCTCTTTTTTCTAATGCTTTTTTAACACTTTCAAAGTCTTCTCTAATTCTTTTAATATCTAGCATAATATTATCTCCTTTATTTTTTATTTGTATCTATTTATGCTTTTAATATAAGCTTTTTACATTTTTTAATACTATAATTTTTAAATAAATGCAAAAAGACCCGTCCCTAATAAAAGGGACGAGCCAAAACCCGCGTTGCCACCCAAATTGCTATAAAAATAGCCACTTAATTTAGCTATAAAGGGCTAACCCTTATGGCTTAATCACCATAAGCTCTGAAAGTGGAACTCTATAATAAAATGTTAATTTACACCAACCATTAACTCTCTAAAAATTTATATATAGATTAGTTTTCATTCATATACAAAAGTATAAACGCTGATACTATTAATTTTTATATATTATATCAAAAAAAATTTATTATTTCAAGTACTGTTTATATAAAAATTATAAAAAATTTTTTATAATATAAGTATATAAAAGTAATAAGTGGTAATAATTATATTGTACCACTCATTTCCCCTAATTTTTTGAGTGAAATATATTTTTAAAAATAATAAAGACTATCTTAAGATAGTCTTTATTATTTTATTGTACAACATCTTCTACCATATAACCAGTAATTTTATTTCTATCCATCCACATTTTTTTAGAGGCCATTAAAAATTCAATAGTATCATTATTTTTGTTAAATAGTTTTCTTAATAAATCTCTAGTTAAGAAAAGGTCATTATATGTTAAATAAGGATAATCTTCCATTTTGTTTGTATTTTTTGTATAATATAGTGCATATTTTAAGTTGTTATCTGGTAAAACCCATTGGTTTCTTGTATCTTCTATACCAAGTAACATTTTATCTGCTGTTTCTAAATATCTTTGTTCACCAGTTATATTATACATTTCATATAAGAAATTCATTTCAGCTAATTGGTGATTTAAAGAAACGTGAGTTTTTTCGTGTGCACCTTTGTGGTAACCATAATCTGCAACTAATATACCACCATTTTGAGTAGGATAACTATCAGTTTGAGTAAATATTAAGAAAAACTCAGCATATTTAACAGCAGATACTAAAAATTCTTTATTATTATAATTTTGATAAGCATATAATAAGCTTGTAGCAAAGTCTGTGTTAAATCTTGTATCATAAAAACCAGCGCCTATTTTAAAGTCTGTATATAACCAGTCAGATTGAGGACCTGTTTCCCAATATCCAAGATTATTTTGATTTTTCATACAAGTTTCTGTCATAACATAGCCAAGATTTTTAGAAAGAGGGTTCATTGCATATTTTGCAAAAGAGGCTCCAGTATAGTTAGATGGGTGTTTATATAACACATCTTTACCACCTGGCTTATAATTAGAAGGTGTTTGGAAATAATATCCATCATAGCTCCATCTTCTAGTTTCTGAAAGGTCATGAGGTAAAAGTTCGTTAAAGCTTTTCATAGTGGACCAATCTACTAAAGGTTTGGAGGATTCCATAAACCAATATTCACCTATTAAATTTACATCTTGAGGAAAAGACATTTGAAGATCAAAATAACCATCTTTTTTTACTATTTTAACCATTTGTTCTTTATCTCTAGCAATAGTTAATGTATTATTAGTAAAAATATTTTTATAAACGCCAGGTACACTAACTATATAGCTATTAGTATCTGTATCTATAAATAAAGTAGTATGTTTTAGATTTGCCATATTAGAAGTATTAACCCATTCTTTTTTAACAGGATCTACATATCTAACAGTAATAGTGTTCCCTTTTATAGGTATAGAGACATTATACCTTTGAGGCATATTTTGTTTAAAAGATATCCTATTCATATAGTAAGTATCGTTAGTTTCAAATATAGTTTTAGTTGTTTTAGTAACAACATTAGCATTTTCATTAACAGTTTCTGTTGTTATAGGCGTAAAATCTGTTGGTGTATATACAGGGACATCTTTAACTATATTGTATATTTTTAGGTCTTCACCAGTTAAAGGATTACCATTTTTATCTTTAGGAACATCATTTATAATTTCATTAGCTTTATCAACAGCATTTGTATTGTTATTTATATTATTTGTAGTATTTATATTATTCGCATAGACATTAGTTGTTATTACAGATAAAGCTATAGATAAAGCTATTATCTGTCTAAAATTTTTTTTCAAAATTAACACCCCTCAATATTTTTTGTTAGTCCACAAGTTATTATACCATTAATTTTGATAAATTCAATTTATTTTAATATTTTTAATTTAATTGTAATATAAATACATATTTTATATAATTTAGCCAATACTTTCATTAGTCTAAATTGATGTTTTGTACAAAATCTTTAGGAGAATATCCATACATTTTTTTAAAACATTTGCTATAATAGAAAACATCTCCATATCCTACCATTTCAGATATTTCTCCTATTTTATATTTATTTTGTCTAAGAAGCTTTTTAGATTTTTCCATACGAATAACTGTTATATAGTTAAGTATTGATTGATTATTAACCTTTTTAAATAGAGTACCTATATAAGAAGTGTTAAGGTTAAAAACTTCTGCAATTTTAGCAACAGATAAATCAGCATTATTATAATTTTTTTCTATATATTCAATTATTTTTTTACTAAAAACAATGTCAGAGGGAATAGTTTCTTTTTTTAAACATTTAAGTCCATAAGATAATATAGTTTCTTCTATGTAACTTATTTTATAGTCTTCATCTAATAATGTATTTATAAAATCTAAAGTTGTTTTATCATATTTTACAAATTCATCATAATATATTTTATAAGTTAAAAATATTTCTGTTATAATAGTATTCATATAAGAAATATTTTTTTTATTAAAAATATCCTCTAGTAGCGTGTGTATATAATATTTAAATCCTTCTATATCTTTTGTATTTATATATTTAATAATGCTTTGTCTAACTTTAGAAACATCAATATTTTGTTGTTCTTGGTTATTTAAAAAATTATATATAATGCTTTTGTTACTATTTATAAAATATCTTTGTCTTAATATTTTACTAGTAATTTTATAGTGTTTGTTCCAATCATCTTCTAAATCAAAAGGGTTTGATAATCCAATAAATATATTAATAGAAGAAGTATTTAAAAAAGTTTCTAATAAATTTTTTATTGTTGAAAATGAAACGTTTTTACATAAAAAAATTTGTATAGTATATATGTAATCAGTTTCTTTAAAGTACTCACAATCTATTTTTTGGGATCTAAATAAATCTATAAATTTGTCAATATAAAGAGTCATATTTTCATTTATAAAAACACTTAAAAAAATACAACTATTAGTATTATAAAGTTCAGGATATTTATCATATATAGTATTAATAGGTAATTTACCAACACGTATATCATATAAATGGTTACATTTTTCATAGTGGTAATATCTTTGTATTTGTTGATAAGATTTTTTTTCCTTTTTTATTTTTTCACTGCATTCTTTTAAAGTTTTATTAAGAGCATCAGAGGATATAGGCTTAAGTAAATATTCTAAAATACCATATTTAATAGTAGCTCTAGCATATTCAAAATCATTATAGCCGGATAAAATTATTATTTTGGTTGTAGGATAATTTTCATATATATGTTTGCATACATCTATACCATTTAAATGAGGCATCTTTATATCCAACAAAATAAGATCTATTTTATTTTTTGATATCATATCTAAAACACCTATACCATCTTCTGCTTCTCCTAAAAAGTTTAAGTTAAGCTCTTCCCACTCAATTACTTTTATAAGACGCTTTCTAATAAAAATTTCATCATCAGCTATTAGCACATTTAACATATTAAGCTATACCTCCTTTAATTTTTTAATATAAATAGTTGTTATACATCCACCATTTATATTATTTTTTATAGTAAGTCCATAATTGTTACCATAGTAAAGCTTTATTCTTTTATCAATATTTTTTATACCAAAGTGTTTATTGTTATTTTTAAATATATCATTAATTTTATTTTCATCTATACCTATACCATTGTCTTTTATAGTTAATATAATATTATCTTTCTCTTTAAAAATATCTATATTTAAAAATCCTTTATAGTTTATTTCCTTTATACCATGGTATATACTATTTTCTACAATAGGTTGTAAAAGAAGCTTTAAACAACTATAATTTAATAAATCTTTACTACAGTTTATTTTAAAATCAAATTTGTTAAAATATCTTATTTGTAAAATATGTAAATAAGCCTCTGTTAGCTCTAATTCTTCTTTTATTGTTATAAAAACTTTTCCATTATTTAAAACACGTCTGTAAAATGTAGATAAATTCATAACCATATTAATTAGTGTTTCATTTTCGTTTATTTCAGCAAGAGAGCAAATATTATCAAGAGTGTTGTATAAAAAATGAGGATTTATTTGTTCTTGCAGTAGTTCGAGGGCTATTTTATCCTTAGCACTTTGAGCATTAAGTAATTTATTTGTGATTTGTTCTTGAGCTTGTACCATACTATTAAAAGCATCTAAAAGCATAGCAACATCATAATCAGCCTTAACGTTTTTAAGAAGAGACCATTTTCCTTTTTTTATTTCTTTTGTATGCTCTATAAGTTTAGATAAAGGAAGAGTAATAGTTCTAGCAAAAATTTTAGATAAAATAATATAAATTATTATAGAAATGATATATACAATTAAACATATAATAATAACTATATTAATATGTTTAAAGAAAAAATAAGTAGATGTTTCACTTATAATGTACCAATCTAAATTAGGTACATATTTTGTAAAAAAAATACTATTTTTATATTTATTATAAGATATATCATTTTTTATATTATCTATATAATCAAAGTAAGGATATTTTATTCCAATACATTGTTTATCTTTAGCACTTTTTATATATCCATTGGAACCAGTAATGAAAACATTAGTATATTTAGATATAGATGTAGAGTATGTTTCATATATAGAATCTTCTAAAATGGCTATTTCTAAATATCCCAAATGTTCACCAGTAGAATAACTAAAAAAAGGACAAATATATGAAAAAGTATTTATTTTTGTTGTTGGTGTTATATTTGAGGGTTTTTCTGTAGATATCCATTTACCTTTAGTAAACTTATATTTTTTAGTTATATTATAGTTATCGTTAGTGTTGCTTGTAGATATTAAAAAGTTTCCATTAAATCCATATATAGAAACAGAATGTATATAAGGGGTTGATTGTATAATGTGGTTAATTTCATTTTTTAATTTAATAAATGAGTTATCATTATATATATTTTGATTTTCTTTATATTTATGTGTAGCATATTGGACAACTTCAGATGTAATTATAGTATTAGTATAGTTTTTTGTAGAAGTCATAAAAAATTCTAACTGTTTATTAATATATTCTAAATTTTTATAAGAAGAATATTTTTGTTCTTTTATAAAAGTACTTATAAATGTACATATAGTAATTGCACATACAATAGATATTATTAAGCTAGAGCTTAAAAACATAGCATAAAAAAATTTATTTTTTATAGAAGAAAGCTTAATACTTTTCATAAAATCCTCATAAAATCAATAATTTATTTATAATATATATATTATAAATAAATTATACTATATTTTTTATTATTTTTGAATATATTTTTAAAAAATCTATTAATTTAGTTTGTAAAAAATCTAGATAAATGTATTATATCTATATAAATTTATCTAAAAATATAGCCAAAAATATTTTTTATGGTATAATAAAAAATATTTTAATAAAAATTAATTTTTAGGAGGATACATAATGGAAAATAAAGTAATAAAAGAAAGAACAGAGCGTACAAAGTGGTTTTTAAATGATAGGTTTGGTATGTTTATCCATTGGGGACTTTATGCAATACCTGCAAGAGGAGAATGGGTAAAAACAAATGAACGTATTACAAATGAAGAATATAATAAATATTTTGAAGAATTTGATCCACAAGAATATGACCCTAAAGAGTGGGCAAGACTTGCAAAAAAAGCGGGTATGAAATATGCTGTTTTAACAGCAAAACACCACGATGGATTTTGTCTTTATGATTCTCAATATACAGATTTTAAATCTACTAATACAAAATGTAAAAGGGATTTAGTAAGAGAGTTTTTAGAGGCTTTTAGGGAAGAGGGGATAAAAGTTGGACTTTATTTTTCTTTATTAGATTGGACTCACGAAGACTTCCCTCATTATGGGGATAAATTCCACCCTATGAGAGCAAATGAAGCTTTTAAAGATAAAAAACACGATTTTGACAATTATTTAAAATATATGCATAATCAAATAAGAGAACTTCTTACAAACTATGGACATTTAGACATAATGTGGTTTGACTTTTCATATGAAGATATGGTATGTGAAAAATGGAAAGCATCTGAGCTTATAAAAATGGTAAGAGACATACAACCACATATTATAATAGATAATAGATTAGAGGGTAGTGCAGAAAATTCAGGTTCTATAAGAACATCAAATCCTACAGAATATTCTGGAGATTTTGCATCACCAGAGCAAATGATACCACCTAAAGGGCTTCTTGATGAAAATGGAAACTCTATTCCTTGGGAATCTTGTATAACACTTAATAATCATTGGGGGTATAATTCTTTTGATAGAAGTTATAAATCTCCTAAAATGGTTATACGTGCTCTTGTAGAGTGTGTAAGTAAAAATGGTAACCTTATGTTAAATGTAGGACCAGATTCAAAAGGAAGAATACCTAAAGAATCTGTTAAAATACTAGAACAAATAGGTGAATGGATGTATGACAATAAAGAAAGTATATATGGCTGTGGAATATCACAATTTGATAAGCCAGAATGGGGTAGATTTACTCAAAAAGGTAATAAATTGTATGCACACGTTATGGAAGAGCAAATAGGAGCTGTATGTTTACCTAATATGGCAGGAAAGGTAGAAAAAATTAGACTATTAAGAGATAAATCAGAAATATTAGAAACTTGTTTTTGGAATTTACAAGAGTATTCTGAAAATTCATTTTTCTTCCTTCATAATTTACCAGATGAAATAGATACAGTAGTTGAAATAACATTAAAAGAAGAATAATAAAATTATATTAAAAAAATACAAAAATAAAGTAAATATCCATTTTATATTAACGTTAATATTTATATAATAATAATATAATATATAAGTAAATAAAAGATTAGGGGGGCTTATATGAGAAAAGGTATATTATTATTATTAATATTTACAGTTTTGTTTACTTTTGTAGGGTGTTCTAGTAACGCAGAACAAGCTAAAAAAGATCCTAACAAAATACAAATACGTCTTTTGACAAGAATGACAGGTACATCACCTCAAGTTGCTATTTATAATGAGGTTATAGATGAGTTTAAGGCTAAACATCCAGAGGTAGAGATTGTTGATGACTCTCAAGGAGATGACTCTTCTTATAACAATATTTTAAAAACGGATATATCTTCTGGCACAATGGCAAATATTTTCCGTATACAGGGTGTTGCTAATTTAGGTAAGTATATAGATGAGGGATATATTTTAAATGTAGAGCCATACATTAAGGAAGATGCTACTTGGGGTGGTGGCTTTACAGAAGGTGCATTAGAATATTATCGTGTTCCAGGGAAAGATGGTATATATGGTGTACCTTGTGAATCTGGATTGATAGGTATTTACTATAATGAAAGAATTTTTAAAGAGGCAGGTATAGAAAACTTTCCAGAAACTTGGAATGAGTTTAAAGATGCTATTTTAAAAATTAAAGATAAAGGATATACACCAATAGGGTTAGGTGCAAAAACTTCTTATACAGTAGGACACTTACACAACCTTATTTCATACAGATGGTTAGGTACAGATATTGCTAAAAAGCTTGGTACAAGAGAAGTAAGTTGGACAGATAAAGAGGTTGTAGAAACAATAGGATTTGTAAAAGAGCTTTATGATATAGGTGCATTTCCAGATGGTGTTGCAGGTATTAGTGATGATATAACAAAATCAGATTTTCAAAATGGTAAAGCAGCTATGTTTATAACAGGTCCTTGGAGCATACCAGGGCTTACAAATCCAGAAGAATGCCCAGAGGCAGAAAATGTTAAATTTGCAAAATTTCCATACTTTGAGGAAAAACCAGAGTTTAAAGATGAAGATATGCAAGTTATATCTCCATATATGATAAATGGTAAGTTAGAGGGAAAAGAGCTTGAGCTTACTATTGAACTTGTTAAGATGCTTACAAGTAAAGAAACAGCAGAACGTATGGCTAATGAAGCTTCTCAGTTATTACCAAGAAACGATTTAGACATTGATACAGAAAAGGTAAATCCTATTTTTGCTGATGTAATGGAAGCAGGAGCAGATTCAACAGGTATAGCAGTAGATATTTTTGACTATGATCCAGTTGCATCTATGCAAGATCGTACAAGAAACTCTCTTATAAGTTTATTTACAGGGGCAACTCCAGAGCAGGCAGCAGCAGAGATACAAGCAGAAATTGATAATGCAAAATAATAAAGGAGAAATAGCCTATGAAAATAAGAGATGGTAAAACAAGATTATTTATATTGCTATTTATCTTACCAGCATTAATTATATATACAATGTTTCAAATAATACCATTATTTGGGGCAGTATATTTTTCTCTATCAGAATGGAATGGAATAGCAGGTTCAGCTATTGAGTTTGTAGGGTTTAAAAACTTTGCAAATATTTTTAAAGATGCTAATTTTATATTGTCTTTAAAAAATATGGCTAAAATGGTCATTTTTAGTGTACTATTTCATACACCAATAGCTCTTTTAATGGCAGTTGGTATATATAGTGCTAAAAGGGGTGGACGTTTGTTTAAGGCGATATATTTTGTACCAACAGTATTTCCTCTTACAGCAGTAGGGTTATTATGGTATTTTATATTTATGCCTAATGGCTCTTTAAACTCTCTTTTAGAGGTTGTAGGACTTAAAGATTTAGTAACACCTTGGTTAGTAAATGAAAAAACAGCTATGAATACGATTATATTTGTTAATATATGGGCTGGTTTAGGTTATTATATGGTTATATTATTAGCAGGGCTTTCTACTATATCTAATGATGTGTATGAGGCAGCAGCTTTAGATGGTGTAAATCCAGTAACAAAATTTTTCTATATAACAGTACCACTTTTAAAGCCTATTATAAAGATGTGTATATTAATGGATATTATAGGTACAATAAAAGTATTTGATTTAGTATTTGTTATGACAGAAGGTGGACCAAACGGACTTACCAACTTGCCTACTACATTAATGTATCAAGAGGCATTTAAATATGATCACTATGGTACAGGTAGTGCTATAGGTATTATATTATTGATTATATGTTTAGTAGGCACATTATGTAGTGAGCTTTTAGGTTCTAAAAAAGAAAGTTAGGAGGGTATATTATGAAAAATAAAAAGCTTAATTTAGCTACTATAATACAATATATATTTTTAATAGCTATGGCAATGATGTTTATTATGCCCTTACTATTTACTTTAGTATCTTCTTTAAAAGATAATAGAGAGATATTTGGATCTCCTTTTGCATTACCAGAAACATACAGATTTGAAAATTATGTTGTAGCTTGGAAAGAAGCGAATATGAGTAAATACTTTTTTAATAGCATATTTATATCAATATCTACGATTGTAGTATTAGCTATCGTTTCATCTATGGCAGCATTTATTATTGCTAGGTTTAATTTTAAGTTAAATAAAATAATTTTTGTATTTTTTTTAATTGGTATGATGATACCTATGCATACAATTTTAGTGCCTATAACTTATATTATAGGCAGTTTAAACTTAAAAAATAATTTATTTATTTTAATACTTTTATATGTTGGATTTTCTATACCTTTTAGTGTAATGGTTTTAACAAATTTTATGAGAGGTATAAATCAATCTTTGGAAGAGGCAGCAACAATAGATGGCGCAAATTATATGCAAATATATAGACATGTTGCATTACCACTTACTGTACCAGCAATATCTACAATATCTATATTTAACTTTTTAAGTGCTTGGAACAATGTTTTATTTCCATTATTATTTATTAATGATGCAAAATTAAAACCAATATCTTTAGGACTTTTAAATTTTAATGGTGAAAGAGGTTCACAATATGGTCCTTTAATGGCTGCTATTGCCATTACTGTATTTATACCTCTTGTTATATATTTATTATTCCAAGAAAAGATAGAGGGTGGGCTTGCAGCAGGTTCTGTAAAAGAGTAATTATTTTATAAAAATAACTAAAAATCTAGTTAAAAAATTATTAAAATTAATGATTTTTTAATTAAATAGTTAAAAGTGATTGATTAAAAAAGACTTTCTATTTATAATAAATTAAGGTTAAAAAATGCCTCTTTTGAAAAGAGGTATTTTTTAAAACTAATAGTAGATAGAGGAGTAGTAATATTATGAAAAATATTAACGTTAAAAATATATGTTTTTTAGTTTTACTTAATATAGTTGGGACATTTAGCTACGCAGTAGGTATAAATTGTTTTGCAGCACCTCATAATATAGCCCCTGGTGGTGCTAGTGGTATTGCTATATTGGTAAATTATTTATTTAAGTTTCCTATTGGTACATTTGTATTTGTGTTTAATGTACCACTTTTAATATGGATACTTATTAAAAAATATTTTCCTAAATCTTTCGTTTTTAAAACTCTTGCTACGACTGCATTACTTTCTTTTATAACAGACTATGTTGTTGTATACATACCTGTTTATAAAGGAGATGCTCTTTTAGCATCTATGTTTGGTGGGTCTCTTATGGGTATAGGACTTGCATTAGTACATTTAGGAGCATCTAATACAGGAGGTATATCTCTATTAGGGGTTATTGTACAAAAAATTAAGCCTAAGTTTCCAGTAGGTGGGCTTATATCTAGCCTTAATATAGCAGTTGTTATAGCCTCTGGATTTATATATAAAAATATAGAAAGCCTTTTATATGCTGTTGTTACCGTTTATATATCTGGTATGTTTATGGATAAAATGCTTGAGCAAATATCTAAGAAAAACCTTATTTTTATTATGTCTGAATGTACAGATAATGTAAGAAAAGCTTTAGTGGATGCACATAAGTCTATTACTATATTAAAAGGTGAAGGTGGATATTCTAGTAAGATGCAGAGAGTTTTAATATGTG
Organism: Clostridiales bacterium; assembly: GCA_018371275.1. GTDB lineage: Bacteria > Bacillota > Clostridia > Lachnospirales > CAG-274 > Tyzzerella. The sequence continues at coordinate 11,353 of JAHALF010000007.1, forward strand.
TAGCAACAAGAGATGATTGTGTTCAAATAGAAAAAATGATAAAATCTTTAGATGACAAAGCTCTTATTATTATAACAGAAACTAAAAAGGTTGAGGGTAAAGGATTTAAACATATAATATAATATTTTTATAAAGTATTTAAAACTTCAATTATAAAATAATTGAGGTTTTTTTGTATAGTATATTAAATAAAATAGTTTATTTTTTTAATGAGTTTGTGTTATAATAATAAAGGTGATTATTTTGATTATAACAAAAATAGAAAAACAAAAAAATAATAATAAAAGATATTCTATATTTATAGATAACGAATTTGCCTTTGGTATAGATGAAATAGATTTATTATATTATAAGCTTAAAGAAAATGAGCCTTTAGATAATGAAAAATATGAATATATATTAAATAAGTTACTTTTAAAAAGGGCAAAAGATAAGGCGTTAAAATATTTAGGTTATAAAATGCGTTCTAAAAATCAAGTTATAAAAAAGTTACAAGAATATGAGTTTCCATCTAATGTTATAAATAAAGTAATAAAAGTTTTAGAAAAATATAATTATATAAATGATGAAGATTTTGCTAAAGCATTTATAAAAGATAAACTAAACTTAAAAGGACACGGTGTCTTTAAAATAAGTTATGATTTAAAAATGCTTGGTGTAGATGAAGAAATTTTTAAAAAATATTTATATGATGATGAATTTATAAATGAAGAGGAAAAGGCAAAGGATTTATTATTAAAAAAATTAGGAAATAAAAATATAGAAGATTTAGATTATAAAGAAAAGCAAAAAATATATGCTTATTTAGCTAGACGTGGGTTTTCTTATGATAGTATAAAAAAAGCATTTAACGGTTTATTGGAGGATTATTAAATATGAATAATAAAAATAAAAGGTCAGATATTAGAAAAGACTTTTTAAAAGACTTTGAAGAAAAAGATTATTTTTCTTGTTATGAAAAATTAGAAAGTATTATAAAATTATATGACCAAGAAGAAAAAGACAATATAGAATATTGTACAGATTTATATAATATTGCATATATACAGCAGGCTTTAGGAAAATATAGCATAGCTATAAAATATTATAAAATAGTATTAAAAGTATTAGCAAAACGAGAATATAATGTAAGTAGTAAAGAAGGAATAGAAATAATAAAATTTATTATAGAGGTAGAAAATAGTTTAGGTGTTTGCTATACTAAAAGTGCTATAAAGCAAAATTTATCTATAAATTGTTTTGAAAGAGCTTTATCTATGGCTAAAAAATATTTAAAAGATGAAGAAGGAGAAATTTTAGTTAATATATTACATAATATAGGATGTTCATATTATGATTTAGGAAGATATGAAGATGCTATATATCACTTTTTAGAAGAACTTTCATATAGAAAAAATAAAGATATAGATTTTGTAGATAATCTAAACTTCTTAGGTTATAGTTATCAAGAGCTTAAGAAATATGATGATGCTATAGTATATTTTAATCAAGCTCTAGATATTATAAAAGGTATGCTTGGTATAAATTCAGAAGAATATATGATTAATACATATTATATATCTTCTGTTTATTCTAAAATGGAGCAGTATGATTTAGCTATAAAAAGCTATCAAAGCGCTTGTTCTCTTATAGAACAAAGATTAGGAGATAAACATCCTTATCTTGCAGAAGCTTTATCTAAGCTTGCAGAAAATTATTTAAAAATTGATAAATCAGAAGATGCTTTAAAAATACAGCTAAAATCTTTAAATATTATTAAAGAAACTGTTGGAGAAAAGCATATGTTTTATGCAAGCGCTTTAAAAAGAGTTGGAGATATATATTATATATTAGAAGACTTTGAAAAATGTCTATTTTATTATGAAAATGAAAATAAAATAAAAGAAGATGTTATAGGTATTTATAATGAAGAGTATGTAACTTCTTTATTAAATCTTATAAATATATTTATAAAAAATAATAGTATAGAAAAGGAAAAAGAGGCTAAAGATAAACTATTAAAAATGGTAGATTTTGACTTGCCAAAAAAATCTTATGAAAGAGCAATACTTATTTTATGTAAAATTTATATACATAATAATTTAGTAAATAGTTTATATGATATTTATGATTATTATAAAAGTGTAAATGAGCTAGATACTTTTGATGATATGATTAAAAAAGCTAAAGAAATAGATGAAGATATAATAAATAAAGATAAAAAATTAAATGCTATATTTAATAGTTATCAAGAAGAAGAAATATATGATGATTATATAGAAGAAGATTTTAAAGAGGATATATTTGATGGTATAAAAAACCTTTTTGATGGATTAAAAAATGAAATAGACAAAATAGAAAATAAAAAAGAGATAAATGAAGAAGACAATAATTCAGAGGATGATAGTAATATCTAAAAATTGGATTAATATTTTTTATATTATTAACCATAATAAAAGTATAGGTAAATAACCTATACTTTTATTTTTTGTATTATTATAATAATAAAGGAGGAAATAGCTATGAGAAAATCAACGACAGCAGGGTTAATAACAACAGGCATAGTAGGGGCAGTAGGATTAGCTTATGCTATGACAGATAGAAGAATGAGAAACAAAATGGCAAATGACGGCAAAAAAATGTTAGATAAAGCAGGAGATATGGTATCTAAAATGGATATATTTTAGTAGCTAGTTAATCCTATTTAAAAAAAATAAGCCTAAATATAAATTTTTTATATTTAGGCTTATTTTTTTTATTTTTTATTATTCTACCATATTATTTACTATTTCATTAGCTTCTATAACATATTTATCTATTAAGCCTTCGTCTTGTAATCTTTTAATAGTAGAGTTAATTTGGTCAACAAGGTCTTGGTTACCTTTTTTAATAGCAATAGCAGAACCACCAGTTTCATCTATAACTTTGGCGTCAGATAGAACAAGCTCTGGATATTGTTTAACATAACCCTCTGCAACAGGTAATTCTACAATAGCAGCATCTATATTACCAGATTTAAGCTCTAAAATAATATTAGGTAGTTTAACTAAAGATACAACTTTAGAATTAGGTAATTGTTCTAGAGCTATTTTTTCTTGAACAGAGCCTTTTTGAACACCAATTTTTTTACCAGCAAGACTTTCTAAAGTATTTAAGCTATCTTTATTTTTAGCAGAAACCATAATACCTTGTTCTGCAAGATAGTATATTTCAGAAAAATCAACAGCTTTAATTCTTTCTTCATCAGGTGTCATACCAGCCATAACCATATCAGCTTTATCAGCATTTAAGGATACTAAAAGCCCATTAAAGTCTAATTCTAATACACGAAGATTTACACCCATATCTTTAGCTATTTCTTCAGCAATATTTATATCAAAACCTACAATTTTTTCTTTGCCATTTTCCATTATTTTAAATTCATAAGGTGGATAGTCAGGAGATGTAGCCATAACTAATTCACCTTTTTCTTTAATTTTAGCAACAACACCATTATTATCAGCTTGGCTATTATTTTCTGAAGATTCAGAAGAACTTTCTGATGTAGATTCAGAATTGTTGTTAGCGTTTTGAGAGTTACCACAAGCCACTAAAGATAAAGATAATGTAGCTGCAATAACTAAAGAAAGCAATTTTTTCATTTTATTCACTCCTAGTTAAAAAGTTTTTAATTTAATTATACTACAAAAAAATAAAAAATCAAGATATTTATTAATAAATATAAAAAAAAATGAATAAAAATAAAAGGCTGTAAAACTGACTTACAACCTTTTATTTTTATATTTATCTTTTGCTATTAATCCTTAAATTAGCACGTTTTAAAGCAAGTTCAGCTCTTAAAAAGTCTATGTTAGCATCTTTACTATTAAGTCTTTCTTCAGCTCTTTTTTTAGCATCTTCAGCTCTTTTAATATCTATATCATCTAACCATTCAGCAGAGTCTGTAATGATAGTGATAACATCTGGTTGAACATCTACAAATCCACCAAAAAGAGTAGATATAAGCTCTTTTTCACCATTTTTAATTTTTAAAAGACCATAGCCAAGAGTTGTTGTAAGGGGTTGATGTCCTTTTAAAACACCAATATCCCCGCTTGTACCACGCATAATAACCATATCTGCATTATCATTATAGAGCTCCTTAGAAGGAGTAACTATACGCAGACGTATTTTTGCTTCTGCCATATTAGCAACCATTCCTTTCGCTAATATTATTTCTTAAATTTTGCTATAACATCTTCAATAGGACCAGCATTTAAGAAATAGCTTTCAGGTATATCGTCGTGTTTACCTTCAAGAATTTCTTTAAATCCACGAACAGTTTCAGCAACAGGAACATATTTACCATCATTACCAGTAAATTTCTCAGCAACGAAGAAAGGTTGAGAAAGGAAACGTTGGATTTTTCTTGCTCTGTTAACAGTAAGTTTATCTTCTTCAGAAAGCTCGTCCATACCAAGAATAGAAATAATATCTTGTAACTCTTTATATCTTTGAAGAATAGATTGTACGCTTCTAGCTACTTCATAATGCTCTTGACCAACAATCATAGGGTCTAATATACGAGAACCAGATTCAAGAGGGTCGATAGCAGGGTATATACCAAGCTCAACTATAGCTCTTGATAAAACTGTTGTTGCATCTAAGTGAGCAAATGTTGTAGCAGGAGCAGGGTCAGTTAAGTCATCGGCTGGAACATATACAGCTTGAACAGATGTAATAGAACCAGTTTTAGTAGATGTAATACGTTCTTGTAATGTACCAACTTCTGTTGCAAGGGTTGGTTGGTAACCAACGGCACTAGGCATACGTCCTAAAAGGGCAGACACCTCAGAACCAGCTTGAACAAAACGGAAAATATTATCTACAAAGAGAAGAACGTCTTGATTTTCTTTATCTCTAAAATATTCAGCCATAGTAAGACCAGTAAGAGCAATTCTCATACGAGCTCCAGGGGGCTCGTTCATCTGACCAAACACAAGGCTAGTTTTGTTGATAACGCCAGATTCTTGCATTTCATAGTAAAGGTCATTACCTTCACGAGTACGCTCACCAACACCAGCAAAAACAGAGAAACCACCGTGCTCTGTAGCAATGTTTCTAATAAGCTCCATAATAAGAACTGTTTTACCAACACCAGCACCACCAAAAAGACCGATTTTACCCCCTTTAGAATAAGGACAAAGAAGGTCAATAGCTTTAATACCAGTTTCTAAAAGCTCAGTAGCTGTTGCTTGTTCTGCAAAGCTAGGAGCACTTCTATGGATAGACCATTTTTCTTTAACATCAACATCACCAGCTTCATCGATAGGATTACCAACAACGTTGAACATACGACCAAGAGTGCAAGAACCAACAGGTACAGATATAGGTGCTCCTGTATCTACTGCGTCCATACCTCTAACAAGCCCATCAGTAGAGCTCATAGCGATACATTTAACCACGTCATCACCTAAGTGTTGAGCAACTTCTGCAACGATAGTTTCGCCGTTATGCTCAATCTCAATGGCATTATATAACGCTGGCATATTTTCGCTTGAAAATTTTATATCTAATACGGCACCGATAATTTGTATTATCTTACCTACATTTTTTTCAGCCAAAAGTTTCCACTCCTTTTCTAACTATAAATACCACTACCGCTAACTATTTCGGTAATTTCTTGTGTGATAGCACTTTGTCTTGCTCTATTATAAATAAGATTTAAAGAAGCTATCATATCTTCAGCATTTTCAGTAGCAGAATCCATAGCAGTCATTCTAGCACCTAACTCACATACTGTAGACTCTACCATAGCACCAAATATAACGGTATTAACATATTTAGGAATAACATATTCTAAAACAGATTCTTCGCTAGGCTCATATATAGTAAGAGCACCAACCTTAGATTCTGTTTGTTCATCATTTTTAAAATCATCTACATCTAATGGAAAAAGTTTAATAAGTTTTGGTTCACTAGCAAGAGTGGAAATAAACTCTGTATAAGCTAAATAAACTTCATCTACTTCTCCAGATGTAAACATATTTAGTGCCAAACGTCCAATCTGTAAAGCATCTTCATATGTAGGATTTTCAGAAATATTTGTAAAAGCTTGTTTAACATTAGCACGGCTTTTAAAATATTCTTTACTTTTGCTCCCAATAGCTATTACTTTATCAGTTTCTTTATTTTTAATAGCAGTCATAGCAATTTTGTTAACGTTTGTATTATAGCCACCACAAAGACCTCTATCACCTGTTATAACAATAACACCAGTAGATTTTACTTCTCTTTTATCAAGATAAGGGTGGCTTATATTACCAGAACCATTTACAATATTTGCTATAACTTTTCTAGTTTCATTAAAGAAAGGACGAGTATCTTCTAACCTAGATTTAGCTTTGTTAAGCTTACTACTAGCAACAAGATACATAGCATTAGTTATTTGCTGGGTGCTATTGACACTTTTAATTCTGCGTTTAATATCACGCATTGATGCCATTATATCACCTCTTTATTATTTAAATTCTTTTTTAAATGTTTCAAGTGCTTCAATAAGTTGTTTTTCTATATCTTCAGACATTTCTTTTGTTTCTTTAATGCTTGTGAAAATATTATTATATTTAGTTTCTACAAAGTTAAAGAATTCTCTTTCAAAGTCTGCAATTCTGTCAAGCTCAATATCATCAAGATATTTTTTAGTAACAGCATAGAGGATAACAACTTCTTTTTCAACCTCTAAAGTAGCATATTGAGGTTGTTTTAATATTTCAACGATTCTTTGACCGTGGTTAAGACGCTCTAAAGTATCTTTATCAAGGTCAGAGCCAAATTGAGCAAAGCTTTCAAGCTCTCTATATTGGGCAAGCTCTATACGGATAGGACCAGCTATTTTTTTCATAGCCTTGATTTGAGCAGAACCACCAACCCTAGATACAGAAAGACCAGCATTAATAGCAGGACGTACACCAGAGTTAAATAATTCACTTTCAAGGAATATCTGACCATCTGTTATAGATATAACGTTTGTAGGGATATAAGCAGAAACGTCCCCAGCTTGAGTTTCTATAATAGGAAGAGCAGTTATAGAACCACCACCATATTTTTGTTCAAGTCTAGCACTTCTTTCAAGAAGTCTTGAGTGAAGGTAGAATACGTCCCCTGGGTAAGCTTCACGTCCTGGAGGTCTATGAAGAAGTAAGCTCATTGCACGATAAGCAACAGCGTGTTTAGATAAATCGTCATATACAATAAGAACGTCTTTGCCATTTTCCATAAATTCTTCACCAATAGCAACACCAGTATAAGGTGCTATAAATTGGAGAGGAGCAGGGTCAGATGCAGTTGCAGATACAACTGTTGTATAATCCATAGCGCCAGCATCTTCAAGGCTTCTAACAATACGAGATACAGTAGAAGCTTTTTGACCTATAGCAACATAGATACAAATAACATCTTTACCTTTTTGATTTATAATTGTGTCTATACAAATAGCAGTTTTACCAGTTTGACGGTCACCGATTACAAGCTCACGTTGACCACGTCCAATAGGTACCATAGCATCTATAGCTTTAATACCAGTTTGTAAAGGTACATCAACAGATTTACGAGTGATAACACCAGGTGCAACTCTCTCTATAGGACGAGTTCCAGTAGTATTAATAGGACCTTTTTCATCTATTGGTTGTCCAATTGCATTAACAACACGGCCAATCATAGCTTCACCAACACCAACTTCAGCAACACGACCAGTAAGTTTTACAGTGTCACCTTCTTTAACTTGTTGGTCAGAACCTAATAAAACTACCCCAATATTATCTTCTTCAAGGTTTTGAGCCATACCTAAAACGCCACTTTCAAACTCTAAAAGCTCACCACTCATAGCTTTTTCAAGTCCGTGAACTCTGGCAATACCGTCCCCAACCTGTATAACCGTACCAACATCAGATACATCTAATTTAGATGTATAACCTTTAATCTGTTCTTTAATAACAGAACTAATTTCTTCAGGTCTTAAGTTCATTAACGGGTTACACTCCTTTACTTAATTATTAATAAGGCTTTTTTTAATGTCATCTAGATTTCTTTTTATAGAATTATCAATAACTTTTCCATCAACATTAATAAGTAAACCACCTATAAGCTCTGGTTTAACGCTAGCCTCTATTATAATTTCTTTATTTAAATTTTTAGATAAGTTTTCTTTAATTTTTGTTAATTGTTCGTCATTAAGAGCAATAGCAGAGAATACATAAGCAGTAGTAATACCTTTATAATCCTTTACAAGCTCTAAAAATGTTTCTAATATTTCTAAGATTTCAGTTTCTCTATTCTTATTAACAACAATAGATATAAGCCCTAAAATTTCTTCTGAAATATTATCTTTATAAATATTTTGAAAAAGATTAAACTTTTCACCACCAGATATTCTAGGGTGATTTAAAACAGTTAAAAATTCTTTATCATTTTTTATAGAGTTATAAATTAACTCTACTTGGCTATTAAATAAATCAATTTTATCTGTTTCTTTTGCTAATTCAAAAAGAGCAACTGCATATCTTTTAGAAATTAATTTTGCCATTTAACTTCCCCCAAATCTGCAATAACTTGGTCAACAAGCTTGTTTTGTTCAGCTTCATTGATATTTTCTTTAATAAATTTGCTAGCAACTAAAGAAGATACTTCAATGATTTGTAATCTAACATCTTCTTTAATTTTTTCTTGTTCTCTTTGAATATCAAGCATAGCTCTATTTTTAATAGATTCTGCTTCTTTTTTAGCTTCTTCAATTATTAAAGCCTCATTTTGTTTACCACGAGCACGAGCCTCTTCTAATATAGTAGCTTTTTCTTTTTCAATTTCTTTAAGTTTTATTTCATATTCTGCTTTAAGACTATCAGCATCAGCAAGTTTTTTATTTGCCTCATTTATGTTATTTTCTATACGTTCTCTACGTTTTTCTAAAAACTGAGTAACAGGTTTATATAAAAGTTTAGATAAAATAGTACATAAAATACCTGTTGTTATTAATTGAATAATAACTGAGTAGAGAAGTTGTACATCTAAAGTAAGTATAAAGCTATCCAAGAAAATTTGCCCTCCTTTCATTTTTCTATCGTATGTAGAAAAAAGTTCCTAAATTATATTATTTTGTAAATGGATTTGCAAATAATAATAAGAATGCTATAACAAGACCATAAATACCTGTTGTTTCTGCAACCGCAGCACCAACTAACATAGTAGACATAATAGTACCTTTAGCTTCTGGCTGACGACCAACAGCTTCGGCAGCTTTACCAGCAGCGTAACCTTGACCAATACCTGCACCAATACCTGCAATCATAGCGATACCTGCGCCAATTGCAGAGCAACCCATAATAAACTCTTTATTAAATTCCATTTTAAAATCCTCCTAAAAAATATAATATTTTTTTTATTTAAATTTTTAAAACTATTGGTAATTAATCACCAATTTTATCTTTTATAAATGTCATACTAAGTATAACAAAAATAAATGTTTGTAAAAATCCTGCAAAAACATCAAAATAAGCATGTAATACAGGTGTAATAGCGCCAAATCCTATTATTTGTAAAATAACATGACCATTTTGTAAAGCACTATTTATAAGACCCATAATTATTGTACCACCTAATATATTACCAAATAAACGCAAGCTGAGAGATATAGGTGTAGCTATTTCACCTATAATATTAAGTGGTAATAATAGAGGCATAGGCTCCATATAGCTCTTAAAATAAGCTCCACCATTTACTTTTATACCCATAAAATGTATGAGAGTAAATGTAGATAATGAAAGAGCAAGTGTTGTACCAAGGTCTGCTGTTGGAGACCTAAATGACAATAGACCAATGTAGTTAGATACTAAAATAAAACAAAAAACGCCAAAGAACCAATTACCAAAATATTTATATTTCTCACCCATATTTTGTATTGTAAAGTTTTCCATTGTTTCTATTATGAACTCAACTATATTTTGTAGTTTTGTTGTAGGAACATCTGTAAACTTATTTATTTTAGCTCTAAGAATTAAAGCAACAATAGTAAGAAAAATAAGTATAATCCAAGTGTTCATCATAGTTTGAGTAATATTAACTCCCCCTACATTGGCTATAATTTTAGCACCAAAGTCCATATATTAACCTCCCTTCTCAATGTTTATTAATAATTAAGCTATATATTATTTTAAAATTTTAATTATGAAAATAATGTAGAATTATAAAATAATATATAGGTAGATTTTGTCAATTATTTAATATAATTGACAAATTATTTTATTTAAAATAAAGTATATAAAATTATAACTTTATTAAATAACTTTACCAAGTATATATTATACACCCTATGTTAAAAAGTAGTCAACAAAAAGTTTTTAATTTGATTTATTTTTGAAATTGACTATATATATAGATGGTACTGGTAATATAATACCAATTATAACACCTAAAATATTAAAATTTCTATATGCTGCTATTAATAGGACAGCAAATGTCAAAAAATATCTAAGCGTGTAATGTATTCTAGTATAGTTAATTGCTTTTTGTCCAGTCATATCCATAGCCTTATTTAAAGTTTTTTCTAAAAGAATAAGTCTTAATATAGAAAATATTGTACCAAATGTAATACCTATTAAAAAAGATTTTATATCATTTACAATAAATGTACTTATACCCAATGTTATAAAAAATAAAGCAACTGTGTTTATTATTATTTGCTTTGAAGTGTGAGATATGTTCATTATTTTTTTCTCCTAAAAGTTAATTTGTATTTAAACCTAAATTTTTTAAAAAATGTAAATATATTAAAAATAATAGAAATTAATATAAATAAAATAGTAAATATATTATCTGATTTATAAGATTTATCAATAATATTGCCTATGAAAAAACAGATAATAATAAGTGAAAAACTTTCTATTATAAAATTAGCAATATAGATATATTTATTTTTAGTTAAAGGTTTGTCATAACCAAATGTTTTCATAATTTTAAAAAAGAAATTTAAAAAAGAAGATACAATACCTAATATAATAAATAATAATAAAAATATTGGAGATGTATTAAATATTTCATCAAGCTTTTTACCAATAAAAATACCTAATAAAACACTTGTTATAATTACAAATCCAAATTGGCTATATACAGCATAGCCCATAAAATTATTTTTCAATTTTTTTATGTCCTAAAAGTTCACGTTGTTTTTCTTCTTTTTTTTCTTCTTTTTTAAAATCTAGCATAACTAAAACATAAAGGTTTCTAAAAGCAGCACCAATTCCTAAAATGGTAAATATTGCTAAAAATATAATATCTGTACCAAGTTTTTTATCAATCCATTTACCTATAAAAAAGCACATACCTATTGTAACAACCATTGTTATACCAACTTGGGAAAGCTTTGATAAAGCCCTTGCAAAGTTATTCATATGTTAATCTCCTTTACATTTTAAGAAATTTATTAAAAACTTTTAATTAAAATCTTCAGGTTTTTTATCTATCTTATTAAAATGATATAATATAGTATTTACAATTCTTTTAGATGCTATGCCATCACCAAAAGGATTTTTAGCATTTACCATAGATTTGTATATGTCTTGGTTGTTTAAAAGCTCTGTTGCCAAAGATATAATATTATTTTCTTCTGTTCCAGCTAATTTTAAAACACCAGATGTAACACCTTCAGGACGTTCTGTAACATTTCTTAAAACTAATACAGGTTTTTTAAGAGATGGTACTTCTTCTTGTAAGCCACCAGAATCTGTCATAACCATATAAGAAAGATTTATAAGATTGTGCATATCTGTCATATCTATTGGGTCTATAAGATGTATACGAGGGTTATCTCCTAATATACGATTAGCAACTTCTCTAACAAGAGGGTTAAAGTGTACAGCATATACTATTTCTATATCTTCGTTATCTTTTACAAGTTTTAATATGGCATTACAAATATTTTCTAAAGGTTTACCTAAATTTTCACGTCTATGGGCAGTCATAGTTATTATTTTTTTATTTTTATAATCAATATTATTAAGGATATCACAAGAAAATTTATAATCTTTAATAACAGTAGTTTTAACACAGTCTACTGACGTATTACCAGTTATAAATATACTGTCTTCATTTATATTTTCTTTTAAAAGATTTTCTTTGGAAAGTTTAGTTGGAGCAAAGTGTAAATCTGCTATAGCACCAGTTAGCTTTCTATTCATTTCTTCTGGAAAAGGTTCATATTTGTTATATGTTCTAAGTCCAGCCTCCACATGTCCTATTTTTATTTTTTTATAAAAAGCAGCTAAAGACCCTACAAAAGTTGTTGTAGTATCTCCATGTACTAAAATAATATCTGGATTTGATTTTTCCAAAATATCTTCAAGCCCTTTAAGAGCATTTATAGTAATACCAGTAAGAGTTTGATTTTGTGTCATAATATTAAGGTCATAATCTGGCTTTATGTTAAAAATATTTAAAACTTGGTCTAGCATTTCTCTATGTTGTGCAGTAACACAAACTTCTTGATGTATATGTTCACATTTTTCCAGTTCTTTAATAATAGGAGCCATTTTTATAGCCTCTGGTCTTGTTCCAAAAATACTTAAAACTTTAATTTTTTCCATATTTTACCTCATAAATTACTAATTATTTTTTAATATATCATTTATTACTTGACTGGCAATAATAAGCCCAGCAACAGATGGTACAAAAGATATGCTACCAGGAGTTTCTCTTCTTTTGTTAGTATCTCTAAAAGGGCTTGTGCTTTTTGCATTTTTATCTATATTTATAGGGGCAGGTTTAATAGGTTTTTCAGTAGAATAAACTACTTTTAATTTTTTAATACCACGTTTTTTAAGCTCATATCTCATTACTTTTGCTAAAGGACACATAGATGTTTTATATATATCAGAAACGACAAACTTTGTAGGGTCTAGCTTATTGCCAGTGCCCATAGATGAAATAATAGGTATATTAAGTTTTGTAGCTTCTTCTACAAGCAATATTTTTGATGAGATAGTGTCTATTGCATCTATTACATAGTCATATTTAGATAAATTAATAGTATTAACTGTATCTTTTGTATAAAAAATTTTAGATATAGTAACATTTGTATTAGGGTTTATATCTAATATTCTTTGTTTTACAACTTCTGTTTTATCCTTACCTATTGTGCTCTGTGTAGCTATAATTTGTCTATTAATATTTGTTATAGATATAGTATCATCATCTACAATATGTATATTAGAAACTCCACAACGAGCTATTGCCTCAACACAGAAAGAGCCAACACCACCTACACCAAATATTATAACACTACTATTTTTTAATTTTTCTATATTTTCTTTCCCAATTAATATTTCTGTTCTAGTAAGTATATCCATTTTTGATTTCCAATCTATTTAAATTTTTTATATTATTTTAACATTTTTTTATATTTTTGTCTAATAGTTATTAATTATACTTGATAAAATGCTAGACTAAATATTAATATGTAGTATAATAAAACTAAACTATTAATATTTGGTAAGATAAGGAGAGATTTTGTGAAAATTCCTAAACAGGTTATATATATAATAGAACAACTAGAAAAAAATGGATTTGAGGGATTTATAGTTGGTGGTTGTGTTAGAGATTATTTATTGGGGTTTGAGCCAAAAGATTTTGATATAACAACAGATGCAATGCCACAAGATATAAAAAATATATTTACACATACAATAGATACAGGTATAGAACATGGTACAGTTACAGTAGTTTTAGACAAACAAAATTTTGAAGTAACAACATATCGTATAGATGGAGAATATAAAGATAACAGACGACCAGAAAGTGTTGTTTTTAGTAAAAAAATAGATGAAGATTTAAGCAGACGTGATTTTACAATGAACGCCATAGCATATAGTGTAAATAAAGGATTTATAGACCCTTTTGGTGGGAGAGATGATATAAATAATAAAATAATAAAAGGTGTTGGAGATGCCTCTAAAAGATTTAAAGAAGATGCCCTAAGAATGATGAGAGGGGTAAGATTTTCTGCACAATTGGGATTTAATATAGAAGAAAAAACTTTTTTATCTATAAAAGAAGATGCTAGTCTTATAGAAAATATTAGTATAGAAAGAACAAGAGATGAGTTTTTAAAGCTTATAAAATCAGATTATATAGAAAAATTAAATCTTTTAGAAGAAACTAATTTATATAAATATTTTATTCCAGAAATAGAACCAGTTTTTAAAAATTATAAAAAAAATATATTTATATTAAAAAAACTATCTAAAGATTTAAGACTTGCATTTTTATTAAGCCATTTAGATGAAGTAAGAGGGGAAAACGTTTTAAAAAGACTAAAACTAGATAATAAAACTATAAAGGAAATAAAAACTATTTTAAAATATTTCAATTATAATTTTGTAGATGATAGAACAAAGACGAGAAGAATGATGTCCATTATAGAGCCAACTTTATTTACTAATATAATAGAAATAAAATTTTGTATAAGCCTTGTAGAAAATGATTTAGTACAATGTAAAAAATATGATAATATATATGATGAAATAGATGAAACTATTAGAAAAAATCATTGTTTTTCTTTAAAAACACTTGCTATAACAGGTAATGATTTAAAACAAATAGGTATAACAAATGGTAAGCAAATAGGAGATAGTTTAAAAATGGCTTTAGATATAGTTTTAGAACAGCCAGATAAAAATGATAAAGAATTTTTATTAAAATATATAGGTGAAAATATATGAAAAATGCTTTAATAACAGGAGCTAGTGATGGTATAGGTAAAGACATGGCTATTATTTTATCAAATATGGGGCATAATATAATTGTTGTAGCTAGAAATAGAGAAAAAATGGAACAGGCTTTTAAAAATATAAAAAACTGTATAATAATATGTATGGATTTATCTATAATAGAAAACTGTTATAAGCTTTATGATAAAGTAAAAGATAAAAATATAGATATACTTATAAATAATGCAGGTTATGGTGTTTTTGGAGAATTTTTAAATACAAATTTAGATGATGAACTTAATATGATAGATTTGAATATAAAGTCTTTACATATTTTAACAAAGCTGTTTTTACAAGATATGGTAAAAAATAATAAAGGATATATTTTAAATGTAGGCTCTATAGGTAGCTTTTTCCCTAGTCCTTTATTGTCATCTTATTATGGAAGTAAAGCTTATGTGTTAAATTTAAGCCTTGCTATAAAAGAAGAGTTAAAAAAACAAAAATCTAACGTATATATAGGAATATTTTGTCCAGCTACCATTAATACAAGTTTTCATAAAAAAGCAGGTGTAAAAGGTAATGTAGGAGGGCTTGATAGCTATAAAGCGTCTAAATATGCTATTAATAAAATGTTTAAAAAGAAGGTAATTATTATACCAAGTTATGCAAAGTTTTTGCCGTTTTTTATAGATATAATGCCAAGAGGATTATTAATAAAAGTTGCTTATAAAATGCAAATAAAAAAACAAAAAAAGTAGTTTTTATAATATTGCATTTTTTTTATCAAACTGATATACTTTTGTTAATAATTAATTTTAAGGAGTGATATTGTGAATAACTTTGATACAAAAGGTGTATGTGCAAAAAATATCCAGTTTGAATTAGATGGAGATATAGTAAAAAGTGTAAGTTTTAATGGTGGTTGTAATGGAAATCTTAAAGGTATAGCTAGTCTTGTGGAGGGCTTAAAAGTGGAAGATGTTGTCAAAAAATTGGAGGGGCTAACTTGTGGAAATAAAGACACATCTTGTCCAGATCAATTGGCAAAAGCATTAAAAGAAGCACTTATCAACAAATAATACACATATATGTTGATAAAATTAAATAAAGAACTAAATTTTTAAACTTATATAAAATAATTAAAATAAAGCAAGTAAAAAACATTGAATATTCAATACTTTTTACTTGCTTTATTTATTGTAACATATCAAACAAGTGTTTGTAATATAGTACTTATATACATTGTAAATGTTGAAAAAATTGTGGATATTGTGGAAAACTATTTAGATAATAACATTTCTCCTAGTAAATTCACATTTCCAGCACCCATAGTTATCAACATATCGTTATGTTGACAATTTTTTTCAATAAAATCTTTTCCACATTCAAAACTTTCTATATAAATTGCATTTTTTCCAAATTCTCTTATTTTATTAACTAAGTCTTTAGAATGTATTTCTCCATTGTCTTTTTCCCTAGCAGAGTATATATCACATATTAAAATATTATCTACATCTAAAAGGGCTTTAGCAAAATCATCTAAAAGGGCTTTAGTCCTAGTATAAGTGTGGGGTTGAAAAACGCACCATAGTTTATTTATATTTTGTGATTTAGCAGCTTTTATAGTTGCTAAAATTTCCGTTGGGTGGTGGGCATAGTCATCTATTATTTTAATGCCATTAACTGTTCCTTTATATTGAAAACGTCTATTTGTACCTTTAAAATTATTAAGCCCTTGCTCTATGCTATTTTTATCTAAATTATAAAAATGTGCTAATGCACATACAGATAAAGAGTTATAAACATTATGAAGTCCGACAACACTAAGCTTAATATTATACATAAGATTATTATTATAGTAAGCTTTATAACTTGCATAACCAAACTCGTCAAAGCTAATGTCTTTAGCTTGCCACATACTATCTTCATTTTGTCCATATGTTATGACACTACATTTTAAATCTTTTATTATTTTTTCATAGTCTTTAATATCAGAATTTATAACAAGACAAGCATCATTTTTTATTAAATTTGCAAATTTTTTAAAACTATCATATATTTGATTAATATCTTTAAAATAATCTAAATGGTCTTCATCTATATTTAATATAATAGCAGAATGAGGATTAAATTTTAAAAATGTGTCACAATATTCACAAGTTTCTAAAACAAGATAGTCTTTTTTACCAACTTTAAAATTGCTATTTATAGATGATAATATACCTCCAATAGATATAGTAGGGTCTTTTTTAGCTTGTAAAAATACTTCAGAAACCATAGAAGATGTAGTAGTTTTTCCGTGAGTTCCAGCTATACATAAAGGATATTTATATGCTTTCATTAGCTCTCCTAAAAAGGAGGAACGCTCTACCATTTTTAACCCTAATTCTTTAGATTTTATAAATTCGGGGTTATCTTCTTTAATAGCAGCTGTATATATAACTAAATCTATATCGGGAGTAATATTTTCTTTATTTTGTCCTATATATACTTTAACACCTTTTTTTATTAAATTTTCTATAAGCTCAGAGTTATTATTATCAGAACCAGATATATTATACCCACCTTCTGCTAAAAGTATTTCACAAAGGCCAGACATACTAACTCCACCTATACCTATAAAATGTAATTTTTTATAAGGAAATATATTTTTTATATTAACTTTATTCATATTAATTTTATCTCCTAACACATTAATATATTCTAGGTATATTATATATATATTAATATACTTTATCAACTATTAATTGTATTAAGTTGTTTACATTATTTGATAAAATATACTATTTTATATAAAAATATAAATTTAAAAGGGAATTGTAAAAAATATTGTTTAATTTTTTGTATAAAAATATTTATTTATAATAAATAGACAAGATAAAATCAAAATTATTTAAAAAAATATAAAAAACACAAAAAAATATGAAAAATATACATTGATTTTTTTATAAATTAGTTATATAATGTATTTAACAGCATATGGTTTTACTTACATATTTTAATACCCAAAATAATTACATAATTTTTAGGTATAAAGTAGAACCCCATCTGTGTTAATTACACAAGGCTTTGTCTTTGTATACATTTTATTCTACTTTATAGGAGGAGATTTGTCTATGAACATTACAGACGTAAGAATTAGAAAAGTAAATCAAGAAGGTAAAATGAAAGCAATTGTATCTATTACTCTTGACAATGAATTTGTTGTACATGATATAAAAGTAATAGAAGGTGAGAATGGATTATTTATAGCTATGCCTAGTAGAAAGACTAGTAATGGTGAATATAGAGATATAACACATCCTATTAATTCCTCTGCTAGAGAAACTCTTCAAAAGGCTATTTTATCAAAATATGAACAAGCTCTTTTAGAAGATGAAACTATGCAAGAAAGCGCTGTAACACAAGAATAAATAATTTTTTTATAAAAAGGTTAAGTTATAATAATAAAAAGGCTAGATATAATATACCTAGCTTTTTTTGTATAATTAAATAATTGTAGTAAAAAAATAATATATATGTTATAATCGGGATATAATATTTATCTAATAGATAAAGGTGGGATTATATATGGAAAAAAACCAAGCTAAAACGTATGAAACAAAGGAAATAGAAGAAAGAGTAGTTTTAATTGGTATTGATAACGAAAAAGATTTAATGAATATAGATGCTAGTTTAGATGAGCTAGAAGAGCTTGTTAAAACAGCAGGAGCTACTGTTATAGGACGTATGGTGCAAAAAAGAGAGGGCATACATAAAGCCCACTATTTTGGAAAAGGTAAAATACAAGAGTTAAAGGCTTATTTAGATGAGCTAGGGGCAACAGGTATTGTATGTGATGATGAACTAACTGCCAACCAAATGAGAAATATGGATAATATGCTAAAAGTTAAAATAATGAATAGGACTTTAGTTATATTAGATATATTTGCTAAAAGAGCAAGCTCGGCAGAGGGGAAAGTACAAGTAGAGTTAGCCCAGCTTAAATATAAACTTACACATCTTGTAGGTCAAGGTAAAGATATGAGCCGTTTAGGTGGTGGTATAGGTACTAGAGGTCCTGGTGAAAAAAAATTAGAAATAGATAGAAGAAATATATCTGATAGAATAGCTGAACTTAATAAAGAGCTTAAATATATAGAAAAGCATAGACAAGTTATGAGAGAAAAAAGACTTAAAAATAAACAACCAATAGTAGCCTTTGTAGGATATACAAATGCAGGTAAGTCTACTCTTATGAACTTAGTTACAAAATCTGATGTTTTAGCTATGGATAAGCTTTTTGCAACTCTTGATACAACAACAAGAAAAATAGAGTTACAATCTGGAAGAGAATATCTTTTTACAGATACAGTAGGCTTTATACAAAAACTACCTCATAACCTTATTAAAGCCTTTAGGGCAACTTTAGAAGAAACAAAATATGCAGATGTTTTAGTCCATGTAGTAGATAGCTCTAACAGTGCAAGAGAAGAACAAATGAATATTGTGTATAAAACATTAAAAGATTTAGATTGTTTAAACAAACCTATAATTACTGCGTATAATAAAGTAGATAAAGAGGATATAATAAGGCCTTTACCTAAAGATGATTTTTCTATGTATACTTTAGAAATATCTGCTAAAAATGGTAATGGTGTAGAAAGTCTTTTAAATACTATTGAAGATGTTGTAAAAAGTTTTAAAAAATCTATAAATATATTAATACCTTATGAAAAATCTAATTATGTTGGTATGATACACGGAAGATGTGAAATTGTACAAAACGAAAACAGAGATGAAGGTATGTTTTTTGAAATATATGCAGATGAAGAAATGGAAAATAGACTTAAAGATTTTATTATATAACAAAAGAAGGTGATTTTATGAAAAACAAATTAATAGTAATATGTATAATATTTTCAATTGTTTTAGTAGGTTGTGGTAAAAAAAATAAACAAGAGGTAACAGAATCTACAAGTGATACAATAGTATCTACAACAGAAGAAACACAAGAAGAACAAGAAAAACAAGATATAAGTATATTTACAAAAGATATGGAAATATCTTATGAAAAATTCATTAGTAAAGATGGTAGTTTTGAAAATGATGAAAAATATAATAATATGGTAAAAGACTTTATTGCTAAATTAGACGAAGATAAATTACCACAATTAACAAAAGATGAAGAAATAAGAGTAAATTTTAATGATAATATTCCAAAAAATAAAGGTGCTGAGCTATCTACAACATATATAAAACGAAACGGAGAGCTTATAGTATCAGATTCTTATTTAGAAATGAACGAAAATGGATTTTCGGATTTTAAACATAGTTATGATGATAAAGATAAATATTTAGAAGGTGTTATATACGAGGTTACAGTTGAGTTAGAAGATGAAGTTTGTAAATATGCCTTTGCATTTAAAATAGATAATAAGACTACACCAAATAATAAATCTTATGCTTTAACAGGTTATTTAACATCAGATGAACAAAAAGTTTATGATAACTATAAACAGGATAAAAATATAAAAGCTTTAGCAAGTAATGAGCCTTTAACAATGTTAAAATTTTATACTCAAGCTGTAATGGAAGAAGAGTATAGTTTAGCATATAGCCTATACCAAGATTATAACAATACTACTGAAGAAAACTATATAAAAGCAATGAAAAGTTTTAGTAAGGAAACGAGAGAAGATTATATATCTAATTTAAAGGCAGCAGTAGATGGAAAGTTTATAGAAGATACTAAAGAAAAAGGATATATAGAGTATGAACTAGTAAAAGACCACCCAATGGCAATTGATATGATAAAAGATAGTAATGGTATTTGGAAAATGCAATATATGCCAATACAGTAATAAGCATTAAGGTTAGATTTTTATCTAGCCTTTTTATAATTAAAAATAATTGATAAAAAATATATTTAAATATATAATATTAAGTATATATTAATTTATTAAGGAGGGATTAAATGGCAGCTTATGTATTAATAGTATCATCAATTATTTTTATATGTTTACTTCTTAACAAGATTTCTAGTAAACTAGGGCTTCCTACATTACTTTTATTTATATTTTTAGGAATGTTATTTGGTTCAGATGGAGTTTTTAAAATATACTTTGATAACTATGTTATATCGGAGCAAATATGTTCTATATCATTAATCTTTATTATGTTTTATGGTGGATTTGGTACAAATTGGGATAAGGCAAAACCAATAGCTACAAAATCTATATTATTATCAACATTAGGTGTAGTTTTAACATCTTTAATAGTTGGGCTGTTTTGCTATTATGTTTTAAAATTTGATTTTTTAGAAAGTATGCTAATAGGAGCTGTTATAAGTTCAACAGATGCAGCCTCTGTGTTTTCTATTTTAAGGTCTAAACGTTTAAATTTAAAATATAATACAGCATCACTTTTAGAAGTTGAAAGTGGTAGTAATGACCCGTGTGCTAACATACTTACAATAGTTATTTTATCTTTTATGGGTGCTCAAAATAATACAAATATTTTATATATGGTTTTTGCGCAAGTTGTATATGGCATAGTATTAGGTATAATAGTAGCTTTACTGGCAGGATTTATTTTATCAAAAGCTAAATTTTCAACAGAAGGTTTTGCATCAATTTTTGTGTTTGCAGTTGCTTTAATATCTTATTCAGCTACAACAGTTATAGGTGGAAATGGATATTTAAGTACATACATTACAGGTATAATTTTAGGTAATAAAGCTATTCCTAACAAAAAAGCTCTTGTAAACTTTTTTAATGGAATTACAGGGCTTGTTCAAATGTTAATATTTTTCTTATTAGGGTTGTTATCTTTTCCATCACAACTACCTAAAATATTTTTACCAGCCCTTGCTATTGCATTATTTTTAACATTTATAGCAAGACCTTTAGCAATTTTTATAATATTAAAACCTTTTAAATGTCCAATAAATCAACAACTTTTAATATCTTGGGCAGGACTTAGGGGGGCAGCATCAATAGTTTTTGCTATAATACCTATTGTTAGCCCAGCATATACTCAAAATGATATTTTTCATATAGTATTTTTTATTGTACTATTTTCAATATCTATACAAGGTTCTCTCATACCATTTGTGGCTAAAAAGTTAAATATGATAGATGATGAAAATGATGTAATGAAAACATTTAGTGATTATTCAGAAGAAATTCCATTACAATTTGTTAAATTATTTATATGTGATAATCATCCTTGGATAAACAAAAAAATTAAAGACTTACCATCACTTCCAGGTATATTAACAGTATTAATAATTAGAAAAGATAGACAAATAGTACCTAATGGAGATACTTTAATTTTGGAAGGAGATATGGTTATATTAAGCGGACCATCATTAGATGATGAATCTTTTGGATATTTGACAGAAGTAAAAATAGAAAAAGATAACGATTGGCTTGGTAAGCCTTTATGTGATATAAAATTTAATCAAGATAAATTAATTATATTAATAAAAAGAGATAAACAAGCTATTATACCAACTGGAAAAACAATAGTTTTGGAAAATGATATACTTATAATAAGTAATCAATATTAATAAAATAATTGCTAAAATATATTTTTAAAGCTATAATTAATATTATAAAAAAGGAGGTAATAAAATGGAAAATTTATTTTTACAATATCCAAAATGTAGCACTTGTAGAAAGGCTAAAAAATGTTTAGAGGAAAATGGCATAAAATTTATAGATAGAGATATAACAATAGATAATCCTACAAAAGAAGAGCTTAAAAAATGGTATGAAAAAAGTGGACTTGAGCTTAAAAAGTTTTTTAATACAAGTGGTGTTTTATATAGAGAAATGGGGCTTAAAGACAAAATTAAAGAAATGACAGAAGATGAAATGTTAGAGCTTTTAGCAACAGATGGCAAGCTTGTAAAAAGACCTATTTTAGTAAATGATAATAAAGTATTAGTAGGGTTTAAAGAAGATGAATATAAAAACTTAAAATAGAGGAGATATACTATGCAACAATTTTTTAAAAGTAATCGTAAAAAAGTAATAAGTTCTTTAAAAGAAGAAAAAGCAATTATATTTTTGTTTTCAGGAAAAGCACAACATAAAACTTGTGACCAATTTTTTCCTTTTGAGCCAAATAGAAACTTTTATTATATGACAGGTATAGATAAGCCACACCTTATATATATGGCTATAAAAAATGGAGATAATATAGATGAAACTTTATTTATAGAAAGATATGATGAGCTTAAAGCTAAATGGAGTGGTAAAACTATAGGTGAAGAAGAAGCTAAAAATATATCTGGTATAGAAAATATTAAATATATAGATGAATTTTATGCAAGTATTTCTGTGTCTATGTTTAGAAATAGTATAGAAACAGTTTATTTAGACTTAGAAAATAGATATTTAGATAAAAGCAAACGTGCTTTTAGAGAGGCAGAATTTTTAAAAGAAAATTATCCATATATTAGTATAAAAAATATTTATAATGATTTAGGTTATTTTAGACTTTTTAAAGAAGAACAAGAAATAGGATATATGAAAAAAGCAATAGATATTACTAAAAAAGGTATAGAAAATATATGGGAAAATGCTAAACCTAATATGATGGAATATGAGCTAGAAGCTTGTTTTGACTATGAAGTTAAAAGAAATGGTTCTAAAGATAAAGCATTTAACACTATACTAGCTAGTGGTAGCAATGCAACTGTATTACATTATGAAGATAATAATGATAAAATAAATGATGGTGAGCTTGTTCTTATAGATTTAGGTGCAACTTATAAATATTATAATGCTGATATATCAAGGACTTTTCCTGTTAATGGTAAATTTAGTGATAGACAAAAACAACTTTACAATATAGTTTTAGAAGGGCAAAGAAAAGTTATAGAGGCAATAAAACCAGAACTACCTTTTAAAAGACTTAATGAAATATTGTTAGAACATTATGAAGAAGAACTTACAAAAATAGGGCTTATAAAAGATAAAAGCGAAATATCAAAATATTATTATCACGGCGTAAGCCATTATTTAGGGTTAGATACTCACGATGTATCTAGAGATTTAGGAACAGATAATGGGCTTAAAAAAGGTATGGTTATAACAGTAGAGCCAGGACTTTATATAGCAGAAGAGGGAATTGGTATAAGAATAGAAGATGATATACTTGTTACAGAAACAGGTTATGAAAATTTATCTAAAGATATAATAAAAACTGTAGAAGAAATAGAAAGTTTCTTTAGTAATCGTTAATTTATGAAAGAAACAGAGCTTTATGAACCTATAAAAAATTATCTTTTAAAAGAAGGATATAAGGTACAAGCAGAAGTTAAAAACTGTGATATAGCTTGTTTATATGAAGATAAACTTATTGTTATAGAAATGAAAAAATCATTTAACTTAAAGTTATTATATCAAGCTATAGATAGAAAAGCATTTGCAGATAAAGTTTTTGTAGCTATTAATAGGCCTATAAACTTTAGGAAAAAAGAAACTAAACATATGCTTAAAATATTGGAGGCTATGGATATAGGTCTTATTACAGTAGCTTTAGATAGTCCTTTAAAAAATGTAGAAATAGTTTTAAATACAAAAGATAGCCCTTTAAAAAGAAAAACTAGAAAAAGGACAATAGTTTTAAATGAACTAGAGAGAAGAAACATAGATACAAATGTTGGAGGTAGCACTAAAAAAGACAGTATATTAACGGCATATAGAGAACAAGTTATATTTTTAGCTTGTGCATTAAATAAAATTGAAAAAGGTAGTCCTTCAACTATAAAAAAACAGTTTAATATACAAAATGCTAGTTATATTTTACAAAATAACCATTATGGGTATTTTGATAAAATACAACGAGGGGTTTATACTCTATCTAAAAAAGGTGAAGATATGTTAAATGGTAATCAATTTAAAGATGCTATAAGATATTACACTAAGGAGGTGGATAAGTTTGTTTAATATAGAGCGTAATGAACAATGTTGGTGTGGTAGTGGTAAAAAATATAAGTCTTGTCATTTAAGAAAAGATGAAGAAATGTTACAGCCTTTTGAAAAACAAGGTTACCCATTACCAAATAAAAATTTAATATTAACACAAAATCAAATAGAAGGTATGGAAAAATCGGCAAAGCTTACAAAATCTATTATAGATGAAACAGAAAAGATTATAAAAGAAGGTGTATCTACATTAGAAATTAATGACCTTGTACATAAGCTAACGATAGATGCAGGAGCAAAACCTGCTCCTCTTAATTATAATGGTTTTCCTAAAAGTTGCTGTACATCTATAAATAATGTTATATGTCACGGTATACCATCTAAAAATGATATATTAAAAGATGGGGATATAATAAATTTAGATATAACTTCTATTTTAGATGGATATTATTCTGATATGAGCCGTATGTATATGATAGGTAATGTTTCTCAAAATGCTAAAAAGCTTGTAGAAGTTACTAAAGAGTGTTTAATGGCAGGTATAGAGGCAGTGAAACCTTATAGACCAATATCCGATATAGGAAATGTTATAAATGATATAGCAGATAAACACGGTTATGGAGTAGTTAGAGCATTAACAGGTCATGGCATAGGATTAAATTTTCATCAAGAGCCTAATATTAATCATTATAGAACAGATGCTAAAACTATGATTATGGTGCCTAATATGGTATTTACAATAGAGCCTATGATTAATGAGGGTACATTTGATTGTTACATAGGTTCTGATAAATGGACAGTTTATACAAAAGATAATAAATTATCTGCTCAATGGGAACATACTATTCTTGTTACAGAAACAGGATATAAAATATTGACTATTTAAAATAAAGTAATAAACTATTATTTATATAATTAATATAAGGAGAAAACTTATGACAGAAAGAGAAAAAATGATAGCAGAATTGCCTTATGACCCGTCGGATAAAGAACTTTGTGAAATGAGAAATTATGCAAGAAAAATGTGTAAAGAATTTAATGAATGTGACCCATTAGATAGGGAAAAAAGGTCAAAAATTTTAAAGGAACTTTTTGGTAGCACGGGGGATAGCATATATATAGAGCCAACTTTTATGTGTGATTATGGGAAAAACATACACGTTGGAGAAAGTTTTTATGCTAATTTTAATTGTGTTATATTAGATGTGGCAGAAGTTATAATAGGTAAAAATTGTATGATAGCACCTAATGTTGCCATATATACAGCAACTCATCCAATAGACCCAGTAGAAAGAAACAATGGCACAGAATATGCTAAAAAAATTGTTATTGGGGATAACTGCTGGCTAGGGGGTAATTCTGTTATATGCCCTGGAGTAACTCTTGGTAATAATGTTGTAGTAGGTGCAGGTTCTGTTGTTACAAAAAGTTTTGGCGATAATGTAGTGTTAGCAGGTAATCCTGCAAAAGTTATAAAAACAATATAAGTTAAGCAAATAAAATCTAGCATCTTATTAATTTTAAAAATTTATAAGGAGAAATATATGGAAAGGATAAAAATATGGGATAATAATATTCCTCTTTTTGATGAAAATATAAAAAATGAAGAAAATAAGTTTGCAGGAACAATAACGCCATTTTTGATAAATGATAATGAAGCTAAAAAAAGAAGTTGTATTATAATATGTGAAGGTGGTAGTTATGCAAGACATTCTTATACTTGTGAAGAAGAGGCAAAATGGTTTAACTCTTTAGGTATAAATTGTTTTATTGTAAATTATAGAGTTTATCCTTATAAACATCCAGTGCCTCTAATAGATGTTAAAAGAGCAATAAGATATGTAAGGTATAATTCTGAAAAATTTAATATAAACCCAGAAAAAATAGGAATTGTTGGATTTTCAGCAGGTGGACATTTAGCAGGAAGTGCTTGTTTGTTTTTTGATAAATTTGAGCAAAATATTATAGATGAAATAGATAAAGTTTCTGCTAAACCAAATTTAGCAATATTAAATTATCCAGTTGTTTCTATGTGTGAAAATTTTAGACACGAAAACTCAGCAAAAAATTTATGTGGTGAAGAACAAGAATTATTTGAAAAGCTTTCACTTGAAAAAAATGTTAGAAAAGATATTCCTAAAATGATGATATGGCATACTTTAGAAGATAGCATTGTTTCAGCACAAAATAGCATTTCTTTTATAACAGAATTAGAGAAAAAAGGAGCTCAATTTGAATTTCATTTAGTTAGAAAAGGTGAGCACGGATTAAAAATTTTTGAGGATAATAAAGATGCTAAAAAAATATTATATTTAATAAAACAGTTTTTAGAAGATGAAGAATATACAATTTAAAGGAGAAATATATGGAAAATATTAAACTTTGGGAAAAAGATATGCCCCTTTTTGATGAAAATATAAAAAATGAAGAAAATAAATTTGCAGGGACAATAACACCTTATTTAGTTGACGAAGAAGATGACGAAATTAAAAAAAGGGGGGCTATGCTCCTATTACCAGGTGGTGGCTATGGTTTTTGCTCTGATGAAGGTGAAAAAATGGCAAGATGGTTAAACTTTTTTGGTGTAAATGCTTTTGTTTTAAAATATAGAGTAGCTCCTTATAAACACCCAGCACCTATAATAGATGCTAAAAGAGCAATAAGATATATAAGATATAATGCAGATAAATTTAATATAGATCCTAACAAAGTTGGTGTATTAGGTTTTTCAGCAGGTGGGCATTTAGCAGGTTGTGTTGCTGAATTTTTTGATAAATTTGAACAAGAAAATAAAGATGAAATAGATAAAGTATGTGCTAAACCAGATTTAACAGTTTTATGTTATCCAGTTGTATCTTTATGTGAAAGCTATGCACATGAAGGTTCAGCTAATAATCTTGTAGGAGAAGATAATGAGCTTAAAAAAATGTTATCTTTAGAAAAGAATGTAAGGGAAGATATGCCAGAAATGTTTTTATGGCATACATTAGAGGATACAGCAGTTAATGCTGTAAACACATTAGAACTTGGTGTAGCTTTAAAAAATAAAAATGTGCCATATAGTCTTCATATATTTAATAAAGGTGCACATGGTTCTGTACTTGCAGAAAATATAGAAGAAACTAAACAATGGTCAGATTGTTTAAAAACATTATTAAAAAATAAAGGCTTTGTAGATAAACAATCTTATAGATGGTTATAAAATAAAGGTTGAAGATTATTCTTCAACCTTTTATAATTATATTATATTTTAAGGGCACAAAATATTAAGGTAATAAATGAATTTTATATTAAGTTTATTTTATTAATAATATCTATAACCAAAGTTATTATTAAAACCATTGTTAAAACCAAAGTTGTTATTAAAATTATTATAATTACATCTGTTACAACCCCAGTTATTAAACCAACCACTATTTGAGTTACATCTGTTGCAACCACCATTACAGCCACATCTGTTACAGCTGCCTTGGTTGTAGCAACCTTGATTACAACCACCCTGGTTACAACCACATCTGTTGTAGCCCCAGTTGTTTGAGCAGTTAAAGTTATTGTTAAATCCATAACCACCATAACCACCTAACCAGCCATATCCCAAAAAAAACACCTCCTTTTCTTTATCCTAATATATATTATTCAAAATAATAAAAAGTGTGACAGGCTATTTAAATATTTTATATTATATATTTATTATAAAAATTTTTATAAAAAAATGAACCATATTAAAAGTTATAACCAATATATAGTGAAAAGATATAATAAAGGATTGGAGATGGTATAAGTTTTGGAGGCAAAAGAATTAGAAAAATGTATAAATGTTTTTGGAGATGATATATATAGATTTTGTTTAAAAATTTGTTTAAATAAAGATGATGCAGAAGATTTATATCAGCAGACATTTTTAAAGGCATTAGAAAGTAATTTTATTTTAGATTGGGATAATAATCCAAAAGCTTTATTTTTTTCTATATCATATAAAATATATAAAAGCAATATGAGAAAATGGGCAAGACGTAATAATATAGCATCTATAATAAATATTGATGAAAAAACTGAAAATATATTATACTCATATGAAAATATAGAAAATGATGTATTAGAAAAAAATTTAATAAATGAAATAACTAAAATTATTGATAGTTTGCCAGAAAAAATAAAAGTACCTCTTACATTATATTATCTTTTCGATTTTTCAACTAGTAATATATCAAAAGTAATAAAAAAACCTATAGGAACAGTTAAAAGTAGGTTATTTAAAGGTAGGGGTATCATCAAAAAAAGATTGGAGGAGGTAGGATATGACTAAAAAAAATAATGATAAACTAGACGAATTGATAAAAAAATCAATAAGAATAGATGATAAGCCTACACAAGATTTGAATAGTAAATTAAGGTTAAAGCTTTATGAACAAGAAAATATGGAAAAAAATAAAGAAAAGCTAAAGATAAAATATTATATATATTTATGTATGACTTTAAATATTATTTTTTGTGTTTTAGTAGGGATTTTAGCTAGTATATTAATAAAGAGTATATATTTATATATTATTTTCATATTCTTATGTTTTAATTGTAGTTTATTTGGAGTTATATTTACATTTGCTGGTTTAAGGATAAAGGAAAGTAAAGAATTATTAATTTAAAAAAGGAGTGGTTTATATGGGTTATGAGCATCTAGTATTTATTTTTGTTATGTTAATACCATTTTTTTTAATATTAGCATATACATTTTTTATTATATGGATTTATAAAGATTGTAAAGAAAGGGGAGAAAGTCCTTTATTATGGATATTACTTTTATTTTTTACATCGCTTTTTTTAGGACTTATTATTTATTTAATAGTGAGAAAAGAAAAGAAAGTTACTTGTAAAAGTTGTGATAAGTTAATATCAAGTTCAGCTAAATATTGCGAACACTGTGGAGTGACTATACAAAATGGGAATGATGTTCAAATAGTTAAACAAAAAAGTAATCGTAAGTATATAATAGCTGGTATTAGCTCATTTGCTATGATTTTTATATGTGTAATATTTATAGTTATTATAGGATTAAGCACCAGTATGAATGTAAAATCTGAAAGTAAAGTATGGAATAGAGGATTTGAAACATTTAGTACACAAACAAAGATAGGTAATAGTTGGAAAATGTCTTTAAAAAGCGCAACAGAAGGATTTATAAAAGAGGCAAGTATGCATATAACTAATCCAGAAGAGGAAGTTTTATATCTAGATGTTAGCTGTGATGTAAAAGAAGATGGTGGAAATCTTATGTTA
This sequence comes from Clostridiales bacterium, assembly GCA_018371275.1. Taxonomy (GTDB): domain Bacteria; phylum Bacillota; class Clostridia; order Lachnospirales; family CAG-274; genus Tyzzerella. Next base: position 41,264 of record JAHALF010000007.1, read on the forward strand.
TGGCTTGTGCAAGGAGATACTGTAAGATCTATAGATATTACTAATTTATCAGGAGTGTTACAATATCCTTTAAATGAATTTAAAGAGGGAAAGATTTTTGTTAGGTTACAAATAAATAATGTAAAAAATGTTAAGTCAGAAATTATAATAGAATAAAAATAAAAAATAAAAGACTAATAATTAGCCTTTTATTTTTTTATTTTTATAAGTACTAGCAAAATATATTATAATACTTTGGATAAAAATTCTTGTGTTCTAGGGTGTTGTGGGTTATTAAAAAGATTTTCTGGTGTGTTTTCTTCACAAATATTTCCACCATCCATAAAGATAACTCTTGTACCAACTTCTTTAGCAAAGCCCATTTCGTGAGTAACAACAACCATTGTCATACCTTCTTTAGCAAGATTTTTCATAACTTCTAAAACTTCTCCAACCATTTCTGGGTCTAGAGCAGAAGTAGGCTCGTCAAAAAGCATAACATCTGGTTTCATAGCTAAAGCACGAACAATAGCTATCCTTTGTTTTTGTCCTCCAGATAGACTAGATGGATAAGCATTTGCCTTATCTTCAAGACCTACAAGGCTTAAAAGATGCATAGCTTCTTTGTCTGCAGTTTCTTTATCTATTTTTTTAACTTTAATAGGAGCTATTGTAATATTTTCTAGTATAGTTAAGTGAGGAAATAGGTTAAAATGTTGAAATACCATTCCCATTTTTTGTCTATGTATGCTAATGTCTACATTTTTATTAGTTATGTTTGTTCCCTCAAATATTATATCACCAGATGTAGTATCTTCAAGTTTATTAAGACATCTTAAAAATGTGCTTTTACCAGAGCCAGAAGGACCTATAACTACTACAACTTCTCCTTTATGTATAGTTGTTGTAACACCTTTTAAAACGTGATTATTACCAAAGCTTTTATTTAAGTTTTTAATTTCTATCATCTTTGTTTAATCTCCTTTCAAAGCCTCCAACAAGTCTTGATAAGCTAAATGTTAAGATAAAGTATATAATAGATGTTATAACAAGTGGTGGAATAGCTAAAAATGTAGATGACTGTATAGTAGATGTTTTAGCCATAAGCTCTTGTATACCTATTACATAAAGTATAGAAGATTCTTTTATTAACACAACAAATTCGTTACCTATTGCTGGTAAAATATTTTTTATAGCTTGAGGCATTATAATGTATCTCATAATCATAGGAGATTTCATACCTAAAGATTGGGCAGCCTCTGCTTGACCTTTATCAACAGCTAATATACCAGCTCTTATAATTTCTGCAACATAAGCTCCAGAGTTTAAGGCAAGAGCTAAAGAGCCGGGGATTAACTGAGCAAGGTTTAAGCTATCACCTATATAAATATCTGGTATATCAATAATAGCATCTAATCCATAGTACCATATAAATACTTGCACTATAACTGGTGTACCACGTACGATTTCTATATATGTAGAAGCTATAGCCTTAACAATTTTAATTTTAGATAGTTTCATTAATCCAAATACTATACCAATAATAGTACCAAATAAAACTGTAAATAAAGATATAACAACAGTTGTTATAGTACCTGAAATGTATAATGGAAAATAATCACTTAAAAAAGAAAAATTTTCAATCATTTTATTTCCTCCCTAAAAATATATTCAAGCTATATAATAACAGTAAATTTATAAAAATGCAACATATATTAATAAATAGTTATTAATTATTTAAATCTTCTACAATTTTTTCATTTTTTTCTATCAATGTATCCATAGAACCATCAGACATAAGTCTTTCTAAAGTAGTGTTAGTTTGTTCTAATAGTTTTTTGCTACCTTTTTTAAATGCTATACCAGTGCCTTCTGTTTCTTGTGTTAAAGGTATATCTGTTACATATAAATCTGGATTTTTATTAGCATAATTTTTTGCAACATCTCCAGCTAAAATAATTGCATCTACTTTTTTCATTTGTAAATCCATAACCATATTAGGTATTTTTGTAAGATAAATTATTTTTGCATTAGATAATTGTTTTTTTGCTATTTCTTCTTGTAAGCCAGATTTTTGAACACCTAGTTTTTTATCTGTAAGACTTTCTATATCTTTATATAAATCTTTATCCTCTGCTCTTATAACAAGTTTTTGTCCATCATTAATATCACTAGATTTTCCATAAGATATACTAAAATCTACAGCTTCTAACCTTTCTGGTGTAGCAACCATACCAGCTATAACCATATCAACGTGTCCAGCGTTTAATGCAGTTAAAAGTCCATCAAAAGACATATCTTGTATTTTTAGCTCCACACCCATATCATTTGCTATTTCTTTAGCTATATCTATATCATATCCAACTATTGTATCTTTTCCATCTACCATCATATGAAATTCTCTAGGGGCATAATCAGCAGATGTTCCAATAATAAGATGTCCTCTCTCTTTAATTTTTGTTAAAGAATTGTCTTCTTCTGTTTTCTCACTATTACTTTTATTAATATTTTCAGTATTACTAGTAGACTGGCTACAACCAAAAAGTGAAATAGCTAATAATGAGCTTACAAAAATTTTTAAAAGTTTTTTCATAAATATTCACCTCAAACAAATTATTTCTTATAATTATACAGTAAAAATAATATTTGTCAAGATATTTTGAATATTTATACATAAAAATATTATAATTAATCGTTAATATTATTTATTACATCTGATAAAGTGTACTTTTTAAATTCTTGTATAAATTTTTCTGTGGATGATTTTACTATATTTTTTATAAGACATTTTTCACTATTATATGTGCAGTTTATACTATTTTTATTACATTCTATAATTTTTGAAAAATCTTCACAAAAGACTAAAACATCTCCAAGATTTATATCTTTTGGGTCTTTAGCTAGTTTTATACCACCATTTCTGCCTTTTAATGATAATATATACCCTTCTTTAGCTAATGAGTGTACTATTTTTTTAATATGATTTTCTGATATATTTAGATTATTTGATAGTTCTTCTACTGTATAAAGTTCTTTTTTATTAATAGATAAATATATAAGTGTTCTAAAAGAATAGTCTGTAAATTTTGATAGGTTCATATGAAGTTTTCTCCTTATAATATAAATATTAAATAATATTATACCATAAAATCACAATAAAGTAATAAAAATAAACTTGACTTGATTACTCTAATATGATAAAATGTGTAAATAGAATACACATTTTAAAGGAGATTATCATTATGTTAGATGCAAAGACTATTGAAATTATTAAAAGTACAGTACCTGTATTACAAGAAAAAGGTGTAGAAATTACAAAACATTTTTATAAAGTAATGTTTGAAAACAATCCAGAAGTTAAGCCTATGTTTGATATGCAAAAACAAGAATCTGGTGCTCAACCAATAGCTCTTGCTAATGCTATATTAGCTGCAGCTAAAAATATTGACAATTTAGAGGCTATTTTACCAGCTGTAAAATCTATTGGAGAAAGGCACGTGGAAGTAGGTGTTTTAGCTAAGCATTATCCAATAGTTGGTAAAAATTTACTTATAGCTATAAAAGATATGTTAGGCGATGCTGCTACAGATGAGATTATGGAGGCTTGGGAAAAAACTTATAATGCTTTAGCAGAAGTATTTATTAATGTAGAACAAGACATTTATAATTCTAAAAAATAGTTTTTATATAAAATAAGTCTATCTAAATTTTTAGATAGACTTATTTTATATATTTTATCTTATAACAATATAACTTTTTATTTTATCATATACATCGCTAGCATTATTAGCTTTAAAAAATTCTTCTATTTCTTCTAAAGAGCCAAAATTATCTTGTTCTCTATATTTAATAATATTATCTATTAATAAACTATTAATACCATTATTTAAAGATAAAAGTTCTGTTTTAGATGCAGTATTAATATTTGTATATAAGCTAATTTTATTATTAATATCCGATACATCTAAAGGAAGCTGTGCTGGTTGTCTTATAGGTCTTTTTTGTATAATATGATATGTTTGGTTAGTAGATATTTTTTGTTCATACATTTGTTCTTTTGTAGCAGTATTAATATTTATATATTCATCTTTATTTTTATGAACATACACAACGTCTTTTACTTTTTCATACTCAGATAAACTTATTATATTTTTTAAATCAGATTTTTCAGATAAATTTTTATCTTTAATTTTTTCAGCAGTTGTTTTATCAAAAATAGATGTAAGCTCGTCTATATTATCAGTATTTAAGTCTATAAAAATATTAAGATTATCTTCTAAATAATGTATATCTTGTTCTGTAATATTATTTGTACCAAGTTTAGAAAGCTCCATTAAAGTTTTATATGTATATCCATTTTTTCTATAAGCTATAATATCATCGGCAAAAGAATAAGGTACATCAGCATTTGTAAGGCGGGATTTGTTAGATAAAGATATGTTTGCTCTGCTAGATGATTTACTAATATCAATATTAGTAGTATCTTCTACGGATATATAGTCAGATATTTTATTATAATCAGATTTTGGTATAATACTAGAAAGCTGTGATATATTTTTAAAGTCTTTCTCATAACGCTTATTAAGTATTTTTTGGATATTTTCATCTGAAAGGTCATTTAATGTTTTAAGCTCAAATTCATTAGCAGTATTAATATTAGTACAAACAGTTAAGGCGTGTTTATTTTGGTCGTATATTTTTTTAGTAAAACCTTTAACAAATTTTATTTCTTGAATGTTAGAAAAAGGATTTTTTTCTCTATATTTTACTATTTCTTTAGCAAGATCAGAAGATACATCTTTTAAAAGTTTTTCTAGTTGTTCTTTTGTAGCAGTATTAATATTGATTTTATCATTAGTTTGAGTAATATTACCACTACTAGAGCCAATAATACTTGAATAGTTGTCGTCTTCAAATCTCCACATACCAGTTAGGTCTTGTTTTGCTGTATTTTGAGATTGTAAAAGGCTATTATATGTACCACCTTTATCTTGCTTTGTATCTATTACAGCATAACCATTTGATACCATTTCATTATTTATGTTTCTACCATTACAGTATACTAACATATAATTAAACTTTCCACCATTATAAGAATTACCATCGTTTATAAGTGTAACATTTTGCCCAAGCAAAGTATTTGTAAGGTATTCATAGCTATCATCAAAGCCTTTAGCATCAATACCTTTTAACTTAACATAGGAAGTATTATTATTAGGTAACATAACTTTAATAGTATCACCATCTAAAACTTGTAACACTTTGGCAGAAGTGTTATTCACAGTTATTTGATTAATTTCTTTAGAGTATGTAGGAATATTAAATCCTAAAATAATACTAATAATTAGTATAAATGCAATTAGATTTTTAAATTTTTTCATAATATCACCTATAAGTTATAATAAAAAATTTTATGGCTTTTTTAACCAATAATATTTATTATAACAAAAAAAATATATTTTTTCTATAAAAATTTTAAAAATACATTACATTTATATTAAATTATTTAAAATAAATTGAATTGTAAAATATGATAGTATATAATTTATATAAAAAATTATAATAGGTGAAAATTATGAGAAAGTATAGAAAAAGTAAGAAATATTATAAGTATAGAAATTTTGTATTTATAATAATTTTAGCTTTATTTATTTTTATTTTTGGAATATATATTTTTAAATATTTTAGTATAGATAAAGATTATGTTTTAAAGGTTAATAATGAATACATATATAAAGATGAATTTTTATTATATTTAGATGAACAAGAGCGTATATTTGAAGAAATAGGCGGAGTTGACATATGGCATACAGATTTTGATGGTATATCTGCTAGAGATGTAGCAAAAAATAACACTATAAATTCTATTATTTTTTTAAAAGCTGTAGTGGATAAAGCAGAGAGCTTAGGGATAGATCTAAATAAAGAGGAAGAAGATATATATAAAGAAAAAGCATTATCATTAAAAGAAAATATGAAGATAGAGAGTAATTTAGAAATACCTCTAGACATATGTGAAAAATTTGAAAGAGAAAAAATGATAGAGGCTAAAGTTTATGAATATATAACAGGTACATTTGTCATAGATGAAAAAGATTTTGAAAAATATTTTAATAGTTATATGGAAAAAAATGATTATAAATTAAATAAAATAAATCTTGATTATATTATTATAAAAAACAACCCTAATTTTAATGCTAAAGAAAAGGCTAGCATTATAGCTAAAGATATAAATATTGAAACAGATTTTGATAATTTTAAAGGACAATCATTTATAGAAGTTTATAAAAATGTTGACTTAGAAAAAGGGTTATTTGAAAAAAATATAGAAGACAAAATTTATCAATTAAGTGAAAATAGTATAAGTAGTATAATACAAGGGAGAGATGGTTTTTATATATTTAAAATAAATAAAATATTAAAACAAGATATGAAAGATATTGAAAAATTAGTTAGAGAAGATTATATAAACACAAAAAAATCCGAAATATATAGCGTACAGACAAAAAATTGGTTAAATAATATGAAAGTTGAAAAAAATAGTGAAATATTGTCGAAAATGTGATATAATTAGCTAATATTTTGGGAGGTGATGTTTTGGATAATAGTGAAGAATATATAATAGAAGTTAAGAATTTGTCAAAAGTTTATACTATGGGTAGTGAGAAGATATTAGCACTAGATAACATTAGTATAGGTTTTAAAAAGGGCAAGATATATTGTCTTTTGGGTACATCTGGTTCTGGTAAATCTACTTTATTAAATATGATAGCAGGGCTTGAAAGATGTTCTAAAGGAAATATTATATTTAAAGGTAAAAATATTGAAAAAATGAGTGAAGAAGGTCTTGCCATATTTAGACAGAAATATCTTGGATTTGTCTTTCAATCGTATAATTTATTACCAACTTTAACAGCATTAGAAAATGTTACTTTACCACTTGTTTTTATGGGGATAAGTAAAAAAAATAGGGAAAAAAGAGCAAAAGAAATGTTAAAGGCTGTTGGGTTAGAAAAAAGATTAAAACATAAGCCAGCAGAAATGAGTGGTGGGCAGCAGCAGAGAGTTAGTATAGCTAGGGCTTTTGTAAATAACCCACAAATAATTTTTGCAGATGAGCCAACAGGTAATTTGGATACTAAAACAACTTATGAAATGATGAACCTTATTACAAGTAAGGCAAGGGAATATAATCAAACCCTTATAATTGTTACACACGATTTGGAGATAGCAGAATATGCTGATGAGATAGTTTATTTAAAAGATGGACATATTATTAAAACAGAAACTAATGAAAGCCCTAAAACAGAAGTAATTTACAACCCAAATGAATAAAATTAAAAGGAGATAAAAAATGAAATTTTTAAAAATATTTTTAATAACTATTATTTTTATAAATAGTGCTGTTTCTTTAGCTTTTGCTAATGATACAACTCCAGAAACACCAGCACCAGAAACACAAACATCAGAAAAGCCATCACAAAGCAAACCAACATTAAAAATGGGTGGTAATAATACATATAGTATAGAAGCTGGCAAAAGTACAGAAGTTACTATACCAATAGTAAATACATCTGCCGATACAGCATTTGATGTTCTTATACAAGCAAAGGCAACAGGAGAAAGCTCTCCTCTTACTGTAAAATTTTTAAACAGTTCAGATAGAACAACAAAAATATTAAGAGGTGGCAGTCATACTGCAACTTTATCAATAGAAGTGGATAAAAATGCAACAACAGGAAAATATCCAGTGACTTTAGAATATTCCTTTACAAGTTTAGATAAAGGGTCTTTTACAAGCAGTGATACATTTTATGTAAAAATAGATAATGGTAGTGTTGTGCCTACAGTTGCTCTTAATAATTTAAAAGTATCTAAAGATAGTGTAATTTTGGGAGATACATTTGATATTACTGCTAGTTTAGAAAATGTTTCGGGTATGGAAGCTAACAACGTAAATGTAGAGCTTATAGGATTAGAAGAAAGCAACATAACTGCTGCTGGTGGAAAAAGCAATGAATTTTTTTCTAAAATGCCAGCAAATACAACACAGCCTATATCTTTTAAATTAGCAACAACAAATATTACAAAAGAAGGCTCTAACAAAATAACATTAAAAGTTACATATAATGATTTTTCTGGTAAAGAATATACTAAAGATTACTTTGGATATGTAACAGTGTCTAAAACAGGAAGTACAAGCGGTAATATAGATTTAAAAATTTCTAGCCTTATAGCACCAACAGGTACTTTTAATGTAGGTCAAAGTGGTACTTTTAAATTAAAAGTAAAAAACGCATCTAGTGTAGATGTAAAAGGAGTAAAAGTAACAGCTAAGTTACCAGAAAATATTGTTCCAACATCATCTAACATTGTTTTAATAGATAGCCTTACTCCTAATCAAGAAAAAGAAGTTTCATTTAGCGTAGCGCCAACAGCTAGTGCTGTTACACAGACATATTCTATTGGTTTTTCTGTAGAATATAGTAATGGGAACAAGTCTACAAATGCTGAAGGTACACAAACAACAGATAGTACAGTTATAGAACAGTATGCAGGATTTAATGTAAATAATCCAACTCCTAAAAAAGACGGGGAAAATGCTAAAACATCTGTTCCTAAAATTATTGTTAGTAGATACGAATCTACACCAAATATAGTAGAGGCTGGTAAAAGCTTTCAATTATCTATGAACTTTAGAAACACACACGAATCTAAAACAGTAAAAAATATTAAAATATATTTAACAGTAGAAGATAAAACAGAAGAAAAAGGGAATGTTTTTGCACCAGATAATTCTAGTACAACATATTTTATAGATTCTATATCACCAAAACAAGAAGTAGCACACACATTTAACCTTTTTGCTGTGCCAGATGCTAAGCCTCGTTCTTATACAGTAAATGTAAATTTAGAATATGAAGATGAACAAGCAAACGAATATAAACTTGTAGAGCTTGTTGGGGTTAATGTTAAACAACAAGCTAATCTTGAGCTTAGTGAAATAACAAAGCCAGATATAGGTAATGTAGGTAATCCAATGAATATAAACTTTCAGCTTTATAATACAGGAAAAGTAACATTATCTAACCTTATGATAAAGCTAGATGGAGAAGGATTTGATACATCTACTTCTACAAATTTTATAGGTAATTTTGAGCCAGGAGCAACAGAATATTATGATGGTATGTTTACACCAACACAAACAGGTGAGAAAAACTTAAAGCTTATTATTACATATAACGATACAGATGGCAAACAAGTAGAAAAAGTAGAAGAATTTAAAATAAATGTGGAAGAAATGGTTATGCCAGAAGATAATGGTATGCCAGAGCCTATGCCAGAACCAGAAAAGAAATTTCCAGTTAAAACTATTGGCATAATATGTGCTATTGTTTTTGTTATTGGGGTTGGTATTTTTATATTTGTAAAAAAAGCCAAAGCCAAAAAGGAGTTGGATTTTAATGACTAATTTTGACATAATAAAAATGGCATTAAAAAATTTAGCAAAAAGAAAGCTTAGAACAGCTCTTACTATATTAAGTGTTGTTATAGGGGCAAGCTCCATTATAATAATGGTATCTTTGGGGGTTGCTTTAGATGAAAGTTTTGACAAACAGATAAAAGAAATGGGGAGTATAACTAATATAGATGTTAATGCCAACTATAATGGTAAAACAGGTATAACATCAGAGAACATAAATCAGTTTAAACAAATAGAAGGTGTTTTGGCAGTAACCCCAATAGTTTCAAGCGAACTAAGGATATTGTTAAATGGAGATAAATATGTAGGCTCTTTTAATGCAATAGGTATAGACCCAGCTGTTGCCGATTTATTAGGTTATACTGCCATAGAAGGTAGAGGTCTAACTGGGGAAGATAAAGGTACATACAATATAGTTGTAAATCCTCTTGTAGCTTATGGTTTTGATAAAAAAGGTAAAGGAGAGCCTTATCCGAAATGGATATATAGCGAAGAAGATATTGAACCAGAAATGGAAAAAAGAGATGTTTTAGACCAAAAGATAACTATTACAACAGATAGAAATTATGGTGTTAGCAGAAAATATTCTGGAAATGGTTCAGATACAGATAAAAACATAAAACATAAAACGTATAAAGCAAATATTGTAGGTATTGTAAATAAGTCACAGACATATGATGATAACTATGTTATATTACCTCTTGATACTCTTGAAAAAATAAAAAAAGATATGGAAAAGGTGTATTCAAATAATGGTCCTTCATCTAATAATACACAAAAAGGATATCAGAGGGTTATTATAAAATGTGATGATATAGAAAAAGTGCAAGAAGTAATGGATAAAGTAAAGGATATGGGAGAATTTAATGTATATTCTCCTATAGAGTTTATTTCATCTGCTAAAAAGACTAATACTAGTATACAGATATTATTAGGTTCTATAGGTGGTATATCTCTATTTATTGCTGCAATAGGTATAACTAATACTATGGTTATGGCAATATATGAAAGAACAAGAGAAATAGGTATAATGAAAGTAATAGGTGCAAAAGTTGCTGACATTAAAAAATTATTTCTTTTAGAGGCTATACTTATAGGATTTTTAGGTGGTGGTATAGGTGTTTTATTTAGCCATTTAATATCTTTTGCTTTAAATAAAGGAGCTCCTTTTATAATGGGATTAATGGGTATGGCTCCTGGAATGGGTATGGGAATGGTAGAAGAAGAAGCTTCTAAAATATCTTCTATACCAATTTGGCTTAGCATATCATCATTAATATTTGCAAGTCTTATAGGACTTTTGGCTGGATATTTCCCAGCTAGAAGGGCTGTAAAAATAGAGGCTTTAAAAGCTATAAAATCAGAATAATAAGTATTTTTAGTAAAAAAGTAATTAAATATGTATAAAATATATATTTTAGCTTAAAAATATATTATAAATATTTTTAAGGAGGATATATATGGATAAAAAAGAAAATTTTATTATTAAAGATGAAGAAGAAATGGGCAAATGTATAGATATATTAGAAGGTGAAGAAAAGCTAATAAAAAATGGTTTGTTAAATAAATCTAAAGAAGAGCTATTAGCTATGGTTAAATCTCATCCAAAATATAAAGAGTGTTTATCTAAACAAGAGCTTATAGAAATACTTACAGATAATTTATAAAGAAAAAAGTGTATAAATTAAAGTTTTAAATTTATACACTTTTCTTTTATTAAAGATAAAAAGTCTTCTACTGTACCTTTTGTAAATGAATTTTGTTCTATTATAATTGGTGTTTTATAGACCATTAGTACATAACAATTTTTAAGTTTGTGTAATTTTGTTATTTGATTATAATCAAAAGAAATAGAAAAAGAGCCTTCATTTACATATATTTTATCATCAAATGTAGTTATAGTTTTATATTTATTATTATTATGTAATTTTTTACCTTGTTTTTTAATTTGTTTGTAATATAAAAATGGGGAAATATAAGTTACTAATAAAAGGATAATAAGAGATATACTATATATTCCTATCTGAAATATATTATTTTTTGATATATGATATATAGTAAGTATAAAACCTAATAAACTAAAAAGGTTGCCATAAATAAGTGTATTTTTATAGGCAACTTTAATAATATATTCTTTTAAGATATTATCATTATAAAAAAATTCATTTTTTATCATAAATACCTCCATATAAAAAATGTACCTATAAAATAGGTGATATATATAAAATCCCGTGCATCTATTTTCGACAGACACCTTCTAGCGTTACCTGTATAGTTAGCTCAAACCCAGCACCCTTACGGCACATAAAAAATCTTGCTTAGTGCTGCTTCCGTCAAGACCTGACACGGTTCACAAGCATCTATTGCGTAAGACTAGGTTGTCAACACCACTTTTACAGGGCAAGACCTAAAAGGAGAAAGCCTTAAATAGACATCATTCCTACTATAGCGGATTGTAGGTTACAAGGCACCGCTACCTCCCCAACTAGCACGAGAAACTTTAAAACAAAAATATATAATTATATTATATATGTTATAAGTCAATTTGTCAATGTTAAAATAGGGTTAAAAATATACATTTTTAAACAATTAATATTATAAATTCTATTTTTAAAGAAATCTTTTCAAGTATAAAATTTTTATAACATAACCCTAATTTCTTAATTTTTTAAAAAATTTTTTCATTAACATACTACAATCTTCTAATAATATACCATCTATTATTTTAACAGTATGGTTAAAGTTTTTGTTATCTAATAAGTTTAATATAGACCCACAACAACCAGCCTTATTATTTTTTGTTCCAAATACAACTGTATCTATTCTAGATTGTAAAATAGCACCAGCACACATAGGGCAAGGTTCTACTGTTACAAATAATGTGCAACCTTCTAAACGCCAGTCCCCAAGCACATTACAAGCTTTATCTATAGCTATAATCTCTGCGTGTTTTAAAGAATTTTTTTCACTATTTCTTTTGTTGTATCCTCTTGCAATTATATTATTATTATAAACAATAACACAGCCTATTGGCACTTCATTTATATCATAAGCCTTAATGGCTTCTTTATATGCTTCTTTCATAAAAAAATTATAGTCCATTTTAACACCTTCTAAGTATAAATAAAAAGCAAGGATTTGCCTTGCTTATAATAATTAGTATAAATTTATAAATAATATTTATATTATTTAATTTATTATAGTATAACATTAAGTCTTGGTATTAATCAACAGTTTTATATAAGATGTAATACAAAAATTTTAATTTTATATAGAAATTATATAAAATATATTGTATTATATATAATATAAATATTTTTAGGAGGTGTTTTTATAAAATCTCAAAAGTTTATAAAAAACAATAAAAGGTACTTTAAGCTGGCTTTATGCTTAATTTTAGTAGCAATAATAACTATTATTTTTTATCGTTCTTCGTCTAAATTAGATATTTCTATTACTATAAAAGAAGGTAAGGAAATTTTAGCTCCTTTTATATATGGGATAGGTATAGCATATATATTAAATTCTAGTTTAAAATTTTTAGAAAACAGAGTTTTTTCTAAAATAAAATATTTAGATAACAAGAAAAATTTAAAAAGGGCACTTTCTATAACAACAGCATATGTTTTATTATTTAGTTTTTTAATATGGCTTATAAGTTATCTTATACCAGAAATTCAAAAAAGTATATTAGATGTATCAGAATATTTTAAAACTATTGATGCAAACACATTTGATAAAATGATAAGGGAAAATATACCAATAGATGATAATATTTTATCTGAAGTGTTTGTTTATATACAAGACTTTTTAAGGGGATTTACAGAAAAATTTCCATCTTATATAAAAAGGATATTATCTAGTACACTCAATATAGCATCTATTTTCTTAAATGTAATATTAGGTATAGTAATATCTATTTATATACTATTTGATAAAGAAATTATAGGAGAAAGAAGCAGAAAAATAGTATGTGCTATTTTACCAAAAAAAGCATCTGAAAATTTAATACAGTTTTGTAAAGAATCTAACAGTACATTTGAAAAGTTTTTTGTTGGTAAAATAATAGATTCTACAATAATAGGTATAATATTTTTTATAGGAGCAACTTTATTAAAAGCACCTTTTGCAATGCTTTTAAGTATAATAATAGGTGTTACAAATATGATACCATTTTTTGGACCATTTATTGGAGCTATACCTGTTATATTTATTACATTAATGTTTGATATAACAAATCCTTTAAAATCTTTATGGATTGGTATATTTATTCTTTTATTACAACAATTTGATGGGAATATATTAGGTCCTAAAATTTTAGGAGATTCTATTGGAGTAAAGCCAATAGGCATTATATTTTCTATAATTGTTGGAGGGGCAATATTTGGACCTCCTGGAATGTTTTTTGGTGTTCCAATATTTGCAGTTATCTTTTCGGCATTTAATCGTTTTATAGATAAAAAATATGATGAAAAATATGAAGGTGATAAATAATGGATTATCCTAAAAATGCAAATTTTTTTATGTTTATATTAATGATATTTTTAGTGTTTATAGGAAATTTTATTTCAATTATAATGTTAAAAATATTCCCAGGTGTTTTATCAGCAGAAAATATATGGATATTTCAATCGGGATTTGCTATTTTTTGTTTTATATCTCCTATTATTTTATATATGCTTGTAAAGAGATTAAGATTTAAAGATATATTACCTTTAAAGCCTTTATCAATAAAAAATATATTTATAATAATATTTATGGCTTTTGCAATGCAACCGCTTTTACAATTAATAGGAGCAATTACTAATATTTTTTATAAAGATGAAGTGTCAGATTCTATATATATGTTCGCTAGTTTAAGTTTACCTAAAGCCTTATTTGTTGTAGCAATAATACCAGCTATAACAGAGGAACTAGCCTTTAGAGGGGTTATATTAACAGGATATAAAAAAACAAGTATATTAGTTAGTGTATTAATGTCTAGTATTTATTTTGGTATGATGCACTTTACAATTACACAACTTTTTTATGCAATAGTAGCAGGTATAATATTTGCTACTGTAGTAAAAGTTACACAATCTATATATGCTGGGATATTAATGCACTTTATATTTAATGGAACACAAATAACAATGGCACATTTTGTAACAAAATATGCTCCAAACATACAAAATGAAATATCTAGTATTTCTTATAGTGTTAAAGATTTAATTTATCCTATATTACAATTTATGTTTTCTTTGCCATTTCTTTTATTATCTATATTTTTATTTATAATATTTAATAAAGAAAATATAGAGATTTTAAGACAGGAAAATAACCAGTTGAAAAATATAGATAAGCCAAAGGTATTTACTGTATTTTTTTATGTAAATATAATATTTTATATAGCCTTTATAGGTTTTAAAAATATAATGTAAATAAAGGTATGGTTAATCCATACCTTTATTTACATTTAAAAAGTTGATTATAAGATATATTTATCTATAAGGGAAACAAGATTAGCTATTTCTGGTTTAGTTATTTGAGCTGTAGCTCCTAATCTTTCACCTTTTATTCTCATTTCATCATTTATAAGGGAAGAGAATATAATAACTGGTATATGTTTAAGCTCTTCATCATCTCTAATAAATTTTAAAAGTCTATGTCCATCCATTTTTGGCATTTCAATATCAGTAACTATACAAGCTACTTTATCTTCAATAGGACCTGGTTGTTTTTTATATTCTTGTAAAGTTTCCCAAGCATCTTTACCATCTGAACACATAGTTGTATTTGTATATTGTGATTTATTAAGACACTCTATTAAAAGTTTTTCTAATAGAGGAGAATCTTCTGCTAAAAGGATAGGTTTATTAGAATTATTACGTTCACCAAGTTTGTCAAGATCTGATACTTGTATGCTTTTATCTGGGCTAATATCTGCAAGGATTTTTTCAAAGTCAAGAATAGTTATAAGTCTATCTTTAACTCTTGCTATACCTGTTGCAAGGCCTTCTTCGCCACTATATATAGTAGTATCTGGTTTTTCTATGTTTTCCCAAGATATACGATGTATTTCTTCTACTGTATGAACGTGAAAAGCTGTATACACATTATTAAATATAGTGATTATAAAAATATCTCTAGTTGGGTCTTCTGTTGCTGGTAATCCCATATATGTTGCTAAATCTATAACTGTCATTATTTCATCTCTAGGTTTAAATACACCTTCTACATATGGGCTAGAATTAGGCATTGGTGTAGCGGCTGTATATTTCATAATTTCTAATATTTTAGCAACGTTTATACCAAAATGACTTCCAGCGATAGTAAATTCCATAAGCTCAAGCTCATTAGTTCCACTTTCTAAAAGAATTTTTGGTTTTAATATATTATTCAAATCAAAATCCTCCTCTTAAATGTATTTTTAATAATATAATTATTTACTAAACTTAAAACATAACATAGTTTAATAAATCTAATAATGGATAAAATAAATATATATTTTAAAAATAAATATATAACTAATTATTATTATAACATTTTAATTAAATAAATCAAACAAAAAATAAAAAATTTTTCAAAATAAAACAAAAAGTTTTTTTAATAGTTGAATAATATGAGAAATTATGATAAAGTTTGTATATAAAACACTTAGGAGGAAACATTTTAATGTGTGGATTTACTGGATTTACTGGGAATTTAGCTAATAAAGAAGAAATAATAGAAAAAATGATGAATAGGATAATACATAGAGGACCAGATAGTAGTGGCATACATAGTGATGATAATGTTACACTAGGATTTAGACGCCTTAGCATTATAGGTTTAGAAAATGGCTCTCAGCCTATGTATAATGAAGATGGTAGCATAGTTATAGTTTTTAATGGAGAAATATATAACTACGAGATTATAAAAGAAGAACTTTTAAAAAAGGGACATATATTTAAAAGTGAAGCAGATACAGAAGTTTTAGTGCATTTATATGAAGAAAAAGGTATGGATATGCTAAAAGAGATAAGAGGTATGTTTGCTTTTGTTATATATGATACGAATAAAAAAGAGCTTTTTGCTGTTAGAGATTTTTTTGGTATAAAGCCTTTTTATTATAGCAATATAAATGGAAATCTTATTTTTGGTTCTGAGATAAAAAGCTTTATAGAGTATCCAGGATTTAAAAAAGAAGTAAACCCTATTGCACTTGAGAATTATCTTTCTTTTCAATATTCTGTTTTAGAAGAAACATTTTTTAAAGATGTATATAAACTTATGCCAGGACACTATTTAAAATATAAAGATGGAAAAGTAGATATAATAAGATATTTTGAACCTATGTTTAAACCACAACAAATGAAATTACAAGAAGCTATTAAAGCTGTTGATACCACTTTACAAGAGTCTATAAAAATGCATAAAGTAAGCGATGTTGAAGTTGGTTCATTTTTATCTAGTGGTGTAGATTCTAGCTATGTAGCTGCTACATTTAAAGGAGATAAAACTTTTACTGTTGGATTTGATTATGATAATTATAATGAAATAGATTATGCTAAAGATTTATCAGAGAAAATTGGAATAGAAAATTTTAATAAAACTATAACAACAGAGGAATATTGGGATACTATATCAAAAGTACAATATCATATGGACGAGCCTTTGGCAGACCCATCTGCTATAGCATTATATTTTGTGTCAAATTTAGCCAGTAAACACGTTAAAGTGGCTTTATCTGGAGAAGGTGCAGACGAATTTTTTGGCGGCTATAATATTTATAAAGAACCTTTTGATATTTCTTTTATAACTGTATTACCAAAGCCTATAAGAAAAGCCCTTGCTAAAATGGTTAAAATAATACCTTTTTCTTTTAAAGGTAAAAATTTATTTATAAGAGCATCTAAAGATGTGGAAGAAAGATTTATAGGGAATGCTAATATGTTTTCTAAAGAAGAAAGAGAGAGTATATTAAAATCTCCTACTGGTAAATATGCTCCAACGGATATTACTAAGCCTTTATATGAAAAGGTTAAGCATTTAGATGATGTTACTAAAATGCAATATATAGATTTAAACCTTTGGCTTGTTGGAGATATACTTTTAAAAGCAGATAAAATGAGTATGGCAAACTCTCTTGAGGTTAGAGTACCATTTTTAGATAAAGAAGTGTTTAAAGTTGCTAGTAAGATACCTTCTGATTATCGTGTTAATAAACAAGCTACAAAATATGTTTTTAGAATGGCTTCTAAAGAATATTTGCCAGAAATGGTTTCAACTAAAAAGAAACTTGGGTTTCCAGTACCTATTAGGGTTTGGCTTAAAGAAGATAAGTTTTATAATAGGGTAAAAGAAGCTTTTTTATCTGATGTGGCAAAAAAATATTTTAATACGGATAAAATAGTAGCTTATCTTGATAATCACAAACAAGGTAAAGGTGATTTTAGTCGTAAAATATGGA
Source organism: Clostridiales bacterium (assembly GCA_018371275.1). Taxonomy (GTDB): domain Bacteria; phylum Bacillota; class Clostridia; order Lachnospirales; family CAG-274; genus Tyzzerella. The sequence continues at coordinate 59,158 of JAHALF010000007.1, forward strand.
CAATATATATGTTTTTAGTTTGGCATAATGAATTTTTTGAGGAGGCTTAAAAGTGAGTTGTATTTTTTGTAAAATTTTAAATGGAGATATACCATCTAACAAAGTTTTTGAAAATGATAATTTTATAGCTATATTAGATGCTTTTCCTGCTAATGAGGGGCATACTCTCGTTATACCTAAAAAGCATTTTGAAAATATTTTTGAAATAGATGAGGAAGTATTAAAAGAAGGTTATGCTATTGCCAAGAGAATAGCTAGTAGCATAAAAAAATCTTTAAATATAGAAAATATAAATATATTACAGAATAACGGTGTTTTAGCAGGACAAACTGTTAATCACTTTCATATACATGTTATACCTAGATTAGAAAATGATACCGTTGTTATGAAATCTACACCTATTAGCATTGATAATGAAAAAATAAAACAAATAATGTTAGATATAAAAAATAACATTTAGAAAATAAAAAAGGATAGATAATCTATCCTTTTTTATTTTTTATTATAATTAATTATAAATTATTTTAAAGTAACTTTAGCTCCAGCTTCTTCAAGTTTAGCTTTGCAATTATCAGCATCATCTTTAGAAACGCCTTCTTTAACAACTTTAGGAGCACCATCAACGATTTCTTTAGCTTCTTTAAGACCAAGACCAGTTAATTCTCTAACAACTTTGATGATTTTAACTTTAGCATCACCAGGAACTTCAGTTAATTCTACATCAAATTCAGTTTTTTCTTCAGCAGCAGCACCAGCACCACCAGCAGCAGCAACTACAACACCAGCAGAAGCAGATACTCCAAATTTTTCTTCACAAGCTTTAACTAATTCGTTAAGCTCTAAAACAGAAAGCTCTTCAATAGCAGCCATAAATTCTTCAATTGTTAATTTAGCCATTTTATATTCCTCCATAAATTTAAAAATTTTATAATAAATACTTTGCTTAATATTTAGTGTTTAAGATTAAGCAGTTTCTTTTTCGTCAGCGATAGCTTTAATAACACGAGCAAATGCACCAACAGGTCCTTGGATACTGCCAAGAAGTCTTGAAAGAAGAACTTCTCTTGATGGAATATCTGCAATGATTTCCATACCCTTAGTATCATAGTAAGTACCTTCTATAACCCCACCTTTAAACTCTAAAGCTTTAGCTTCTTGTTTAAATTTGTTTAATATGCTAGCACCAGCAGTAGGGTCTTCGTAGCAAAGAGCTAATGTGCTAGGACCTTCTAAATGTTGACCTAAGCTTTCAAACTCTGTGCCTTCAATAGCAAATCTCATCATAGTGTTTTTGTAAACTTTATAGTCTACACCAGCTTCTCTTAAAGTTTTTCTAAGTCTAGTGTCTTGCTCAACAGTAAGACCACGAGCATCAACTAAAACTGCAGAAGTAGCTTTAGAAAGTTTTTCTTTAATTTCATTTACTATGACTTGTTTTTGTTCTACTTTAGCCATTTCTTTACCTCCTATTAATATTTTTAAGGCAAAAGCCTAAGTAGCCGTAATAAAATCAAATATAAAAAGCCTTGCTTAAGACAGGCAAGGATAAAATTTACGATTCTAATTCCTCGGTAGGTTGCAAAAGCATTACGTAAAAACACCTACTGTCTACGGCACTTTTTAAATCATAATATATTTTTAACTAAATGTCAAGTTATTTTATAAATTTATCTAAAAATTAAAAAATTTATACAAATATAAAATTATAAAATATAAAAACATAATAAAAATTTGGTTATATATTTGGTTATATATAAAAAATATTTAAAAGAAATATTGATTTATGTTACATAATTTGATATTATAAGAAAATAAAGTATATAATATTACTATACTTAAAAATTTTTTAACTTTAGGAGGGTGTATTAATGAATTGGTATAGAAATACAAAATTAAAGGTTAAGTTTTCTATTATGGCAGTTGTTATATCACTACTTATACTTATTATAAGTTTTTTATGTGTATTTTTATTAAAAAATGTATCTAAAAAATATGATAAAATAGTAGAAAGTAATAGGGCATTGATTGAAAAATCTGTTCATGTTACAAGTATAGTTACAGAATTAAGATTTGCCCAATTAACACTGGATGGTGCTCAGTCACCTCTTGGATTAGGTGATTTTGATAAAGCTAGAGAGAATATTAGAATACCATATGAAGAATCTAAAAAGGCTTTAGAAGATTTAAAACAAAGCCTTGATTCAATAGAAAGTGAAGATCAACCTGAAGATGGTATTGATAAAAAAGATGAAATAGCAGCTATTGAATATTTAATGGAAACTGTTGATGATTATTATGAAAAGTATTTAGAACATATAAATTTGCACGAACAAGGAGTTTTTCACGATGCTAATGGTAAATTAACACCAGAACACTCACAACATCTTGCTGATGTAAGAGCAGTAGCAGAAGAAATGTTTGGTGATTTAAAATCAAATGGGGCTGTAGCTTCTTTATCATTATCAAATTTTGGAGATATGGTTGATAGATTAGATTTGGCATCACAGAACGCACAAAAACAAGTAAGTAAATTAATATTAATGGGATTATTGGTTATTGTAGTTACTATTTTACAAATAGTTGTTATATCTAAAAGTATTACAAAACCTATTAATACTATTATGGACGCTGCAGATAATGTTGCAAAAGGTAATGTTGATATAGATATAAGAAGTAATGATACTAATGAAATGGGCGCTATATCTAATGCCATATCTAATATGGTTTATATATTCCAAGGTATGTTAGAAGACATTAATGAACTATCAAGAGAGCTTAATGAAGGTAATATTAGCTATAAAATTAATTCAAATAAATATTCAGGTGTATTTAAACAAGCAGTAGAATCTATAAATGGTGCAATAAATCTTTTAATAACAGATACACTTGGTATATTAGATACTGTTGATAATTTTGGTAAAGGTAACTTTGATGTTGATATTATTGAATTTAAAGGAGAAAAGGTAATTGCTACGCAAACTTTAAGAGAAATACAATTATCTTTAAAATCTGTTTCAAATGAGATAAATAACCTTGTAAATGCAGCTAATGATGGAAACCTTGAATATAAAATTGATAACACTACATATTCTGGTAACTGGAAAGACACTATTAATGGATTAAATAAATTTGTAGAAAATGTTGTTATACCTATTAAAGAAACACAAAATGCTCTTAATCAGTTTTCTGTTGGTAATTTTGATCATAGAATAACTAATGAATATAAAGGCGAATTTGATAATATTAAACAAACAGTAAATTCTACAGCAGAAAACATTGGTTCTTATATATCAGAAATATCTGGAATATTAGATGAAATGGCTCATAAAAACTTTGATGTTTCCATAGATAGAGAATATTTAGGTAACTTTAAACAAATACAAAAATCTGTTAACTCTATTGTTAAAAACCTTAATATGCTTACAAAAGATATTATATCTTCTGCAGAACAAGTATCAGATGGTGCTAAACAAATATCAGAATCTAGCATATCTTTAGCAGAAGGAGCTACTGAACAAGCAGAATCTGTTGAAAAGCTTAATAATGTTGTAAAACTTATATCTGAACAAACAGAAGAAAATACAAAAGGTTCTAACAAAGCTAACAATTTAGCAATAGAAACTAGGGAAAATGCGTCTAAAGGTAGCAAACAAATGGATGATATGCTTGAGGCTATGGAAGAAATTAATACAGCATCTAATAGCATATCTAACATAATAAAAGTAATAGATGATATTGCATTCCAAACAAATATACTTGCACTTAATGCTGCTGTAGAGGCTGCTCGTGCTGGTGAACATGGTAAAGGATTTGCTGTTGTTGCTGAAGAGGTTAGAAACCTTGCAGCAAGAAGCCAACAAGCAGCTAGAGAAACAACAGAGCTTATAGAAAGTTCTGTACAAAAAGTAGAAGAAGGTTCAAGAATTGCAAATAGTACTGCAAAGGCACTTCTTGACATAGTAACTCAAATAGAAGATATATCTAGCCTTGTAGAAACTTGTGCAAAATCTTCTAATGAGCAAGAAAAATCTATTAGTGAAATAAGAGAATCTATAAGTCAAATAGCAGTTGTTACACAAAATAATACTGCTACAAGTGAAGAATCAGCTGCAGCTGCTCAAGAGCTTGCAAGCCAAGCAGAGTTATTTTATTCATCTGTTGCAGACTTTAAGCTTAAAGATGACAGTTCTTTAGATACAGAATAAAAAGGATAATGAAATAAAAAGATAAAATACTAAAAGTATTTTATCTTTTTATTTATAAATATGTAGATTATATATTATGTTTATATAAATTTTAAATAAAAAAAGATATAATATTATTATATCTTTTTAAAATGCCGCTGGTGGGACTTGAACCCACACGAGAAAACTCGCCAGATTTTGAGTCTGGTGCGTCTGCCATTCCGCCACAACGGCTAATATAAAATTATTATACATATTTTTTTCCAATTTGTCAATTAAAATAAAATATTAAAATTAGTAATATTTTAATAAAAGAAATATAAAAAAAGTGTTGACTTTTTTTATTTTATATATTATAATTATATTTGTCGTTAAACTTGCAGTCGTGGCGGAATTGGCATACGCGCTAGACTAAGGATCTAGTGGTCCTAGACCTTGGGGGTTCGAGTCCCCCCGACTGCATAGTATGCGCGAGTGGCTCAGTGGTAGAGCATCGCCTTGCCAAGGCGAGGGTCGCGGGTTCGAATCCCGTCTCGCGCTTATATAGGGTTATCGCCAAGCGGTAAGGCACAGGGTTTTGATCCCTGCATTCGTAGGTTCGAATCCTACTAGCCCTGTATTAAGCTATGTAGCTTTTGCTCCATAGCTATCATAAAAATAAAATAATATGCGCGAGTGGCTCAGTGGTAGAGCATCGCCTTGCCAAGGCGAGGGTCGCGGGTTCGAATCCCGTCTCGCGCTTGTATAGGGTTATCGCCAAGCGGTAAGGCACAGGGTTTTGATCCCTGCATTCGTAGGTTCGAATCCTACTAGCCCTGTATTAAGCTATGGAAGTTATTCCATAGCTTTTTTGTATAATTTTATAAAGAATAATAATTGATTTATCTATTAGCAAAAGATTTAATAATTTCTTCATCAGTCCTTTCTTTACTTGAGTCATCTGAAAAGAAAAAGCTTAAGTTAGTATCTTTATAGTATTTCTCATATAATTTAGGTCGTAGTAGTTTCGCTTTATTACTATTTTCAATACTTCTTATATTAGGAAGGTCGTTTTCTTTTTTACCATTTCTTCTTACATCATAACAATATATTGCATTTGGGTTATTGCCTTCTACTCTTCTTGCCATTAAGTTTCTTTCACCCTCATTTTTATATATAGTTTTTTCTTTTGGAATATAGTTAGCAAATATTTTAGAAAAATCATTAAATAAATCTCTATTTGATTTTCCATTTGCTATTCCAAAGAAAGTACGAAATCTTTCTTTTTCTCTGTTTGTAAACCATACATTATAAAAATCAATATAAGCATTAATTGAATTTTCAATACTATTTGAATCTATAAATTCTACTTTAGCTTTAGCGAATTTTGATGGCTTATTTTCTCCTTCTTTATAAGTTCTAAGTATTACAATATAAATATGATTTTTATAAAGAAATTCGAATGAGTCAATAATCCATTGTTTAATTTCCATATCCTTTAATAAAAGTGGTAAATTTTCAAATCTTATTTTGTTTTTGTTTTCATATTTTTCAGACATAATTCGTAAACCCCCTTAATAAAAAATTCAATATAATAAATAAACTTATTAAATACTAAAAATATATATTTAAATATTATACTATATTTTACAAAAATTTACAATATTAAAAGGTATGAAAAAAATCATACCTTTTAATATTTTTTAGTCTATTAAATTTTCAGGGTTTAAACATTTAAGTTCATCTATAACAAATAAGCCATCTTTCCTAATTAATACATCATCAAAGTAGATTTCTCCACCACCATATTCTTTAGTTTGTATTAATACTAAATCCCAATGTACACTACTTCTATTACCATTATCAGCATCATCATAAGCATTACCTGGTGTAAAATGGATACTGCCCATTATTTTTTCATCAAATAAAATATTGTTCATAGGTTTTAATATATAAGGATTTACACCTATTGCAAATTCTCCTATATATCTAGCGCCTTCATCAGAATCAAATACTTTATTTATACGTTCTGTATCATTAGCAGTAGCTTTTACAATCTTACCATTTTCAAACTCTAAACGTACATTTTCATAAGTAAAACCTTGATATTCTGAAGATGTATTATATGTGATATATCCATTTATACTGTCTTTAACAGGAGCAGAGTAAACTTCACCATCTGGTATATTCATTTCACCAGCACATTTAATAGCAGGAATACCTTTTATAGAAAAGCTAATATCCGTATCCTTAGCAACAATACGCACTTTATCTGTTCTTTCCATTAAAGCTACAAGATTATCCATAGCTTTAGACATTTTACTATAATCAAGGTTACATACTTTAAAATAAAAATCTTCAAAAGCCTCTAAGCTTGCGCCAGCAGACTGAGCCATATTAGGTGTAGGGTATCTTAAAACAACCCATTTTTTATTAAGTCTTATATCTTGATGTACTCTTTTACTATAAAGACTAGAATATAGTTTCATATTTTCGCTAGGAACATCTGAAAGCTCACTATTGTTGTCTTGAGCACCAATACCAATATATGCATCCATAGCTTGCATTCTTTTACAATCTATATCTGCCATAAGGTCAAGCTGTTCTTTATTTGTATTTAATAATATTTCTCTTTGTATGCTATTGTGATTAATTTCAACAAAAGGTATAGCACCTACTTTATAAGTTTCTTTTATTAACGCTTTAACAAGAGGCATATCATAAAATCCACCACTAGATATTAGTACCTTTTCTCCTTTTTGTAAATTACAAGAATAGTTTACCAAATTTTTTGCAAGTTTATTTATTCTTTCGTCCATATTGTTCTCCTTTTAAGATATTTTATCCATTTTGTCAACTAGTTCTTCAAAAACTTTTAAAGCCTCTTCAATAGGTTCTTTTTTAGTCATATCAACACCAGCTTTTTTAAGTATTTCTGTAGAATAGTCTGACGAACCACTTTTTAAAAATCCAAGATAAGCATCTTTACCATTTTCTTCTAATATTTTTTTAGAAAAAGCTATAGCACAAGAATATCCAGTTGCATATTGATATACATAAAATGCAGAATAAAAATGAGGTATTCTTGCCCATTCCCAAGTTATTTCTTCATCTATTATTATGTCATTTCCATAGTATTTTATATTTAAGTCTTTATATATTTCACAAAGGCTTTCAAATGTTTGAGGTTCACCATTTTCCATTTTTTCATGTACAATCATTTCAAACTCGGCAAACATAGTTTGTCTAAATAAAGTACCTCTAAATTGCTCCATAAAATGATTTATAAGATAAAGTTTTTCATCTTCATTACTTGTTATTTTTAAAAGATGTTCCATTAGTAAAGCTTCGTTTACAGTAGACGCTACTTCTGCTAAGAAAATAGTATAGTCTCCATAAATATATGGTTGATTTGTTGTAGTATAATAGCTATGCATAGCGTGACCCATTTCGTGAGCTAATGTAAACATATCGTCTAATGTATCTGTATAGTTTAAAGATACAAAAGGGTGGCAACCATAAGCACCCCATACATAAGCACCACTTCTTTTACCTACATTTTCATAAATATCTATCCAACGGTTGTCAAAAGCATCTTGTAAGTTTTTAATGTAGTCTTCTCCTAAAGGTTTTAACGCTTCTAATGTAATTTTTTTGCCTTCTTCAAAAGGTATTTTTTTATCTACATCTTTTACAATAGGTGTATATAAATCATAAAAATGAATTTCTGAAAGTCCAAGACGTTTTTTTCTAATTTCAACATATTTGTGTAGGGCAGGTAAAAACTTGTGAACAGTAGCTATAAGATTTTTATATACATCTAAAGAAACATTAGTTTCTGAAAGGGCGTGTTCTATTGAAGAATTATAATTTCTAACTTTTGCATTAAATATATCTGCTTTAACGCTAGATGTATATGTTGTAGCTATTGTATTTTTTAGGCTATGATAAAATTTGTACATAGCTTTAAATGCTTGTTCCCTAATATTTCTATTAGAATTTTCTAAAAGCATAGTATAATTTCCATGTGTAACCTTTATATCTTTGCCATTTTCATCTTTTATATATCCAAAATCTGCATCAGCATTGTTTAACATAGAAAAAATATTGTCCGCAGATTGGCTTATTTCATAAGCATTTGCTAATATTTCTTCTTTTTCTGTTGATAATATGTGAGCTTTTGTTCTTAAAAGATTTTTTATATATTGGTTATATAATTTTAAATCTGTATCTATAGCTTTTAAAAGTTCATTTTCATCTAAAGTTAAAATTTCTGGTTCTAAAAATGCAACAGCACTTTGATATAAGCTTATAAGGCTATCTGCTTTACTAGATAAAGATTGGTAAAAACTATTAGTGCTATCTTCATTTTTCTTTAAGTTAGCATATACGTAAAGAGTCATAGTCTCGTTAGATATTTTATCTCTTAAAGAGAGGCAATCATATAGATTGTTTATTTGTATATTGTTTTTAAAGCTGTCTAATTTTTTTAATTCTTGCTTTAATGCCTGGAAACGTTCTTCCCATATTTTATCAGAAGATACTAAATCTTCTATTTTCCACTTAAATTGTTCTAAAATTTCACTTCTTTGTTTTAATTGATCCATTTTATGTGCCTCCTTTATTTATAATATACTATTATAGTATAAATATATTATAATGTATATATACATAAAAGCAATAATTTTTTATAAAAAATAAATGATCATAATATAAAATTTAAGATAAATTTATACCATAAAAAATAGTAAACAAATAAATTTTTAGAAATTAATATTTTTTGTTGTATTTTGTAAATATTTATTATATAATAAAATTATTATATAATAAATTTAATAAAGGAGATGAGTATATGATTACTTTTTTATTATGTTTGGCTATATTAATAGGAGGCTATTTTATATATGGTAATTATGTATATAAACAGGGGTGTTTAGATGAGAATGAGCAAACTCCAGCTATAACTATGCAAGATGGCATAGACTATATACCAATGCCATTATATAAAGTTTTATTAATTCAATTTTTAAATATTGCAGGAACAGGGCCTATATTTGGTGCTATAATGGGGGCTGCTTTTGGACCAGTAGCGTTTTTATGGATAACTTTTGGGACAATATTTGCAGGAGCTGTCCACGACTTTTTATCAGGGGTAATATCTATGAAACATAATGGTACATCTGTATCTGAAATAGTAGGTATATACCTTGGCACTTCTATGAAAAATATTATGCGTATTTTTTCTGTTATTTTATTAATTTTAGTAGGTACTGTATTTGTTACATCCCCAGCTGGTTTATTATCAAATCTTACAGGGTTAAACCAAACATTATTAGTAGGTATAATAATACTTTATTACATACTTGCAACAATTTTGCCAGTAGATAAAATCATTGGTAAAATATATCCATTATTCGGTATATGTCTTATATTAATGGCAGTAGGGCTATGTGGAGGTATGTTTATTAATCATTTTAATGGTACTACTCCAATGGTAGAGCTTACAAAAGAAACTTTTGCTACAAATTTACATCCAGATGGATTAAATGTATTTCCATTTTTATTTGTTACAATAGCTTGTGGAGCTTTATCTGGATTTCACGCTACACAATCACCTATGATGGCACGTTGTGTAAGAAAACCTAGAGAAACTAAAGCTGTTTTTTATGGAGCTATGGTTGTTGAAGGTATAGTTGCTTTAATTTGGTGTGCTGTTACTATAACTTTCTTCCGTACACCAGAAGGAGTAAGTGAAGCTTTATCAGTTCATAATGGAGCATCAGGGGTTGTTGGATTTTTATCTAAAGAGCTTTTAGGCACATTTGGTTCTTTATTAGCAGTTTTAGGGGTTGTTGCTTGTCCTATAACATCTGGAGATACAGCTTTTAGAAGTATTAGGCTTACAATAGCAGATGCTTTTAATATAGAACAAAAAAGTATATCTAAAAGATTTATAATTGCCATACCATTATTTGTTATTTGTATATTTTTAACAATGGTAAACTTTGATATTATTTGGAGATATTTTGCTTGGTCAAATCAAACACTTGCAACTATTTTCTTATGGACAGCATCTGTATATTTATATAAAGCTAATAAAAATTATTTTATTACATCTATTCCAGCTACAATTATGTCTTATGTTTGTACTTCTTATATAATGCAAGCAAAAGAAGGTTTTAGATTACCACCGACTATATCAAATGTAACAGGTATTATTGTTGCAATAGCTTTATTTGCATTCTTTATGATTAAAAAATCTAGCATAAAAAATAAACAACAAAACTAAAATAATATAAAAAAGATAGCATTTAAAATGCTATCTTTTTATTATAAGTAAAAATTAATTAAGCTAAAAATAAAAATATATCTTTAAGCTTTGTTACAAAGTCTTCTTTAGAATCTTTTAATTTGTAATGTAAAATACCATTAAAAGATAGATTATTATTAATAGATAAAAGATTTTTAAATTTTTCAATATTAACTTTATTATTTTCATTAAATCTTATAGAAATAGAATTACCACATTGTGATACTTTATTAACACCTATATTATTGGCATAGGATTTCATAATAGCAATGTTTAAAAGATTTTGAACAACTTTAGGTATAGTGCCAAACCTATCTTCTAACTCATCTTGAACATCAAAAAAGTCAGATTCTGTTTTTATCATAGAGATTTTTTTATACATTTCTAATTTTTGCGCCTCATTTTCTATATATGTAGGAGATATGAAAGCATTTAAAGATATGTCTATAAGCGTTTCAAATTCATTTTCTATATTTTCTCCTTTAAGCTCTTTTATAGCTTGATCTAATAGTTTACAGTACATTTCATAACCTATTATATCCATATGTCCGTGTTGTTGTGCACCAAGAAGATTACCAGCACCACGAATTTCTAAATCACGCATAGCAATTTTAAATCCAGATCCAAACTCTGTAAACTCTTTTATAGTTTGTAAACGCTTTTCAGATACTTCTTGTAGCACTTTATCTTTTTTATACATAAGGTATGCAAAAGAAGTTTTATTTGACCTACCAACACGTCCTCTAAGCTGGTGTAGCTGACTAAGTCCCATATGGTCAGCATCATTTATTATTATAGTATTTACATTAGATATATCAAGACCTGTTTCTATAATAGTTGTACATACTAAAACATTTATTTCATTTTTCATAAATCCTAACATAGCACGTTCAAGCTCACGTTCGCTCATTTGACCGTGGGCAAATGATACATTAGCTTCTGGAATAAGAAGTTGTAGTTTCATAGCTTCTTCTTCTATATTATTTATACGGTTGTGGAGATAATAAACTTGACCATCTCTAGCAAGTTCACGGTTTATAGCATTTTTAATAGATTCTATGTCATATTCTAAAACATAAGTTTGAACAGGCATTCTTTCACGAGGAGGTTCTTCTAAAACGCTCATATCTCTTATACCAGTCATACTCATATGTAAAGTACGGGGTATAGGTGTTGCAGAAAGGGTTAATACATCTACATTTTCTTTTAAAGATTTTAACTTTTCTTTATGATTAACTCCAAAGCGTTGTTCTTCATCTACTATAATAAGCCCTAAATCATGAAATTTTATGTCTTTAGATAAAACTCTATGTGTTCCTATTATAATATCTACTATACCCTTTTCAAGCCCTACAATAGCCTCTTTTTGCTGTTTGGGAGTTCTAAATCTACTAAGCATTTCTATATTTATAGGATAATTTTGCATTCTTTTTACAAAAGTTTGATAATGTTGCTGTGCAAGGATAGTAGTAGGTACTAGAAATACTACTTGTTTTTTATCTTGAACGGCTTTAAAGGCAGCTCTTATAGCAACTTCAGTTTTACCAAAGCCAACATCACCACATATAAGCCTATCCATAACTTTTGTACTTTCCATATCTTCTTTAACGTCTTGTATAGCATTTATTTGGTCATCTGTTTCTTCAAAAGGAAAGCTATCTTCAAATTCGGTTTGCCATATATTATCGTTAGAATATACAAAACCTTTAGCTTGTTGTCTTTTTGCATAAAGCTCAACCAAATCTTTAGCTAAAATTTCAATAGCTTTTTTAGCTTTAGCTTTAGCTAGCCCCCATTGTTTACCACCTAGCTTATTTATTTTTGGTGCAGATGAGCCTCCAGATACATATTTTTGTACCATATCAAGTTGGTTAACGGACACATATAAAACACCATCATCTTCATATCCAAGTTTTAAATAGTCTTTACTTACTCCATCTGTTACCATTTTTTCTATACCACGAAATACGGCAATACCATGATTGTCATGGACTACATAATCCCCAATTTTAAGATCTGTAAAGCTTTGTATTTTAGTTCCTTTTTTCTTTTTAGTAGATTTTTTCTTTTTCTTTTCTTCACCAAAAAGCTCTTTATCTGTAAAAACTATAAATTTATCTTTAGGATATTCAAATCCTTTATTTAAGCTACCTCTAATAATATATACTATTTTCTTGTGTATTTTATAGTCATTATTTAGTTTTTCATCAGTTAAAAATATAGCATTTATATCGTTTTCATTAAATTCTTTTGCTAAACGTTCGCATCTTGTTGTGCTTCCTGCTAAAAATGCAATAGTATAATCTAAATCTTTATAATTTTTTATTTCATTATATAACGATTGTATATTATTTTTTTCTATAGTAGAGCTTTTAACATCAAATTCTATATTTTTGCTTGGGGAAAAGTCTTTTATTGTTTGAGGTATATTTACTAATAATACTTTTTTAAAATCTTTAGCAAAAGGCAATATTTCATCATATTCAAAAATCATTTTATTTTGAGTAGGTAAAATTTCTCCTTTTAAAATACGCCCTTTTAGACTATCTAAAAACTCATTTTTTACAATATTAGATTTTTCTCTAATACGGTTTGGCTCATCAAAATATAAAATTGTATTTTTATCTAAATAGTCTAGTAGAGTATTATTTTCTTTATAAAAAAATTGTATAAGCTTATCTATACCAGAAAAAGTCTTTTGTACTTTTAGCTTTTCTATAATTTCTTTAATATATGTTGTTAAATTTTCAAGCTCATCATTTTTGTTATTTTTTATAAAAGTCTTTTTAGCTTCTTCAAATTCGGATAATATATTTTTTATAGCTATTTGTATATCATCTTCTTCATATACAAGCTCACGCATAGGATAAATAGTGACATCATTAATATTTTCTATGGACCTACCAGAAAAAGAGTCTAAAAGTCTAATAGAATCTATTTCATTATCCCAAAGCTCTATTCTAAAAGCGTTTTCTAATATAGGGCTAAATATATCTATTATGCCACCTCTTATAGAAAATTGTCCTACACCTTCTACAAAACTAGCCTTTTCATATCCCATAAATACTAACTTTTCAGTTAAATTTTCAATATCTAATATATCACCAATTTTAAAATTTAATATAAATTTTTCAAATATTTCTTTTTTGACAAGCCTGTCAAATAAAGCTTCCACAGATAAAACAATTACTATTTTATCATTAGATAAAATATTTTTTATAACATCAAAACGATATTTTATAATATCTTTACTTTTTACATTTGCACTATAAAATACAACATCTTTGCTAGGATAATAAAAGACTTTATCTTTAAAGAAAAACTTTAAATCATCATAAAAACTTTTAGCTTTTAGCTCATTTTCACAAATAATAAGACTACAATTATTAAAATTTTGAAATATACTATATACAATATGTGCCTTTTGTGATTCTAATATGTTAGATAAAAGTAAAGGAGAACTATCTGTTTTTAAATAGTTTATAATGTCCATAAAAGATTTATCTTCTTTTGTTATATTGTTAAATAAATTCATAAATACACCATCTATTCATTTTTTTTGATTTTTTTATTAAATAAATTCATAGCATTAGATAAGCCATTATCTTTATCTTTTATAAATATATTTATAGCATCTGTTGCAGAGGTAATGCCATTTATTATATCTGTTTCCTCTTCTTTGTTAAATTTTGATAAAACAAAATTTGCTAATGTATATTGTTCTGGTTTTTGCCCTATACCTATTCTAAGACGTGGGAAATCATCACTATTAAGCTGATATATAATATTTTTAAGTCCATTTTGTCCACCATCAGAGCCTTTTTTTCTTATTCTTATAGACCCAATAGGTAAGTTTATATCATCGCATATAACCATAATATCATTAAGCTCTAAATCTTTATAAAAATGTAAAAAATCTCTAACACATTCTCCACTAAGGTTCATATATGTTAAAGGTTTTATAAGTAAAACTTTTTCATTATGTATTATTCCTTCGCCATAAATAGATTTAAATTTATTTTTATTTACATTTATGTTAAAATCATAGGCTAATTTATCAATAGTTTCAAAGCCTACATTATGTCTTGTCCATTTATATTCTGAGCCTGGATTACCAAGACCTATAATAAGTTTCATTTATAATCTCTCCTAAAGTGTTATTTTCATATTTATATGAGGTATGTTAGCCTCTAAAAATTCTTCACCAAATTTTTTAAACCCTAGCTTTTTATAAAAATCTTTAACATAGCTTTGGGCGTGTATAAAAACTTCATTATAGCCCATATTTTTAGCCTCATTTAATAAGAAGTTTATTAAATTAGTAGCATAGCCTTTTTTTCTATATTCTTTTAATATGGCAACACGTCCTATATACATTTTGTCATCTATAACAATAAGCCTACCAGTACCAATAGGCTTATTATTTATTGTTAAAATCATATTTTTAGCATCTTTATCACTGCCATCTATTTCTATTTCTTCTGGAACATTTTGTTCGTTTATAAAAACTTGCTTTCTAATATCAAAAGCAAGATTTATATTATCCTTATTTAAAAAAAACATATTCATAAAGTTTTCTCCTATTTTTATCTTATAAAATTATTCTGTATAAACTTTAATATTTATTTCATATCCATTTTTACTTTTTATAATAGAGTAGTTAGTATTTACTCCAGATTCTTTCATAACATCAATAGCACCTTTAACTGTGTTTGTAAATATTCTTAAATCGCCTATGTATCCTTTTATTTTCTTTTCTTGTATTAAGCTTTTACCATTTAGTCTTTTTATTGTATTTTCTACAAGTTCTTCAGTTTTTTGTACATTAAGGTCAAACTTTAATATTTTTTCTAAAACTTCTATTTGAGTTTTTTCATTATCTAGCTTTAATAAAGCACGAGCGTGACGTTCTGTAAGTCTATTTTGTATAATAGTATTTTTAATTTCTTTTTTTAGTT
Organism: Clostridiales bacterium; assembly: GCA_018371275.1. Classification (GTDB taxonomy): domain Bacteria; phylum Bacillota; class Clostridia; order Lachnospirales; family CAG-274; genus Tyzzerella. Next base: position 74,589 of record JAHALF010000007.1, read on the forward strand.
TTAATAGGCGAAGCTTGTTAGATATAGTAGATTGTTTTTTACCAATAATTTTAGCTATTTCTTCTTGTGTATAGCCAAAATCTACCATAAGAGTTTGAAAACCTTCTGCTTCTTCTATAAAGTTTAATCTTTCTCTTTGAACATTTTCTATTAAAGTCATACAAGTACTATCTTTTTTATTAATGTTAGAAATTATAGCAGGTATTTTTTCTATTCCTATTTTTCTACAAGCTTTTAACCTACGTTCACCAGATATAAGCTCATAAAATGAGCCTTTAAGCTCCCTTACTAATATAGGTTCTATAACACCATATTGTATAATAGATGATGACAATTCATCTATACTATCTTCTTCAAATATTTTTCTATGTTGGTAAGGATTAGGGTATATTTTTTCCACATCTAAATATATAATTTCTTTTTGATTATTTTTCAAGCTTTGCATAATACACCTCATATATATTATATTTTAGGTGAATTATAGCATATATTACCCAATTATTTCCAAATGTCAGAAAATTCAAAATAAAAAGATAATTACAAAAAGTTACTATATAACTATATAAATGTTGTCATTTTATAGGATTTCTGGATACCTTGCCAGCTTTTCTAGGGTATTGTTTTGGAGTTTGTCTTAATTTTTTTATAAAAACTAGTTTATGTTCTATATCTGTAAATGGTATTTTTATAGTTTCTACTTTTTCTATTATTCCACCAAGGGTAGTTATAGCTTTATTTGCATCTATAATTTCATTGTCTAATAAAGGGCCTTTTAAAGCTATAAAATAACCACCAACTTTTACAAAAGGTAAGTCAAACTCTGCTAATACGCTTAAATTTGCAACAGCACGAGATACACAAAAATCATACTTTTCTCTAAAAGATATGTCTTGTCCAGCATCTTCTGCTCTAGAGTGAACATATGTTATATTTTGTAAGTTAAGCTCATTACCAACAGTTTTTAAGAAGTTTATTCTTTTGTTTAAAGAGTCTAAAAGAGTAGGGGCAGAGCTTTTACAAAATATTTTTATAGGTAAGGCAGGAAATCCAGCTCCAGTGCCTACGTCTATAAAAGTTTTATTATTAAAATCTATAAATTTACATACTGTCAAACAGTCTACAAAATGTTTTAATATAATTTCTTTATCATCTGTTATAGCAGTAAGGTTTATTTTTTCGTTCCATTCTAAAAGAAGTTGTTTATATTTTAAAAACTCATCTATTTGATTATCATCTATTTTAAGGTTAAGCTCATTACAAGCATTTTTTAATAAATTTTTCATAAAAGCTCCTTAATAAGTTGTTTCTTTTGTTATTTTATATATTTTCCATTTACTAATATTGTCTGGTTCATTTATCATATAAAAATTAATAATACCTTTAAATTTTGAATTTTTGTCCATTATTAAAAAGGCATTTATTTTTTCACATTTATTTTTATAAAAACTTACTTTATTTAATATTTTATATATATAATCATCATTGAAAAATTCTTTTAATATAGATATATTTATATTATCTTCATAAGACTTGCTTATAAAATTTTTTGCTTCTATAATATTATTTTCTTTTATAAGATTTATAAAACTTTTGCTAGTATATTGATGATTTAATATATTAAAAAAAGGAGATTTACTATTATCTATATGAAAATAACTTTTTTGTATATATTTATTTTTTGTTGGTAAAAAAATCAAGCTATCACTCCTTTAATTTTTTAATATAAAGTATTCTAAAAATGTAAATATGTTAAAGGTTTAAATAAACTAAAAGCATATTTATGTCAGCAGGTGATATACCAGATATACGAGAAGCGTGGCCTATACTTTCTGGGCGTATTTTTTCAAGGTTTTGGCGTCCTTCTAGACTAAGGCTCATAACTTTAGAATAGTCTATATCTTTTGGGATACGCTTTTTCTCTAACTTTTTAAATTGTTCTACTTGACGCATTTGTTTTTCTATATAACCTTCATATTTTATTTGTATATTAACTTGTTCTTCTATATCATAAGAAAAAGAAGGTCTATCTTTATCAAGAGGAGCAAGGCACATATAAGAAAGTTCAGTTCTTTTTATAAGGTCTGTAAACTTTATACCAGTTGTTAAAGGTGTGCTACCGTATTGCTCTAAAATTTTGTTTACTTCATCAGTAGGTGCAATAGACATTTTTTTAATACGTTTTATATCTTGTTCTATTTTGTCTTTTTTATCTAAAAATCTTTTGTATCTATCTTCTGTTATAAGCCCTACATTATATCCTATTTCTGTAAGTCTTAAATCGGCATTATCTTGCCTTAACAATAAGCGATATTCTGCACGAGATGTCATCATACGGTAGGGCTCAAGGCTACCTTTTGTTACAATATCATCTATTAAAACACCTATATAGGCTTGAGACCTATCAAGAATTAAAGGTTCTTCATTTTTTATATATTTTGTAGCATTAATACCAGCTATAATACCTTGAGCAGCAGCCTCTTCATAACCAGATGTACCATTAAACTGTCCAGCGCTAAAAAGTCCTTTTATATTTTTAAATTCTAAACTAAGCTTTAATTGTGTAGCGTCTATACAATCATATTCTATTGCATAAGCATTACGCATTATTTTGCAGTTTTCAAGACCTTCAATACTTCTATACATTTTTATTTGTATATCAATAGGTAGAGATGTGCTCATACCTTGAACATACATTTCATTAGTGTCTTCACCTTCTGGCTCAATAAATATTTGATGGCGTTCTTTATCTGCAAAACGTACTATTTTATCTTCTATAGAAGGGCAATATCTAGGGCCGGTACCTTCTATCATACCACCATACATAGCAGAACGGTTAAGATTATCATTTATTATTTTATGAGTTTCACTATTAGTATAAGTAAGATAACAAGGTAATTGTTCTCTTCTTATATCATCTGGAGTGTTTTCAAAAGAAAATGGAACTATATTTTCATCTCCATTTTGTATAGACATTTTAGAAAAATCTACTGTTCTTTTATCTATTCTAGCTGGTGTCCCTGTTTTAAAACGATACATTTTTATACCAAGATTTTTAAGACAATCGCTAAGATGTGTGGCTTGTCTAAGTCCATTAGGACCGCTTTCTATAACCATATCCCCATATAAACATTTAGACTTTAAATAAGTGCCAGAACATATAATAACTGCTTTACAGTTGTATAATATACCATCTTCTTTTAAAACACCTGTAACTACACCATCTTCAGTTATAATATCGGATATTTCTCCTTGAATTATATCTAAATTAGGGGTATTTTCTAATACTTTTTTCATTTCTATATGATATTTATTTTTATCAGCTTGTGCTCTAAGAGAATAGACGGCAGGACCTTTGCTTGTATTTAGCATACGTGTTTGAATATAGCTTTTATCTATATTTTTACCCATTTCTCCACCAAGGGCATCTATTTCTTTAACAAGATGTCCTTTTGAGCTACCTCCTATGTTAGGGTTACAAGGCATCATTGCTATACTATCTAAATTTATAGAAAATAAAACTGTTGAAAATCCTATACGTGCTGTTGCAAGAGCAGCCTCACAACCTGCGTGACCCGCACCTATAACAACAACGTCTACATTTTCTTCTGCTAATATATTCATTATTATCACCTTTCTAGTTATTTACCTAGACAAAACTCTGAAAATATTTTGTCTATAACATCTTCATCCAAACTTTCTCCTGTTATCTCTCCTAAATACCTATAAGCCTCTATTAAATCCATAGATATAAAGTCTTCTGGCATTTTTGTTTCTATTGTATTTAAAACATTTTTAAGGCTTTCTATACAATTATAAAGAGAATTTTTATTTCTTTCATTAGATATTAAAATATCTTCATTTATATTTATTTCTCCTTCAAAAAATAAAGTTTCTATTTTATCTTTTAATATATCAAAGCCTAAATCTTTTTTTGCAGAAAGCATTAATATGTTTTCTTCTTTTACTTGTTCTTTTAAACTATTTATATCTAAATTAGAATTAAGGTCTGTTTTATTAATAAGGACTAAAGTTTTTTTACTTTTTATAAAATTTAATATTTCTATATCTTCTTTGTCTAAAGGTTTAGAATTATCTAAAACAAGAAGTATCAAATCAGCATCTTGTGCATATTCTTTAGATTTTTCTACACCTATTTTTTCTATTTTATCATCTGTTTTTCTAATACCAGCTGTATCTACAATATTAAGGGCAACACCATTTATATTAAGATGTTCTTTTAAAACATCACGTGTTGTACCTGCTATATCGCTTACTATTGCTCTATCTTCGTTTAATAACATATTTAATATAGAACTTTTACCAACATTTGGTTTACCTAAAATAACTGTTTTTATACCTTCTTTTACAATACGTCCAGTATCGGCAGTTTTTAATAATTTTTCCACTTTTAATATAAGAGCTTTTGTGTTTTCTTCTATCATATTATAAGTCATAGTTTCATCATCGTGTTCTGGGTAATCAATAGATGCCTCTATATGGGCAGTCATAGTTATAATGTCATTTCTATATTCATCAATTTTTTGTTTAAGTTTACCTTCAAGCCTATTTATAGCGGATTTATGGCTTATATCTGTTTTAGCATTTATAATATCTATAACTGCCTCTGCTTTACTTAAATCTATTCTTCCATTTAAAAATGCACGTTTAGTAAATTCTCCATTTTCTGCTATTCTAGCACCATTTTTTAAAACTACATTTAAAACACGTTTTACAGATGATTTACCACCGTGGCAATTTATTTCTATAACATTTTCACAAGTGTATGTTTTAGGGGCTTTCATAACACTTAACAATACTTCGTCTATTATTTCATTATTGTCTTTTATAGTGCCATAAGTTAATGTATGGCTTTTATATTCATTTATTTTTAAGTCTTTTTTATTTTTATCAAATGGTACAAATATTTTATCAGCTATATTAAAGGCATCATCTCCACTAACACGTATAATACCTATACCACCTTCGCCAAAAGATGTGGCAATAGCAGCTATTGTATCAAATTCTTTAATTTTCATTTTATCATTCCTATCTATTAGAACATAAGTTAATAATATAAAATAAATTAATTTTTATTAAAGCAAATACCTTTGCTGTAAGCAAAGGTATAAGTTTAATTATTTATTTAGGTGATATAACAACATATCTAAAAGGCTCATCGCCTTCGCTATAAGTTCTTATAGTTGGGTCATTTTGTAAGGCGCCATGTATAATTCTTCTTTCATATGGGTTCATAGGCTCAAGATTAACACTACGTCTTGTTTTTTTAGCTTTCTTAGCTAAATTTATAGCTAATTGTTCAAGAGTTTGTTTTCTTCTTTCACGGTAGTCAGCAGTATCTATATTAACAGACATATAAGCATATTCACCTTTATTTATAACAAGGTTAGTAAGATATTGTAAAGAATCTAATGTTTGTCCTCTTTTACCAATTATAACACCAATATCTTCACTTTTTAATTCTATTGATAAAGCATTTTTTTCTGTTAATTTTATATCCATTTCAACGGATAAATTCATATTACTAAAAACTTGATTTAAAAAGTTAGTAGCTATAATAGGTGCATTTTTATTTATTTCTTTAATATTCTCTTGTTTTGTAGGTTCTTTGAAGTTATCTTCGCTAACCATTCTAGGTATTCTCTTTTCTTGTTGGTTAGTATTAATACTAGAGATAGAGTTTGTATTTTCTATATTATTATGATTGTTACTAGTATTAATATCTTCTTTTAATTTTACTAAAACTTTAGCTGGTTTGCTACCAATGCCTAAAAATCCTTTAGAAGCTTCTTGAAGAACAGTATATTCGATTTTATCAATAGTAGTGTTTAGTTCTTTTAAAGCTTCATCAATAGCTAAATTAACAGTTTTAGCAATTTTTTGTATTTCCATAAAACTCCTCCTTGTAAAATAAGCTTAGCTACTCTATTTGCTAGAAGCTAAGTCTTGCTCAGCAAATTTTTTCTCACAATATTTGCTTAAGAATATTTGTTGAACTATTTGAACTAAGTTACCAACAATCCAGTATATAGCAACACCACAAGGTATTGATATAGTAAAGACTGTCATCATAATTGGCATAACAATATTCATGATTCTTTGTTGTAATTTCATATTAGGGTCATCAGATTTATTTTTTCTAGATATTACCCAGCTAGAAAGAAATGTAGTAGCACCAGATAAAATTGCTAATAAAACTTTAGGAAAGCTTAAACCAACAGGTTCTGCTAAATTTATACCAAAGAAAAATTCTATGCTAGATTTTTGTGCTAAAAGATTTGATATATCTAAAGATGGTAACCCAGCTTGTATAGCGCTCCAGTCGGCAGGGCTAAATTTGTTTAGGGCTTTAAGTAAATCTGTAGTTTGACTAATATCTATTGTCATACCTTTAGGCACAAGAGGTGTAACTATTGGTACTAAAACATCAGCATAGTTTGGTGTAGCTAATATTTGATTAGCGATTTCTGTATATAGGTTACCTATATCACTAACAAATAGGTAAGAGTTTTTCATTATAAAATATAAAGCAACAAATATAGGTAATTGTATAAATAAAGGAAGACAACCACCAATAGGGTTATAGTTGTGTTTAGAGTAAAGTTTAGTCATTTCCATTTGCATTTTTTTAGCAACTTCAGGGTCTTTATTTCCTTTATATTTTTCTTGTATTTTTTTCATTTCAGGCTGTATTTTTTGCATTATATACATAGATTTTTGTTGTTTATAATTTAAAGGAATTAATAATAATCTAACTATAATAGTAAATAATATAATAGTTAAGCCAAGTGAATGGTCAGTAGTTATCATATAAACAAACTTAAATACAAAATTTATTATAATACCTAAAATCTTTGATATAGGTCCAACAATAAATCCAGGGTCTTTTTCTATAAAATTAGTTAAAATAAAAATAGAATTAAACAAGATTAAATCCTCCTAATAATTTTTATGGGATAAATTTTATGGGACAGGGTCATAGCCGCCTTTGCTAAAAGGGTTGCATCTTAATATACGCCAAATGGTAAGATATGTACCTTTAAAAAAGCCATATTTTTGGTAGCATTCATATGCATATCTAGAACAAGAAGGATAGTATATACAACAAGGTTTTTTCATAGGAGAAATAAACCTTTGATAAAATTTTATAATATACATACAACAATTTTTTAGCATAGATACCCCCATATAATAAGCTAACTAGATTTAGAATTGTTAAATAAGCTATGTTTTGAAAAAAGGTGGTTCATAGATTTGTTTATCTCTTGATAAGAAGCACCATTTGCGGGATTTCTGGCTATAACAACAAGGCTATACCCATTTTTAAGTTTATTTTCACTAAGACGATAGTTCTCTCTTATAAGCCTAGTTACTCTGCTTCTAACAACGCTATTACCAACCTTTTTACTAACAGATATACCAAGATAATTTTCTAAAGAGTTGTTTTTTACAACATACATAACTAGATATTTGTTAGCTATAGATTTCCCTTTATTATATACATATCTAAATTGATAATTTTTCTTAAGAGATTTTGTAAAGAGCACGGTTTCATCTCCTATTTATATATTTTAAAAACTAAAAACATAAAGCCCACTAAATAGCGGGCTATTTAACCAATAAGAAATATTAATATATTGGTATAATATATTAAGTAGATATAAGTTTTATATTAAGCAGATAAAACCTTTCTACCTTTTCTACGTCTTCTCATTAAAACTTTTCTGCCATTAGCAGTACTCATTCTTTTTCTGAAACCGTGTACTTTGCTTCTTTGTCTCTTTTTTGGTTGATATGTCATTTTCATCTAAAAGCACCTCCTTTGTTATCTATATATGCACAAGCACTAGCTTTATTATATTAAAAATACTTTATATCGTCAAGTATTTTATATAAAAATATAAAAATTATATACATATATTAATAGTTATATATGTGCTTATATTTTTTGTAAAAATATATACATATTAAAATACCTAAAAATTCTGCAATAGGCACAGATATCCATATACCAACAACGTTTAAAACTATAGGTATTAACATAATCCCAAGACTTTCAAAAACTAGTGTTTTTAAAAGGGAAATAATAGCAGAAACTTTACCATTTGAAAAGGCAGTAAACATACCAGACATAAAAATATTAGTACCAACCATTAAAAAGCTAAAAGAATATATTTTTAATCCATCTATTGTTATATCAAATACATTTGTTCCAGGTTCTGCAAAAAATCTAACCAATAAAGGTGATGCTAAAAGAATAGAGAAATATATAATTATAGATATAGCCCATATAATCTTTAAACTAGTAGATATAATATTTTTTAACATATTTGTATCTTGATTTCCATAATAAAAGCTTATTTTTGGAGATATACCTATTGAATAACCTAAAAATACAGAAGTTACTAAAAATTGTATATATAAAACGATAGTTATAGATGCAACACCATCTTCTCCTATATATTTAAGCATAACCATATTAAACAAAAATGTTATAATACCACTAGATAATTGAGATACCATCTCAGAACAACCGTTAAAGCAAGATTCTAATATAACTTTTGGGTTCTTACTAGGTATTTTAAAGTATAATAAATTAGATTTATTAATAAAAAATGATAATCCTATAATAGCTGGTATAGCATAACCTATACCTGTTGCTATTGCAGCACCTTTTATACCAAAGCCTAATAACACTATAAAAACATAATCTAAAATAATATTTAAAATACCACCTGAAACAGAAAGAAATAGAGCAGTTTTAGATTTATTTATAGCTACCAAAAATTGTTCTACAATAAATTTTAATACAGTAGGTGTAACAAATATTATCATAAAAAATAAATAATCTTTTGCATATTGGTATAAACTATCTGTTGTACCTAATAATTTTAGGATTTGTTCTATAAATATCATACTAAGAAAACAAAGAATTATACTAAAAATAAGAGCAAAAGATATTATTAAAGAAAAGTCCTTTTTTGCTTCATCATTTTTTCCCTCGCCAACCTTTTTCATAACTAAAGCACAGCCACCAGTACCTAACATAATAGATATACCTAAAACGAAATTAACATATGGGTATGCTATATTAACAGCAGATAAAGCATCTGTTCCTACAAATCTAGACACAAAAGCACCATCAACTATTGTATATAATGACATAAATGACATCATTAAAATCGTAGGTATAACTAGTTTAAAAATTTGGGATAGTCTAAACTTATTTTCCATATTAAATTAATCTCCTTTATATAATTGATTTAGTCTATAAAATATGATAAGCTATACAGTAACTGGATAGTCAAGGAGAAATTTTTTATGGAAGAACTTTTTGAAAAATATCTTACAACAAGCCAATTTGCTAAAATGTATAATATAAATAAAAAAACATTAATATATTATGATGAAATAGGGCTTTTTAAGCCAGCTTTTGTAAAGGAAAATGGTTATAGATATTATACAATACATCAAGGGGGGCTTTTTGAAGTTATTTTAATACTAAAACAACTGGGTATGCCTCTTAAAAGCATAAAAAAATATTTAAAAAATAGAAGTGTAGAAGAACTTAACATAATTTTGTTAGAACAAAAAAATAATATTGAAAAGCAAATAAATGAGCTTAACCGAATAAGTGATATTATAAAAAATAGGTTAGATACTTTAAACATATGTAAAAGTATAGAGCTTGATAAAATGGATATAGAATATATGGGAGAAGAATATTTTATATTATCTAGCAATATAAGGTATGAACAACCTATTGTTGTTGCTAAAATGTTATGTGAACACGTAGCAAAAAGCTATAAAAATAACATATATAATGGGTTAGGATTTGGGGCTGTAATAAAAGGCGAGGAAATAATTAATAAGGATTACTTAAATTATTCTTATTTTTATACTAAAGTGCAACATAAGCCTAAAGATATAGATTATTTTTTAAAACAAAAAGGTGAATATTTAGTTTTTTATCATAAAGGTAATTGGCTAAATTTTAATGTTATATATGAAAAAGCAAAGCAATATTTAAAAAATAAAAATTATAGTATAGGAGAATATTGTTATGAAGAATATGTATTAGATGATGCAACATCAAAAACAGCAGATGAATATATAACAAAATTTATGATACAAATATCTTGAAATATTTAAAAATCTCTGTTAAAATGAAGTAAAAAAATAGGGATTGTTAAGGAGGTATTAATATGTTTGAAACAATAAGAGAAAATAATAAATATAAAAATCTTGTAGATGGTAATTGGATAGCTAGTAAAACGAATGATTATATAGAGATAAAATCTGTTTTAGACAATTCAACAGTAGGTTTTGTATCAGCTATGAATCAAGATGAAGTTGATTTTGTTTTAGAAAATGCTAAATTAGCTCAAAAAAAATGGAGAGAAACTTCCATAGATGAGAGAGCTAATCTTTTATATAAAGCAGCAAGCATTTTAGAAGAAAATGTAAATGTATTTGTAGAAAGTATGATACACGAAATAGGCAAAGATAGAAAAAGCTGTAAATCAGAAGTTTTAAGAACGGCAGATTTTATAAGATATACAGCAGATACAGTTAGAACTATGTCTAATGAATGTTTAGTAGGAGATGGATTTTATGGTGGTAGCTCTAAAAAAACAGGTATAATAAAAAGAGAGCCTTTAGGGGTTATTTTAGCTATATCACCTTTTAATTATCCTATAAATCTTGCAGCATCTAAAATAGCTCCAGCTATAGCTATTGGAAATTCAGTTGTTTTAAAACCTTCTACACAAGGAAGTATATGTGGGTTACATTTAGTTAGAGTGTTTGAACAAGCAGGTGTTCCTAAAGGTGTTATACAAACTGTAACAGGTAAGGGAAGTGAAATAGGAGATTATATAGTAGCTCATAAAGATATAGATTTTATAAACTTTACAGGTAGCACAGATATAGGTAAAAGAATAACTAGCAAATGTGGTATGATACCAGTTATATTAGAGCTTGGTGGAAAAGATGCAGGTATTGTATTAGAAGATGCCGATTTAGAACATACAGCAAGTCAAATTATAGGGGGAGCTTTTTCTTATTCTGGACAAAGATGTACTGCTATAAAAAGAGTTCTTGTTATGGAAGAAGTACACGATATATTAGTAGATAAACTTTTAGATAAAATTAAAAATGTAACGGTTGGAAATCCTATTAATGATAATTTTGAAGTAGTACCTTTAATAAATGAAAAATCCGCAGATTTTGTTATGGGGCTTATAGATGATGCAAAACAAAAGGGAGCAACAGTTTTATTTGGAGATAAAAGAGAAGGTAACCTTATATATCCAACTCTTATAAAAGATGTTACATTAGATATGAACGTAGCTTGGGAAGAACCTTTTGGACCAGTGTTACCTATTATAAAGGTAAAATCTTACGAGGAAGCCATAGAAATAGCTAATAAGTCTGAATATGGTTTACAAAGCTCAGTATTTACAAAAGATATAAATAAAGCTCTTAATATAGCAGACAAGTTAGAGGTAGGTACTGTTCAAATAAATAATAAAACAGAAAGAGGTCCAGATAGTTTCCCATTTTTAGGTGTTAAATCATCTGGTATAGGTGTTCAAGGTGTTAGATATTCTATAGAGGCTATGTCTAGACCTAAAGTAACAGTATTAAATATATAAGAATATTGCAATAAATTAAATAATATTATATAATAAAGTTATAAAATTTAATATGTTTTATCCTTGGGGAAGGGTGAAAGTCCCTATCGGTGGTTATAGTCCACGAGCTTTTAAAGCAGGATTTGGTGAAATTCCAAAACCGACAGTTACAGTCTGGATGAGAAAGGATATTTTATATAAAAATGTATAGGTGTATTATGCTTATTTGTAATAGACTTATATATTGTTATTTATATATAAATATTTGCCTAAAGGATAGTGTTTCCTTTAGGCTTTTTTAGTTTTACTATAAATTTATTTTTAGGAGGAAAATTATGTCAGTAAAAAAAATAACAGTAATAGCACTTATAAGCTGTCTTGCATATTTATCAGCTATTTTTAAGGTGCCTATATCTTTTTTATCTTATGAGATAAAAGACGTAATAATTACAATAGGAAGTATATATTTAGGTGGACTTTATGGTGTTATCATATGTTTTGTAGTGGCAATATTAGAGATGATAACTATTAGTGATTCTGGTATAATAGGATTTTTTATGAATTTTCTAGCTAGTGTATTATATATATTGCCTATATGCTATTTATATAATAAAGGAAAAGGTATTATTAAGGGGATAATATTAGGTACAATATTTATGACTTTAGGTATGTTTGTATTTAATATTTTTATAACACCTATATATCTTAATGTAGAATTAAAAGAAACTATAAAATTGCTATTTACATTAATAACACCTTTTAATATAATAAAAGGAGCATTAAATGGTTTTTTAATATTTATAATTTATAAACCATTGTTAAAGGCTATAAAAAAAGCTGGTATTTAGGAGGGATAAAATGAATTTTAAATTTTATCATAACAATATTAATGTTTTAGATTTAGAAAAAAGCTTAAAGTTTTATAATGATGCTCTAAATTTAAAGGAAACAAGAAGAATAGAGGCAGAAGATGGCAGTTTTATAATAGTTTATTTGGGGGATAATCAAACAAGTCACTTTTTAGAATTAACTTGGCTTAGAGATAGAAAAGAGCCTTATAATTTAGGTGATAATGAATTTCATTTAGCATTACATACAGATGATTATGAAAAAGCATTAGAAAAACACAAAGAAATGGATTGTGTTTGTTATATAAATGATTCTATGGGAATATATTTTATTAATGATCCAGATGGTTATTGGATAGAAATTTTACCACAAAAAATGTAAAAAAAGTTGGGGGCATTTCCCTCAACTTTTTTTATGTATTATAGAAATTTCATTATTTTTATTTATTCCTATAACTTTTATATTGTTTTTTATGTAATCTTTAATTTTGTTAATAATATCATATGTTACTATTTCTCCAGGAGCTAAAATAGGTATGCCTGGAGGATATGCTGTTACAAAATCACCACAAATTTTATTTAAACATAAATCTATATGAAGTAGTTTTTTATCACAATAAAATGCCTCTCTAGGTATTATGTTAGGATAAATAATATTTTCATTTTGGGTATTTTCATATTTAATATTATTATGTAAAATATCTTTATCTAGCTTATATAAGATATCTTTAAAATAAATTAGTTTTTCAAAGTCATCACATACAGTAGATATAGCTATTATGTGATTTTTTCCATACATTTCTAATTGTATATTATTTTCTTTTAAAATAGAATTTATATAATCTCCATTTACATTGCTATTTATTAAAAATGTAAACCTACTAATATCAAAGTCTATAATATTACTATCTTGTAAAATATCATTATCTATAAGTTTTATATTTTCTAACCCCTTTAAATCTTTTCTTAAATCTTGTAAAAATAATGTGTAATTATTAAATAATTGTTTATTATTTTCACAAAAGTTTGTAGCATATTCTATACTTAGCATAAATATATATGATGGACTTGTAGTTTGTACCATAGATAGACATTTTTCTAGTTTGTTTTTATCTATAATTGTACTATTTAGATGAAGAACAGCACATTGGGTAAGGCTAGGAAGTGTTTTATGAAAGCTTTGTATAGCTATATCAGCTCCGCATTGTATAGCTGTTTTAGGGAATTTGTCAGAAAAGTTAAAATGTGCTCCGTGAGCTTCATCTACTATAAGTGCAATATTATTTTTATGTAGTAGTTTTGCAATGTTTTCTATATCACTAACAAAGCCCTCATATGTAGGGCCTGTTAGTATAAAGGCTTTAATGTTGGGAAACTTTTTTATTGCATTTTCTATATTTTTTAAATTTATGCCACAAGGTATATTGTATTTTATAGTAGGATTAATATATATAGGTGTTGCACCGCTTAAAACTATTCCATTATATACACTTATATGGCAGTTTCTTGCAACTAATATTTGTTCATTGGGGGATACACAGGCCATTATAGAGGCTATTATGCCTGTGCTACTTCCATTAACAAGAAAATAACTATCATTTGAGTTAAAAACATTAGATAAAATCTCTTTAGATTTTTTTATTATTCCTTCTGGTTTGTGCATATTGTCTGTTTCATCTATTTCTGTAAAATCTAAATTTATAAAATCATAAAAGTCATTTAAAAATTTTTCATTTCTTTTATGTCCAGGCATATGAAAGGGATATATATTTTTACTTGATAAATTTTTTAACATATTATATATAGGTTTATCCATATTTACCTCCATTTTGGTAATACATTTTCATTTTGTAAGGCTTTAATTATAACCATTAAAATAGGCCCTATTATAAATCCAAAAGCACCAAATATTTGAAGCCCTACATATATAGACATTAATGTTGCTAAAGGATGGATACCTATTTGTTTTCCTAATATTCTTGGTTCTACTAGTTGTCTTGTAACAAGAATAACTACATATATAATAATAAGTCCTGTAGCTAATCCATAATTTTGTGTAATAACATTGTATAATGCCCAAGGCCAAAGGATAAATCCACTGCCAAAAACAGGTAATGCGTCTATAATGCCTATAACAACAGCTATAAATAGGGCATAAGGAGCATTTAATATTAATAGCCCTATAAAACATATAGTAGCTATTAAACACATTATTATAAGTTGGGCGCGGATATAACCAAATACAGCATCACCTATGCCAGATTTTACTATGCCAAACTTATCAGAATATTTTTTGGGTAATTGTTTAATAATAAATTTTTGTATATTTTCTTTATCTATAAGCATTAAATAACAAGATATTATACTTATTATTGTTATCATAAGAGCATTTGGAACTTTTTTAATAACTTTAATAGAAGTATTTTTTAAGCCATTTCCTAAAAATTCACCTATTATAGATGAAAAATTATCAAAAAAATTGATGAGGGCTTTTTCTAAACCATCTGGGAGTATTGTCATTAAGCCTTTAACATTTTCATTTATTTCATCAAATGTAGTTTTTATAGAGTTAACATAATAGGGTAAATCTTTTATAAATTCTTTTCCTTCTTTTACTATTTGTCCTATAACTCCAACACCTAAAAATACAACTAAAAATATTAATGTTGCTATACATAATATACTGCTAAGAGGCTTAGGTATTTTATACCTATTATTTAATATTTTAAAAAGGGGATATAAAACAATACATAAAATATATCCTATTATAAAAGGTAAAAATAGTCCTCCTATATAATTTAAAAATAAATATATAAATACTAAAAATAAAATTAATCTAATTATTTTTAAAACTGTATTTTTATTATCTGAAAAATACATTATTATCACCCCTTTTATTTTAATAATTATAAGGTATAACTTTTTATATTAAAAGTCAATAGTTATTTATTTTATATTGTAACATTTTTTATTAATCTGAATAATATAAAATTAGGTTGGAACATAACCTATTACAAATATAAAGGAGGTTTTACTATGAACTGTGGTTGCAATCAAAATACAGAGTGTATTCCTTATGAGGAATATATAAAAGTGGTTAGGCTAGCAAGAGCTTATGTTCCTTTTCAAAGTCTTTGTAGCATATATGACCAAAACGAATCTATGATTAAAGGGACTATTTTTCCAGAGTTAGCAAGTCCTTATTGTGAAGAAGATAGAAATATTATGAGAGAAGATAACCCTTGTTTTAAAGAGTATTAAGAGGTTGTTATAGGAGGTGTAAAAATGGAAAGAGAAGAAGTTTTAAAAAATCTTACAGCCCTTGACTTTATGGCTGTTGATATGGCTTTATATCTAGATACTCACCCTCACGATAGAGAAGGTATAGCCATATATAATGAAATTTTAAGAGAGGCAGATAATATTCGTTCTATTTATGAGAAAAAATTTGGACCTTTATGTTCTTATCGTTCAGTTTCTAATTGTGAACATTTTAAATGGGTTGATAATCCTTGGCCTTGGCAAGAGTGCTTTAATTATAAATTGAAAGGAGAAATATGCTAATATGTGGATATATGAAAAAAAATTAGAGTTTCCTGTAAAGATTAAAAATAAAAACCCTCAACTTGCTAAATTAATTTTAACTCAATATGGAGGAC
>JAHALF010000022.1 GCA_018371275.1 Clostridiales bacterium
GTATAAATAAGCCGATGTGGCTCAACTGGCAGAGCAGCTGACTTGTAATCAGCAGGTTGGGGGTTCGAGTCCCTTCATCGGCTTATATCTTAAATACAATTTGTAAATTATGGATCTTTAGCTCAGTTGGTTAGAGCATCCGGCTCATAACCGGACGGTCCAGGGTTCGAGTCCCTGAGGATCCATTTTTTGGCTCAATAGCTCAGTTGGTTAGAGCGCTGGCCTGTCACGCCAGAGGTCGAGGGTTCGAGCCCCTTTTGAGTCGTTATTTTAAGCACTATTAATAATAGTGCTTTTTTAATTTAGTGTATACTTTATTTAGTAATGGTTAAGATAATAATCAAAGCTAAACAGTATATACTCTTTTTTTGTTTTGCAATTTTTTATAATTTTTTATAGTAAATAATAGGTAGGTGGTAAATAAAAATAGTACAAAATAAACTAAAAGAAATAAGCATATATAATAAATTTTGGTTGTATACTAATTATGTTGGGGTAAAAAAATAAGTTACTTTTAATAATTAGTATATAACTTTTTTATTGTATAAAAATTAAAAAAATGATATAAAATAAGTCAATAAAAATAAATATTGTGTGTTTAATTTCTTTTAAGTCTTCAATATTTTTACTTATTTATGTATTTTAATATGATTTTTACCAATTAATGAAAAAAGTATACTAATTAAGGAATAGTTTCGTTTTTTATAGAAATTTATGATATAATAAAGCCATATTAATATTCAAATAAGTTAAAGGAGATAATGAAAATTATGACTAAAAATAACTTGAATAAAATAAAATTAAAGAGTTAATTAATTCAAATATGAAATAGGGGGGAACTATTTTATATATTTTAGAAAGTATGTGAAATGTAATTAACTAAAAATTATGTACTAAATAATAATAGTGAGAAGAGAGAAGATAGAGTAAAAGTTGATAATATGGTTTGGGAATATTTAATGGAGATTAATAATAAATAATCAATATTTAGGATGTAAAATTTAGTTAATAATAAAAAGGCTTGTACCACTTTAAAATAGTGAGATTACAAGCCTTTATTATATTATATGTATTTTTATTATTGCATTTTAATAATTTTAATATATATATAAATATTATTGTAATTATTTTATACTAATTATCAAATAGTTATAAGATAGCGTAATATAGAATATAATATATAAAATATATTAAGAGGTGAAAACATTGCAAAATAGTTATATTTTAATAAATAAAAATGATGAAGTGTTATCATTTTATTATGGTGAAGAAAGGAGTATTTATTGCAAAAAAATTGGAACAGATAATTATACAATATCAAATAAAGTAATACAAAATGTTACAGAATATTTTACTGTTGATATTGGACCTAATAAAGAAATATATATTATTTGTCAAAACTATAATGGAGATGTCATTTTATGTAAATTAGAAGAAGATGGATTTAAACAAAAGATTTTATTTAAAAATAAGAGTGAAATGCCTGAAAGTATACTTTTTTATCCTATATTTTTTAAAGGTAATATGAGCCTTATATATAATAATTCTAGTTTAAATAATAATTTTTTATCTATAAGGACACTTGTTGGTGGTAAAAATTGGAGTGATGTAGAAAATATAGATACTTTTTCTATTTTACCAAATAATATACTTAATATGTATAAGATAAATCAAGATAACATTGTTATAGCATATCAAAAAAAGGCAAAAGATATTCAAATAGGTTACAAGGAGATAATAAATGGCTCTATATCAAATTTTGTAACAATACATAAAACAGGGTATCAAATAGTTGATTATTCTTTTATTTCTTTTAAAAATGTTATACATTATGTTTATATAATAAAAAGTTTATTTTCTAGTCAAGTTATATATAGGAAAAAGGATGAAAATGGAATATCTAGTCCAATAATTTTATTTGAAGGACAAAAAATAAAAAGTTGTAATATTAACTTGTTAAATAATAGTTTGTATTGTAGTTTTATTGTAAACTCTACTTTATATTATTGTCAGTCAGATGATTTTGGTAGAGCTTTTTCAAGTATATCTAAATATAGAAGACTTTTATCTCAAGATATTATAAAAGCAAAATTTATCTCAAGTAATAATATAGAAAATAGTTGTATAAATGAAGTTTATATAGATTCAAAAAATACATTAAATATTTATTTATTACCAGATATTTTACCAAACTTATTTAGTAAAAGAGAAGATATAAATCAAAATATAAATTCTACTAATATAGATAATCAAGAAAAATTTATAACAAATTTAAATAACCAATTTACTAATAATGTTGATAATGTAAATGAAAACTCCTATAATAATATGAAATCAAATAAGTTTAAAAATATAGTAGCTTTAGAAAATGATTTTATGGCTAATTTTAATCTTGAAGAATTTTCTAAATATAACATAAATAAAGAAAGTAATGGATATATAGAGAAAGATTTTAATAAGGTTAATAATATGGATAGTGATATTAACAATAATGTAATTTTAGAAAATAGATTTAAAATGTTAAATGAGCAATTAAACGAAAAAAATAGTCAAATATTAAAATTAAATGATATTATACAAAATAAAAATAATGAACATATAAATATACAAATGGGATTAAGAGAAAAAATAAAAAATGTGGAAAATGAAAATAATAATTTATTAAAAAAGCTAGAAAAATTAGAAAAGAAAATAGAAAATTTAAAAGACATAAATAAACCTATTAAACTTGAAAATGAAAATACAAATAGCAAAAGTAAGGAAATAACTAGTTATGAAAAATGAGAAAAATTTTAATAAAAGTAAGTTATTACTATGTATATATATTTTCATAATATTTGTTGGTATGATGAAAACTTATTTTACAGATACTGTGGAAACATTTTCTATGCCTATTGCTAGTAAAAATATAGTTATAGATGCGGGACACGGAGATTGGGACCCAGGCAAGGTAGCTAAAGATGGAACGCTTGAAAAAGATATAAATCTTCAAATATCAAAATATTTACAAGGTTATTTGGAACAATCTGGAGGATTTGTTTTAACAACTAGAATAGATGATACTGCTCTATCTAATAAAAAAAGGGAGGATTTAAAGGAGAGAAAAAATATAGCTAATAATGAAAATGTAGATTTATTAGTAAGTATTCATCAAAATTCTTTTCCTAAAGAAAATGTAAAAGGCGCTCAAGTATTTTATTATGAAGGCTCTGAAGAAAGCAAAAAATTAGCCGAATGTGTACAAAATAGACTTAAAGAGATAGACAATACTAATAATAGAGTAGCAAAAGAAAATAAAGATTATTATTTATTAAAACAAACAACTATGCCATCTATAATTGTAGAGTGCGGGTTTTTATCTAACGCAGAAGAAAATAATAAGTTAAAAAATGAAGAATATCAAAAGAAAATAGCTTGGGCTATATATTTAGGAATATTAGATTATTATAATAATTAAATTAAAAAGGTTAGTTTTTAAATAGGCTAACCTTTTTAAAAATAAATTGGGATATTTTAATTATAAATTATATAAAAATACATTTTAATAAATTGAAGAATTTTGTGAAATTTAAAATAGAGCTATGGAATATTAATTAGCTTTATTTTTATGTTTGTAATTTATACAAGAATATTTTAAATTAACTTTTTATATAATATTTAAAGAATATATTTTATTAGTATTGGATATATAGAACAAATAAATAGAGAAAGGAGATTTAATATGCTTAATTATTTATGGGGTGGTATGATTTTAATAGGTATAGTTGTGGCCTCTTTTACAGGTAATATGCCAAATGTAACACAGGCTATTTTAGATTCTTCTAAAGAGGCTATTACTGTTTGTATAACTATGGTAGGAATTATTGCAATGTGGTCTGGTATGATGGAAATTGCTAATAGGTCTGGACTTGTAAAAGATCTTAGCCATAAAATGCGTCCATTTTTATCATATCTTTTTCCAGATGTGCCTAAAAATCATAAATCTTTAGACTACATATCTACAAATGTTATAGCCAATATTTTAGGTCTTGGATGGGCTGCAACACCAGCAGGGATAAAAGCTATGGAAAGTTTACAAACAATCAATAATAAGAAAGATGAAGCAAGTAGAGCTATGTGTATGTTTTTAGTATTTAATATGTCCAGTTTGCAAATTATTTCTGTAAATATAGTAGCTTATAGAACTCAATTTAATTCTAATAATCCATCTGAAATAATAGCTCCAGGGCTTTTTGCAACAATAGTATCGACTATTGTTGGGATAGCTGTAATAAAGGTTATAGAAAGGTGGAAATATAGATGAAATTTATGTTATTATTATCTGATTTGATGATACCTATCGTTTTAATTTACATATTATTTTATGGATATTCTAAAAAGACAAATGTTTATGATGCTTTTGTAGATGGTGCAGAAGATGGATTTAAAACTGTCTTTAAAATAGCTCCTACACTTATTGGGCTTATGGTAGCAGTAGGTATATTAAGAGCATCTGGTGCATTAGATTTATTAAGTAATATGATAGCACCTATCTCTGAAAAAATAGGGTATCCAAAAGAAGTTGTGCCTTTAACATTTATGAGGCTTATTTCTTCATCAGCATCTACAGGTATATTATTAGACTTGTTTAAAACATATGGTCCAGACTCTTTTATTGGGAGATTTGTAAGTGTTATGATGAGTAGCACAGAAACTGTATTTTATACTATGAGTGTATATTTTATGGCTGTTAATATAACAAAAACAAAATATACATTAGCGGGGGCTTTAATAGCTAATTTTGCTGGGGTTATAGCTAGTCTTTGGATATGTAACATATTATGGGGATAAAAAAGCTAAAGATAAAATCTTTAGCTTTTTTATATTTTTTAAGGAGTAAATATTTTTATTAGTTTAATGCACTCATAGTTTCATCTATCATAATATTAACAGATTCTAATCCACCACCAGCTATATACCAAACTTCTGGGTCTAACATAATTATTTTATTATTTTTTGCAGCATTTGTGCTATTAACTAAATCATTATTCATTGTAGAAGAAGCATTTCCATCTCCACCTACAACGGCATCTCTATTTACAACAAATAATATATCTGGATTTATTTGTGATATATATTCAAAAGATGCTTCATTACCATGTGTGCTAGGTTTTTCTCCTTCTTTATACATATTTTCATCAGCTTGTTTAAAGCCTAATACATCGTGTATAAAACCAAATCTTGAACCAGAACCATAAGCACTTAATTTACCACCATTTGTTAAAATTACTAATGCTTTATCTTCGATATTTTTAGTTTTTTCTTTAGCATCATTTACTTTAGTTTCTAATTTATTATATTCTTCTAATGCTAAATCTTCTTTATTAAATATTTTACCTATATTAGTTACATTTGTTTTTAAGTCTTCCATATAGTTTTTATAATCTAAATCTACATATATAGTAGGGGCTATTTTATTTAATTCATCATAAAAATCTTCTTGTCTACCACTTATAAATATAACATCTGGTGCAAAAGTATAAATTGTTTCTAAATCTGGTTCTTTTATACCTCCAGCATTAGTAGCATTTTCATATCCTGTTAAATATGAAGGTACATTATTTAATGGTAAAGCAAATTCTGCATCTACTCCTAATTTATTTATAGTATCTAATGTACCCATATCAAATACAACAACTTTTTTTGGATTTGTTTTTACAGTGGCTTCACCTTTAGAATGAGAAATAGTAATTTCTTGTTCTGTAACTTGTTCTGTAGATTTAGTATCTGAACTAGATACTTCAGTTTTTTCTGTTGAATTTTCATTTGTGTTGTTTGTAGCAGCACAAGCAAATAAGCTAGATGCCATTAAAAGTGTAAATGATAATTTTAATAATTTTTTCATTTTTTTATCTCCTTTACTTATATAATATTTTTATGAATAATATAGACAGATATTTTCACCATCTATGTTTTTTACTTTAATATCCATACCATAAATTTCTTTTAGTATAGGTTCTTTAATTATTTCTTCTTTTTTGCTATTTTTAATTATTTTACCATTTTTCATAGCTATAATATGGTCAGCATATAAAGAAACAAAATTTATATCGTGTATAACAATAATGATTGTTTTATTTTTTTCTACTGCTAATTTTTTTACATTTT
This sequence comes from Clostridiales bacterium, assembly GCA_018371275.1. GTDB lineage: Bacteria > Bacillota > Clostridia > Lachnospirales > CAG-274 > Tyzzerella. The sequence continues at coordinate 6,148 of JAHALF010000022.1, forward strand.
TCATTATTTTTACACAATGGTGCATATCAAGATTGTTAAGAGGTTCATCTAAAAATACGTATTCAGTGTCTTGTGCTATAATCATAGATATAAAAGCCATTTGTTTTTGTCCACCAGATAGCTCATCTAAATATCTATCTTGTAAATCTTCTATACCCATATATTTTATAGCTTCATCTATATGCTTTTTATCTTCTTTAGTTAGATTACCTTTAGAATATGGAAATCTCCCAAAACTAACAAGCTCTTTTACAGTAAGCCTTATATTTAAGTTATTAGATTGCTTTAATATAGACATTTTTTTAGAAAGTTCATTGTTATTCCATTTAGAAATTTCTTTATCATCTATATATACTTCACCACCGTTTTTAGATAATGTGCGGCTTATTATAGAAATTAGAGTACTTTTACCAGCTCCATTTGCTCCTATAAATGCTATAACTTGACCTTTTGGAATATCTAAAGATACGTCATCTATAATGCTTTTTTCACCATATTTTTTTATTATATTTTTTAATTTTATCATTATCTTTTAGCCTCCTTTAATATTAAATATATAAAGTATATACCACCGATAAAGTTTATAATTGTACCAGTAGTTGCATTAAAGCTAAATACTTTTTCTACTAAAAATTGACCTATTATTAAAGTAAAAAGACCTATTAAAACAGAGCATAGTATTCTATAAGTATGTTTATATGTTTTCATAAGCTCTCTTGATATACTTGCCACTAATATACCTAAAAATGTAATAGGGCCTGTTAGAGCAGTAGATACAGACACTAATATTGATATAACAATAAGATTTTTTAAAACAAAGTATTTATAGTTTATACCAAGATTAATAGCGTGTTCTTTACCAAGAGATAATACATCTAGCATATTATAATCTTTTATAGTTATAAAAAATAAGGCTACCATTATTAACAAACTTATAAAAAGTAATTCCTCATTTATGTTAGAAAAACTAGCAAACATTTTTCCTTGTAAAACTAAAAATTCATTTGGGTCTAATACAACTTGCATAAAAGTTGTCATTCCACCAAAAAGATTTCCTATAACTATACCGGATAATATTAAAAAGTATAAATTTCTATTTTCTTTTAAAAATAATACTATAAACAATATTAGAGAAAAGAAAACCATAAAGCCTATAGATAAAAAATAGTTTGTATATCCACTTATCATAGACAATGTTCTAGAGCCAAAGAAATAAACTATAACTGTTTGTAAAAACATATATAAAGAATCTAAACCTAAAACACTTGGAGTTAGTATCCTGTTATTTGTTATAGTTTGAAAACTTACAGAAGAATATCCTATACAACAACTAGATATAGCGATTGCTAAAATTTTAATAGCTCTTCGTGGTAAAAAATAACCTATATTACTTTTGTTTATACCCCAAAATAGGGATATAGCACAAGATATTAAAATCAATAATATTAGTATTAAAATCTTTTTTTTGTTAGACATAATTACCCTCCTTTATAGTTATTTTTCTTTTTTAAACAGTATAAATAAGAAAATAGCACTACCTAGAATACTTATTATTGTACTAACACTTACTTCATAAGGGTAAATAATAAGTCTACCAATAATATCACATACTAAAACGAATATAGATCCAAGCATAGCAATATCAAAAATAGTATTTTTGATTTTATCACCTTTTGTCATAGAAATTATATTAGGTATTATAAGTCCAACAAATGGAATACTTCCTATAGTAACAACTATAAGTGATGTTATAAAAGATATTAACACAAGACCAATAGTTACCGTTTTTTGATAATTTACACCTAAATTTATAGAAAATTCTTCTCCCATACTTGCAATAGTAAATTTGTTAGCATATATATAAGCTATTATTGCAACTGGTATTCCAAAATATAATATTTCATAATTACCTTTTAATATTGTGGAAAAATTACCTTGTAACCAAGATGAAAGATTTTGTATAATATCGTATTTATATGCTATAAAACTAGTTATTGATGATACAACACTACCTAACATCATACCTATAAGAGGAACCATAAGGCTATTTTTTAATTTTATATTTCTTAAAATTAACATAAATAAACAATTTCCTATTAATGCTATTATAAAAGCACTTAATATTTTTACTAATTTGTGCTCTCCACCAAAAAATAACATAGATATTAATATGCCAAGTCTACACCATTCCATAGTACCTGCTGTAGATGGAGATACAAATTTGTTATTAGTTATTGTTTGCATTATAAGACCTGCTATACTAAGACCAGCACCTGTAATAATAATAGCTAAAAGTCTAGGTAATCTACTAATAGTTGCTAAAAATACATCTTCTTTATTATTAAACAAAGCTCCAATAATGCTAAAGTCTTTAACACCTATTTGTATAGATATTATACTTAAAATTATAAGTATAATAATATATATAGAATTTTTATAAAAAATTTTCATATAGCCTCCCCAAAATGATAATAATTATTATATAGAATTATTTATTATTATCATAAACTAACGATAGTTAGTTTAACATAACATACTTATTTTGTCAATATTAATTATACATAAACATATAAATTTTTTAAAAAAATTTATATGTTTTAATCTTTATATATTTGGTATTATATGTTATAATGAAAATAACTATAAATTAATAAAAACTTTTAAAGGAGGATTATTATGCAAATAATTTGTATATATTCTGGAGTTTCTCCTTTTGAGCAAAAGTTAGATTATGTATTTAATGTATTTAAAAATACTTTAAATGAAATAGGTGTTAAAGTTAGTACGTTAGATATTACAAAGGTAGAAATAGGCTATTATAATGGTATGAAACAGCCTATAATTGAAAATATATTTAGCCATATGAAAAAAGCTCAAGGGATTATATTTGCATCTACAGCTCAAAGGTTTTCTGTAAATGGTGTTATGCAAGTGTTTTTAGAACATCTAGATGATAATTTATATAAAGATGTATTAAAAGATAAACATTGTATGTCTATAATAACGTCTTCTGATAATAGCGAATATACAGCTGGTAATTATATGAATATGATTATAGAATCTTTAGGGGGCATAAATGTAAATAATATGCTTATTGGAAAAGAATATTTAGATAATATAGAAATATCTAATAATATTACTGAAATTATAGAAAAATATGCTGAAGATTATTATAGAATAGTTAAACAAAAGAGGAAATTTTTTATTGCTAATCCATTTAAAGGTAGTTATATAGAAAAGAAACAAGATACATTTAATCTTGATATGAAAAATGATGAAATAACAATAGAAAGCATTATTAAACAAGATGATAAACAATTAAGGGGATTAACAGGCGCGCAAGTTGCTAATTTGTATAAAAAAGAGGTTGATAACAATATAGATAGGCAACCTATTAATGATATACAAAAAAATAATATTAATGAGTTATTAAAAAATTATAAAAATCAACAAGATATTAATAATAAACAGCAGTTTAATAATCAAGAATATGATAATCAGCAATATATAAATAATTTACAATTAAATAAATCTAATAATTATAATAACCAATTTGATAATGGGCAAATTAATATAAATAATAATATAAACGAACAAGATGATATAAGCCATATAGCCAAACTTTTAGGACAAAAATATGAAGAAGAAAATAATATAAAAAAACAATTAGATGAATATGCAGGGAATAATAATAAATCTACTAGTATATCCCCAAGTATAAATAGTTTAAAACAAAAAACCCAAAGCTTACATCATTATTTCCAACCTCAGATTGCTAATGACATAAATGTTGTTATACAAGTTAATATATCTGGTAAAGAAAATTTTAATGGATTTTTTGTTATAAAAAATGGAGAATGTAGCTATATAGAAGGAATAAATCCTTCAGCAGATGTTACTATAATATCTGATAGTATTGTATGGGATGAAGTTCTTAGTGGAAAGTGCACGCTTCAAAAAGCTTTTATGCTTGGAAGGTTAAAAGTAAAAGGAAATTTTGTTATTATAAGTAAATTTGAACAATTTTTTAAAGTTATTTAACATTTTGGAGGTATAAAATGAAATTTACAAAAATGCAAGGTTGTGGAAATGATTATGTATATATAAATTGTTTTGAAGAAAATGTAGAAAATCCTAGTGAGCTTGCTATAAAAATGAGTAACAGAAATTTTGGTGTTGGTTCTGACGGACTTATCCTTGTTATGCCTTCTGATATAGCAGATTGTAGAATGAGAATGTTTAATAGTGATGGTTCTGAATCTGAAATGTGTGGAAATGGAATAAGATGTGTTGGAAAATTTGTACACGATAAAAATATTGTAAAAAAAGATATAATAACTGTTGAAACTTTAGCAGGTATAAAAGCTTTAGAATTTTTTAAAGATGAAAATAATATGGTTTTAGATGTTAAAGTTAATATGGGGCAACCTATTTTTAGTCCTAAAGATATACCAGTTATATCAGATGAGGAGATTGTAAAAAATCTAAAATTAAGAGCGTTAGATAAAGAGTTTATATTTACTTGTGTTTCTATGGGAAATCCACACGCTATTACTTTTGTAGATGATGTAGATAACTTTGATGTAAATAAATATGGTTCTATATTAGAAAGTGACCCTGCATTTCCTAAAAGGGCTAACATAGAATTTGTAGAGGTTATAGATAATAATAATCTTAAAATGCGTGTTTTTGAAAGAGGCAGCGGAGAAACTTTTGCTTGTGGTACAGGAACTTGTGCAACTGTTGTAGCTTCATTTTTAAATGGAAAATGTGATAGAGAAAATGTAAATGTAAAACTATTAGGTGGAACATTAAATATCTCTTGGGATAATAAAGATAATAATGTTTATATGATAGGACCAGCAAGATTTGTTTTTGAAGGAGATTGGCTTTTATAATGCTAAATCAAAAGATATTTGATATATTATTTAAATTTGGTAATAAGCATAAAAAATTAACAGTTTTTACTACTATATATTCTTGTTATTTATTTTTTATTATGTATCTAATTGGGTATTTATATATTTTTTTAAACTTTTATAAATATGGGTATAAAACTTTAATAAAGTATATATTTATACCCTTAGCTACTATTTTTATAGCAAAAATACTTAGAAGAAAGATAAAATCTAAAAGACCTTTTGAAAAATTAAATATAACTAGTTTAGTTAAGCACAAAGGCGGAAATGCTATGCCTAGCAATCATTCTGCTAGTGCAATGGTTTTAGCTTTAGCCCTTACATCTATATTCCCTCAGTATTTTATATTTTTTATAATTTTGGCAATAATAACAGGTGTAGTTAGGATTATGGCAGGTTTACATTATCCAATAGATGTTTTATTTGGTAGTGGGTTAGGTTTAACAATTGGTGTTTTAGGATTTTTTATCTTATTTTAAAAGAGGTTTTATATGGACATAGAAATTGTAGAAAAGGTATTAAAAGGCGATATGGACGCCTTTTCACAGATTATAGATAAATATGAAAAAATGGTTTATAACCTTGCTTATAGAATATTTAACAATACATCAGATGCAGAAGATATGACACAAGAGATATTTATAAAAATATATAAAAATATTTATAAGTGTGAGGGAAAGCAAAGTATAAAAACTTGGGTTTATACTATTGCTTATAATACTTGTATAGATGAAGTTAGAAAGAGAAAAGGAAAAAATAATATATCTCTTGATATGGAGATAGAAGGTGAAGAAAATAGTTTTTCTTTAAATATACCTTCCAATGAGCATACACCAGAAAGTGCTCTTTTAGAAAAAGAAGGACTTTTAGAAATAGAACAGGCTATAAATAGTTTAAATGAGGTCAATAAAACATTAATATTTTTAAGGGATATAAAAGGCCTTAGTTATAATGAAATAAGCGAAATAATGCAGATTAATATAGGTACTGTAAAATCTAGATTAAATCGGGCAAGAAATTTACTTAAAAATATGATTAAATTTTAATATGGAACATTTAAAAAAAAAATACGTTTAAAACTATATAGTTTTTATTTCTTAAAGTAAAGGAGGCAGAGCTCATGGATTGTGGAAAAGTTTGTAATAAGATGTATGACTATATAGAACATCAACTTCCTCAAGCTGAAATAATAGAGTTTGAAGAACATATGAAAGGCTGTAAGCAATGCCAAGATGAATATTATAAACTAGAAAAAATTATAGTTAAACTTAAAAATATTAAAGATATAGAACCGCCAAGTAATTTAAAATATAAAATTTTAGACAGTATTAAAAGCGAAGAAAAAGAACATAGTAAAAAATCTAAAATAATATATTTTAAAAAATATTCTTATGTTGCCGCTACAATGATATTTTTTATAGGGGGATTTTATATATTAAAATCTATAGAAAATAGCCCCGCTAAAAATGACATTTATAATGTTACTAATGCGACAAATTATATAAATGAGCAAACTAATAATATAGATATTAGCACGGAAACAACATCTGAAATAAAGACACAAGAAACTATAAATGAAAATGTAACAGAAGAAATAAAAGAAGATTTAAACTTAAATATGCCTAGAGTTGCTTCTCAAGAACCTAAAGAATACGATAAATCTCAAGAAATAGAAATATTTAAAAATTCTAGAAGTTTAAATGAAAATAATAGTGAAAATTATTTATATGAAAAAACAATATTAGAAGATAGTAGTATACAAAATTTTAAATATGATATAGCTCTATATAAAAATGAAATTTGTAATGTATATTTTGAAAATAACTCTGAAGAAAATGTAGCTTTGTTTGTTGAAAATATAGATGGTAATAAAGTAAGTGAAGAAACTATAGTTGAAAAAAAATCTAATAATAATATGGAATTTTATATGACTGAAGAAGATCTAGAACAAGGTGTTTATACAATTAATATTAAAGCTATAAATGGAAATAATATAGATGGACATTTAAAAATAGAGATTTTACAAAAGAGTAACTAAAGAGGTAAATATGGATTTTTTTAATATAAATAATATTTTAGAGTTTTGCTACAAAATAGATATTTGTAAAAATATAATAGATTTAATACCAAAAAAATTTTATTTAATTGATAAAAATATAATAAGTGAATTTTATTATGATTTTTTTGAAAATGAAAAAGCAGAAGAAGCTTATAAAAAATTACAGCAATATACAGACAATATAGATAGTGATAAAATTTGTGAATTAATAGTATTACTATCCATTGCTATAAAAAGCTATGAAAATTATAATAAAAAAGGTATTGATGAAAAAATATATATAGATACAATGAAATGTTTTTCAAGGTTTATAAAAGAAACATATAAATGGACTGGTAAATATACATTTGATAGAGGTTTTTGGGTTTGGAGACAGCTTTCACTTGTTTTATTTAGAATAGGTCAATTAGAGTTTGAGGTATCAAATATAGATGAAATTTTGGCTAATAAGTTAAATATTAATAAAAATAATAAAGTTTTATATGTGCATATACCAAGTGATGCTATATGTACAATACAAGAACTAGATTATTCTTATTATCAAGCAAATGAATTTTTTAAAAAATATTTTAATGCTGAATATTTATTCTTATGTTCTAGTTGGCTATTAGGAAAGGAACTTGAATATTTAATAAAAGAAAATAGTGGTATATATAATTTTAGAAAAGATTATGAAATTATTGAATATTTTGAAAGCGATGACTATATTCAGTGGGTATTTGATAAATTTGATGGTAATATAAAAGATTTTATACCTAAAACTAATTTGCAAAAGTCTATAAAACAGCATATAATAGATGGTGGTAAAATGACTGTTGGATTAGGAATTTTAAAAAAATAAAAAATTTTAAAAAAAGTATTGACAAAGTATAAAATATGTAATATACTAAATAAGCAGTATGAATGAAGTATAAATAATACTTGCTTATGGAGGATTACTCAAGTGGCTGAAGAGGCTCCCCTGCTAAGGGAGTAGGTCGTTAACGCGGCGCGAGGGTTCAAATCCCTTGTCCTCCGTTTTTACCCTAAGTTTTTGCTTGGGGTTTTTCTTATTAGTGTATAAATTTATAAAAGTAATTTTAGATAATAATTTAAAATTAAAATAGTACATGAAAAAATTTATAGAAAAGTTAAAAAGGATATTATTATTTATTATAGATAATTTTTTATAAAGAATAATATAAAAATTTAAGGGTATAATATATGACAAATGATAAACTTATAATTAGAATAAATGAACTTGCTAATAAAGCAAAAACTATAGGGCTTACAGAAGATGAAATAAAAGAACGAGATGAGCTTAGAAAAGAATATATAAAAAATTTTAGACAAAAATTTAAGACTGAAATATTGGATAATGTATATATAGTAGAAGAAGATGGAACAAAGACTAAGCTTACTAAAGAATAAAAAATTAATAAAAATGTAAAAAAGTGTTGACATTATAAAAAAAGTGTGATATTATAATCAAGTCGCTAAAATAAAATAGTTAAGAAATGGGAAAAACTTTAAAAAAGGCTGAAAAAAGTTCTTGACAAGATTAAAAAATAGTGATAAGATAAATAAGTCGCTAAAAAGACAAACTAAGTTAAGAAAATAAAAATTTAGTAAAAAGTTGAAAAAGTTCTTGACAAAAATAAAAAAGTGATTATAATATAATAAGTAACTTAAAATAAAAAGTTATGAAAATTATAAAAGATAAGATTGAACATTGAAAACTAAATAATCAAAAAAAGTGAATTAAACGACCCGAAAA
>JAHALF010000060.1 GCA_018371275.1 Clostridiales bacterium
TTTTATTTTTAATATTATCACTGTTGTTGCTTTCAAATTTTTTAGCAACATATTCTATTAATTTTACTAAGTTATTTTTATCTAATTTTTTAAGTTCAGTAATTAAACCATTAATGCGAATTTTTTTATTGTTCACAGTAATAGTTTTTTGGCTTGCTAATAAATCATTAACAATATCAACTACAATATTATTTAGTTCATTGTCATTATTTTCAATTTCAATTTTAAAATTTTCGGTATAGTCAGTCTGTCCGTCTGTCATTTCTTTTTTTAAGTTTTGGTTGTCAACGACTGACTGACTGACTATATTATTATCTTGTATATAGTTATTCTCTTTATAGTTATTCTCTTGTATTGCTAGTGTCAACTTGTCACTATTAATAGTGTCAACTTGACACTTTGGTGATAGTGTCAACTTGACACTATCGGGAGTGTAAGAATTTTTACAATGTTTTGAGGTGTTAGAAACATTATATTCTTTGTTTTTTTGTTTTCTTTTTTCAATTTTAAGCATTTTTTCTTTTAATTTTGTTTCAAATTGTTTTTCAAGCTCTGCTAATTTATCATAATTGATAGTGTACCATTTTGTTCTATCTAATTTCGATTTATTAAAATTGTTAGAAATTAAAAGCCCCATATCTTCTAACTTTTTAATTTTTCGTTTAATAGTTCTTAAATCTATCCAAAAAAGTTCTACTTCCCATTCTTCATATGTTCTGAAAAACCAAAAACAATTATCATAATATGTATTAATATTAGCTAATTCCATTTCTGCATTTTGTTTATTGAAATTAATCCAGTAGTGGCATTGTTGTAATATAGCAGCAAGTTTAGCATCACCGTCAAAAATTAGTATAAGATTAGGATTTAAAACAATTGGTTTTTCATTATATAAGCAGTTTCCAGTTTTCATTGTATTTTTATATTTTAGTTCAAATTTTTGCATAACAAAATTCTCCTTTTCATTTAAAATTTATTTTATAGTTCTTTTTGTGAAATTAAATATAAAACAAATCTAATAAAAAGGAGATTTTTTAAATTTTTAACATATTAATATTGACTTTTTTTATTTATTACCCTATAATATTAATATCATATAAAAAATCAAAAATATTAAATATTTTTTAATGTTTTTTATTCAATTTTTTATTAGGGCTCTTAACTCATAAAAGTTTGCCGACAATGATGAGTTAAGAGTTTTTGTTTTATATTTAATTTTTTATTATTATTATTTTATACTATTTATTACCAAAAATCAAGTGTAAAATATTTATTGACTGAATAAAATTTTGATAATATAATAATAATATAAAGGGAACCATTAAAAAAGGTT
>JAHALF010000023.1 GCA_018371275.1 Clostridiales bacterium
GAAGAAACAATAGTTATTGAGGGACAGGGAGATGGTATTTCTAAAGCTAGAAAGATAAGAAAGGAAGTAAGCCCTAAAGATAGACTAAAAGCAGCAGAATTACTTGGTAAAAGGTATAACTTATTTACAGATAAGATACAATTAGAAGATACATCTTTAGAATTAAATATAAAAGGGGTTGTGGGTGTGATAGATGAAAGTTGATGTTGAAATAAATAAGACTTATTTACCATATTTATTTAGTTACAAAAATAGAATAGAAGTGTATTATGGTGGAGCTGGTAGTGGCAAAAGTATATTTGTAGCGCAAAAGTTAGTACTAAAGGCTTTGAAGAGTAAGAGAAAAATTCTTGTGGTTAGAAAAGTGGCAAGAACTCAAAAAGAAAGTTGTTTTGCTGTTATTTGCAAAATATTAGAAAGTATTAAACTTTTAAATGTATGTAGAATAAATAAAACTACACTAGATATAACTTTACCTAATGGAAGTATAATCCTTTTTAAAGGTATGGACGATAGTGAAAAAATAAAATCTATTGCAGATATAACAGACATATGGTGTGAAGAAGCAACAGAGCTAACACTAGATGATTTTAGCCAGTTAAATTTACGTTTAAGGGCTTTAAATCCCAACTTACAAATATGGTTGTCTTTTAACCCTGTTAGTAAGGCTAATTGGTGTTATCAATATTTCTTTGTAAATAAAGTAGAGGCATTTATATTAAAAACAACATACAAAGATAATAACTTTTTACCAAAATCTTATAAAGATGAAATTGAAAGCTATAAAACCACTAATCCAACCTATTATAAAATTTATGTAGAGGGGGAATTTTGTAGTTTAGACAAGCTAGTATATAACAATTATGAAATATTAGACTTTGATGTAGATGAGCTTATACATAGTAAAAAATATATTACGTTAACAGGGTTAGATTTTGGTTTTACAAATGACCCAACGGCTTTAATAGTAAGTCTTGTAAATGAAGAAGAAAAAGAAATTTATATTATAGATGAGTATGGAGAAACAGGCTTAACTAACCCAGATATAGCTTTAATAATAAAGTCTTTAGGTTATCAAAAAAATATTATTATGTGTGATAGTGCAGACCCTAAAAGCATAGAAGAACTAAGAAGACAAGGTATAGTAAGGGCTAAACCTTGTAAGAAAAGTCCAGATAGTGTACTTTATGGTATACAGCAGTTACAACAATATAAGATATATGTATTACCTAAATGTGAAAAGACTATAACAGAATTACAAAATTATGCTTGGGAAAAGGACAAGCAAACAAATGAGTATATAAATAAACCAATAGATAAATTTAATCACTTTTTAGATGCTCTTAGGTATAGTATGCAAATTATAAAAGGTAGAATTGGTGTATTAAAGAAAGGGGCGTTATAATGTTTTATATAGAAAAAAATACAGAATTATCACTTGATAATATAAAATATTATATAGACTTATTTAAAATTAATTATTTGCCTAGATTAACTAAACTTAGCAAATATTATAAAAATGACAATGCTATAAATTATAGAGTATTTGAGGATGTAACAAAACCTAATAATAAAATACCACATAGTTTCGCTGATTATATTGTTAAAACAAATGTAGCTATGCTTTTAGGATCTCCTATTGCTTATAGTAGTGAAGATGATTTAGAAGATTATCAAAATATACTTGATTTAGCAGATGAACAGGATATAAATATAGATATAGCTACAAACTGTGCTAAATATGGATATGCAATACAGTTATTATATTTAGATGATGATAAAAATATAAAATTTTACACTATAGATAATAAAGAAGTTATATTAATTTATGTAGATGATATAAGTGAAAAATTATTATATGCTATAAGATTTTGGACAGTTAAGGTTGATAGTTATAAAGAAATAGAATATATAGAAGTATATTCAAAAGATGAAATAAAGCTATATAAAAATGGAACATTAGAACAAACAGTAAGTAATTTATTTAGTTCTATACCTATTATAGTTTATAATAATAATACAGAAAAAATAGGAGATTATGAAAATGCAATACCTTTAATAGATGAATATGATTTATTGACAAGTGATACAGCAAACGAAAATGACTATTTTAATAACTGTTATCTATATTTAAATACAGATAATGTACTACCAGAAGATGTAAAAGCTATGAAAGAAAGTAGAGTGTTGTATGGTGAAAACTTAAATCCACAATTTATATTAAAACAATCTTCTAATATAGATTTAGAAAATGAAAAAAATAGAATAGTAAAAGATATACATAAACTATCGTTTGTTCCAGATTTGTCTGATGAGAACTTTGCTAATAATGTAAGTGGTGTAGCAATGAAGTATAAGTTGTTTGGAACGCTTAACAATATGCTTAATAAACAAAGAAAATTTAAAAAAGCTATAAATGATAGAAATAAACTTATATTTGATATGATGTATACAAAAGGTTTAAAAGTGCCTAAGTATATTGATATAACATTTACAACAAGTTTACCAACAGATAATGTAGAAACAGCACAAATGATAAATATGTTAAGGGGACTTATATCTGATGAAACATTAGCCTCTTTATTGCCATTCGTTGAAGAGCCTAAATGGGAAATAGAACAGGCAAATAAAAATAAGACTATTCCTTTAAGTTATGAAGAGGAATAGCCTATGAGTGATTATTGGGAAAGTAGAAAAGTTGATGATATATTTAATAAAAATACAGATAATGTAATAGATAAACTAAAGAAAATCTATAGAAAACAAGGTAGAGAAATACAAAAGGCTATTATAGATATTTATATAACAATGTTAGAAGATGGTGGGATATCTACAACAGAATTATATAAATTTAATAGGTTTAAAAATTTACTAGATGAAATAAATGCTATATTAAAATCCTATGGGGAACAAGAAATAAAAGTTATATCTAGAGGTTTAGAACAAGCTACAAAAGATATAATAGGAGATATAGCAGAAAATAGTAATATATCATTTACTTTGATAAATGAAAAGGTTATACAAGAAATAGTAAATACAAAATTTAAAGGTGAAAGTTTTTCAAAAAGAATATGGAAAAATAGAGATAATTTAGGTAAGTTAATAGAAAAAAATTTACAAAATATTATAGCAAGCGGAATGAACAAAGATAAGGCAGTAACTGAAATAATGGATATACATAATAGTTCATTTTATAATGCAGATAGACTTGTAAGAACTGAGACAATGCGTTGTATAAATTCTGGGCAAGTAGAAATATATAAAGCTAGAGGAAGAACTTATGGATATTATAGTTATTCTAAAGATAAACGTACTTGTGATAAGTGTAAAAAGCTAGGAGAAGAAACAAAGGCAAATCCATTACCTTTAGATAAGCTAGAGCCAGTTCATCACCCTAATTGTAGATGTACAATTTTACCTACTGTAGAATTGCAGAAGTAGTACCAGACTACATAGTTAATAAAGAAGATACATCTATATTATCAAAAGAAGTATGGAAATTATTAAAGGAGAAATTAGGATAATGATAGAGCCTAAATTTAAAAAACTTTTTGATTATTTAGAAAATAATAAAATTATAAAAGAAACACCAGAAGATATAAAGAATCTAAATGAAGAATATATAGCTTTAAAATAAAAAGCAGATGAACAACTTACAAAAATATAAATTTTAATTGTCCTAGATAAGACAAAAAACTGTCTTATTTTTATACCTAAAAGGAGGTTATAATATGGGTGAAGAAAATAACTTACAAGATGAACAAGGTAATTTACAAGAAAACCAAAAAGAAGAAAAGGCTACATTTTCAAGAGAAGATGTAGCCTCTTTAGTTGCAAGTGAAGTACAAAAGGCACTTGATAAACAAAATAAGAAAAATGAAAAAGAAGCTAAAAAGCAAAAGTCTTTAGAAAATTTAGATGAAGAACAAAGAGCTAAAGCTATACAAGAGCAAAGAATAGCAGAACTTGAAGAAGAAGTAGCAAAGCATAGACTATTAAGTACTAAAAATCAAATAGCAAAAGTATTAGATAAAAGAGGACTTAGTATAGAGCTAGTTGATTTTGTTGTAACAACTGATGATGAAGATGAATGTATAGAAAAAATTGAAACACTAGACAAAATCTTTAAACAAATGGTAAAAGATGAAGTTAATAAAAGACTAAAAAGCACAGCACCTAAAAATGCTAATACACAAAAAGAAACTATATTAAATAAAGAAACATTTAAGAAGATGACACTTGCAGAACAACAACAATTATATGTTACAAATAAAGAATTATATGAAGAATTATCTAAAAAATAGGAGGTTAAATTATGGTTACAATAGGAACAGGTTATGATAATAAAGTTTTAGAAAATAAAATGACGGATTTGGTAAACACTAAATTAGATGTTAGAGGGTTAATGACTATAGATACAAGCCTTACAGATAGTGCAGGACTTAAAAAGGTCGTAAATAAATATACTTATTCTGGTAAAGTTGAGAAATTAGCAAAAGGAGCTAAAAATACAACAAAAGGTAATGTAACATTTACACCAAAGGAATATACAATAAATAGGTATCAACAAACATATGAATATAATGATATGGATATAATGCAAGACCCTTATTTATTAGATGTAGCAACGGAGGGAGCAGCTACATTAATGACTAATCAAATAAAAGAAGAATATTTTGAAGAGCTTAAAAAAATTAGTAACTCTTTTAAATATACTGAATTTGGTTATACAGCTATTGTTGACGCATTAGCAGAGCTTGATAAAGAAGTAGAAGATGATATGTTTATTATTATGGGTAATGACTTAAAAGCTACTGTTAGAAAAGATAAAGATTTTATAGCTAGTAAACAAGGGGAAATTTTATACACTGGTCAATTTGGTACAATTAGTGGGTTACCAGCATTATTTAGTAAACTTATACCAGCAGAAACTTGCTATATAACTAAGAAAAATGCTATTAAGTTTTTTGTTAAAAAAGCTGGGAGTATAGAACAAGATAGAAATATAGAAACTAAGGATAACACTGTTGTATATGAAAGACACGGTTTAATTGCTTTGGTAGATGATACATACTCAATAAAACTTACTAAAAATGCATCAGTATAAAAATAATAGGGGCTGGTTAAATGTATTTACTAGAAAACTTAATAGAAGAAGTAAAACTACTAACAAGTAAGACTGATGACAATTTAATCAGTCTTATTTTAAAAAAAACTATAAAAGAAGTTGAGATGTATACAAATCAAAAATATAATGAAAAATTTAATAATGTTGTTGTTGATATAGCAATTATAAAACTTAATAAATTAGGGACAGAGGGTTTAATATCACAAAGTTATAGTGGAGTATCTGAAAGCTATACAGATAATTATCCAACATATATATTAAACCAATTAAATAAACTTAAAAATAAAAAGGGTTGGGGGATATTATGATTAATAGACAAATGGAGCAATATTCATTATATGTAAATGAGCCTATACAAGATAAATATGGAAAACTTAAAGATAACTATATATTTATGGATAATATACAAGTAGCTATAAATTTTGTATCTATAAATAAAAGAAGTGAAGATATAAGATTTAAAGATTGTAATTATACAGGGCTTACATATTATAAGGGGTTAGATTTAACAAAAAAATATAAGTTAGTAGGTAAATTACAATATGAAATAATATCTATAAATGAAATTGGTAGGTTAAGTCAATATTTGTTAAAGGTAGTGATATAATGAATAGAGATTTTATTACAAATTTGAATATACTTATAAATGGGGGCTTACAAAATATAATAGCAGAAAAATTAGAAGACGCTTGTCAATTAATAGAAAATGAAGCTAAAGAACTTTGTCCAGTAGATGATGGAACATTAAAAGCTAGTATTAATCATAAAGTAGTTATTAAAGATTCAAAGCTAACAGGTATTGTAGGGACAAATGTAGAGTATGCTCCATATGTTCACGAAGGAACAGGTATATATGCTATAAATGGAAAAGGACGTAAGGAAGTGCCTTGGACATTTATAGATGCTAAAGGTAAAACTTGGGTAACAAAAGGGCAAAAGCCTAATCCATTTTTAAAAGATGCTATATTAAACAATGAAGAAAATATAAAAGAAATATTTAAGGATACATTATGATTATATTAGATGAAATATTAAATATATTAAAATTTTTAGGGTACAAAATATATCCTTTTGGTACAGATAAAATAGAAAATTGTGTTATTTATAATTTAATACCTATATCTAGCAATAGAGTAATAGAACAAAGTAGATTAGAAATAACAGTCATATGTTTAGATATAGGTATAGGATTACAAATGATTGAAAATATTAAAAAAGTTTTAATAACTTTAGGAGATAATGGTTTAAATAATAATATATTATCTATTGAATTAAATGGTGGAGGAAGTCTTGAAAATGTAGAAACAAGTACATTTCATTTCAAGGCTTTTTTTAATATTAAATCAAAATATTAGGAGGTAATAAAATGGAAAGAATTGTTTTAGGTAGTGGCAAACTTTATATAAAAGAATTTGTTGACACAATACCACAAGATAGTGATATAGAACAAGATGAAAACTTATTAGGACTTATACAAGGTGGTGCATCTTTGACATATACGCCTAGTTTTTATGAAGCTAAAGATGATTTAGGGCTTGTTTCTAAAAAGTTTATAACAGAAGAGGTTGTTGTATTAAAATCAGGGATTATGACTTGGAGTGGAAACACATTACAAAAGTTATCTTCAACTGTAAGAATAGAAGAAGACAAATCTAATAAAACAAGAACAGTAAAAATAGGTGGTTCATCTAATTATGATAGAAAAAAATATATAATACATTTTGTACATAAAGATGAAGTAGATGGTGATATAAGAGTTACTATTGTTGGAAATAATGAGGCAGGTTTTGAAATAGCTTTTGCTAAAGATAAAGAAACTGTAATAAATGCAGAGTTTAAGGCACAGCCTTGTGATAGTGATGGAACTTTAATTATATTTAAAGAAGTTGACAAAACTATTCCAGATGAATTAATTGAAGTAGGGAGTGAAGATTAATGTTAGATTTAGGTAAACTACAACAAAAACTTTATAAAATTAAATTATTAGATGGAACTATATTACAAATACCAAAGCCTAGTCAATTATTGCTAAAAAAAATGATAAATTTAGAAAAAGTTGAAAATAAAGGGGCAAATTTATTAGATGAAATAAATAATATTTTACTTGAAATATTTAGCACTAATAAAAATGGTATTGTATATACTTTTGAGGACATTGAAAAAATGTTTGATTTATCAATGGCTTTAGTTGTAATAAAAGATTATATAAACTTTTCTTTTGATATGTTGGGGGAGTAGTTATCCCCCAGTTGCCTTATGAAACAGAAGATAATAACAATATATTTTATAGTATAGAAACAACAGATGTGAAATTAATAAGTGATTATACAGGATTAAATTTTTATGAATGTTTATCTTTAGATTGTTATACTTATAGACTTTTATTTAGAGATGCCTATGTATATAAAATGAGCCAGACAGAACAGGGAAGAGCTTATCTTGAAGAATGTTACTACTTAACACAAACAAGACCAGATTTAAATAGTTTAAGGCAACAGTTTGGGGGTGGTTAATTGTTAGATTTAGGTACTTTATTTGGAAAAATAGAAATAGATACAAAAGAGGCTATAAGTAGTTTACAAGGTATAAAAAATAATTCTGATGTATCAAGTGGTGGTATTTTAAATTTATCTTCTAATATTAAAAAGTTTGTAGCAGGTGCAGTAACGATAACAACTGTAACAGTAGTAATAAAAGAAGTAGCAGAGACTATAGTTAGTTGTGTTAATAAAGCTTTGGATTTAGATAAGTCTTTAAATAATTTACAAGCTACAACAGGTGCAGCAGATGAAGAAATGGCAGGGTTAGAAACCTCTTTAAAAAATATATATGCTAATAACTATGGAGAAGATTTTGAAGATATAGCTAATGCTTTATCAGAAGTCAAAACTCAAACAGGACTAGCAGGAGAAGAATTGGAAAAAACAACAGAAAACGCTTTAGCTATGAGAGATACTTTTGATATTGAGATAAGGGAAAGTATTAGAAGTGTTGATATGATGATGAAACAATTTGGATTAACATCTGATGAAGCATATAATCTTATAGCACAAGGTGCACAAAATGGACTTAACAAAAATGATAATTTATTAGACAGTATTAATGAATATTCTGTTCATTTTTCACAATTAGGATTTAATGCTGAAGAAATGTTTAATATGTTTAGTAATGGTGCACAAAGTGGTGTATTTGATATAGATAAATTAGGAGATGCTGTTAAGGAGTTTGGGATAAGGACAAAAGATGGTAGTAAAACAACTATAGAAGCTTTTCAAATACTAAACCTAAATGCAGATGAAATGCAACAAAAATTTGCACAAGGTGGAGAAGTTGCTAATGAAGCATTTAAGGAAGTTATAACAGCTTTAAATAACTGTGATAATGAAGTAGATAAAACAACAGCAGGAGTTAATCTCTTTGGTACTATGTGGGAAGATTTAGGAGGAGAGGCAATAAATGCTCTTACTAATACAAATGGTGCTATAAGTACAACAGCAGATAATCTAGAAGCTATAAAAGAAATAAAATATGATGATTTTGGAAGTGCAATGGAGGGAATAGGAAGGCAATTAGAAGTAGGTATTATGATACCTATTGGAGAAAAAATATTACCTATTTTAAATGATTTTGCAAATTGGATAAATCAGCATATGCCTACAATACAATCAGTTTTTGAAACTGTTTCTAATGTAATAGGTGGTGCTATTGATTTTATTGTAGGAGGTATTAAAAATTTTATAAATGCTTGTAATGACAGTAATACTAATGTAGGGGCTATATGGAATAGCATTAAAGAAGTTATTGTTGCATTTATAGATTATATAAAGGCTGAAATAGAAAAATTTGTAGAGGCAATAAAAATCATTTGGGATTTATTTGGCGATGAAATACTAATGGTTATAGAAATCATTTGGGATAATATTTGTATAGTTGTAGAAACTGCTTTAAATACGATAAAAAACATAATAAATATTTTGACTAATATTATAAAAGGTGATTGGTCAGCAGTATGGGAAAGTGTTAAAAAGTTATTTTCCGATATTTGGGAGGGTATAGTAAATCTTGTTACTAGCTTTTTGGAAAATATACATAATTCAGTACTAGAAAAAGCTACAGCAATATCAAATAAGTGGACTGAGATTTGGAACAATATAAAAAGTACTATAAAAGATATATGGACAAATATTTGTAATTGGTTTAGCGAAAAGGTAAATGATATAGTAACAACTTTATACAGTACAAAAGACAAAATATTTAGCACAGCTAAAGAAGTTTTTACTAGACTTTGGGACGGTTATAAGAACATTTGGAAAAGTATTTATAATTGGATAAAAGATATAATTAATACTATTGTGGATACTATAAAATCTATAAAAGGCAAAATGTACAATGCAGGTAAAGAAATATTTACAAGTATGTGGGACGGCATAAAAAATATATGGGAAAGTATATCGAGCTGGGTTAGTGACAAAATAAGTTGGCTTTTAGACAAAGTTAGTTTTTGGAAAAGCGAAAGCTCTAAAATGGATAGCTCTAGTATTGATGGAAGCCATAGAACAGGATTAAGGTCTGTCCCATTTGATGATTATAATGCTATTTTACATAAGGGAGAAATGGTATTAACCCAACCGGAAGCAGAAAGATACAGGCAAGGTAATACAAGTGTAAATAATGAAAATAACCCTACAATTATACAAAATTTTTATAATGTTAAAGAGGAAAAGACAGCTTTTCAAATGAAAAAAGAAGTTAAAAAAATAATAAAAACATTAAAACCAGTTTAGGAGGTATCTGTATGCTTATAACAAAAGATTTAATAATTACTTTTGAAAATGATATAGGTAATATAGATATATCTTTATTTTCAGAGTATACTTTAACAAATTTTGAAGAAGATTTACAAAATTCTATTACTACTATTAAACAAAATTTAATACACGGAAATACATATGTATCTAATACTCTTGATGATAGATATATAACAATAAATGGTATTATAGAATGTAACAAATATAGTGAACAATTAAGACTAAAATTAATAAGAATATTTAACCCTAATTTAAAGGGTAAATTAATTTTACAAAAATCTAATAAATACTATAAAACAATAGATGTTTATGTAGAAAAAGTTATAGAACCTAAAGCTAATAAAGGAATTATAAATTTTGAAATAAATTTAGTTGCACTTAGTCCATTTTGGCAAGATAAAGTGGTAACAGAATATTTAGCTTTATTAACACCAACTTTAAAATTTCCTTTAAACATACCACAAAAAAGAGGTATAACTTTTGCACGTAGGCGTTCTATTTTAGAAAGTGAAGTAAAAAATATAGGTGATGTTGAAAGTGGTTTTAAGGTTATATTTAAGGCTAAAGGAGGAACAGTAAAATCGCCTAAAGTTTATGATTTTTACACTAAACAATTTATAAAAATTAATTATAAAATGAAAAAAGGTGATATTTTAGAAATAATAAATTACCCAGAAATTAAAAAAGTTACTTTAAATGGTGTAGAAAATGCTTTTAAACATTTAGACATTGAAAGTAACTTTTTTAATTTAAAAATAGGGCATAATAAAATAGGTTATATAGCAGAAGAAAATACTATAAATTTAGATGTTATTTTATGGTATTCTCCACGCTACTTGGGGGTGTAAAATGGAGTTTTATATATTTAAAAATTTTGAACTTTTAGGGGTATTAACAGGTTTTAATTATATTAGTTGGAATAGAAGTTATAATGACGTTGGTAGATTTGAAGTGGAGATGATTTTTAATATTGAATATTTTGAACTATTAGATATAGGTAATTATATTTATAAAAAAGATACTAATGAAACTTGTATAATATTAGAAAGGTATGTTAATACACTATCAGATGGACAAGTTATATTAAATGTAAAAGGCAAAAGTTTAAGTTATTTTTTAAGTTATAGAATATTTAGTTATACAGGTAACATATCACTATATGATTTTATAAATAAAATTATAAATGAAAATTTTATAAACCCTACTATTTCAAATAGAAAAATAGAAAACTTTAAAATAAAGTCTTTACCAGAAGATTTAAAAAATATAAATTTATATTTAGAATATAAAAATCAAGAAGTTTTAAAGGTTATATTAGAACAGTTACAAAATATTAATTTTGGATTTAAAATAAATTTTCTATTTAAAGAACAAATATTTGAATTAGAAATATATGAGGGTGATAAAAGTAGTGCTATATTTTCTTTTGAGTTTAACAATATATCAGAGCAAGAATATTATGAAGATTTATTAAATGAAAAAAATATTGTAATTTTTGAAGATGGGAATTATTCAAATAATAATTTTAAAGGGTTAAATAGAAAAGAAACAACATCTGAAATAAGGAAAATAGATAAAAATATAGAGTTTGTTGTTATTGAAAATTCACAACAATATAAATATTTATTAGATTGGGATTTAGGAGATATAGTAATAACAAGAAATAGTCTTTTAAATATGTGTTTTGAAAAAAATATAATAGGTATAGAAGAATTTACAGAACCTACAGGTAAATATATAACAGTATTATTTAATTAAAAAGGTGGTGTATTTATGGATAGTATAGAATTAAGTTTTCCTTTTGATTCTGTATTAGATGAAAATGGACAAGATGATAGACTTTATTATTCACAAGACTTTGCTACATATTTTGCAAATTTTATAAGCAATGGAGTTTATCCTAATCCTAGTAATAATTTAAAAATAGAAAGTATTAATGGGTTAGTAGTGAAAGCAAAAGCTGGTAGTGGATTTATAAACGGTTATGGTTATGTTTTAAATGAAGATTTAGAGATAACTTTAAATACTGCTAATGCAAATTATACAAGAAAAGATATAATTGTTTTAAGGCTAGATTTAGTTAATAGATATATAAGGATATATGTTAAAGAGGGGAATCCTAGTTCAAACTCTCAAATACCTACTATAACTAGAAATGATGATATTTATGAATTAAAATTAGCAGAAGTAACTATAAAAGCAGCAACTCAAGTAATAACACAAGCAGATATATTAGATACAAGACTTAATAAAAGTGTTTGTGGTATTGTTTCTAGTGTTGTAGAAACTGTTGACACAACAGAGTTATTTAATCAATACGAAACTTACTTAAATCAAAAAATAGAAGAATGGAAACAAACTCAGCAACAACAAAATAATGAATTTACTCAACAGATGACAGAAATAGAAAATTGGTATAATTCTGTAAAAATTGATATAACAAAATTACAAAGTTTTGATTTTGATAATTTAGCAGAGTTAAAAGGTGCTACTAAAAAAACAGATTTTTTACAAAATGGAGATGTAGATGAAAAAATATTTATAACAGCAAGTAATACAAAAGTAGCAGATAGACTTACTAAATTTTTATCTAATGGGGATATACAAGTTAATACTAAAGTTTACGAAAGAAACGGTGTTGATGTTATGAAACAAGTTACAGTACTTACTAAATTTAATAACGATGGAAGTATATCGGAGGTGATTAGTTAATGAGTTGGGGGGAAATATTAAAAGCTTTAAATAAAGACCCTAATAAAAGTTTGGATACTTTAATAAAGGAACAGTTTAATAATAATTTTGGGACATCTGGAGATGTACATTATATTAAAAATACTCAGTTAGGGACTAATTTAAACAACTTATTACAGGGCTCTAGTAGTTCAACTATTGATTTTAATAATAAGCCTCTAGTTGATAAAATAAATTATTTGTTATTAAATACTGGTACTGTTGAGTATGTTAGTTCTAATTCCTCAATTTTAACATCTTATTTATCAGAAAAAAGGACTTCTGGTGGCATTGGTAATCACCAAAGATATACAGATATCTTGAGTTACACATTTTTAAATAATGGAGTTGTTAAAATTAGTGTTGATATAAAGAAGGATTGGGATAGTAACGATGATTCAGTAGCCTATGACCACGGGGGTATTTCAATATCTAAAAATTCAGAAGTAGAAAAAAATTTTATAATAAAAATATCTGGACATGGTTCATCAACATACACAAATAAAACAGCTCTTTTAAATGTAAGAAAAGGGGATAACATAAAATTTTATTTACAATCAAATACTTTTGGAGGTTATTATTGCAAAAATTTTAAAGTGCTTGGAGAATTACAATTTCTTAATCCTAATAAGAAATAAAAGGAGGTAAATATGGTATATTTATTATTAGATAATAAAAATATAGCCTTTGCTTTAGTTTATGAAAAACCAATAGAAGATACAAACTATATAGAAATGAAAACAGAAGAAGAGGCTTTACAATATTTAGGTAAAATATGGGTAGGTACAGAGTTTATAGAGACTTTAACAGAAGAAGAACAAGAAAAGTTAAATCTTAAATGTGAACTTGAGTATGTAAAATGTTTGTTAGAACTAAATAATAATATTTAGTTCTTTTTTATTGAAAGGAGAACAACTATGTATAATTTATGTAAAAAAATAATTTTAGGTGGAGTTTATGAAAAAGGGGATATGTTAAATAAATTAGATATCTACTTATTAAAAAATAGAATAACACAGGAACAATATACAGAGCTTATAGATTTAATAAGTTAGGTTTAATTTATTATTTTTTATGGAGGTATTTTATGAGAGTTTTAAAAAATGATGTAGAATTAATAGCAGTTAATCTGCAACAGTATTCCAGTAATAATGATATTTTAACATTTGAGTTTGAAAAGCCTTTAGATTTTAAAACGGAAGGTAGTTTGGTGCAAATTATATATGAAACTGACAAATTAGATAACATTAAAAATAATAATATAACTATTGAAGAGATAGAAAATAAAATAGTTATTAATTGGAGGATTAAAGAAAGTATAACTTTAACATCAGGAGATAAAAGAACACAAATAGTTATAAAAAATAATGATAGTGTATATTTATCTAAAGTTTTTATTATTAAAGTTTTAGAAAGTTTAGATGTTGATAATAAAATAGTTGAGACTAATTTATCTTATCTTGAATATTGGGAAGAAAGAATAAAAGAATTAGCTGAAAGAATAGAACAATTTGAGGGTACAGACTTATCACAATATATAACAGAAACATTACTTAATGAAAGATTAGAAAACTATTTTAATAAGTTAGAAATACAAGAAAAATTAGATAAAAAAGCAGATAAGGAAGCATTAGCAAGTAAATTAGATGCTGAAATATATAATCAAGATAAATCTAGTTTTGCTTTAAATACCGAATTAAATAAAAAAGCTAATATTAATGATGTATATATAAAAAATGATACATATAATA